>NZ_JAXCWF010000006.1:0-340374 GCF_034044945.1 Flavobacterium sp. CFBP9031
GTGAGAAACAAAATAATCCATAGAGTTTTTGCAGTAATAAAAAACCAAACCTTTTATGAAAAAGATTTGGTTTTATCATAGAAATCGAAATGACAAACAATACTAACAATTTTGGCTTAAAAAAACTTTGCATCTCCGCGACTTTGCGAGAACTAAATTCAAAAAATCTCTGCGATTCTCTGCGCTTTTTCTTTGCGAATCTCTGTCTAATATTAAAATCTCAAATCTATTGCTTATTTTTGCACTCAATAAAATTGAATTATGATACAAGATCCAAAGAGATATACGATCACGGCGGCATTGCCTTACACCAACGGACCTATTCATATTGGTCACTTGGCGGGAGTTTATGTGCCTGCAGATATATATTCGAGATATTTAAGATTGCAAGGAAAAGATGTAGCATTTATTTGCGGAAGCGATGAACATGGAGTTGCAATCTCTATGAAAGCCAAAAAAGAAGGAATTACACCACAGCAAGTTATTGATAAATATGACGGGATTATCCGCAAATCGTTTGAAGATTTCGGGATTTCATTCAACAACTATTCAAGAACTTCGGCAAAAATTCATCATGATACGGCTTCGGAATTCTTTAGAACATTGTATGATAAAGGCGATTTTATTGAAGAAGTTACAGAACAATTATACGATGCAAAAGCAAATCAGTTTTTAGCAGATCGTTTTGTTGTGGGAACTTGTCCAAAATGTGGTAATGATGGAGCTTACGGAGATCAGTGTGAAAATTGCGGATCTACTTTAAACGCTACGGATTTAATTAATCCAAAATCGACCATTACTGGAGAAACTCCAATTCTTAAAGAAACAAAACACTGGTTTTTACCTTTAGACAGATATTCTGATTTTCTAACAGAATGGATTTTAGTCGGACATAAAAACGATTGGAAAACGAATGTTTACGGACAAGTAAAATCTTGGATCGACGCAGGATTAGAGCCTCGCGCCGTAACACGTGATTTAGATTGGGGAATTGATGTTCCTGTTGAAGGTGCCGAAGGCAAAAAATTATATGTTTGGTTTGATGCGCCAATTGGATACATTTCTTCTACAAAAGAATGGGCAGCGCGCGAAGGAAAAGATTGGCAACCGTATTGGAAAGATGAAGAAACGAAATTGGTTCACTTTATCGGAAAAGACAATATTGTTTTCCATTGTATCATTTTCCCAGCGATGTTAAAAGCTGAAGGAAGTTATATTTTACCAGACAATGTTCCTGCAAATGAGTTTTTGAATTTGGAAGGAAACAAACTTTCGACTTCTAAAAACTGGGCCGTTTGGTTGCACGAATATTTAGAAGAGTTTCCAGATAAGCAAGATGTTTTGCGTTACGCTTTAACATCAAACGCTCCTGAAACAAAAGATAACGACTTTACTTGGAAAGATTTCCAAGCTAGAAATAACAATGAATTAGTTGCCGTTTTCGGAAACTTCGTGAATCGTGTTGTAGTTTTAACTAATAAATACTACGATGGCGTTATTCCAACTCCAAACGAATTCTCAGAAGTTGATGAACAAACTTTAAACGAATTAAAAGCATATCCAGCTGTAATTGCAAGTTCGGTGGAACGTTACAGATTCCGTGAAGCTTTAGGCGAATTAATGAATGTGGCGCGTTTAGGAAATAAATACCTTGCAGACGAAGAGCCTTGGAAAGTAATGAAAGACAATCCAGAGCGTGTAAAAACTCAAATGTATGTGGCATTGCAAATTGCTGCTGCTTTAAGCGTTTTAGCTGAACCGTTTTTACCTTTTACTGCTGCGAAACTTTCTAAAATCTTGAATTTGGCTGACCTTAAAGAGCATTTTGCAGGTTTCAGTAAATTCTTAAAAGAGAAAGATCGCGATGCAAAAGACATCTTTATTGAGAAAACTTTAGGTTGGAATGACATTTCTGAAAATTCAGATTTAATTCCAGCAGGACATAAAATTGGCGAGGCAGAATTGCTTTTTGCTAAAATTGAAGACGAAGAAATACAAAAACAAGTAGATAAATTGGAAGCGACAAAAACCGCAAATATTGCTGAAAACAAACAAGCAGAACCACAAAAAGATTTAATTCAGTTTGATGATTTTGCGAAAATGGATATTCGTATCGGAACTATTTTGGAGGCTGAAAAAATGCCAAAAGCAAACAAACTTCTGGTTCTTAAAGTTGATACCGGAATCGATATTCGTACGATTGTTTCAGGAATTGCGGAGAGTTTTTCGCCAGAAGAAATCATCGGAAAACGTGTTTCTGTATTAGCAAACTTAGCGCCAAGAGCTTTACGCGGAGTTGAAAGTCAAGGAATGATCTTGATGACAACAAATGCAGAAGGAAAACTGGTTTTTGTAAATCCAGATGCTGATGCGCCGAACGGAGCTACGGTAAACTAAAAGTTCTTTTTAAGAATCGAAATATAAAACATGAGAAATTTCTCATGTTTTTTACTTTTATATAAGTTTATAATTGTAAGTTTGTTCTGCAAAAATACCAGAAGTAATTCTGAACTTTATTAAAAGTTAAAAATAAGCGAACCCTCGCCATGATGTCCCTATGGAAACTCGGGAAATCTATCCTTCTGGGTATTTTTGCACATCTAAAGCGAGGGTTTCGTGCGTCTAATATTTTCGATTATGCAAAGAGAAAATCAAAAACCGACACATCAAGATGTAATGCCATCGATGGCAAAATTCCTTTCAGACCTTTGGTTTGAAGGAGATTTTAGAGAACAGCCCAATTATCTGTCTGAAATTTTCAAGCGAATTCTTGAAACAGAATTGGGAGATGACAAAGAGCTAAGATCAAAAATGATGGAATGCATCAAAACCAGTGAAATGCTTGCCGAAACACTCGAACCGTTTTCGGATAAACAAATTCAGAAAGCTTGCAGTAAATTTTTAGCTGCTTAAAACAACAAAAAAGCGTGAATCAATTATTAATTTTAATCGATTCGCGCTTTTTCCTTTCAAAATACTCGCTTTCTAAGTTATCTTTGAAAAATAATACAAGAATAAAATACATCTAATGAAACTCACAAAACCAAGATTAGCCCTAATCTGCGGTATACTCTGCATATCTATTTTCCCGATATTGGTAAAATTACGTTTAACACCAGGATTAATTTCGGCTTTTTACCGAATGTTTTTTGCTGTGGTTCTGTTACTGCCTTATGTACTTTTTAGCGGAAACTTTAAACTTCCAAAACTAAAATTTGTACTTTTAGCAATACTTTGCGGTGTTTTATTTTCGTCTGATGTTGCCGTTTGGAATATCGCTATTCAGGAATCAAGCGCGACTCAGGCTTCACTTTTAACCAATTTATCTCCAGTTTGGGTTGGGGTTGGTTCTTTCTTTTTTCTGAAAGCAAAACCTGCAACAAATTTCTGGATCGGAACATTGGTCGCTTTATTCGGAATGGTCACTTTGGTCGGTTTTGAATTTTTTATCGATTTAAACTTCGATAAAGCATTTCTATTTGCCGTTTTATCTGGCATTCTATATTCCATTTACCTTTTGGTAAGCAAAAATGTCCTTTCAGAGGTCGATGTTCTTTCGTTTATGACGATTAGTTTAATGGCTTCAAGTATTTATTTGGGAATTTTATGTTATTCATTAAACGAACCTTTCACAGGATTCACAGATATGGGCTGGTTTGTTTTGGTTTTGCAAGCCGTAATTTGTCAATTGTGTGCTTGGCTTTCGATTAGTTATGCCACACAACACATGCGCGCGACAAGAGTTTCGTTAAGTTTATTGAGTCAAGCTGTAATTACCTCAATTTTAGCTTGGTTGTTTTTAGAAGAACAAATAACTTTACAGATGGTTTTGGGTGGAATCATTCTGCTTTTCGGAATCCGAATTACGTTTTACGATAAAACGATTTCTTTGAAAGGGCTTTTTTCTAAGTAAAGAACAGCTCACAGATTTCCACAGATTTAAAGAATTAACACAGATTATTAATTAATTTTAAAAAAATATCAAGCTCCCGATAGCCATCGGAATGGCAGATTAAGCAAATAAAAAATCATTTTAATCTTAATAATCCGTGGCAAAAAAACTTGAAACCTGAAACAAACAGAACTTGAAACAAAAAACATTATGTTACATAAAACTAAAATACCAAACTTAAAAGTAATCGCATTTGATGCCGATGATACTTTGTTTGTAAACGAACCTTATTTCGAGGAAACCGAACATAAATTTTGCGCTTTGATGGAAGATTACCTTTCACATCAAGGCATTTCGCAGGAATTATTCAAAATAGAAATTGCCAATCTGCCTTTGTATGGATATGGAATCAAAGGATACATTCTTTCGATGATTGAAGCTGCGATGAATATTTCTAACAATACCATTCCGATTGAAGTCATTGAAAAAATCATTCAATACGGAAAAGAATTACTGGAAAAACCAATCGAATTGCTAGACGGAATTGAAGAAACTCTTGAAGCTTTAAAAGGAAAATATAAATTGGTCGTTGCTACAAAAGGCGATCTAAAAGATCAGCACAGCAAATTGCATCGTTCTGGTTTGGGGCATTATTTTCATCATATCGAAGTAATGTCAGACAAACAAGAAATCGATTATCAGAAACTTTTAGGCCGTTTAGATATTGAGCCACACGAATTTTTGATGATTGGTAATTCATTAAAATCAGATGTTCTTCCTGTTTTAGGAATTGGCGGTTATGCTGTTCATATTCCATTTCATACTACTTGGGAACACGAAAAAATTAATCATACTATAGAACACGAGCATTTTAGTTCATTTGAAACTATTGCAGAAGTGGTTCCGAATTTATTATAATGAAAACACTTTTAGACCTAGAAAATTGGAATAGAAAAGAGCATTTTGCCCATTTCAAACAAATGGAAGAACCCTTTTTTGGAGTCACCGTAGAAATTGACTGCACCAAAGCGTATCAAACCGCAAAAAGTATAAACGCTTCTTTTTTCATTTTCTATTTGCATAAAACTTTGGCTGCAGTAAACGCCATTGATAATTTTAAATATCGAATTTCAGAAGACAAAATATACATTAACAATCAAATTGATGCATCGGCAACAATTGGTCGTGAAGATGGCACGTTCGGATTTTCTTTAATTGAATATCATCCTGATTTTAAAACATTCGAACAAATTGCATTAACCGAAATCGAGCGAATTCAAAACACAAACGGACTTTTTACCAGATCTTTTGATGATGATAATCTGATTCATTTTTCGGCAATTCCGTGGTTGAATTTTAGTTCGATAACTCATGCACGCAGTTTTACGTATCCAGACAGCTGTCCAAAAATTTCGTTTGGTAAAATGATGGTTTCCGAAACTGGAAAAAGAACTATGTCGATGGCCGTTTATGTTCATCATGGTTTAATGGACGGAATGCACGTTGGTCAGTTTGTAGATCTTTTTCAAGAGCTTATGAATCAGTAAAATAATCGGAATGATTTTTGCGCCCAAAAACATATGAAACGAATTTTTCTTTTTTTGTTTTTTATCTCTAGTTCTGTTTTGTTAAGTCAAACAGTACTAACTTCTTATGCAATAGATTTAAAAAACCAAATTGGCCAATCTGAAATTATGATTGGTGAAAATACCATTACTCATGATGTTTTTCTTTTTGCTGCCAGTGCAGATAGCCTTTCGATATTAAAGTACAATAGTGCTTTATTTCTTAGAGATAAATTTGTTACAAATCGTCAGTATACTCAAAACAGATCTTTAATGGGTTACAGTTTTAGCGAAGATGGAAATCCTACTTTATATTGGTTTTCGAAAGAAGACAAATCAATTATTTTAATTAAATATTATCTGGAAAACAAAACCTCTAGAGCATTAAAATTTCAGATTCCGCTTGAAGAGAATTCGCTAATAACAAATTATCAGAGAGACAACAACTTCTATTTGTTGATGAAAGATCGAACAAAAGAGGCTTTGATTGCTTTTATTTTTAAAAACGGAATGGCCGAACAAAAGTTTTTAGATTTTAGCGCTTTCAAATTTATAGATCAGAAAAACCAGCCTAAAACATTTCATCAAATTTTGTTTGAAAATCCAATAGAACTGATGGGATCTGGCGAATACAATCCGTTGTATAAGGTTACTGCCAAAAGTAAAATTTATACCCTTCCTAATCGCTTGATTCTAACTTTAGATCAAAACTTTAGAAAAACGCAATTGTTTGATATTGATTTAGAAAACCTAGAAATAAAAGAAAAGACATTTTTAAAACCGGTTGGAGATAAAAACCCAAAAACGTCTAATTCTTATTATCACGAGAATAAATTATATCAAATTAATTTTAATGCCGATGAGCTTTTGCTTGACATCAAAGATTATGGATCTGGTGAATCGATAAAGTCTTTTGCGGTTTCAAAAAAAGACACCATTCGTTTTAGTAATTCCCCATTACTATTGCAAATTGAAGATCGTGAGCCCAGAAAATTAAAGAATACAGCGAAATTTTTAAAAGCTTTATCTTCCCTTGATGCTGGAGTTTCGGTTTATAAAAACGAGAAAAATCTCTTTATCACACTAGGAGGAAGCGGAAGAGATTTCAATGCGGTATCTATTAATGGTTTTAATTTTAGCGATCCTTTTGGAGATTTTCCTTCAAACAATTATTACAATGTTGAGACCAATTATTCTGTTTTTTTTGAAAGTATATGGACCAAAAAACTAGAACCAACACAAGAAACACACGAGCCTTTTGCTACCGATAAAATCTTCTACTTTTTAGATTCTCATCGAGAAGCAGTTCTTCCTAATTCTGTTAAACTAAGTAATTACACCATTTTAACTTATTATGACATTGTTGCGAAACAGCTTGTTCTTCGCAAATTTACTGACGGATTTAATTAAACCCATTCGTTGATAAAACCTATTTGCTTTTATTTTCCTTATTTTTTATCACTTAGATTTTTGCCAATTACCCTATTTTAATACTTTTTTGGCTTTTAGAGAAAGTTTTTACTTACAATTTGTTGTTGTTTTGGACAATATTTAAAATTAAGAAACAATGAAAAAAATTGTAATGACTCTTGCATTTGCCCTGGCTTTAACAGGAGTACATGCGCAAACAGAAAACAATAGCAGCTATAATAAGTGGTCTGTAGAACTAGCTGGCGGACTAACTAAACCTCAACGCTCATTTTCAGCAGGTTACTCAACAAGTACTCCAAGTCCTTGGGTTGGCGAAGTAGGGGTTCGTTATATGTTCAACAACAAATTTGGTTTAAAGGCCGATTTTGGATACAACAGTTTTACTTCAAAAAGCAACTCTATCGATTTTGATTCAAAAAACTACAGAGTAGATTTACAGGCTGTTGCTAACTTAGGTCGTATCATGAATTTTGAAACATGGACAAACACTGTTGGTTTATTAGGACATGCTGGTTTTGGTTATGGTCAATTAAGAAGTGATAACTTTAAAGGAGCAGATGAAGTGGGTAACTTTATTGCCGGTGTAACTGGACAAATAAAATTATCAAACAGAGTTGCTTTAACTGGTGATTTCTCTACTATTTTGAATGCATCACAAGATCATACCTTTGATGGAGCTTATGTAGCTCAAAACAGAGGTTTCTCAGGTTTGATTTTTAATGGTACAATTGGTTTAAATGTGTACTTAGGAAAAAATGCAAAACATGCAGACTGGACTGTAACTTCAAGCGAAGGTAACAATGTGGATATTTCTGGTTTAGAAAGCAAAGTAGCAAATCTTGAAGCACAAATCAAGAAAATACCTGCTCAAAAAGAAGTAGTTGTTGAAAAACAAATAAACACTCCTCAGGCAACTGATAACGAATTAATCAGAAGAATGATTAATGACAAATATTACAGTGTTTATTTTGATTTCAATAAAACAACTCCAATCGAGAACTCAACAGCTGCGATTGACGTTGTGTTAAATTACTTAAGAAAAAACCCTTCTGCATCTCTAGACCTTGTTGGTTATGCTGATCAAGTTGGAAAAGCTGAGTATAATGAAAAATTATCTTATACTAGAGCTACTAACGTAAAAACAATTTTCGAAAAAGCTGGAATTGCTTCTTCTCGTTTAAATGTTGTTGCAAATGGTGCAGATACATCAATTCAAAAAGATTCTGACGAAGCTAGAAGATTAGCTAGACGAGTTACTTTTATTGTAAAATAATTTCTTTTTAATACTTGATTCGAAAGTCCTTAAGATTTTTTCTTAGGGGCTTTTTTTATGCTACACAACTAAAGCCTATCTTCTTACTATTATTCTACTTACAGTTAATCAAAGAGTCTAATGTTTTCGAGCTTTAGAAAAATGAAATGAATAATTTTGCTTAATTTTACAAAAAAGACACTTATTATGTTAGCAAAAAATATTGAATCAGCTTTAAACAAGCAAATCCGCATAGAAGCAGAATCTTCGCAAACTTATCTTTCTATGGCTTGTTGGGCTGAAGTACAAGGATTAGAGGGAATCGCTCAATTTATGTACACACAGTCAGATGAAGAGCGCGCACATATGCTTAAACTAGTTAAGTATGTAAACGAACGCGGAGGACACGCTCAGGTAACAGATCTTAAAGCGCCAAAAACAACTTATACTACTTTCAAAGAGATGTTTGAGGAGCTTTACAATCACGAACTTTTTGTTTCGCAATCTATCAACGAATTAGTGCACATTACTTTTGAAGAAAGAGATTATGCTACGCACAATTTCTTGCAATGGTACGTTTCTGAACAAATTGAAGAGGAAGCTACAGCTAAATCGATCTTAGATAAAATCAACTTAATTGGTGATGATAAAGGTGGACTTTATTTGTTTGATCGTGATATTCAGCAATTAACAGTTACGAGTTCAATCGCTATCAATCCTAAATAAAAAAGTTAAAGTTTATTTAGAACATTTAAAAATAACTTTTTTAGTTTATATTTGTCTCTGTTTTTAAAATTCAGAGGAAAAAGTGAGCAAGAAAGAAAAAGACAAGGACAAAAAAAAGGATAAAAAGAAAAAGAAAAACAAAGATATCCTTGATAAAATTAAGAAGATTGAAAACTGTAAATCTTCTTGTTGCGAGAAATATAAAAAGAGCGAAAAGAAACGCTGCTCACGCTGTCCTATGTTTGACTTATTCAAAAAAACTGCTTAATGCAATATAGAAAAACCCATCAGATTTCTCTGGTGGGTTTTTTAGTTTTAAATTGCAGTCACTTTCGATTTTTAAATTCAATTATGGAAAACACTGTTACAATTCCCAAATCTAGTCTTGACTTTTTAGTTGAACTGAAAAAGAACAACAATAAACCTTGGTTTGAAGAGCATAAACCACAATATTTAATAGAGCTCAATCATATTGAAAATTTTGCAGGCGCTTTACTGAAGGAACTTTCCAAAACTGATGTTTTAGAAAATGCTTCGGGCAAGAAAAGCGTTTACAGAATTTATCGAGACATTCGTTTTTCTAAAGATAAAACCCCTTTTAAGCATTATTGGGGAGGAAGTTACACACGAGCAACTGCAGCAAGACGTGGCGGTTATTATTTTCACCTGGAAAAAGGAAACAGCTTTTTTGCTGGTGGCTTCTGGGGACCAAATGCCGCAGATTTAAAACGAATAAGAAACGAATTTGCTCAAGATCCAGAAACCTTTCAAGAAATATTGAATTCAGATTCTTTCAAAAGCAATTTTGGCACTTTGCAAGGAGAACAGCTCAAAACAAAGCCAAAAGGTTTTGATGTTGATCATCCTGCCATTGATTTGCTTCGTTTCAAACAATTTTTGGTCATTAAGCGTTTTACAGATGAAGAAGTCTTGAGTCCGCAGTTTTTAGAACTGGCATTGGATGCTTTCAAAAACATGAGACCTTTTTTTGATTATATGAGCGAAGTTCTTACAACTGATGCTAATGGCGTTTCGATACTTTAATTCATTTATAAAAACAACAAACCCGACAGGTTTTGGATCCTGTCGGGTTTAACTATCTCGAAAAAAAAACGCTATTTACTCAACAGTAAAATTTCATTTATTACAACCTCGGTTATATAACGTTTCTCTCCGTTTTTATCATCATAGCTTCTGTGTGTCAGTTTTCCTTCAACAGCGATTTCTTTACCTTTTACAACATACTTTTCTATAAGTTCTGCGGTTTTCCCCCAAGCAGTTATTCGATGCCACTCTGTTTGTTCTACTTTCTCGCCTTTATCATTTCTATAAATCTCATTTGTTGCGATCGTAAGGTGTGCTAGTTTTCTACCGCTTTCTAATGTTTTAATTTCTGGATCATTCCCTACATTCCCGATTAATTGTACTTTGTTTCTAATTGCACTCATGGCGTATACTATTTTAATGTTACTATTAAATTGAATCGTTTATCAAATTCAACATGGCAAAGATGCGAAAGCTCAGACGAGACAGTCGGTTATTAACTATTTACTATCGACTGTAACTATTTGTAAGCGTTTGTAAATGGAAATTGTTTTTTGTATATTTGAGATAAATCTTACGATATGCAGGCAAAAATTAAAAAAGTAGAGTTACGAAATCTTGAAATAGAAGACTATAAACAATTAAAGAAATCGATGATCGAATCGTATCCAGAAATGGCCGATTCTTATTGGAGATCTGAGGATATAGAAAGACTTCTTTCTATTTTTCCAGAAGGACAGCTGGTAATTTTGGTTGATGGAAAAGTTGTTGGCTCTGCCCTATCTCTTATTGTTGACGAAAAATTAGTAGAAAAAAGACATAATTATCAGCAGATTAGTGGCGATTATACCTTTTCGACCCACAATCCGAATGCTGAAATTTTATACGGAATAGATGTTTTTATTCATCCAAATTATAGAGGCTTGCGTTTAGGACGTCGTTTGTACGATGCAAGAAAAGAACTTTGCGAACAATTGAACCTTAAGGCGATTGTTTTTGCAGGAAGAATTCCGAACTATAGAGAACATGCCAAAAAGATGTCTCCAAAAGCTTATATCGAAAAGGTGCGTACCAAAGAATTGTACGATCCGGTTCTTTCTTTTCAGTTAAGTAACGATTTTCACGTTTTGAGAGTCATCAAAAATTATTTGGAAGGAGATGAAGAATCGAAAGAATTTGCGGTTCTATTGGAATGGAATAATATTTACTATGATGATAGTCCGAAGCTGATTAATTTGAAGAAAAATATTATTCGCTTAGGATTAATTCAGTGGCAGATGCGTCCACTTAATAATGTTGAAGCGCTTTTTGAACAAGCCGAATTTTTTATTGACGCCGTTTCGGGTTATGGTTCTGATTTTGCTTTATTCCCAGAGTTGTTTATTGCGCCTTTAATGGCCGATTACAATCATTTGTCTGAAGCAGAAGCCATTCGTGAACTGGCTCGTCACTCTGATCCTATTAGAAAAAAGTTTCAGGAATTTGCCATTTCATACAATATCAACATTATTACTGGAAGTATGCCTTATCTCGAAGGCGGAAATCTCTATAATGTTGGTTTCTTATGCAAAAGAGATGGAACATCAGAAATGTATACCAAAATTCATATCACGCCAAACGAAGTTATCCATTGGGGAATGAAAGGCGGATCTCAGTTTAAAACCTTTGATACCGATTGCGGTAAAATCGGAATTTTAATCTGCTATGATGTTGAGTTTCCAGAACTTTCTAGACTTTTAGCAGATGAGGGAATGAATATTTTGTTTGTACCATTTTTAACAGATACTCAAAACGGGTACACTCGCGTAAAACATTGTTCGCAGGCACGCGCCATCGAAAATGAGTGTTATGTAGCCATAGCAGGTTGCGTTGGAAATCTTCCGAAAGTAAATAATATGGATATTCAATATGCGCAGTCTTCTGTATTTACGCCATCCGATTTTGCTTTTCCAAGTAACGGAATCAAAGCAGAAGCTACGCCAAATACAGAAATGACCCTAATTGTAGATGTTGATTTAAACTTACTAAAAGAACTTCATGAACATGGAAGCGTAAAAACATTAAAAGACAGAAGATCCGATCTTTATGAAATTAAAAAATTGAATTCATGAAAACATGCCTCGAATGCTCAGCCAAAATTGTTGGCAGAGAAGACAAGAAATTCTGCTCAGACAGTTGTCGAAATGCCTACAATAACAAAATAAATAAAGATAGTACGAATTTCATGCGAAATATAAACAACAAGTTACGCAAAAATTACCGTATTTTGGCAGAGTTAAATGTAGACGGAAAATCGAAAGCTTCGAGAGATAAATTACTAACAAAAGGTTTTGATTTTGAGTTCTTTACAAACATTTTACAGACCAAGACAGGAAATACATATTATTTCTTGTACGATCAAGGCTATCGTTCCTTGGACAATGATTATTTTATGCTTGTTAAAAAAGAAATATAGTTAGTATTTATTACCATGAGAAAAAACCCCACCTCAATTCTAGCCATAGTCTGCGTTTTAGCCTTACTTGGCATTATATACGCCACGATGATGCCGCAAGGAATCTCAAAAGATGACGAAGCTCTTGCAGAATTTTCGACCGAAAGAGCCTTAAATCAGGTCGAAATTATTGCACAGAAACCGCACTATGTAGGGTCAACCAATCACGAACTTGTGGCCAACTATTTAAAACTAGAATTAAACCGAATTGGTTTAGAAACGAGTGTCCAAGAAGGTTTTACTCTAAACGATAAAGGTCTTTTGGTAAAGTCAAAAAATATTTTGGCTCGAATTAAAGGAACTAACAATACAAAAGCACTTTTACTTCTTTCTCATTATGATAGTGCACCACACTCGTTCTCTAAAGGCGCAAGCGATGATGCTTCTGGAGTCGCTACCATTTTAGAAGGTGTTCGCGCCTTTTTGTACTCCAAACATCCTCAAAAAAACGATATTATCATATTATTCTCTGATGCAGAAGAATTAGGATTAAACGGCGCTGCTTTATTCGTAAACAAACATCCTTGGGCAAAAGACGTTGGTTTGGTTTTAAACTTTGAAGCAAGAGGAACTTCTGGACCAAGCTACATGCTGATGGAAACCAATAAAGGAAATCAAGCTCTGATTAAGGAATTTACAAAAGCAAAACCTTCTCATCCCGTTTCAAATTCGTTGATGTATAGTATTTACAAAATGCTTCCTAACGATACCGATTTAACTGTTTTTAGAGAACAAGGAAATATTCAAGGTTTTAATTTTGCATTTATCGATGGGCATTTTAACTATCATACGCAACAGGACGATGTTAAGCATCTAAACAAAAACACATTGGCGCATCAAGGCACTTACATCATGCCTTTGATAAAATACTTCTCTAATATTGATTTAAACCAAACCGAGTCTACAGAAGACAATGTTTATTTCAACGCTCCTTTTACTTTCATCAGTTATCCGTTTACTTGGGTAATGCCAATGACACTTATTGCTTTTGGCTTATTGGTTATTTTCATTTTCGTTGGAAAAGTAAAACGAATCATTACTTTCACAGAAATTTTTAAAGGTTTTGTTCCACTTCTTGGATCACTTATAATTGCAGGATTGGTAACGTTTTTAGGATGGAAACTTGTTCTTGAAATCTACCCGCAGTATTCTGATCTTCTAAACGGATTTACTTATAACGGTCATGCTTACATTGGCGCTTTTGTTACGTTAAGTATTGCAATCTGTTTTGCTTTTTACCATCATTTTTCTGAAGCAAAAACTACGATGAACCATTTTGTGGCGCCGTTACTAGTTTGGATCATCATCAATGCCTTTTTAGCAAATAGCTTAACAGGTGCAGGTTTCTTAATTATTCCGGTTTATTTCGGAATCTTATTGTTCGGAATCTTTGTGTTTACGCAACATTACAGTTTAGGAATGAATTTAATATTTTCTATTCCTGCCCTAGCAATTGTTGCGCCTTTCATTGTAATGTTCCCAGTTGGTTTAGGTCTTAAAATATTGTACGGAAGTGCTGTTCTAACCGTTCTTTTGTTCGGATTATTACTTCCGATATTTGGTGCATTTGCAAAAAAAGGAGCTTGGATCGTTGTTTTCTTCCTGTCTTCTATTGCATTTTTCATTTACGCGGGATACAATTCTGGTTACGAATATGGTAAAGCAAAATCGAATAGTTTATTATATGTTTACAATGCAGACAACAATTCGGCTGTTTGGACAACATACGATACTAATTTGGACGAATGGACGAAATCTTATCTAGGCGAAAGCAATCAGAAAGCAGTTGGATTAAATACGCTTCCACTGGCAAGCAAATACAATACAACATTTACCTATAGCGCTATTGCTCCGGTTGTTGAAGTTCCGAAACCAACAATTCAATTTTTAAGAGACAGTGTAATTGGAAATAATAGATATCTAAAAATCAAAATTACTCCAAACAGAAAAGTAAACCGTTATGACATTTATGCTAATCCGAAAATGACGTTCTTTAACTTTAAAGCAAACGGAGTGGCAACTTCTGGCGAAAAAGGAAATCGCCTGCAAAGAGAAGACAGCAAAATTTTATGTTATTATGTTGTAGGGAATGAACCCCTTGAAATGGAATTCTACATCAATAAATCGTCTATTTTTGATATGGATTTAATCGAAAGTTCATTCGATTTAATGAGCAATCCGCTATTGAATGTTAAACCAAGAAATGATTGGATGATGCCAACACCATTTGTTTTAAATGATGCCATTTTAATACAGCAGAAAATCAAAAGATATGTGCCGCCAGTAAAACCTATTGAGCCTGTTGTGCCAGTAGATAGTTTGGCAGTAAGTAAAGATACTTTGAAACCGGCAGTTGTTAAACCAGAATAAGAAAATCACTCTAACCTTAATCATTTAAAATGAAAAAAAACTTCTCGTTATTTTTAACTTTTAGCGGCTTTCTGGCACTGAATGCGCAAACCGTTGAAGAAAAAATCGCCACAAAAGCATGCGAGTGTTTAGAAAAAAGTTCAAAAGTTACTGAAGACGTTTATAGAGATTGTCTAACTAAACCAATGAGCGAAGTGATCTTGACAGATAAAGATCCTAAAGTTAGAGAATCAATAAACACAGTTGAAGGCATTCAGGGAATGATTCTGAAAGTTCAAGGTGTCATTTCAAAAAAATGTCCGAATCTGGTTCCTGAATTAATGGAAAACAAAGACGATGTTTTTTATAGTGAATCGAAGAACAAAAACGCGCAGAACTCTTATATAATTGCAAAAGATTTTATGCGCCAGAGCAACTATAAAATGGCTATCGAAAGTTTTCAGCTAGCTCTAAAAGAAGATCCAAATTTTGTTCTTGCTCTTGATGACATGGCAGTTTCTTACAGACAGTTAAGCGATTATGATAATGCCATTAAATATTATAAAAAATCGCTCGAAATTTATCCCGAAGGGAATTTTGCCTTAATGAATATTGGTGTTGTGTATACTTTTAAATCTGATTATAAAACTTCGATAAGTTATTATGAAAAACTAATCCAATATCATCCAGACAATGCTGAAGGCTATTTTGGTGCTGGAAAAAACTATTTCATGCTGAAAGATGATGAAAAAGCATTGGATAATCTTTTTTTGGCCCATATCATTTATACCAATGAAAATTCTGAATATGCAAAAGATTCGGAACAGCTTATTGGTGCTCTTTACCAGAAAATGAAATCGGAAAACAAAGAGGATGTATTCAAAAAAATTGCAGAGAAAAACAACATTAAAATTGAATAAAACTTAAATAAAAAAGGCAGACTTATAATTTTCTAAAGTCTGCCTTTTTCAGTTTTAGCAAGCGCATTCTATTTTCAAACCTTTCTTTTCGCCTTTTGTACCTTCGGTTGCATATCCGTCGATTTTCCACCATTCTAGTCCGCCAATTAGTTCTTTTACTTTAAAACCTAATTTCGTCATATTCAAAGCTCCTTTTGTCGAAGCGTTACAGCCAATTCCTGTGCAATATGTCACATACAGAATATCTTTATCTAAATGACTTGTAGTTTCTAAATTCATTTCGCGGTGCGGAATATTAACTGCATTCGGAATATGTTCTTCATCGTATCCAAAAGCTCTTCTGGCATCGATTACAATTATTTTCTCGCCATTGTTTAAAGCTTCAAATAAATCAGATGGATCCATTTCAAAAGCTAGTTTGTTTTCATAATGTTTAATTTGTGCTTCCATGTTGTTTGAGTTTTGATGTTTTACTTTTCCAAAAGTAGCGGAACATCAAACATCATAAAAACGAAAAGAATTCATCAAAAGCATTACTTTTTTTCATGCAAAAGCCAGTTTAAAATTTTGTTACTTTGCGTATTAATTCTTCAAAAAATGGAAATACGCCACTTAAAATTGATAAAAGCAATTGTCGAAGAAGGAAGCATCACAAAAGCGATCGACAAACTTCATTTGACACAATCGGCTTTGAGTCATCAGCTTAAAGAAGCCGAATATCAATTGGGAACAGCCATTTTTTTAAGAACAAATAAAAAACTAGTACTTACAAAAGCAGGCGAAAAAATCTACGAACTGGCCAATGAAATCCTGAACAAACTTGCCGAAGCCGAAACTCAAATCAAACAAATGGTCTTTGGCGAACATGGCGAAATCCGAATCAGTACTGAATGTTTCTCAAGTTACCATTGGCTTCCTTCCGTTTTAAAGCAATTTCATCTTTTATACCCAAATGTCGAATTGAAAATAGTAGCCGAAGCGACTCATATCCCGTTGCAAAAACTTCTAGAAAACACAATTGACATTGCCATTGTAAGTGATCAGATAAAAGACAGCAATATAAAATATCAAGAGCTTTTTCAGGACGAGGTGGTAATGGTAGTTTCTGAAAATCATGCTTGGGCAGATAAAAAATATGTCGTTGCAGAAGATTTTATTAACGAGCATTTTATAATTCATTCGCTTCCGTTAGAAACCGTTACTATTCATCAGTTTCTTTTGGCTCCAGCCAAAGTAAGTCCGAAGAAAATAACTCCGATGCCATTAACCGAAGCTTCTCTAGAAATGGTAAAAGCCGATATGGGAGTCATGTCGATGGCAAAATGGGCATTTACGCCATATTTAAAAACCACTTCGCTAAAAGCAGTAAAAGTTGGAAAAAATGGTTTAAAAAGAAAGCACTTCATTGCAACACGCGCCAATGAAAGTTATCCCGATTATTTTTATCATTTTATCAGCTTTTTACAAAACGAAATCAACTTGCAATGGAATATTCAATAAGAAACTGCGAAATCACAGACTTGCCTAAACTATTGGTTTTAATTCAGAAACATGCCGAATTTGAAAAAGCCGAATTTTCTCCTGAAGGAAAAGAAAAAGGTTTAAAAAATGCTTTATTTGGTCCAAACCCAAAACTATATTGTTTGGTTGTGGCTACAGAAGAAACCATTGTCGGTTATGCCTCTTACACTTTTGATTTTTCAACCTGGAATGCGCAAGACTTTCTTTATATGGATTGTTTGTTTTTGGAAGAAGAAACGAGAGGTTTTGGAATTGGCGAAATCTTAATCGAGAAATTAAAAGAAATCGGAAAACAAAACAATTGTGTCAACATACAATGGCAAACTCCAGAATTCAATACAAGAGCTATTAAATTTTATAACAGAATGGGCGCAAAAGGAAAAGACAAAGTCCGATTTACTTTAACTTTGTAACCAAAGAATCTCTCTGTGACTTTTAATCTTGCAAAGTCGCCAAGACGCTAAGTTTAATTTTCTTTGCAACTTTGTAACTTTGTAACTTTGCAACTTAAAAAGAAAAAATGACAAAAATTAGTATACTTGGTTGCGGTTGGCTAGGACTTCCTTTAGCAAAAACATTACTTGCAAAAGGAAATGCAGTAAACGGGTCAACAACTTCAGAAAATAAACTTTCAGTTTTAAAAGATGCAGGAATAAATTCGTTTTTAGTAACTGTTGAAAGCGAAAGTGTTTCTGAAAATACCACTAATTTTTTAGCGGAAAGCGAAATCTTAATCATAGACATTCCTCCAAAATTAAGAACCGTCGATCCTAATTCTGAGAAGAAAGCTTTTGTAGAAAAAATCAAGAATTTGATTCCGTTTATAGCAAAATCAACGGTTAAGAAAGTCCTTTTTGTAAGTTCAACATCGGTTTATGGAGATGAAAATGGTTTGGTAACAGAAGAAACGAGTCCAAATCCAGATAATGAAAGTGGTAAACAGTTAGTTTTAGCTGAAAAGCTTCTTCAAGAAAATCAAAACTTCGACACTACAATTTTGCGTTTCGGCGGATTAATTGGTGCAGATCGTCATCCTATAAAGTTTTTAGCTGGAAAAGCAAACCTAGACAATCCTGATGCTCCAATCAATTTAATTCATCAAAACGATTGTATTGGCATTATTGACGAAATCATAAATCAATCGAAATGGAATGAAGTTTTTAATGCAGTTGCGCCTTTTCATCCAACAAGAGAAGACTATTACACTCAAAAAGCGATTGAAATGAATTTGCCAGAACCAAAATTCAGTTCTGAAAAATCAAATATTAAAAAAGTGGTTTCTAGCGAAAAGATTGAAAACTATTTGAACTATAAATTCTGTTTAGATAATTATTAAACTCTAAGATATCCGGCTTGGTAAAGTTAAAATCCTTATTTAAACTTAAAGTGATACAAATACATCTTATTGAGGCTATTAAAAACACATCCATAAAACATTTTTGCAAAAAATTTTTAACGCGAAAATCATGTCAATGGAACACAAATCATTTTTGTTTAATACGTCAGCATTCACAAAAGAATTATCAGAAATCATTCTTACTGCTGGAGAAACAGATAACGAAAAATTGTTAATTTCTTTTATAAACCAAAATTTAAACGATTTAAAGTCACCTTATTCAGGAGAAGAACTTACATCTGAATGGATAGAAGAGTTAGAAACCGAAGATATTCAAGAACTAGCAGATTTTGCAATGACAAAATATTATAATCCTGATGAAGAATTAGGGTTATCTTATAGCTGGGAATTATTATTAGAATCATTTGATGAATTAGACCTTAAGTTTAATAATGAATATTATATACTTGGCAAATCATTAGATTCTGAAAACTTTACTTTAGACCCAGGCAGAATGGGACTTGGTTTTATTGACTCTCAGCAAATTTCTAGCATTCATAAAGAACTAATAACTTTAAAACAAAACTTCATAAGTATCTTCGAGACTGAAAGCTTAGACAAAGAAGTTATCCAAGCTTATGAAGAATTAATTGAGATTTACGAAGAAGCCAAAGAATCAAACTGTGGACTATTAATGACTTTTTAATTGATTCTTTATGTTTCTAGACTTAAAAAAGTCAGGGATATATTATTTTTCACAAGCCTTAAACTCACTCAGAGTGACAATCGTTTAAAGCGTTATACAAAAACTTAAATTACTTACATGATTTAAAAAAACTTTGCGAACTTTGCGATTGACCTTTGCTTCTATACGGTTATAACTCAAAAATCATGGAAACAGTTTTCATCAATTCGCCTCTCGGAATCACCAAAATCATTGGAGATGAAAGCGGTATTTCGGTAATTTCTGTTTCCGATGTTGGAACAAATGAAGTTTCTAAGAAAATTCCAGCCGTTTTGCAAGAAGCCGTTTCGCAATTGAATGAATATTTTGAAGGGAAAAGAACCGATTTTGATCTTAAACTAAATCCGCAAGGAACCGAATTCCAGCAGAAAGTCTGGAAATCTCTTTTAGAAATTCCTTACGGAAAAACGGTTAGTTATATGGACCAGACCAAGAAATTGGGCGATGTAAAAGCAATTCGCGCTGTAGCATCAGCAAATGGCAAAAATCCGCTTTGGATTGTGGTTCCCTGTCACCGCGTTATTGGAACAAATGGTTCTTTAACTGGATATGCTGGCGGATTGTCACGCAAAAAATGGCTTTTGGAACACGAATGTCCGTCTGCACAACAAAGTTTATTCTAACGATTTTTAAATAGTAAGAATTTTACGCATATTTGTAAAACATAAAAATACAAGTCTAATTATCTAATATCTAAGAAGTCTTAAAAATGATTGAAAAAATAAACCTCAATAACATTTTATTTCTTGATATAGAAACCGTTCCCGAAGAAGAAAGCTTCAATTCGCTTGATGCGGAAATGCAATCGCTTTGGGATTTGAAAACACAATATCAACGAAAAGAGGAGTTTACACCTGAAGAATTTTACGAACGTGCGGGAATTTGGGCCGAGTTCGGAAAGATAATCTGCATCTCTGTTGGCTTTTTTACCATCAAAGGAGATGTTCGTAATTTTAGGGTGACTTCGTTTTTTGGTGAAGAAAAGAAAATCTTAAAAGACTTTTCGAATCTGGTTAACAATCATTTTAATCAGCCTCAACATTTGCTCTGCGGACATAATTCAAAAGAATTTGACATTCCGTTTATTGCCCGAAGAATGATCATCAACCAAATGCCCATTCCCGACAAATTGAATTTGTTCGGTAAAAAACCTTGGGAAATTCCGCATCTCGATACTCTCGAATTATGGAAATTTGGCGATTATAAGCATTTTACTTCGCTAAAATTGCTAACCAAGATTTTGGGAGTTCCTTCGCCAAAAGGCGATATTGACGGAAGCCAGGTTGCTCACGTCTATTATGTCGAAAAAGACATTGATCGAATTATTACGTATTGCGAAAAAGACACCATTGCAGTTGCGCAGGTTTTTCTTCGCTTGCGCCGCGAAGATTTATTGATTGATGAAGAGATTATTCATGTATAGCTTCTTTTTAGATGCTAAGGTTCTGAGTTGATAAGATACTAAGGTCATTTTTATGTGAACTTGTATAACTTTTATGGTTTAAATTAATCGCTAAAAATGATTCATTCGGAAATTTCACATTATCGTATGGCTTCTCAGAAGCTTTATCAGGAAAATCAATGTTCTCCTCAAGAAATTGTAAAGCATTTCGGTGCTATGCAAGCTCAGGATTATGCTATGGCAAAATGGGCAATTGGTTCTCGTTGTAGTTCAAGCGAAAAAGAAATAGAAGAAGCCATAAATTCAGCTCAAATTATTCGAACTCATATTCTGCGTCCAACTTGGCATTTTGTTTCTCCTGATGATATTTATTGGATGCTCGAGCTTTCTTCGCCACAAGTAAAGCGCCTTTTTGCTACAATGGCTAAACAGCATGGTTTTGACGAAAAGAAATTCGATCAGGTCAATGCCGCCATAGAAAAACTTCTAGCAGGAAATAATCATTTAACACGAGAGGAAATCATGCAGGAACTTAACATTCAGAAAAAAACTGGAGATTTATCCCCTGTTATTGTAATGATGAATGCCGAATTGGATGGTTTAGTTTGCAATGGTAAAATGAAAGGCAAACAAATTACTTATACGCTGCTGGAAGAAAGAGTTTCTAAACCAAAAACCAAATTGTCAACAGAAGAAGCATTAGCCAAACTTGCCTTACGCTATTTTGAAAGTCATGGCCCAGCAACAGTGTATGATTTTTCATGGTGGTCAGGATTTCCTGCTACAATATGCAAGAAAACAATTAACGCAATAGAGTTGCGATTAGAAAATATTACTATTGATAATCAACAATATTGGTTTAAACAAGGGCTAAGAGACGAGGAAAATTTTCGCGAAAGCTTACATTTTCTTCCCGCTTTTGATGAAATTTTAATTTCGTATAAAACACGCGATGTTTCTTTTAATACCGAACATCAATCAAAAGTTTTTACCAATAATGGCATTTTTAAACCCATAATTTTAGAAAACGGAAAAGTAATTGGAATCTGGAAACGAACCATAAAAAAAGATCACGCTAAAATTGAAACGGAATTTTTTAATGAAACCGAAAGTTCGAAAAAGGAAATTTTGTTTGAAGGAATTAAAGCTTTTGAAACCTATTTGGAAACCAAAGTTGTGATTGAATAGTCCATTTAAAAAAATAGATAAATTAGATTTTGCCCCGCTGAGGCTTTTTAATTATTGTCTAATCGATTTCTATAAATATTTCGCTCTTCCAGAGCTATTTCACCTAACTAAAATTCAAAAAGAGCTCTGGAAGAGCGATATATTAATAGCGAATGAAATTTCCTATTTCAAAAAGCCCCAGCTGGGCGACATATAAACTCAAATTACCGTCTCATTACATAAAATCTTTATGCTTATTATTGCTAAATAATTACATTTACAAAAAATTACAATTATGGTATTAAGCAGATTTTGGTTAGCGATTTTTATTTCTTCGATTGTTTTTATTGTAGTCAGTTTGTTTACTGCCAACACGTATACCATTGATTCTATTTTGAATGGAAAGAAAGACGATCCAATTTTGGTTTCTGAAAAATACGTCGAAGAACTTCCTGCTTTCTTAAAAGACAGCATTAAAAAAGCGCCAGATCAGACCATGATTATCAATCGTGATACGCTTAATGCCGACACTACTTACGTTTACAAAAACAAAACCGTAAAAATTTACAGCGGACTTCAAAAATCTGATGGTTTATTGCCAACTTGTAAAAGCACTTTGGTCGATCTAATTTTGCCTCTTATTGCTTATTTAGCTTTTTTCTGTGGTTTGATGGAACTTTTAATCGTTTCTGGAGTTTCAGGAAAATTGGCCAAAGCTTTGAGTCCGGTTTTTGTGAAAGTTTTCCCGAGTATTCCTAAAAATCACCCTTCGATATCTTACATGACTTTGAATTTTGCTGCCAATTTCTTAGGATTAGATTCGGCCGCAACGCCATTCGGATTGAAAGCCATGGAAAGTTTACAAGAAATAAATCCCGAAAAAGACAAAGCCAGTGATGCGCAAATCATGTTTATGTGCCTTCATGCTTCTGGTTTGACTTTAATTGCAACTTCAATTATTGGTTACCGTGCTGCGGCAAACGCCAGTAATCCTGCCGATGTTATGCTGCCTTGTATTATAACATCTTTCATCGGAACCATTGCGGCTTTCCTGATTGTTGGAATCAAACAAAAAATCAATTTTAAAAGTGCTTCGCTTCTTATTGGTTTGATGGTTCTAATTGCTGCAATTGTAAGTTTGCTGATGTATGTGAATCATTTGGACTTAATCGGAAAAAACTATTTTACTTCTAACCTTTCTGGATTAATCTTAATTGCCATTATTGCATTTACTCTAATTTTCTCATTCATACATGAAAAAAAATTCAAAGAGGCAGAAACCACTGTTTTCGACACTTTTGTAGTTGGCGCCAATAACGGAGTTAAAACTGGAGTTACGATTTTTCCTTATGTTTTAGGAATGCTGGTTGCAATCTCACTATTCAGAAACAGCGGTTTATTCGAAATTATCAGCGATGCAATCGGATTTGTCTTTTCGAATTTAGGTGTAAGCAAAGAAATTACTAATGCGCTGCCAGTTGCGATGCTTCGTCCATTTAGTTCTGCAGGTTCAAGAGGTTTCCTAATTGATTCCATGAATACTTTTGGAGCCGATTCTTTAACTGCAAGACTAAGCAGTATTTTCCAATGCAGCGCCGAGAGTACTTTCTACGTAATTGCGGTTTATTTTGGATCTGTAAACATCAAAAACACTCGTTACGCTTTGGGTACAATGCTATTGGTAGATTTAATCTGTGTAATTACAGCCATTTTTGTAGCAACTTGGTTTTTTTAAAAAATTAAGAACATTTTTTTATCCTAAAAAAAACCACTCTAAATACCTTTATTACAAAGAATAAAGACTAATTAATTAAAGTTTTAAAAGAAGCCTTGAAAGTAATTAAACTTATTTTTCATGTGCTTCTTTTTCTTTTTTCTTCAAAAAAATCTCATAATTTTATACTTTAGAGGTTTCGCTAGAATTAAAAAAACAATTAAATATCTCCCCAAAGATGAAAATCCACACTCTATTTTTCTCCCTACTTATTTTTATCGGATGTCAAAAAACAAAACCTACAGATGCTGCGCCACCTATAGCAGAAATCATTGAACCGCAAGAGACATTAGAGGTTTCTGCTGATGAAAAGATTATTAAAACTGATACTGTAGCCATTTACACGGACGGAACAGAATCTTCTACAGATTTTATACTGGCGCATTTGGTAGATCAGCAAGCAGACAAGGACAGTATCGTTACGGTAAAATACCGATTAGACTTTTATCAGAATAAAACCAAAAGCGCCTCTTCTAAAGTTGCTATAAAAGGTTTTGAGAAAGATTCTGAGTGGACGGCTTCTTACGGATTAACATCTGAAACTTCTAAAAATTCGCCATTCATACAAATCACCGTTGGATTTCCTGCTTGTGGCTATGCGCATGACAACTACTTGTATTATCTAAAAAACAGCGGATTACAATTGGTACACCAATGGAGCTCTATGACCGACAGCGGCTGGGGAAGCTGGGTTGAAATTGTAAATACTTCTACTAAATCTGATCCAAAATCCTTTTATTGCAAAACTGTTGCGTTTATACCTGCGGACGAAGATGAAAACATGGACATGGGCATCCTTAAGCACTCAGACTCAATAGCTTTCGAATTAAAAGATAATAAATGGAAAAAAATGTTACTCTCTGCCAAAGACAAACCGTACTTTGAAAAAAAGATGACGTTTGATCAATTTAACGCTGCAGAGTAAAAAACATCTGCAGAAGAGTCCTAATTCAAATTCTTTCTTAGGTAAATAATTTCTAAATTTGTAAAAAAACAAAACAATGATCGATTTTATATACCAAGATCCTTATCCGATCTTAAAGGATGATACGCAGTATCGCAAAATCACTTCTGATTTTGTGAAAGTAGAACAATTTGGAGAACGTGAAGTTTTAACCGTTGATCCAAAAGGTTTAGAATTATTGGCTGAAGAAGCTTTGACAGATGTTTCGTTTATGCTACGAACAACGCATTTACAGAAACTAAGAAAAATTCTTGACGATCCAGAAGCAACAGACAATGATCGATTTGTAGCTTACAACTTGCTTCAAAATGCTTCTGTCGCTGCTGAAGGTCAGTTGCCAAGCTGTCAAGATACTGGAACTGCGATTGTAATGGCTAAAAAAGGCGAAAGCATTTTTACTGGTGTTGATGACGCAGAGTGGTTAAGCCGTGGTATTTTTAATACGTATCAAAAAAGAAATTTACGTTATTCTCAGATTGTTCCGATTTCGATGTTTGAAGAGAAAAATTCAGGATCAAATCTTCCGGCACAAATTGATATTTATGCTAAAAAAGGAACTTCTTACGACTTTTTGTTCATGGCAAAAGGTGGAGGATCTGCAAACAAAACATACTTATACCAACAAACAAAGTCTTTGTTGAATGAAAAATCATTAGATGAATTCATTCGCACAAAAATTAAAGATTTAGGAACTTCTGCTTGTCCTCCATACCATTTAGCTTTGGTAATTGGCGGAACTTCTGCTGAAGCAAACTTAAGCGCTGTTAAAAAAGCTTCTGCTGGATATTATGACCACCTTCCAACTTCTGGAAACATGGCGGGCCAAGCTTTCCGTGATTTTGAATGGGAAGAAAGAGTTCAGAAAATCTGCCAAGAAAGTGCTATTGGAGCGCAATTTGGAGGAAAATATTTCACGCACGATGTTCGTGTAATCCGTTTGCCTCGTCACGCAGCTTCTTGTCCGGTTGGATTGGGTGTTTCTTGCTCGGCAGATAGAAATATCAAAGGAAAAATCACTAAAGATGGAATCTTTGTTGAGCAGTTAGAAGTAAATCCAAAGCAATTTTTACCAGAAACAGCTCCGCATTTAGAAGCTCCTGTAGAAATTGATTTAGATCAACCTATGGCAGATATTTTGGCTAAATTATCTCAATATCCTGTTAAAACTCGTTTAAAACTAAACGGAACTGTAATTGTTGCCCGAGATATTGCTCACGCAAAAATTAAAGAATTGTTAGACGCTGGAAAACCAATGCCAGAGTATTTCAAAAATCACCCCGTGTATTACGCTGGTCCTGCAAAAACTCCAGACGGAATGGCTTCTGGAAGTTTCGGACCAACAACTGCGGGTCGTATGGATGTTTATGTGGATGAATTCCAGAAAAATGGCGGAAGTATGATTATGCTGGCAAAAGGAAACCGTACCAAACAAGTTACTGATGCCTGCAACAAATACGGCGGATTCTATTTGGGGTCTATCGGTGGGCCTGCTGCTATTTTGGCTCAAGATAATATCTTAAAAGTGGAAGTTGTTGATTTTGAAGAATTAGGAATGGAAGCTGTTCGTAAAATCACCGTCAAAGATTTCCCTGCGTTTATTATCACCGACGATAAAGGAAATGATTTCTTTGCTAATTTATAAAGATGTTTTGCCACAAAGGCACTAAGACGCAAAGTTTTTTATAAAAATAAAGCTATCCCTAACGGATAGCTTTATTTTTTTCTCTTTAAAAAACATCTTTGTGTCTTAGTGCCTTTGCGGCAAAATAACTAAGCGCTTATGTCTTGTTTTTCGAAGGCTATAAAATGAGATATCTCACCTTTCAGGTTATAAACTGGCGAGGCATCGATTTTACATTTATAGGTTTGACCGTTTTTTCTATAATTTTCGAGGGTTTTGGCAAAAGGAATCTTCTTTTTTACCGCATCTCTAATTTCCTTTAAATCTTTTTGTGAAGTTGCTGGGCCTTGAAACATCTTAGGGGTTTTTCCTAAGACTTCTTCTTCTTTGTAACCCGTCATTTTTTTTATTCCGCTTGACGCGAAAACTATTTTCAAATCTAAATCGGTTATTAAAACCACTTCATTTTTGATTCGTTCCTGAATATTGAGCGTTTTTTCATCCCAGATAAACTCATCTGAGATTTCGCTTACCCTTTTTAAATCAGTACTTAATGCTTTTAGCTCGTTTAGATATTCGTAATGAAAATCCCAAGAAAGAATTGGAACTGAATTTCGCTGTAACGGATCGTCGGAATTTCTATTTTTCATACAAAATCAATTCAGAAGACAGATATAATCTTTTTACTCAAAGATAGCAGAAAAATCTTGTTATTCATAACCTAGCCTTATTTTAAACTTTTCAAAATTGTTATTAAAAAGTAAATTTAAGCTGTACTACCACCGCTTTTTTTACCTCGTTATTTAAATTGCTCAACGAAATTCCGAGCAATCGTACTGAATCTTTCATTTTTTCCTGGTACAATAATTCCTCAACGTTTTCCATAATCAGACTTTTATCAGAAATAAAATAGGGAAGCGTTTTACTCCTCGTCTGCTGCGAAAAATCGCTGTATTTGATTTTGAGCGTAATCGTTTTTCCAGAAATGTTATGCCTTTGAAGACGTTTCTCTAGCGAAGTTGCAATACGCTCCAACTGTTGCATCATAAAAATCTCCGAAGACAAATTCACATCAAAAGTATGTTCTGCAGCAACAGATTTGGTAATTCGTGAAGATTTTACTTCGCTATTATGAATGCCTCGAACCACATGGTAATAAAATGTTCCCGATTTTCCGAAGTGCTTTTCTAAAAACTCTAGAGATTTGCTTTTCAAATCGGTTCCTGTAAAAATTCCGAGCTGATACATTTTTTCTGTAGTTACTTTTCCAACTCCGTAAAATTTACGAATGGGAAGATCCTCCAGAAAAGCTTCTACCTCGTCGGGATTTACCGTTTTTTGTCCGTTTGGTTTGTTATAATCGCTGGCAATTTTAGCCACAAATTTATTGATCGAAATTCCAGCCGAAGCCGTCAACCCTACTTCATTAAAAATTCTTTGCCTAATTTCCTGTGCCAAAAGACTTGCGCTAGGATTTCCTTTTTTGTTTTTGGTAACGTCCAAGTAAGCTTCGTCAAGCGAAAGAGGCTCGACTAAATCAGTATAATCATGAAAGATTTTATGAATCTTGGATGAAATTTCCTTGTAACGATCAAATCTGGGTCTGACGAAGATAATGTCCGGGCAGTATTTTTTTGCTAAAACCCCGCTGATGGCACTACGAACGCCAAACTTTCTGGCTTCGTAACTTGCAGCCGAAACTACACCTCGATTTTCAGAACCTCCAACTGCTACCGGTTTGCCTCTTAATTCCGGATTGTCCATCTGTTCTACCGATGCGTAAAATGCATCCATATCAATATGGATAATTTTGCGATATGTTGGTGTTTCAGACATTTTGCAAATTTACTGAGGAAAAATAATAAAAAAGTATTGTAAGTAGTTATAAATCATATCAATTTTTAAAGAATCTGAATTCAATGAGTTCAAACCAATTATTCTTTCTATTTTTGTTCTTCTACTCGAAAAATTAAATAATGCGAACATTTGTTATAGGTGACATTCATGGCGGATTACTTGCACTTGAACAAGTACTAGAGAGAGCCAACGTTACCACAGAAGATACTCTAATTTTTTTGGGCGATTATGTTGACGGCTGGAGTCAGTCTGTTGAAGTAATCGACTATTTGATTGATTTAAAAAGCAAACAAAACTGCATCTGCATACGAGGAAATCATGATCAGCTGGCTTTGGACTGGCTCGAAAACAGACATGATGATTTTGATGAAGAAATGTGGTACAAACATGGCGGAAAAGCTACGGTTGAAGGTTATGCTAAAATTTCTGAAGAGAAAAAGAAAGCGCATATCGAATTTCTAGAAAATCTTCAGGATTTTTATCTTGACGATCACAATCGTTTGTTTGTTCATGCAGGCTTCACTAATTTGAATGGTGTAAAATGGGAATATTTTTCTAAACTATTTTACTGGGATAGAACCCTTTGGGAAACAGCACTTTCATTAGACCCAAAATTAAAAGAAGACGATTTACACTATCCGAAAAGATTTACCGTTTATAAGGAAGTTTATATTGGTCACACACCCGTTACCCGAATTGGAGAAACGGTTCCTGTAAACAGAGCTTGTGTCTGGAATGTAGATACAGGCGCAGCATTTAGAGGTCCGCTTACGATTTTAGATGTTGATACTAAGGAATACTGGCAAAGTGAACCACTGAACGAACTCTATTTTAACGAAAAAGGTAGGAATTAATTTATTTAAATTTTACATTTGCTGCCCAAATAATTAATATTAAATTTTTATGAAAAAGGTTATTACACTTGTATTTTTAGTTACATTCGGATTTGTTAATGCTCAAGAAGCTTTTAAAGGAAAGGGAGATATTAAAGTAAACGTAGGAGCTAATTTACAAGATGGTGGTTCTGGAATTCAAGGTTCTGTTGATTTTGGTTTAGGAGAAAATTTCTCTTTTGGTTTTGTTGCTAACTACATACTAGGGTTTGATAATTTTAACGGTTTCTACCACGGCAGCACAAATCCTTACCGTGATGCTGAGCCAGATTTCTCAGATCGTTTTGATGCAAAAGCAAGAATCAATGCTAACTTATCTAGCGTAATTGGTGTAAAAGAATTGGACGTTTACCCTGGATTAAGCTTAGGTTTACATAATTTCGGCGGACACGTTGGTGGTCGATATTTCTTTACAGATGGATTTGGTGTTTTCACAGAAATCGGATTCCCAATTGCAAAATACGGTTCAAACAATGATCCTTTTTATCATTTGAATAATCAAGCTACTTTTAGTTTAGGAGCTTCATTTAATTTATAGTTTTTAAAGTTTCTAAGATTTTGAAAAAAGAAAAACCGCCCAAGTAGGCGGTTTTTTACTTTTTTATAGTTATTATTTTATTTTTTAGCGAATTTCTTAACGATTCTTTTTGTACCGTTGTTCAATTCTATAATGTAAACTCCTGTACTTAACAGACTTACATCTATAGGGCTTTCAGAAAGTTCACCTTTACTAATTTGTTGACCTAAAACATTTGTAATTCTAAATGTATATCCTTTATTATTTAAGAATGAGACATTTAGCTCATTTGCAACAGGATTTGGATATAATACAAATTCAGAATTTTCATTAGTCTCTATCAATCCCGCAACAAGTTCTTCATTCACAATTGCTCCTGAAGCTGTTATGTTTATCGAATAATCTTCAACTTGTCCATAAGAAAAACTTTCGCAAGATGTTGGAACTCCATTGTATTTCATAGAAACTCTAAGTCTTGTTGTCCCAAGAGTTGCCGTAGCCGGAATTGTAATAGTTCCAGATGCCGAAGTTGCTGTTGATGTCGCTTTTGTCCAAACCGTTTCACCAGAATCGGCAAAATCACCATCTTGATTATAATCTATAAATACAGCATATCCTTCACTGTAAACTGTAGATGTCCAGCTCGGTGTGAGCGTAATTGTATATGCAGTTCCTCTTGTTGCATTTGTCGAAATTGAGGTGTAATTTTCATAACCCGCTGTTCCTGTAGATGTATTATTGATTGTTCCAAATACAACTTTACCAATTCTCTCGTCTGCTGTACTATTACCCTGAGATGTACAATATGTTAGTGCCGCAGAAGTAGTTGTAACATTTACTGTATTACTCGCTGTCGAAACATTTCCTGCTGCATCTTTAGCTTTTACACTAAAACTATAAGCTGTTAATGCTGTTAAACCAGTTACGGTATAACTAGTTGTTGTAGACGAACCTTTTAATGTTGTTCCTTGGTAAATATCATACCCTGTAACAGCTACATTATCTGTTGAGGCTGTCCACGATAAATTAGTTGTTGTTCCCGTAGTACCCGAAGCTGCAAGACTTGTTGGAGCTGTAGGCGCAACAGTATCACTAGATCCTACATAAGCTGGGCCAATACCTACTGCATAAAAAGCATTGGTTGTTGCTATAACTTCAGCCGAACCTGCACCATACAAATCTATTGCAGATTGTATTCCTGATGTCCTTGCATTTGCATAAGTAGAATTTGCGGTTAAATACACACTTTCTAAACGATAGGCAATTTTTGCCGCTTTATCTATAGTTATACCTGTCACATTATAGGTGCTTCCAATATCATTTGTTCCTGATTTACCAACTGATAAAATATAAAACCAATGATTCAGAACTCCCGAATTGGTATGAACGCCACAATAATCATTACTACTAGTGGGTGTACAGCTTTGGCTCACCCAATTAGTTCCTCCATAAGTATCTGGTTGCCCTTCAGATTTTGGATTACTCATAGAACGCAAAGCAAGATGCCCTGATCTTCTTTCGATATCTTCTCCCACTAACCATGTCGATTTTGTTGGTGCAGCACGATATTCGATACAAGCTCCCCAAATATCAGAGAAACCCTCATTCATTGCCCCTGATTCTTTTTGATAAGCAAGATTTGCTGTATAAGTACAAACCGCATGTCCTATTTCATGTCCAGCAACATCTATTGACGTCAAGATATCAAATCCTCCAGTTCCTGTTCCGTCGCCATAAGTCATAACACTTCCGTTCCAGAATGCATTATTGTTATTTGGATATCCAGCAGCTACTAAATTGTAGTGAACATAACTTTTAATTTTTGCTCCAGCATTGTCATAACTGTTTCTTCCATGAACAGCAGACCAATAATCATATGTCATTTCAGCACCCCAATGTGCATCTAATGCTCCATTATCTTTATTTGTATTATTATACTCAGCAGCTGTCCAGTTATTGTCAGCATCGGTGAAATTGGTTGTTGGGTATGTCGCTGTTCTGGCAGAATTATAGGTTTGAATTCCATTTCCGCGAGTTCCATCAGATAAAATATAAGAAGATCCACTTAGAGTAGTCTGAATGACCTGAGTTCCGCTATAACGTGTCGCTGCATTTGCCGAAACAATTGCAGCTTTTGCATTAGATATTTCCTTTTGATTTGCTTTCGCAGATTCCAATTTCCCTCCGTGACTATATTCTCCAAGGTGTTTTATTGTAGCATTATAAAACAAAACTTTTCCGGTTTCAGCGTCGATATAGAGATCACCTCTGCTCAACGGATTCGTAGCATAGATATCAAACTTATAAGCCAATCGAACTTTGTCTGATTTTCTATCCTGCCCTTGTTCTTCCATATCTGGTAATAAAACCAACTCCCCTTTTGGTTTTTCATAATCCATTGCAGCAGCATCTTCGGGTTTTTCCCATAAGTATTCTTTTGCTCCCGTGTAAGCAATCGCTTTAGCAAATGCATCCTGACTTGATAATTTCGGAGTAGTTTTTACATTTTTAAAGGCATAAAACTCACCATTCATAGAAACTAATTTACCTTCTTTAGAATGTAATGTATAATTGGCAAATTCTACTTTAATTCCCTGTTCATACAACTGAAACTTTTCATGAGTAAACCCCTCTCTGTCTGATTCGGTTTTAACTTTCAAAAAAGATTGGTTATCCTTTAGTCCAAGTTGCTCTTTAAAAACAGTATTGTAATCTGTTCCCTTGTAAGTAGATTTATCACTAAAAGTGATTAGACTCGGTTGTCCATTTTCTGATAAATTTTTCTGATTTATCCGCTTGTCTGTATTCTGAGCAAATACAGTTGCTGAAAATGTAAGAATAATAACGGCTGACGCCATAATCTTAGGTAATTTTCTTTCCATAATAATGTGGTATTTAATTTTGGTTAAATGGATTACAAACAAAATATTTAATGTAGGTAAATACTTTATTTTTGTGTAAAAATATTTTATTTATGTTATATAATCGATTAAATATGTCTTTAATCGATTAAAAGCAACATTTTTTACATTAATTCCATTTTTATGTAACAAACCATATTGATTTCGTAAGAAAATAGCTCAAAAAACAATTATTTGACTGATTAGTAGTTGTTTATATTTAAAAATAAGTTTTGAATCTACTATAGTTTATTAAAATCAATAACTGTAAATCCTTTAATTAATTCCTACAAAAAAGGCCAGCTCTTTTAAAAGCTGGCCTTGATCGTTTTTTTAGAAAAAAAATTTTTTTTAGCTGATATCCATCTCAGGAATTTCTCCTTCAATAATCAAATCGGCTTCGGTTGAGGCGATGATGTGCTCGACTGAGACACCTGGCGCTCGTTCTAAGAGCTTAAAACCTTTTTCAGTTACTTCTAGAACCGCAAGCTCAGTTACAACCTTTTTAACGCATCCTACACCAGTTAATGGCAAAGTACATCTTTTTAAGATTTTTGACTCTCCTGCTTTGTTTACGTGCATCATGGCAACGATGATATTTTCGGCAGAAGCCACCAAATCCATTGCGCCTCCCATTCCTTTTACCATTTTACCTGGAATTTTCCAGTTTGCGATGTCTCCGTTTTCAGAAACCTCCATTGCTCCTAAGATTGTCAAATCTACTTTTTGGCTACGAATCATTCCAAAACTGAAAGCCGAATCAAAGAAACTTGCACCCGGAAGTGTTGTAATGGTTTGTTTTCCTGCATTGATCACATCCGCATCTTCTTCTCCTTCAAAAGGAAAAGGCCCCATTCCGAGAACTCCATTTTCACTTTGGAATTCAACCGCTATATCCTCTCGAACATAATTTGCGACCAAAGTCGGAATCCCAATTCCAAGATTTACAAAATAACGGTCTTTTACTTCTTTTGCAATTCGTTTTGCTATATCTTCTTTACTAAGTGCCATAGTTTTAATGTATCTTTTTAATGTGTCAATTAGTCAATTTGATAATAAGATAATTCTATACACAATCTAAATTAATTATCTAATTGACTCATTTTCTAATTATCTAATAAAATAATTCCAGACTGCTTTTGTGATATCTGCAACTATTTTTTCTGTGTCTTCTTTCTTTTCTGTAATATCTTTTAAATAAACAGAAACAATAAGATGTTTTCCATTTGGAAGTTTTACAATTCCAATGTCATTCATTGCTACTCTCAAATTAGCATCATTCGTTCCAGAGATTCCAGTTCGATGTGCCAATTCTGTTCCTTCAGGAAGTCCAGCTTTCATCCAAGTAAGACCTCTTGAAGTTTCTACCATTATCTGATATAGATACTTCGTGGTTTCTTCTTTTAGAACTTTACCTTTAAAAAACTTCTCCAGCAATTCTGTAGTTGCTAACGGAGTGGTGGTGTTGATATACAGATTTTTCCAAGTCTTCATTTGATCTTCGTTCACTTTAATAACGAAATCCTTGATTCCCTGTTCGTTTATAAACTTCTGAATGTATTTTGTGCCTCCAACTAATTTGATCAAAATGTCGCATCCGTTATTATCACTATGCGAAACCGTATATCGAAGTATTTTATCCAAAGTCAAGTTTACATTTCCTTCTGGATAATCTTCTTTCATCGGGCTCCACGTATCTTCCTTTAAGTCTTTCTTTTTTACGAAAATTTCCTGCGTAAGATTGAACTCGCCTTCATCAACTTTATGCAAAACTGCCAAAGCAATATGAAATTTAAACACGCTCATCATTGGCATTTTTAAATTTCCGTTAATACTCAAAGTGTCTTTGTCTTCAATGTTTTTTATTGAAACTCCGACCGTCGCATTTTTACTTGAAATGATTTGCTGCAATTGATTTCTAAGTTCATTGGTGCCTTGAGAAAAAACCTGAAACGATACGAACGAAAAAAGAGCTATACTAAATCTAGTCATATTTTTAATGTGTCAATTTGATAATTTGATAATTTGATAATTTGATAATTCTATACGCAATCTAAATTAATTATCTAATTACCTCATTTTCTAATTATCTAATTTCTAGCTCTTACAGTTCGTTGTTCAATTCTCTTTTCAAATTTTTCTCCTTGAAAGATACGCTGTACCATAATTCCAGGAATATGAATTTGATTTGGATCTAATGTACCAACAGGAACCAACTCTTCTACTTCTGCAATTGTGATCTTTCCTGCACCCGCCATACAAGCATTGAAGTTTCTGGCTGTTCCTTTGAAAATCAGATTTCCGGCTTCATCGCCTTTCCAAGCTTTTACAATAGAAAAATCGGCTTTGAAAGCTTCTTCCATAATATGCATTTTTCCATTAAACTCGCGTGCTTCTTTTCCTTCAGCAACTTCAGTTCCGTATCCTGCTGGTGTAAAGAAAGCAGGAATTCCAGCCTGAGCCGCACGACAGCGTTCTGCCAAAGTTCCTTGAGGCGTCAATTCAACTTCTAATTCTCCCGAAAGCATCTGACGTTCGAATTCGGCGTTTTCTCCCACATAAGAAGAAATCATTTTTTTAATCTGCTTTTTCTGCAACAACAATCCCAAACCAAAATCGTCTACACCAGCATTGTTGGAAATACAGGTTAAATCTGAAATGGATGTATTTACCAAAGCTGCAATTATATTTTCAGGAATACCACATAAACCGAAACCACCAAACATAATGGTCATACCGCTATCGATTCCTTCAATAGCTTCATGAACGCTATTTACTTTTTTTGTTATCATAACAAACTATCTTTATTGCTGAATATTTTTGATAAAAATAAGATTTTTAGGTGAAATTATAACGATTTCGTAAAAATAAAACGAAAAGAAAAATCCCTTTACAAATCTTCTACAAGACTGGTAAAGGGATTGATATATAATTAGATAAGGTTTATTGCAACAATATTACAATTCAAATTCATCTGTATTTTGTTCGGTCTGTGTGGTATCTTTCACTATAACTGGCCTAGCGTAACAGTCTACTTTTATAGAAAGGTTTGCCGGACGTTCAAACTCGCCTTTAGAAACCTGAAGGCTTTTATCAGCATAACACTTTTTCATGTAATACCCCCAAACAGGCAAAGCTGCAGTTGCTCCTTGTCCGTAAGTCAAACTTTTGAAACGTGCTGAACGATCTTCACATCCAACCCAAACTCCAGTTACCAAGTTCGGAACCATTCCCATAAACCAACCATCAGACTGGTTTTGCGTTGTTCCTGTTTTACCTGCAATTGGGTTTGTAAACATGTATGGATATCCTGTCCAACGATTATCTCCACTTCCGCCGCCCTGAGTACGTAAACGCACACCAGAACCACTTTCTGTAACCCCTTGAAGCAATTTGATTACCGCAAAGGCAATATCTTTATTTAAAACGTCGTGAGACTCTGGAATTGGTTCGTAAATAACCTCTCCGCTTTTGTTTTCAATTCTGCTTAAAAACTGTGGTTTTACATAAACTCCTTGGTTCGCAAATGTACTATACGCCGCAACCATATCTTCAACTGTAATATCTACCGCACCTAGTGCAATTGAAGGCTGAACTGGAATTTCTGTTTTTACTCCTAATTTTTTAGTTAATTCTACAACTGCTTCTGGACTTGTTCTATCAATTAATTTAGCCGAAACTGTATTGATAGAAGCTGCCAAGGCTTGTTTTAAAGTTACCATTCCGCGGTATCTGTAATCTGAGTTTCTTGGTTCCCAGTCTTCTGTTACGTGGTGACGTCCTTTATGGATCATGAAAGGTCCATCAAGAATAGAATCACATGGCGACATATTTAATTCTTCGATTGCCGTTGCATAAACAAAAGGCTTGAAAGTAGAACCTACCTGTCTTGCTCCCTGCCCTACGTGATCGTATTGGAAATATTTGTAATTGATTCCTCCAACCCAAGCTTTAATTGCTCCTGTTTGAGGTTCCATAGACATTAAACCAGATTGCAAAAAGTGCTTGTAGTAACGAATAGAATCCAGTGGTGTCATAGTGGTATCTCTTTCACCTTTCCAAGTAAAGACACGCATTTTAGTTTTTACTTTGAATGATGCAATGATATCTTCCTCGCTTTTATCCATATCTTTCATCTGAGCCCAACGAACAGAATTTTTCATGGCTTGCATGATGATTCTATCTGTCTCAGCTTGTGTAATATTTACGAAAGGAGCATTTTTATTGTTTTTTTGATCAATAAAAAACTGCTGTTGAAGGTTTTGCATGTGCGCAGCAACCGCTTCTTCAGCGTAGGTTTGCATTCTAGAATCTATAGTAGTATAAATCTTAAGACCATCTTTGTAAATATCGTAATCAGATCCATCAGGCTTTTTGTTTTCAGCAACCCATTTTTTCATGTAATCACGAAGATATTCTCTAAAGTAAGTTGCAATACCTTCACGGTGGCTTTCCAATTTAAATTTCAGCGTAATTGGAAGAGCTTGAAGTCTTTCTTTTTCAGCTTCCGAAATCATTTTTGCTTTTGCCATTTGCGATAAAACCACATTACGACGGTTTTTTACGCCCTGCGGATTTCTTACCGGATTGTACAAACCTGAATTTTTGAACATTCCGACCAAAATAGCAGATTCGTCAATTGTCAAGTCTTTTGGCTCTTTTGAGAAATAAGTCTGAGCGGCAGAACTTACTCCAACAGAATAATTTCCGAAATCATAAACGTTGCAATACATCGCTAAGATTTCGTTCTTTGTATATTGTCTTTCCAGACGAATGGCAATAATCCATTCTTTTATTTTTTGTACAACTCTAAAAGGCAAAAATTTCGATCCTTCACCATGAAACAACTGTTTTGCAAGCTGTTGTGTCAATGTACTCGCACCCCCATTTGTTCCTAAACTAAAAACAGCTCTTAAAGTTCCACGCCCATCAATTCCTGAGTGGTCGTAAAAACGTGCATCTTCAGTTGCAACAAGTGCTTCAACTAAATTTTTAGGCAAATCAGAATATTTAAGTTGCGATCTATTGGTTTTGAAATATTTACCAATCACAACTCCATCAGAAGAGATAATTTCGGTAGCAAGGTTTGAATCTGGATTTTCTAAATCTTCAAATGAAGGCATAGAACCAAATAAACCCCAAGAAGCAAATAAGAAGAAGGCTAGAACTCCTAATAAAGAGTAGGCAAAAACCTGCCAAAATTTCTTTTTGTAATAATTAATATCCTTAACGCTTTTGGATTGATTGTTTTTTTTAGCAGCCATAACTATTTATCTAATCTTTTTGTTCTATTCTAAAACCAACGTCTGTAATTCCTTGCAAAGCTTCAACACCTGGTATTTTACCCGATTGTCTAACCGCTTGTTTGATGTGAACTTTGTATTTCCCTGTAAACTTCACATCTTCTTTGTAATAAAGCTTACTTTCTTTTATGTCAGAAAATCCATTTCCTAACAACGTTCCATCTGGCTCTGCCATTTGGTATTCTAATGTATCCACTTTTGTAAAACCGCTTGGTGTTTCAAGAGCAACAATTAAAAATAAATTATTAAAAGGATAATTATTATTGTCTCGTATGTTTACAAAGAGATTGAACTTTTTTGTAGAATCTAAAACTGGCAGATCAAAGCTTACAATACTGTCTTTGTGCCAAGCACTTCCAACAGATTTATACTGATCAAATACTCTTTTTTTATCACAAGAAAAAAGAAGTATAGCTACCAAAAGAAGAATTCCGCTATTTTTTATTCTCATTTTTAGTATTCGTTATTGGTTTTCTAGGTTCAGCAGGTTTGTTTTCATTAGAATTTTGCTTATTCGGATTGTTCTTATTCGAATTATGCTTTTTCTTATGATTTTGCTTATTTGGATTGTTTTGATTGTTTGGTTTGTTTGCATTACCATTGTTCGGATTAGTATTTCCTGCTGGTTTAGCGTGGTTTACATTTTTCTCCTGCTGTGGTTTTGCTGGAGTTGCAACGATAGCCGCCTCTGCATTTTGCTTGCGTTTGCGATTTGGTTTTTTCTTTCTTTTTGGCTGATCGAAACGAGTTAAACTTTCTTGACCCATTGCATTATTGAAATCTTTTTCTGGCTCTGCAACTACTTCAACAGCAAAATCTTCTAAAGAAGAAACTTTGTTTTTCTGTTTATTTTCTGCAATGATTTCTTTTACCTGATCAATTTTTAAAACATGCCAGTTTGCGAAGTTGTTTGTATACGCAAACCACATTAATCCTTTAAAAATATCTTGTTTTTGGCAAACAGCATCTCCTTTTTCTGTGATTAGTTTGGTATCGTAATCCGGAAAATCTTTTAATGCGTCCATGTAAGTGTCTAACTCATAGTTCAGACAGCATTTTAATTTACCGCATTGTCCCGCTAATTTTTGTGGATTCAACGATAATTGCTGATAACGAGCCGCAGAAGTATTCACACTTCTGAAATCGGTTAACCAAGTCGAACAGCAAAGTTCGCGTCCGCAAGATCCAACTCCTCCTAAACGAGCCGCTTCCTGACGGAAACCAACTTGTTTCATCTCCACTCTAGTGCTGAATTCTTTAGCAAAATCCTTAATCAGCATTCTAAAATCGACACGATCGTTTGCTGTGTAGTAAAAAGTCGCTTTTGATCCGTCGCCTTGAAATTCAATATCCGAAATTTTCATTTCCAGTTTGTGCTGAATCGCCAATTCACGTGCACGAACCTTCATTGGTTCCTCACGATCACGCGCTACAGACCAGATATCGATATCTTTTTGAGATGCTTTTCTATAAATTTTTGGAACCTCATTACTTTCGTAATTCACTCCTTTTTTCTTCATTTGAATCTTTACCAATTCTCCTGTAAGAGTCACAATTCCAATATCATGTCCTGGCGAAGCAACAGTTGCTACAATATCGCCAATACTTAAAGTTAATTTCTCTGAATTTCTAAAAAATTCCTTACGTCCGTTTTTAAAACGAACCTCAACACAATCAAAAATCGCCTCTCCATTAGACGGACTCATGTTCGAAAGCCAGTCAAAAACCGTCAATTTATTGCAGCTATCGGTGCCGCAAGTCCCATTATTTTTACAACCTTTTGGTGCGCCACCATCTGAGGTTGAACAACTTGTACATGCCATAATTATATATGTAGTGCTGCCAGAATGCAGCTTAAGTTCATAAACGTTTGATCGGTAAAGATAGTATTTTTTTTATTTGGCTATTTATAGATTAGTTCTAAAGGGTTGTTAAATAAAAAATGACCCTATTTTTTAAAATAATCCTTTTAAAATTCTCTGCTCAAAATATTTTATTCTTCTCTAAATAAAAGACTTATTGTGTTTGTTTTATGATTTATTAAGCTCGTTTTCACTTTCTTGAAAAAATCAGAAGAAAAAAAAGCTTAAAATCTCTATTTGGTCCATTTCTTAACATAAAAAGCCTTTTTTAATTTTTATCCTGAAATATATTTCTCATTTTTATGTTTTATCTTACAGCAATGTTTGTGAAGCCACTAATTACAAGCCAAAATTGTGAGTAAAACTTATAATCATTTTTAAATATATTTCGAATGCAAACACAAAACCAGATTGAAAATTTCCTTTTTCAGGGAAAATTTGACGAGGCCAGAGAATGCCTAAATAACGGAGAAAACTTTAACGATCAGTATCTTAAAAACAATTTCTCTCAAATAGCTGCCAAAATTATTGAAGCCAAAGAAATTGATTTCATCGAACGGCTAATAAAAGCCAACTTTATTGAAACCGATATTTACGAATTGGACAGTTTTGACAAATCGATATTCAACCCACTTTCTCGAAATATAAAAAATGACGAAGAATCTCTTTCTTTCTTCAAAGAGATAATGTCAAAAGTCGACAATTTTAATGACGAAATCAGCGATCAGACCTTATTGGGATATTTTATAGAAAAAGAAGCGGTTCCAGAAGTCATTAAAATCTTAATAGAAGATTTTGGATGCAATGCGCAATACCAAAACAACGCTCAGGAAAACCTAATTCACAAAATCGTGAACAATTATTCTTTAAACGCTGAAAAAGGCAAAGAATATATTAAAATACTTCTTGAAAATGGGGTTGATATCAACGAGAAAAATGTCGTTGGTACAACACCACTGATGTACGCTGTAAAAAGAAACAAAAAAGAATACATTCCGACCTTATTAGAAAACGGAGCAGATCCTAACGAAAAAGACAATCAGGAAAACAGTTCTTTTTATTATGCTGTTGGTGAGCAGTTTTCTATTCCGATGTACGAACTTTTAGCCGAATCCTCTTCAGCAGATTTCAGCAGCATCAATAAAGACGGAAGAACTTTACTGACTGAGTTTATCCGAATGATGTCTGATTCGGAGAATGATCTCAATTCTTTCCAAAGGTTATTATCTGATGGTGCCGACTTAAATCACTGCGCTCAATATTATGGAAATCCGAAATCCGGCATCGATTATATAGCGGAGAAAAAATCGGGTATTTTAAAATCAGCACTAGACAGCGGAGCAATTGATGTTAACGAACAAGACAATCAAGGCAATACCATTTTGCATAAAGTCTGTGCCTATAATGTGAATTATGATGCCGAAGCGGCAAAAGAAATTTACAGGAAAGTAAAATTGCTTCTTGAAAATGGCGCAGATAAAGAGATTACAAACGATAAAGACGAAACTGCTCTTGCGCTTGCTTCTACAGACAATTTGAAAGTTAAAACTGTTGAGCTTTTAATGAAAGCCTAAATTTAAAATCACAATTCTATGTCAATGTCATTTATAATTGCCTGTGAAAACGGCAATCGAAAAATAGCTGAATTACTGCTTCAAAATAAAGAAGTAGAGGTAAAATATACCGACGAAAAAGGAAGAACAGCCTTGCATTATGCCGCACACAGAGGATATCTGGATATTGTGAAGCTATTAGTTGAAGATGGAGCCGATATCGATTATGAAGATCATGCAGGAGAAACGCCTTTATTCTTTGCTTGTCTGCAAAAGCAAAAACAGACCGCTTTGTTTTTGTTGGAGAATGGCGCCAAAATTGAAATCAACGATAAAAACGGTAACAGCTTGTTACACTTGACCGTACAAACTGCTCAGGTCGATATCGCAACAAAGTTGCTTGAAGCAGGAATTGATGTTAATTTATTGAATAACAATGGAGAAACTCCACTATTATTGGCTTCTGCAAAACTAAACCGTGAGATTATCCAATTGCTTTTAGATAAAGGTGCCGACATTAATGTGACCGATAAACAAGGTAATACGCCATTACTTTACGCATGTTATAGAAAGTCATTGCCAATAGTAACTTTACTCTTGGACAATGGCGCGGCTATCAATCATACGAATCATTCTGGGGAAAATGCGCTATTAATTGCATGCTACGAAACCAATAGAATGTTGGCTAAATTATTGATTGAAAGAGGATCAGACGTATTTACTTCAAGTAATAATGGACACTCTCCTATTTGGTACGCTTGCGCGAATAATCAAAAGGAGATTGTCGCATTGTTTTTAGAAAATGGCGTCGATGTGAATTACAGCAAACCAGTCACCAGTGATACTTCTTCAATGAATGATTATCTAGATTGGATTGTCAGTGCAACCAATATTTCTAACGAATCTAGTTTCACCTTAAATAACTCTTATACTTACGGAGGAGAAAGTCTTCTACATGTTGCAACCAAAAAAGGCAATCTGAGTATGGTAAAACTATTAATTGAAGCAGGGGCAAATATCAATATTCAAGACGAATCCGGAAATACGCCCCTTCACTACAGCGCTGCAAACGGAAAGAAAGATGTTGTAAAGTATCTATTGGACAACAAAGCCGATGCTTCCATCGTAAATGTAAAAGAGCAAAAAGCAATTGACTATTCGAATGTAAAAGGTTTCAATGAAATTACGGAGTTGATTTTGAAATATGCTCCTTCTGGAACTACTGTAAATCCAATAAACACTGCACCGCAGACCGAAGCTCCAAAAGCGGATACTTCAAATTCGATGGAAACAAAGAAAAAAGCATTATTAGACTTAAAAGAACTTTTAGATGCTGGAATTTTAACTTCGGAAGAATTTGATATTGAAAAAAGTAAAATTTTAAAAGGATAAATAATAAATAAACTCACAAATGAAAAAAATCTTAAATGCCACGACTCTATTTTTAGTATTAATTGCCTCGAGCATAGTTTCTACATCTTGCACCAACCTTTCGCCAGAAAAAACCTTTGAAATTGCTGCTTTAAATTCGAATTTATTGTCTCGTTTTGGAAGCAAAGAAATCAATGAAAAACTGCAATCGGAAGCACAAGTTTATGATGAGAGTCAAAAAAAGATGGTTCCTTCTTCTTACTACGATGCTTTTAAATATGATATTACCAATCTAGAAATACGTTTTCAAACTATTAAAGATATTGCTGAAGACGATGATAACAAAGAACTTCTTCAGGCTTCAAAAGATTTATTTTCTTATGCAATCGCCAAACAAAAAGAAGGTTATTTGCCGATTGCTAAACTAAAAGACGAAAAAGCTTCGCCAGAGCAAATACAAAAAGCAATCTCAGATTTTGACACCTCAACTCAAAGTGAAATTGATGCAAAATTTACAAAACTGATGAATGCAGCAAAAGCATATGTTGAAAAGCATAACATTAATGCTAAAATTGGGGTCTGAAATCAAATCTCTTGACAAATGATTTTAAAAAGGAACAAAAAGAATGGGAAAGAAAAAGAAAACGCTTCCGAAAAATTTTAATGAATTAATCGAGAAGAAAGACATTGAAGGTTTGAAAGCTGTATTTGACACCTGCGAATTGGACGCAAGAGGCGGTTACGGAAAAACAACCGCGTTAAGCTTTTGGGGTATTCCCGATGAGCTTATAGTCTGGCTAGTAGAAAATGGCGCAGATATAGAAGCGGTTGATACTTATAACCGTACTGCATTGCATCAAAACGCGATGATACGAACTGGTAAGGTTTCAACTTTATTAGCACTCGGTGCCAATATACATGCAAGAGATAATTATGGAGATACGCCTTTGCATTTTGCAAGTGGAAGTGGCTTTAATGTTGATGCTGTCCAAAAACTGATAGCATCTGGAGCAGATACCAATGCATTGAATACCTACAAACAAACTCCTTTGGAACGTGCTTTGGTTAGAGCAAATAACATCGACCTTAAAAACTTGGCCGAAATATCAAAAATACTTTTAAAATCTGATGTCGAAATAACTCAAACCATGAAAGATGCTGTTGTTCGAAGGGGAGAAGATTTTGAATTTCATAGGGAAAATTTCAACAAAGATTATTTGGAAGAGACAGACCATGCATTAAAGCAACTTTATGAAATGTATAATGTTCCGCCTGTAAAAAGACGTATTCTACACGACGGTGTCTCTCCTATTTCTGTAACTGGTACAACCTGGGAAAAGCAATTCGAAGAACTATGGGAACTTTTAATACCGTCAAAGGGCAGTTCAAAAACCATACAAGGCGAAGTCGTGCGCATTTCAGGAAAAGTACGCGATGAAATATATAGAAATGGCGGTGGAAATTGGAATATCGATTTTAAAAAAATGTTAGATGCCTTTTTTATCCATTTGTCCTCAAATAATTCATTGTCTGATAACGAATTGGCAAAAGTAGCTTTAATTATAAAAGATGTTCGCAAAAATGGAGACGCAGAAATCGATGAGCTTAATTTTTTATGCGAACTCGCAACTAAATGGGTTCTTGCCAATACGACACCGATTTTGCTAAGCGAACCAAATTACAAAAGATAAGATTACAAAACATTTTGAACGATACAAGAGTGTTTTTTTTATGAAATCTAAAAAACTATTATGATTAGAAATTTACTTATTACAGTCCTTATTTTACTATTTACTGGATTTTCAAGTTGCAACAAAACCAAAGAAAAAACAGCATCTTCTCAGGTTACAGAAATTCCAACTGTTCCAGAAGTTTTTGAAAAAGATACAGCTTCAATCGAAATAAAGAAAAAACCTGAAGATTTTATTCCGAAAGGATATGTTCCTTTTGATACCATTAAAGGAGATTTTAATAAAGACGGACTGGAAGATTATATTCTGATCATTAAAGGAACTGATAAAAGTAAAATCATTCAGCACGAATATCGTGGAGAACTAGACCGAAACCGCAGAGGAATTATTGCTCTATTAAACAAAAATAATGGCTACGTACTGGCTGCTAAAAACTATGACTGCTTTTCTTCTGAAAATGAAGAAGGCGGTGTTTATTATGCTCCCGAACTTGACTTTGAAATAAAAGACGGAAAATTATACATAAACTATGCTCATGGAAGATACGGTTATTGGCAGTATACTTTTAGATATCAAAATTCAGATTTTGAACTAATTGGTTATGATGCCAGCAGTAATCGAGGACCAATTGTTCTTACAGAAACCAGCATCAATTTTCTGACTCGAAAAAAGATTGTAAATCATAACATCAATGAAAACACCTATGATGATGATGAAATTTTTGAAAAAAGCGAAAGTAAAATTAAAAGAACAAAACTTCTTAAATTATCTGAAATTAAAGATTTTGATGAACTTCATCTTTTTGATGAATAATTTCACGAACCTTATTCTGAATACAATATGAAAATAAAGTTTTACTTCGTCTTTTTTCTACTTGCGCAAACCTATATTTTAAATGCTCAAAAAGCTTATGTCGTTAATGATTTCTTGAAAGGCCATACTTTGTATTTTGCCAAACAAACTAAGAATTCGAAAACAGAAGAATATTATCGGCTTACAGAGAATCAAACAAAGAAAACGGTACTCGAATATGGTTCTAAGCAACTTTCTAAATCGGAACTAAGCAAAACAGCCAAAATCACGACATTCAAAAGTATTCCTGAATGTAATATTCGCGTTTTAGGAGATGTCAACTTTGACGGACGTACCGACGTTATCCTTTTTAACAACGAGAAAAATGACGACGAAGGTTGTTATACACCGCAAGCAACAGCGTATATATTTATTAATATGTCAAATTCTTTTGTGTTAAGCAATAGTATTAGCGACTTGTATTACAATTCCTTTTGTGTAAGAGGTGGAGGATTTGAAATTGATGCTAAAAACAAACGTCTTATAACCTCAAGCAGCGGCGGTGCAGCCCTTCATGTTTGTTCCTATTATAGCGTTTCTGGTTTGGAAGCTAAAGAAGAATGCACTTTTGAGGAAGATGGATATTCTTTTCCGTTTCTAAAAATAACTGGCAAAAAGCGAAAAGGTGGTGATTTCATCTCTTTTTCTACTTTATCTGTATACGAGCCTAACCTAGAGAAAGTAGTTTCTTTTGATACTAAAAATGGTAAGGGGCGCATAATTTTATTTAAACATAACGGTATTTTGTATTACGCATTTCGCCAAAATGATGAATATAAATTTGTTTCGTTTGCCCACCCATCAACTCCTGAAAAAGCAGATAAAGCAGGGTTTAAACTTCGAAAACAAAATACAGTTTACGAATTGGAATTTAATAGTGGGAATATAAAATATATAATTTATGAAAGAGCCACAGACATTGGAATCAAAATTTACGTAAACGGAAAACTATCTGATTGGCAGGGAACTTCTAAAGAAGGAAGCTTGTCTGTCTTATCAAACAGTACTTTCAAAAATATGGTTAAAGAATAAAATTGCTTTAATAAAAAAGAGCTGCGTTTTGAACTGCCCCCAAAAAGTTAGACACTATTTGGGGGCATTTTTATGGAAAGAAAAGTCAAGTACAATTGTGAATTTAAACTTCGTTGTGTAGAAGAAGTTATGAAAAGGCATAACTCGGTTAAAGGCACAGCTAGAGCAAACAAGATAGCTGAAAGCAACCTTACATGCTGGATTAGCCGCTATAATGAATTTGGAATTGAAGGTCTTTTACCAAGGCAGAAAAATAAAGTTTATACTGTAGACTTTAAATTAAAAGTGATACAAACCATTCAAAATAAGTCATTATCTTTGGATGAAGCCTGCTTGATTTTCAAAATTCCAGCGCAGTCAACCATAATAAGCTGGCAAAGAAAATATGCAAAAGATGATTTGGCAGGCTTAGAACTTAAATCACGTGGCAGACCAGCAGTTATGAATTTTAAGAGAAAGCAACGAAAAACAGACAAACCTTTAACCAGGGAAGAGGAACTCTTAAAGGAGTTAGAGTACCTGCGCGCTGAGAACGAAATTCTAAAAAAGTTCAACGCCTTAGTTCAAGCCGAGCAAGCCAATCAAAACAAAAAGCTCAAACCATAATGGAATTAAGGCATAAGTATGATTTAGATCTTTTACTAAATTGTATGAACATGGTTAGAAGCACGTATTATTACTATGAAAAGAAAGGTCAGGTAATCGATAAATATCAAGAGATAAAAGATTTAATTAAACAGATTTACAATTATCATAAGGGCAGATTAGGATATAGACGTATTACTCTATTACTCAAAAAAGAGGGGATTTTAATTAATCACAAAACAGTGCTTCGATTGATGAAATTTTTAGGATTAAAAAGTCTAATCAGAATCAAGAAGTACAGATCGTATAAAGGAGAGCAGGGAAAGATAGCCCCTAATCTGCTACAGCGCAATTTTAAGGCTGATATACCTAACCAGAAATGGGCAACCGATGTCACTGAATTTAATGTTTCTGGCAATAAATTATACTTATCGCCGATAATCGATCTGTTTAATGGAGAGATAATCAGCTATGACTTATCGCAAAGACCAGTGTTTAATCAAGTTTTAAATATGCTTGAAAAAGCATTTAAAAAAATACCGGACAATACTAATCTGACTCTGCATTCTGACCAAGGATGGCAGTATCAAATGACACAATATCAGCATTTATTAAAGAAAAAAGGAATTATGCAAAGCATGTCCAGAAAAGGTAATTGTCTTGATAATGCAATAATTGAAAACTTCTTTGGAATATTAAAATCAGAGTTGTTTTATCTTAAAAAATACACTTCCATTAATCAATTGAAAAAAGAGATTATCGAGTATATAAATTATTATAATAATGACAGAATTAAACTTAATCTAAAAGGAATGAGCCCGATACAATATCGAGCTCATTATTATAAAACTTAATTATTAATTTGTCTAAACTTTTGGGTGCAGTCTAAAAGTCTCTTTTTTGTTTTTTTTAATCATTAACCTTATAATTTCTAGTCCGAAATTATAAATCCGTACTCCTGCATTATAAGCTCAGACCGATTTAAATCTTACTCCATATAATTTTGAGAAACATTTTTAAATCAATAAAATCAAAAGCTTATGAAGAAAATCTTTTTTGCAATCCTAATGCTGTCGGAATCAATTCTCCGTTGTCTATATAGCTATTAATTTTAGTTGCGATAGCATGATCACTCTTTAAGAAATCATTTTTAATTCGGTCTCCTGAAATAATATTTAACTCTTTTTCAGAATGTAGAATTTCCTCGACAGAAGGATATACAACTTCAGATATATTAAAACGAAAAATTATTTTTACTTCAGTCATTTTACTTTTACTTTCATCTTAGCGAAAATAGGAATTATAATGTTGATTTTTACAAATCGTCAATTATAGAATAGTTCCTATATTAGCAACAAAATGATTTACATTTATCTCACTTTTCAACTTAAATCTCAGATATAAATTTTAAACTTAAAAATTGGCGAAAAAATCAAACCGAGATTGGTATTTTATATTTATAGGAATTCTGATGTTGTATTTTGGGTTATCTAATAATGTGACATCCAAAAGAACAGAATTGCAAAAAATTACGGTAGAACTGGAAAACGACATCGCCAGTGCAAAGGGTAGAAGCACTGCCGATTATAAATTTTGGACAAAAACCTTTAAGAATCGATTTAATATTTTAAATGCAAGTGTTTCCAAAGACAAACAGGATGCTGTAGCAAATTTAAAAAAGGGCCAAAAGGTCAATTTATTAATCAAATCATCAGATTTTCAAAGTCTCTCTGAAGGCAAGAATGAAATTACGGTAATCGGCCTTAGTTTAAACGGAAATTCTTTAATGACACCAGATGAATTTTACCATAATCGAGAGTGGTATAAAATTCGACAAGGCCTATTTGCGCTCTTTTTAGGTTTTATGCTACTATTAAATGGTTTGGCAAAAATTCCCCAGAAGATCAATTATATTCTTATTGGAATTTTTATTGCAGCCATAGCCATTATGCGATTTTTTGAGATAGGTATATATTAATTTGTTTAAGTTTTAAGAGAAGAAATGGTTCTTTACCTAAGTGCGTTATTTAAAAAACGCATCAAAACTTTCTTTTTTAGATTTTTGATACTTTTCGATATAAGTATCTAGAAAACCGCTTTGCTGCAAGAATAGCAATGGATCTTTTATATTCAGAATTTCGTCAATTGCTTTCTGTTTGTCTTTTTGTTTATTGAAATAAGATTCTATTATTTTATAACCCATCCAATATCCCAAGTCATTTGGTCTATCATCTTTTTTGGTAGTTCCATACAGCCAATCTAGATAGTCTGTATTTTTTAACCTTGATACAAATTCTTCGCATAATTTACCTTTATGCTGCGCTCCATATTTATAAGAAAACGAATTAATTGATTCTCCTGAAATAAGTTCACCAATAAAATCTGCGCCACCTTCCATCAGGCACCATTTCAAAAGCATATCTTTACCAGTTATATTTTGCTGATAATGTATGAGTTCGTGAGCAATTAAGCCAGAAATTCCATCTAGATTTTGAAGCATTTCGGTTCCAACAATAACTCCCTCTGGAGCAGAAGTTCCACCTGAATTAAATCTTCCGTAAACAAAAAAAATAGGAGGGAATTTTGCCTTTGGATACCAATATTTCAATGCACTATAAATAGCTCTTACACGCTTTTCTTTAGAAGAAAGATCGTTTAAAACATTTCTTGTAAGTTCATACTCTGCTTTTCTTTTTTTTACCACTCTAAAAGAGAATCGGCATTGATTATTCTGTTTTCAGTAAAAGCTTTAACACCAGGAGAACCTTTCTGCATATATTCAACAAATGGATTTTCTTTTGATTTGTCCATTTTGTCGAAAGCGATCCAGAAATTTTCTGAATCTCTTGTTTCAAAAACAGCATCTAAAGGATTGTCTGAAAAGTTATTTTGTCCAAAAACGGGATTTTGGATATAAATCAAAGCAAATAGAAGAATAAACTTTAGTTTCATATGTTTCTTTAAGATTGGTTTATATTTTTCTAAAATTAAACACTTTAGAATAATATTCTTTCTTTTTATCTTCTACAATCAGCAAGCTATTAAAATATGTTATTTCAAATCGGCTGCTTTCTAAAAATAAATGTTTAAGTCTATAATTGTAGTTCAGTTCTTTTTTAATGACATTAATTATATTCAGAAATTCTTCTTTTTCAATTTTAAAGCATTCATCAATATCAATTGGTTTTCCTATGCTATAAATCACTTCAATACTATTATTTTGTCTTTTGAACAAATCCAAACAAAACTGATAAACAGCTACTTTTGGTATTAAAATGGTTTTTTCGTCGAAACGAAAATTATACGTAATTCTAAAATTGGCTTCATCTTCAAGCTGAACTCTAATTTTATTCATTTCATTTACCAAAATGACTGAATTTGCAAAAGTGTCAAATTTGTATTTGAAATTCTCCGATAAAATTTTTAAGTTTTCTATAATAGTTTCAGCCATTAAAACAGATTTAATTTTTCTTAATTTTCAATGCTAATATATAAATAAAACCTCGTTAATTTAATTTTAAACTTTAAACGATTGCAGATCTTTAGAAAAAGCAATACATTACAATAATATAAAAACCTATAATAGACAATAAAAATGAAAGAGCAAAAAGACTGGTCAATAGATGAAATTCAGAATGTTTGGAAGCTGGTTTCAAAACTTCATAACGGACAAAAATATGGCGGATTTAATGAGGATGAACAAGTTGAATATCTGAATCATATCGGCGGTGTTGTTTTTGAGATTATAAATGCTGCGCGATTTACAGAAAACATGAATGTTGATCTGGCAATTAAATGCGCGATGCTTCATGATACCATAGAAGATACCGAAATGAAATATGAAAAAGTGATCGACTTATTTGGCAGTCAGGTTGCATCTGGAGTTCTTGCTTTAACCAAAGATGATAAAATCAAAGATTCTTCAGAAAAAATGATGGATAGTTTAAGAAGAATCAAACAACAGCCCATAGAAGTTTGGGCAGTTAAAATGGCTGATAGAATTTCAAATCTATACGAACCACCTTTTTATTGGAATGATGATAAAAAACTAAAATACATTGCCGAAGCAGAAACTTTATACAATGAACTGAAAGACGGAAACGAATATTTAGCGAACCGATTGAAACTTAAAATAAATGAATATCATCGGTTTCTGAGTTCAAATCAATTCGTATAATAGAAAAACTCCGCAATTTCTTTATTGCGTATTAATTCTTTTCTTTATTTCATCTGCAATTAATTTTGCCGCTACAGGTGACCAATGGGTGTCAGCGAAATAATATATATCTTTTTTGCTTTCCATATTTTTTAACAATAGCTCTTTTGAATCTATATAAATATAATTCTTACTAAGTTTATTTAAGTTTTCAAAGAAAATCGGTTTTTCAAAATTCGTCTTATCTGCAATGTACGAATAATACATGTCGTATTTATCGGGCGCTGGCAATACAATTAATTTTACATTTCTCTGTTCAAGTTGTTTTGCTAAAAAATTCAATTTATTATTAAGACTTTCAACCTTTGCCATTGTATTATTTCTTTCTAGTGCATAAAGATCTCTATTGTAAAAAAGCAATTTACTCGAATTATTACTAAATAAATTATTGTTATTAAGTTCAAGATTAAATACTTCATTATTTGATAAATAATTCTTTTTAAAGAAAAACTTCGGAAATGTAAACGGAAAATTTAAAGTTGTTTTAGAAAATAATTCATAACGATAGCTTTCATGTTTTGAATGGTGATTCTTAATTAAACTATCAATTTCACTAACATATATTTTTTGCTCAATATCAGTATTTTCTGCGTTATAGATAATATTTCGCTCTATATTTTGAAGTATGACATAATCTATTTTATAGGTTGAAAAAAAATCTCCATTTATTAATTTTACGATGGTTTGAAATTGATTCTCAGCCCTAAAAGTATCAGCATTTAATACGCTGAAATGGTCTGCAAGCATATTGTTGTACCCAATAGATCCTCTATTGGAAAATGAATCTCCAATAGTTAAAATTTTAAACTCTTTATTTTGGGTTTCAGACAATAATTCAAATTTTACTTTACGATTAGAATCAAGAGCTTTCATATAACCTTTGTCGATATTGGGTATGTAACCTACACGTAATAGATCCGGATTTTCTGCATCAGAATAAAATGAAAATGTAACTATATATAAAACAAAAAAAGGCAGGGTAAATGGCAATGTTTTTAGAATAAACTTTTTCATAAACTTAAAATTGAAAATATATGAATTCTGATTCCTTTCCTCCAAACCAAAAAACTAAAATGATTAATATGTAATAGAAAGCATATCTAAAAACCGGTTTCCATTTTAACCCTAGAGAGGCAATAGCATATTCTTTTTCCCTTCCAAGCCATTCTATTAAAATGAATATTGTAAGTAAAATCAAGAGGTTCGTTGGTCTAATTGTTGGAATTGAGAAGACAGATCTTGAAAATATTTGGGAAACATACTGAAATGCGTGTCTCAAACTTTCTGCTCTAAAAAAGATCCATGCAAATACGGTTAAGCTAAATGTAATTGCAATAGATAGAAAATCCTTAAAACTTGGAAAAAGTCTTCCTTTTGCAACAATTTCTATATTATTCCTATTGGTATTAAACAATATTGAAGGCATAATAAACAAGGCGTTTAATAAACCCCAGAAAATAAAGGTCCAATTAGCTCCATGCCAAAATCCGCTTACGATAAAAATAATAAAGGTATTTCTAACTTTTATTAATGTGCTTACTTTACTTCCGCCTAACGGAATATAAAGATAATCACGAAACCAACTTGAAAGAGAAATATGCCAACGTCTCCAAAATTCAGCTATATCTCTTGAGAAATAAGGAAAGGCAAAATTCTTTAAAAGATCTATTCCGAAAAGACGAGCAGTTCCTAGGGCTATATCTGAATAACCTGAGAAGTCTCCATAAATTTGAAATGTAAAAAAGATTGCACCAAGTACATGATCACTTCCTGAATGACTTAACGAATTGTTGAAAATTTCATTTGCATATTTTGCGCATTGATCAGCGATTACTATCTTCTTAAATAATCCCCATAAAATTTGTCTTAAACCATCAACAGCATTATTGTAATTAAAAAAACGCTCTTTTTTTATTTGAGGAAGAAGATGAGTTGCACGTTCAATTGGCCCTGCTACCAATAATGGAAAGAAACTAACAAATAAAGAATAATCAATAAAATTCTTTTCTGCTTTAATGCGACCTTTATAAATGTCTATCACATAAGATAGTCCATGAAATGTATAAAAAGAAATACCAACTGGCAGAATAATTTTAAGCGTCCATAGATTGATTTCTAATCCTGTGTTTTTTAAAGCGTCGGCTAAAGACTCTACAAAGAAATTATAGTATTTAAATATCCCTAGAAAACCTAAATTGATTGATATGCTTAACCAGAACCAAAACTTTTTCCAATTCTGATTATCTGTATCAGCCATTTTAATTCCAGTAAAGTAATCTAGTAATGTTGAAAAAATAAGAAGAAATAGAAATCTATAATCCCAACAAGCATAAAAAAAATAACTCGAAACAAGTAAAAGAATATTTTGAAGCTTTAAACTTTTCTTGGCAAAACACCAATATAAAAGAAAGACAATCGGTAAAAAAATGGCAAAGTTTATAGAGTTAAAAAGCATGTGGTATTATAGATGTTTAATACATTTATTAATCAAAAAATGTTTTTAAAATATTTTTTTTGGCGAATATAGAAACTAACTTTTAAAATTACCTTAATGAGATTCTGTTTTTTTATTCAAGATTAAAACATTCTCCTTACTCAGTCTATCCAATTCTTTCAGCAAAGTTGGAAATCTAAACTCGCCGGCCATGCTTTCCACTTTTTTGTAGGCTTCATCCAAATTAATTCCGATAGAAGTTATGTATAGTGGTTTCTTGCTATCGCCTCTGAATAGGGCCTTTTTATTCTTTTCTATAGAAGCAAAATTGGTTTTGGCAACACCAATAATTGGAATTTCTTTATTCAGTTTTTCGTATAAATAACCGCCTAAACCGTATTTGTTTTCATCGTTTAAATAAACAAAACCATCAACTACTATAACCTCTATAGTTGACAAATCTATTTGTTTTAATAAGCTCAGAATACAAGGCAATTCTCTTTTGTAAAACTCTCCGGGTATATATTCTTCTACGTTATCTATTATTTCTGAATGAATTTTGAAGTTTTTGTCTTCGTTCCATTCGGCAAATTCAAGACAGATTGTTTTTGCTTTTTGGTCAAAATAATAGGTGTCAAAGGCTAAGATCATATGGGTATGGTATGTTTATTTTGAATTAATTTTCTGCAATTCGGCGTACATTTCATTTAAAAAAGACTGCTGTCTGGAATCGTCTTTAAAATAACGCTGATAAATAACACTGCAATTCTCTACATCAGCTATATTTTCTTTATTAAAAGACCAATCATCAGCATTTTTAATTGTTATTCCTAAATCATCATCGCAACTTTGCCAAAGTTCTGAGAATTTAGTTTTTTGATCCTCTCTCAATTTGCTGAAATCGGCAGTAACAGTGTAACCGCGCATTTCTGAATTAAAGAACTTATAAATCGATTTTATAGGAACACCGCCCCAAATTAGTTCTTTTCCTTCAGGAAATTCTATTGTAGTCAGTTTTTCTTCTTTTAGTTTATGATCTTGCTTTCCTTCTTTAAAAAACTGCTCTTCGTAAACCAATTTCGTTCCTGTTGGAACTGGAACTTTTTTTACAATTAAAGGTTCAGTAGTAATGAAATAGGGATAATCTGTAGCTGAGTTTCCACCTGTCGGGCTCATATTCATAACGCATCCTGTAACGATCAAAGCAAATAATGAGCTAAATGGTCTTAAGAATTTCATATTCAATAATTTTACTAGTGCCCTAAATAAGGAGCGGCCATCATTTCGGTCTTAATATATTTTTCAGAAACAGTATCTGTATCTATAGGTTTCATTTCACTTTTAACCTCTTTTAACCAGCCCTTTTTATCTGGAACATAACTTTCAGTTAATGCGCCACCATGATAGGGATCGTAATAGTTAACCGTAAGAATTAAAGTGTCTCCTTTTACTTTATAAAATCCCTCTCTCGCAATCTTACCTTTTATGGTAGCATATTTTTGAATATTTGCTACAGTAGATTTAGTATTCCCGAATGTAAAATCGTATTCAATCAATACATCATTTGGAGTTTGTTCGGACATTAAAGTATTCATGTTATTTTGGTAAACATCATAGACATGTCCTTTCAGTTTTATTTTTGCTATTCGCTGGCTTTCTTTAACGGTATTACTATAAGAAACAGGAACCGTTACCGTTTTTTTAATTTTCTTTTGTTGAGAATGTCCACTAAAAGCACCTAAAATCAAGGCAAATACAAGAAATATACTTTTCATGTTTTATAATAAATCGATTGACTGAAATCCTTTCTCTTTTAATTTAAAAAGATTTTTTTGAAGCTAATATAGGAAAAATCATCACTTAGCGATTGAAATAAATTACTTAACTTAAATAAACGATCTATTAAATTTAAAATCAGGTTTTTGAAAAATCCTAAAATATAATGTAGTTTAGCTAAAATTTAAAAAACATTCTTCAAATAGTATTTCAAAATGAAATGGATTACCAGAGAAAGGCCCAAAATAGATCGAATTGCCTGTCCGTGGCTGATTCGAAAATTTGTCGATCTTGAATCTGAATTTATTTATGTTCCTTTTAATGACGTTATAACCAAGGCAAAGGAACTTGGCGCCATTCCGTTTGATATTCCAGATGTTGAGTTTACTCATTATAATGAAGAAAGCACTTTTGATTATATAGTCAAAAAATATGAAATTAAAGATCCAGCAATTAAGATTATTGCAGGAATTGTACGCGGAGCTAATACCGATAGACATGAAATTGCTAAAGAATCTGCGGGACTTTGGGCCATTTCTGCTGGATTGGCTTATAATATTACCGATGATTACGAGCTATTAGAAAAAGGAATGCTTTTGTATGATGCCTTATACAGTTGGGCAACACATTTACATCAGCAAAATCATTTGCAGAATAGTCCATTTGAAAAACTATTGCATGAAGTGTATAATAAGTTTTTGAATGACAAAAAAACATTGGGCAAGACGCCATCTTGGGTAAAGGATTTAAAAAATATAATTCAAGATCAGATTGATACTCAGTTTACCTTTGATTTAAAGAAAATTTCGAGCGAATTAGATTTGAATCCGTCGTATTTGTCCAGAGAATTTTCAAAGCATTTTGAAGATTTGAATTTTGGCGAATATGTTAGAAAACTTCGTATTGAAAAAGCAATTCATCTCATCGAAAATTCCTCGAGTACTTTAACAGAAATAGCTTATATAACGGGCTTTTCAGATCAAAGTCATTTTACGAGAATTTTCAAACTTCACACAGGAAAAAATCCTTCTTCCTATAGAAAAAAAACAAAAAAGTAAACCAGATACAAAAGGTAAATTGGGTTCTATTTTTTGAAAACGAATGCTTCTAGCTTTGTTTATCGAATCAAAAACTAGAAACAATGTCATTTAAGCATATTTTATTTTTTACAGTACTACTTACAGGTTTTACGTCTTTTTCTCAAACTACATATCCTAAAATAGTGGGATATTTTGGTATTATGCATCCAATAGTTACGATTAATGAAGATGAAACTACTGTAAATTTTAGAGATTATTACGCTGTTGGTTTTCCTACTGGAATAAATATCTGGAAAAACGAAAAAATCGGATTCTCATTTGAAATCGTTCCCAACATAAAAGAGGATCAAGGAACGAGCAAAGTAACCAATTTGCTATTTCATCCAGGTGTTTTGGTCGCTTTAGGAAAAGGCTACACATTTGCTGGAAGAGCCGCTTTTGAAAGTGGTGGCAGATATGGTTTTACACCGGTTTTTAATAAAACAATTATAAAAAATACAAGCTGCAGTTACTACGTTGCTGTGCCATTGCCCGTTCGTTTTGGAAATGATCATCCTGCGAGTTTTACGGTAGGTTTTCAGTTTGGAATTGCTTTTTAAGGTTTTTAAGTAGAATTAAACCAAGTGTTTGCCAAATTAATTGATTAATTTAGTTATCAATAAAAACTTAAGCTTATGAAAACTAAAATGATATGGGCCAACTTGGTTTCGAGCGATATACAGAAAACAATTCAATTTTATTCTGCTCTTGGTTTTAAGCAAAACGGAGAAGAAACAAAAGAATTAGTTAGTTTTGTTTTTGGAGAAAATGATTTTGTTATCAATTTTTTCGCGCCAAAAAGATTAGAAAATGCTATAAAAGGAAAACTATCCAACACGGCTGTAGATAATGAAATTATATTTTCTTTGTCTGCAAATAGTGTAGAAGAAGTGGATCTTTGGCATCAGAAAATAAAAGAAATAAAGGGAACTGTTTTTTCTGAGCCTGAAAATTTTGAGGTCGGTTATACTTTTGGTTTTTCAGATCCAGACGGGCATAAATTTAATTTTCTATATTGGCCAGGAATGTAAATTTTAATCAAAAAACATCTTAATTCTAGAAACAAAATAATGCAAATAATAGAATACACATTTGGAGAATTTCTTATAACAACAGACAAATCTAAACTCGACATTACTGCAATACATGATTTTTTGTCTAAAGATTCTGGATGGAGCGATAATATTCCGTTAGAAAAAGTAAAAGTTTCAATGGACAATTCGCTGAATTTTGGGCTTTTTCATGGAGAAAAACAAATTGGTTTTGCTAGAATTATATCCGATTTTTCGACTATAGCGTATTTAGGAGATGTTTATGTTTTGGATGATTATCGCGGAAAAGGACTTTCTAAAGAAATGATGGACTGCATTATGTCACATCCTAATTTACAAGGCTTGAGACGATGGATTTTACTGACTTCTACTGCTGAATGGCTTTATAAAAAATATGGTTTTCAGAATGTTCCTAACCCAGAAGTTTACATGGAACTTTACAATCCAAATGTTTATAAGAACACTCAGAAAGTTTAATTCTTTTTGCCATATGGCAAATTCTCAATAAAAACTTATACTTAACTTTCGTGCATGAAAGAATTAGTTAATTATATATTGCAGTTTGGCAATTTGAATCAGCAGCAAATTGATTTGATTTTGACGAAAGCCAAAGAAAAAGAAATCAAGAAAGAGGAATATTTTTCTGAAGCTGGAAAAATAGCCACAGAAGTTGGATTTATCGTTGACGGAATAATGCGTGTTTGTTACTATAACAACAAAGGTGAGGAGATTACTAAATATTTTATCGATGAGAATAATCTGGTCGTAGACTTAGAAAGTTTTGACAATAATATTTGTTCCTCTGCTTATGTCCAAGCGGTTACAGATTGCAAAATCATTGTATTTTCTAAAGCTGAATGGCAAGAATTACTAGATACCATTGTAGGCTGGGACACGATTGTACATAAAATCATTTCGAAAGCATTAATTCAAAAAGTGGCTAGAAGAAGTCCGTTGGTTTCAGAAGATGCTACAACTCGTTATTTGTCATTTATGGAAATGTTTCCAAAAGTAATCAATAGAGTTCCACTTTCGTATCTCGCTTCTTATCTCGGAATAACACAATCGTCTTTGAGCAGGATTAGGAAAAACATCCGTTAAAATCGCTTTTTGCCATATGGCAAATGTTTTTATTTTTTATCCATGCAATTTTGCCTCAGATAATTTTAAAACATAAAAAAATGAAAATAGTATTAATTACGGGCGCAAATAGAAGTATTGGTTTAGAAACTGCTAAACAGCTCTCCAAGAAAGGATTATTTGTTTACTTAGGAACGCGTGATCTTGCAAAAGGAGAAGAAGTAGTAAAAGAATTGCATGAAAAAGGATTTCAAAACATTCAAGCTATTCAAATTGATGTCACAAATGCAGAAAGTGTTTTAGCAGCAAAAAATAGCATTGAAAAAGAAAAAGGCAAATTGGATATCCTGATCAATAACGCTGGAATTCTAGGCGATATTCCGCAAGATCCTTCTACGACTTCTATCAAAAACATTCAGAAGGTTTTTGATACGAATTTCTTCGGAGTTATAGCCGTTACACAGACTTTTCTTGAATTATTGAAAAAATCAGACAGTCCGAGAATCAGTAACATAACATCTGGACTTGGTTCTCTGACTTTGCACAGCGATCCAACTTGGAAATATTATGCAATTAAAGCCATTTCGTACGTTTCTTCCAAAACTGCTTTAAATGCCTTTACAGTTACTTTGGCTCATGAATTAAAAGAACTGCCATTCAAAGTAAACTCAATTGATCCAGGTTATACCGCAACCGATTTTAACCATCATAGCGGACCAGGAAGCGTAGAAAGCGCAGCTAGTTTTATAATAAAACACACTTTGCTAGATGAAAATGGACCAACAGGAAAATTCTTCAGTAATGATATTGAAGACGAAAGCGAAGAAAGTCCTTGGTAAAAGAAGAAAACCTTCCAAAATCATTGATTTTGGAAGGTTTTAGCATTATAATAACGATTCGTTCTAGAGAAAAGTAGTAAATTTAACCCGTTATTAATTTTTAAGAAACAAAACAATGTCCATTACAACTGAAGCAGAATTAGCAGGAATGAAAAAAATAAGTGAGGCTGTAGCTTTTACTTTAAAAGAAATGAGAAAATTTGCCAGACCTGGAATATCTACAAAAGAATTAGACGATTACGGCGGACAAATTTTAAATGATTTAGGAGCTAAATCTGCGCCTTATCTAACGTATGGATTTCCTGGTTGGACTTGTATTAGTGTTGATAATGAATTTTGCCACGGAATTCCTTCCGAAAAAAGAATTTTACAAGAAGGCGATTTAATAAATATAGACGTTTCTGCTGAATTAGACGGATTTTGGTCAGATAATGGAGGTTCTTTTGTAATTGGTTCAGATGTAAACGAACATCAAAAACTTGTCGATGCTTCTAAAGATATTTTGCATAAAGCGATTCACAATATAAAAGGCGGCGTTCGTATTTCTGATATTGGTTTTTTAATTGAGACAGAAGCAAAAAGACGCGGTTACAAAGTAATTAAAAACCTAACGGGACACGGAGTAGGGAGAAGTCTTCATGAAGCGCCACATGAAATTGCGAATTACAGAGATCGTTTTAATCAAACTAGATTTAAAAAAAATTCTGTTGTAGCAATTGAAACGTTCATTTCTACCGCTTCTACATATGCTGAAACCCTAAAAGATGGCTGGACAATGGTTGGAAATAAAGGCGGATTCATGGCACAACACGAACATACCATTGTTGTAACTGAAGGAAAACCCATTATCTTGACAGAAATGAATGAAATTTGGAATTAAGAAAAACATAAAATAAAAGCTCCATTAGAAATAATGGAGCTTTTGTGTTTTTAAACAGATTTATTCTGTTTATTAAATTCGTTAACTAAATTTTTATTTGCTTCAATTATCTTACTTGGATGTATCATATTTGGGTTGAATATAAAATCGTAATTCACGTCTTTTGGTTTAAACTTATTTACTCCAAAAGCTACACTATTGGGCGGAATATCTTTTGTGATAATAGAACCAGCGCCAATAACAGAATTCTCTCCAATTACTACTGGACCCAAAATTTTAGCTCCATCGGCAATTACAACATTTTTAGCAACAATAGGGCTTCCAACATTTTCCCATTCTTTACTAATTTTATTATACTTCAAATTGGCTCCGATAGAAACGTTTTGAAAAATTACTACATTTTCGCAAATTTTAGAAGCAACAATTGTACACCCGCGTCCGTGATGCGCAAACAAGACACTCTTGTCCATTTCAGCGCAATTGATTTCACAGCAATAGAGTTTTTCTAATAAATTGCCAGCAATCAGTTTTAAAAACCTATTTTTTGAATGACAGTTTATTTTAACTAATGTATTAAACATATTATTTTCCAGCTTTGGGAATAACTTCTAACTCATAATCCATAACTCACAACTCAATTAAGGTTCCCAAAGTTCAATTTTATTGCCTTCTGTGTCCATTATATGAACAAATTTTCCGTAATCGTACGTTTGAATGTCATCAAGAACAGTAACGCCGTTTGCTTTTAATTGCGTTACAAGTCCTTCAATATTTTGAACACGGTAATTGACCATAAAATCTTTCTTAGACGGAGAAAAATAGGCATCACCTTTCTTAAAAGGGCACCATTGCGTTGATTCGATTTGCTCTGGATTTTCAAGATTTCGAGACTCAAAACTTGCAGAACCCCAATCGTTTATTTCCAATCCTAAATTTTTAGCATACCAATCTTTTGTTTCTTTCGGATTGTCAAGAAAAAAGAAAATTCCGCCAATACCTGTGACTTTTGGCGTAATTTCATTTGAATTATTTTCCATATAAATAGTTATTTAAGATTGTTTAATCAATGTCATTTTTAAGTCTAAGGTATTAAAAATATTCATTGCGTTTTCCTTTTTTATTCTTTTGATTTATCTTTACATCAAAGCTTTTGCACTAAAATATAGCATTTATGAAAACGGAAAGAATTTACAAAATACTATTTTCTAGCGTATATCCTTTATACATTCAAAAAGTCGAAAAAAAGGGGAGAACCAAAGAAGAATTAGATGTCGTAATCAAATGGCTTACAGGATATAGCGACGAGCAAATTAAAGTACAAATTGAAAAGAAAGTAGATTTTCAAACCTTCTTTGCTGAAGCTCCAGAAATCAATCCGAATGCATCCAAAATTACTGGAGTCATCTGCGGATATCGAGTAGAGGAGATTGAAGATCCATTAATTCAAAAAATGCGATATCTAGACAAATTGATTGATGAAATCGCCAAAGGCAAAAAAATGGAAAAGATTCTAAGAGAATAAAAAAAGACCTTCAAAACTACTTGAAGGTCTTTAATTTTTAAACCCTCAATAAACCGCGAAAGCCTCTCGCGGCATAATAAGAATCGGCTCCATTATGATATACAAAAACAGTATTGTATCTAAAATCGGAGAATATTGCACCTCCCAATTTTCGTATTTCTGGCGGAGTTAAAATCCAGCTCGAAGTTTTAGCATCAAATTTTCCTAGCTTTTGAAGTTCTTTATATTGCTCTTCGTTTAAAATTTCAATTCCCATTTCTTGTGCCATATTGATAGCGCTGTCGGCGGGTTTGTGTTCTTTTCTTTTTTCGAGCGCCTCATGATCGTAACAAATGCTTCTGCGACCTTTAGGACTCTCAGCCGAACAGTCTACAAAAAGATATTCATCTGTTTTTTTATCATAACCCATAACATCCGGTTCGCCTTCAGTTCTTTCCATTTCGTCAAGAGACCACAATTTTAAAGGACTAGCTTTTAATTTTGCTTCTATTTTTGCCCAATCCAAATTCTCATGTCTACTTTTATTTTTCTCAAAACGTTTTTCAAGAATGCTCAAAAGTTCTTCTTGCTCATTTGCTGTCAATTGCTTTTTCATGATTTGAGTTTTTTAGTTAAAGCTGCATTTTCTGTTTTCTGGTCTGAAATACCAAGAAACTACAGTTAAAACAATTAATAATACAGGTCCAAAAAGGGTTGAAGCCTCATCTTTTATAGCCAAATGCGACACTACAGCCCCAGACATTGCAAAAAAGAAGCCTGCATATGCCCATTCTTTCAATAAGCCAAATTTAGGAATCAAAATTGCGATAACGCCTAAGAGTTTCCAAACACCTAAAAGCGTTAAAAAGTATAGAGGATAGCCTAAACGTTGTATCATTTCTACCTCTTCTTTCATTGGTATAAGTTGTACAATACCGGTAGCCGTCATTCCTAAAGCCAGCCAAAGTGTAGCAATCCAATAAATAATTCTATTACGTTTTGTCATGATTATTTTATTTTAGTTACAATTTCTTCTAGTCTATTATGTGCCATGTTCAAACCTTGAGCAAAAGGCAGTTTCAATTGCGTCGCTCTATGTTCGATCGATTTGTAAATAATCTGCATCGTTAATTTACTCGTGTCATCTGTTAGTTTTTCGAATTCAAGAAACTCCAACTGAGGCGCAAAATTGATATTTTCCATCTCAAAAGTGCGCACTATCTTTTGGTTGGGAACAAAATCATGAATAACACCATTGGCTTTAAAAACTACATTTCCATTAACATCGCTTGTCTCAAACTCCCAGCCACCATATTTTTTATTTTCGAGTCTCAAAACTTTTGTTCCCATCCATTGTGCTACAATTTCAGGATCTTCATAAGCTTTAAATAATAATTCTACAGGCAAATCAAATTCTCTTGTAATCACAAGGTCATGCCTGTCGTCTTCAGCATGAATTTTGGTTTTCTTTTCCATGGTTTTATTTTTTGTAGTTTTTCATAATTGATTCTAACTTATTAAAACGATCATCCCACATTTTTCTAAAAGGTTCGATGAATTTGTCAATTTCTTTCATTTTTTCAGGATTTAAATGATAATAAATTTCTCTTCCGTTTTGTGTCTGATGCAATAATTCGCATTCGTTTAGAATTTGAATATGTTTTGAAATCGTCTGTCTTGACGAATTAAAATTTTCGGCAATTGCCCCAGGAGTCATTGCCTGAATGGCTACTAAACTTAAAATAGCTCTTCGAGTAGGATCGGCTATTGCTTGAAAAACGTCTCTTCTAATTTCCATTACGCAGTTATTTGACTGCAAATATAATGAAGTCATTTGACTGCACAATATTTTTTTAAATTTTTTTTCAAAAAAAAAAACCTTCAAACTTTTAAATTTGAAGGTTTTACGTATGCTTTTCATTAAGATTAATCTAAACCAGCAAACTGAAAAGGTTTTGTTTCTTTGAAGTTTAGAAGAGAATCGCCCGCATAGTTTTCATTATTGGCGAGACTCAATTTCTTGATTTTTCCTTTTTCGCTAAAATCAATTTTACTGAATTCGACCCAAATAACATTCGGATTTAAAACATTGTCAAAATAATAAACCAAGTTTTTCTGGTCAGCTACCGTTCTCCAACGCGTAGAGGAGATATTAGGTTCAGTTTCAGACGAAATCCCAAGAGGAACAGAACAGTTTCGAATTACACCAAAAACACTAGCCAACGCCGTTCTTGTGTTATCTGTCTTTGGGATTGCATCAATATAATAGAAAGCTCGTACAAAGCGATCTGCTGCACGGTTCGTTCCAGGAAGCATGATTGTGCCTGGAATTCCTTTCCAATACGCATTTATAGCCAATTGCTGGTCAAAAATCGGAGAATTGGTCATTGTCACATACTTTCTATCATGATGAATAACCAGTTTGCCATTTATATATTCAAAAATGGCATTGTCTCCACTAGAATCGGAAATAGATAAATGGACCGTAGCAAAAATATTGGTTCCTGGAATGTGTGAAGAGGCAATTACAAAATCGTTTTTTTCTAATGCCGATACTGTTTCTGCAACAGTCGAAAAATTATCCAAAACATATTGAAGCCATAAAGAAACAGCCAAACCTTTTACTTTTCCGTTTTTCTCAAATGCAGGATATTGCGATTCTACCAGCCACAAAAGATTCCCTACAAGTCCTTTTTCGTTCATTCCATCAGAAGAAGCAATATCCCAAGAACTCGTAATAACGCTTCCGTATTTGGATTTCCATTTAATAGAACTCGTTCCAGCTTCTCCAGCTCTTTCAATTCCGCGAGGGAAAATCCATAAATTGGCAGGAATTTCTCCACGCCAATCCATTGAACGTGCTGTAATAATTGTTCCGTTTAAACCTTCGTAAACCACTCTTGTACAAGGAAGAACAGTTTCGGTTATTAATAAGGTAAATGCAAGTAGGACGGGAAAAATTCTGTTTTTTGGCTTCATAAAATTTTTAATTTTAATTAAACGTTCAATTTGAATTTCATCAGTTTTTACTGCAATTTACGGAAATTTTAATTTAATATTTTGAATATCAAATTAATACTAAAGAAAAGAGCCAAGAGAATTCTTAGCGCTAATTGTTTTCGTTTTAAAGTAAAATACTTTTTCCGATATTAATCTGTTCCAAAAACGACTGATCGTGCGAAATCACAATTAAAGTGCCTTGGTATTCATTGATGGCCGCAGTAAGGATTTCGATATTTTGAATGTCCAAATTGTTTGTTGGCTCATCTAGAATGATAATTTCTGATGCTTCGTCGCTAATCGTTAGACAGCACAGCATTAAACGCATTCTTTCGCCACCGCTTAACGCATTACAAGGCTTGTCCCAATCATTTCTAGAAAATAAAAAACGATTTAATCTCATTTTGATATCGTGTTCTTCCAAACCAGAATCGTTAAAAATCTCAGCTTGCTCATAAATTTTCAAGTTTTGATTTAATAAAGAATAATCCTGATCAATATAAATTGCTTTTTTTGCTAAAGAAGTAATTTGCCCTTTTATTGGATTCAACTCGCCCAGAATAATTTTAATTAAAGTAGTTTTTCCCGAACCATTTAATCCCTTTATTACCAAGCGATCACCAGACAGAATTTCAAAACTTAGATTTTCATTCCAAAGATCTTTCTCGCCATAACTATAATTGATTTCTGAAGCTTTAAAAAGGGTTTTTCCCTTAAGAAAAGAAGTGTTATTAAAACCAAATTTCATTTGATCTATAGCGGGAAGCGACGAACGCAGGTTTCTTAAATCTTCAGAAATGCCGCTTATTTTTTCCCCATGAACATCCTTGATCTTTGAACTGCTTTTTTCGGCTTTATTTCGAAGCGTATTCATCATAATTCTAGCAACACCCGATTTTTCCTGTTTCTTTTTTCCTCTCGAATCTAATTTGTTTTGGCGTTCGATACTTTCTCGTTCTTTTTCTTTCGCTTTTTTCAATGCCTTTTCTTTGCTCTGAACGTCTTGTTCTAAAGCATTATTTTCTACTTTTTTCTGTTCGCTGTAAAAATCATAACCGCCACCATAGACCAAAATTTCATTTTTTGTCATTTCTAAAGTCTTATTCAGAATATTAAGCAAAGTTCTGTCGTGGCTTACAATTAAAAGCGTGATTGAGGTCGATTTGATAAAATCGTACAATAATGTTCTTGCCGCAAAATCCAAATGATTACTAGGTTCGTCCAATAAAACCAAATCGGGTTCATGAATCATGATTCCAGCCAGAAATACTTTTGTTTTTTGTCCGCCGCTTAAGGTTTCCATTTTCTGGTTCAAATCCAGATCATGCAATTGCCAATAGGAGAGAGCTTCATTACAGCGTTCTTCAATTGTCCAATCATCATCCAGTAATTGAAGATTTTCTTCGGTTACTACACCTTCAAGTATTTCTTTAAGTGAAGCTATTTTTTCCTTTATTTGTAAAGCTTCAGCAATCGTCAAGTTGTTAAACTGACCGAATAATTGCGGAACAAAATAAGGTTTAGAATCTTGAATGATTTGCCCTGAAAAGGGTTGTAATTCGCCAGCAATAATTTTTAATAAGGTTGATTTTCCGACACCATTATTTCCGACCAAAGCGGTTTTGTCGTGATTATTTAGCGTAAAGCCAATGTTTTGAAACAGCATGTCTTTATTCTCATGCTGATAAGAGATATTTTGAAGAATAAGCATAATTCCTTTCTTTTATAGATAAATATTCTAGCCATCACAAAATCGTGATCGCTTACTCAATTTTCCTGAAAGAAATTATTTTTCACATACAGCACTGCTTATTTAAGAAATGCAAAGATATTTATTTTAGTTTTAAAAATCAAAAAACCATTCTTTACAATTGTAGTGAATGGTTTTTTGTATCAAATTACAAGGTAATTTGTATTCTAAATTTTATCAAATGTTAGTTTGGCTTCTTTGGTATCTAAAATTAATTTATCATCTGTGATCGTGCTTTCACAAACATATGGTGTTCCAACTTCGTCTTTAATAACAAGTTTTTTACCTTTTTGGCTTAACGCGTAAGTTCCGTCTGTGATTTCACGAAGCAAATATCCAGTAACATGCCCGTCTTCAGTAAAAGTAAGCATCCCATTGGTTAAAATTGCATTTTTTGTAGAATCAGAAACGGTTTCTTTTGGTTCTACAGCACTAACTTTCCATGAATTCACAAGCTTGTCTCTTTTACGATGACATGAAACAATTAATACAACGACAGCAATGGCAATTACGAGGGTAAATAATTTTGAGTTTTTCATGATTTTGTGATTAAAAGTTAAACAGGAAAAAGTTACAAAAAAAAATAACATTAAAATATTCGTAATCAAATATTTATAAAGATTTTTTTTACTTCTAAAAATGAATTGCTTTTAATACAGAAAGTCTTTGTTTTTGGGACTTTTGCTGATAACCAGTCTTTTACAAATTAACGATTAAAATCGTCTTAATTGGACAAATTGCCTTTTAGAGACCGTTAATTTAGAGTCAAAGCTCCTAAAATTTCTTCATACATAAACGGACCTCCAGGATAAGTTGCAGTATAATCCAGATTCATCCAGACTTGTCCACGCTCATCTATATGGTAGTGTAGTTTTTTGTCGTAGCTTTCTTTCACAAAAAGAACATTTTTGATAAGATAATTGACTTTTTCCAAATCGATCATCGAACCAATTAAAATTTCAGGATAAATGTGCCCTTTGGTATGAATAAGGCGAGGAGTTCCGCCAATAGAACGCACAGCAGCCGCCATCAAAATAGAGTGATCATCGCAATCGCCTGAGAAATACTCAAGTGATTCGCTGGCGGTTGCGATATAATCACCGTCTTTTGGATCGTTTACATAATTCCATCTGCCGTTTATTTCTTTAAAAACAGCGAAACACTGAATTATGGTACGATAATCTGAATAACCTCTAATGCCTTTAAAATGCTTTGAAGTTGCCATAATAGCAAAGTTTCGCACTTTAGGATTTTGATATTCAATAGCATTTAAAATCTTTGATTTATTAGGAAATGGAAGCAGTTTTGCCACAATAATATCCTGCGGATATGGATTATCTGACATGGTGTAAATCATAGAATTATAATCTTCAGAGATTTCGTTAAAACCATAATTTCCAATTACCGATCCGTAAAATAAAATCAACAAATAAACTGCAACGCACAGAATAATAATTGTTCTGAGATACATCAGAAGAAAAAACACAGTTGCAAAAACAAAAATAAAGATAAATATACGATCTAGATTGAATGCCCATTCTAAATCGATCAAATTTTGATGCAGTATGATGAAAATCGGTATTGTGATCAAAAGACTCAACAGCGAAATAATAATCCTATCCCACGGCGATTTCACCTGTAGTTTGGATTTTAAATGCGGTAAGTCAATTTTAGGGAATTTCATCATACGAATCAAAAAGCAGTATTTACAAAGCTTTTACTGTTTCTACAAAAATACTTTTTTTATCAATAATTCCCAGATCAAATAATTGATTTTGAATTTTATTAAAAGATTTTTCTGTCAAATTTTTCTGTGACCACTGAGTCAGTTTCAACCATTCTTTAATATCCTCTGCTTTTTGATTAAACAGTTCAGATAATTTTTTGTCAATTTCTGGAATTTCTTTAAAATCAACCGTTGTTTTGTTGATTATTTTAAGAATCGTCTCTACCGTTTTGGCATTCTTTTTTAAAAACTCATCACGCCCCACAATAATAAATGAAGGCCAAGGAGTAGGGCAGTCGTCAATTCTTCTAAAAACACCTTTATCTACAAGTGGTTTAGTCATAAAACGTTCCCACATAAAATAATCGGCTTTTTTATTGGTCAAAGCATCAACAGCGCCATCTATAGTATTTACGATTTCAAATTCGAGATCATCCATTTCCCAGCCTTGCTCATTTGCATTTACATAAGCCATTAATTGTGATCCCGATCCTAATCTCGAAATAGCTGCTTTTTTGTTTTTAAGATCTTTCAACGTCTGAAAATCAGATTTTGCATCAACGTGAATTCCCCAAATTAAAGGAGATTGTACGTAAACCTGAACAATTTTGCTCGGATTTCCAGCTGAAATATCTTTTAGAATTCCTTCGGTTAAAATAACAGCAAGATCTGTTTCTCCGTCCCGAAGCATTTGGCACATTTTCCCGGTTCCCTCGGGTACATTTGTCCATTGTAAATCGATGTTCTCTTCTTCAAATTCGCCGTTTTCGATGCATAGATGCCACGGCAAATTGAAGTGTTCCGGAACACCCGCAATTTTGACAGTTTTCATTTATTTTAAGTTTAAGTTAAGTTGCTTGGTATGCGTATGCGTAATCTTATGGTTAAATTTGGTTAGTTTTACTTATTGTTCAAAATTATTTTAACACATAGAAACATAGCTTTTGCAAATTTTAAAAAAAGGCGTTTCACTAATTTCAGTCCACATAGCTATGTGTTAAAGCTTGCTTTTTCTATAATCTCAAACAGATTCAATAAAAATCTATGTTTCTATGTGTTTAAATACAATATTAGTTTTTTAATAAATCTGCTCTGTGCTTTTCTGAAAGACAAGGTTCTGCAAATTCGATAATATCTTGCGATTCGTATTCGTTCAAAAGACTTCTTACCAAAGAATAATCAATGTCTTTGGTTATTTCTGCTGCAAAAAATGTTTCATTCAATCCTTCAGACAAACAATTTAGCGCTTTTAATCTTTCGCGAATGATTTCTTTATCAAAACCTTTTTCTAAAACCGCAACCTGAATAATCGAGTTTCCAGAATTCTGGATCGTTTTTCTATGCATAAAACGTTCTTCCATTTCGTCATATTCTGCATAAAAAATGTCATCCGTAGCAATCAAAGGTCCAAAGAATGGAATATTATCCAATTTAAAAAGTCCTTTTTCTAGATCTATAATTTCTGCCCACATGGTTTCAGACACTACTTCATCTAGATAATCACTATAGTATTTAAATAATATTTTCTTATGAGTTTCCTGTTCCATTATTCAATTTCGCTAATTACAGCTTTTAAAGGTGATATTACAATTCTATAACCATCGGGATCCTGAATCATTTTTCCATTTTCATTCCAAAACGGATTCAGCGAAGGTATAACTGCAATATTCTGTTGCGTTAATTTATTTACTAATTTATCATAATCTGCAATAGTTTTAGGATATAATACCATTGCGTCATCTTCATCAAAAGTATGTTTGGCCGTGACTTTAGATTGCGTAAACTCAAAATGCCAGTCTAATCCTGGTTTTCCAATAAAAACGCCATCATAATTATTATGATTTTCAAATCCGCCTAATCGTTCAAACCCGAGTATGTCCACATAAAAATTCTCCATTTTTTCTAAATCATTCGTATGTCGTGCCACTCGTAAAAACATAAATGCTATGATTTTATTTGATTAATATGATGTTCTAAATGCTCTACATAATCGGTCATCAGAAACCTTAAATCAATTACAGATTCATCGCTTAAAATGATTTTATAATCCAAAGCATTTTCGTCAACAGATTTCATGATTCTAACAATCTGATTATTTATTGAAAACCATAATTGAGTTAGTTCCTTAATGTCTGTTTTCTGATACTGATTTAAATTTACTAATTCGATCTGATTATACGGTCTGTGCCTATACGGTTTTTCCGAATAATTAATCTCTGTAAAACGTACCAGATTATGGATTGCAGAATCTACCAAATGACCTAAAACCTCTTTCTTAGACCATTTACCAGGATTTTTTGCGTCTAAAGTTTCATTCTGTATTGTTGGAATATAATTTACATTCTCATTCAATAACTGTTCAAATTTGAGAATAACACTTTCCATCAAGATGTTAATTAGTTTCCTGCTAATTTATTTAATGTATAAGCAATTAGTTCATCTACTGCTTTATACGGATCTTCACTGAAAGTTCCGCTAGCACGATTTGCAATAATAGCATTAAGCGATAAAGCATTGTGACCTAGTAGAGCCGAAAGCCCGTAAATTGCCGCTGTTTCCATTTCTAAATTAGTGATTTTAGTTTCATTAAAACTAAAATTATCCATTTTGTTATTCAATTCTTCATCTTGAATATTCAAACGTAAAACTCTTCCTTGTGGACCATAAAATCCTCCAGCAGTTGCCGTAATTCCTTTAAAAATTTTATCTGATTCTATTAGTTTTTCTAATTTTTCAGAACATTGCGTTACGTAAGGTTTTCCTTTTTTTGGATCCCAGTTCGTATGTGCTACAAATGCATCTTCAATTTCGGTAATAGAAACATCTTCAATTAAATAGGAGCGAAGCATATTGTCTAATCCCAACCCAAATTTTGACATTACAAAGCTATCAACTGGAATATCTTCCTGCAAAGAACCCGAAGTTCCAATTCTGATAATATTTAAAGAAGTCAATTTTTCTTTTGGCTGACGCGTTTTCAGATCAATATTTACTAACGCATCCAATTCGTTTAGTACAATATCAATGTTATCAGGGCCAATTCCTGTAGAAACTACCGAAATTCTCTTTCCTTTATAAATACCTGTTTGTGTTTTAAATTCTCTTTTTTGAGCAGAATGTTCGATTGAATCGAAAAATTGAGTGATTTTTTCTACTCTATTTTGGTCACCAACAAAAATAATGTCGTGCGCTATATGTTCAGGACGAAGGTTTAAATGGTAAACGCTTCCGTCAGGATTTAGTATTAATTCTGATGATTGAATCATTTTTTTTTAAGTTTCTAAGGTTCTATTTTTTAAATTTCAATTTTTAAATTCCAAATTCCAAGACCTAATTTTTGATTTTCATTTTTAAATCTAGAAAATTTGGAATTTGGATTTTATTTTTTGGAATTTTATCCTCCTACACGTTTGGTTTTGAATCCTTTTTCTTTTAGGATTGCCATAATTTTATCTCTATAATCGCCTTGAATTATAATCGAATCGTCTTTAAAAGTTCCTCCAACGCTCAATTTGGTTTTAATTTCTTTGGCCAAGATTTTAAAATCTTCATCAGAGCCTTCATAACCTTCAATTATAGTAGTTGGTTTTCCTTTTCTTTTTTCAAATTTACAAATCATTGGCTCTTTCTGAACATAAAGAACGTGTTCTTGTTCTTCAACTTGCTCAGGTTCATTCGATTCTACGTGATCTGGAAATAAGTTTTTTAATTGATCTTTAAAGTCCATATTTTTTTATTCTAAAAATAAATTTCAAGCATAAAGATATTTAAAAATTAAATTCCAAACCCCAAGAAAAACTTGGAATTTGGAATTTTTAATTTAAAATTTATGTAAGTTTATTTTTTAATTAAACCTAATTCTACTAAACGTTCGTATAAGAACTCTCCAGCAGTAATATCTTCATATTTCTTCGGGTTTTCTGCATCAATACAATTTTCAAGGCAATCCAAACGCATATCGCTTACTGGATGCATGAAAAATGGAATTGAATAACGTGAAGTTCCCCACAATTCTCTTGGCGGATTTACAACTTGATGAATTGTAGATTTTAATTTGTTGTTAGTATGTCTAGACAACATGTCACCAACATTGATCACCAATTCGTCATCTTGCGCAATGGCATCGATCCAATCGCCATTATGGTTCTGAACTTGCAATCCTTTACCTTGAGCTCCCATTAATAAAGTAATCAAGTTGATATCACCATGAGCTGCTGCACGAATTGCGTTTTCTGGCTCAGAAGTAATAGGTGGGTAATGGATTGGTCTTAAGATTGAGTTTCCTTCTTTTGCATAATTGTCAAAATAAAACTCATCTAAACCTAAATGTAAAGCCAAAGCTCTTAAAACATAAACCCCTGTTTTCTCTAGTTTCTGGTACGCTTCTTTACCCACTACATTAAAACGCGGTAATTCGGTAACTTCAACATTGTCTGGGTATTCTGAAGCCCATCTTGAATCTGCGTCAACGTATTGACCAAAATGCCAAAATTCTTTTAAATCTCCTTCTTTGCGTCCTTTAGCATGTTCTTTTCCAAAAGAAACATAACCTCTTTGTCCGCCGATTCCAGGAATTTCATATTTATGCTTAGTCTCTATTGGCAAGGCGAAAAAATTTCTAATTTCACCATAAAGTTCGTTTACCAACTGATCATCAAGGAAATGACCTTTTAAGGCAACGAAGCCAATGTTTTCAAATGCACTGCCGATTTCATTTACAAATTTTTGTTTACGTTTCGGGTCGTCCGAAAGGAAATCACGTAAGTCTACACTAGGAATGTTTTGCATACTTTACATTTTTTATTTTAAAAGATAAAAGGTGTCATAAGCACCTTTCGCTAACAAAGGTAGATAATATTTTAGAAAATAATCTTAAGCTCAGGCATTAAAAGCAGATTTCTTATTAAAATTTTATATCATAATCCAATAAAATTGGCGCAAATTGTTATATTTGAAACACTAAAAAACAAAAATTTTCATGATTTTTTACCGACAAAACCTTACTAACACCGAGTTATTAGATTTATATAAAAAGATATTAAAGCCAAGATTGATCGAGGAGAAGATGCTGATCCTGATACGACAAGGAAAAGTCTCTAAATGGTTTTCTGGAATAGGACAAGAAGCCATTGCAGTTGGAGTAACTGCTGTTTTAGACCAGTCAGAGTACATTCTTCCAATGCACCGAAATCTTGGTGTTTTTACAACAAGAGAAATCCCGCTTCATCGTTTATTCTCGCAATGGCAAGGAAAAGCAAATGGTTTTACCAAAGGACGAGACAGAAGTTTTCACTTTGGAACTCAAGAGTATAATATTATTGGAATGATTTCGCATTTGGGTCCGCAGTTAGGAATTGCTGACGGAATCGCGCTTGCGAACAGACTTCAAGACAATAAAAAAATCACTGCAGTTTTTACCGGAGAAGGCGCTACAAGCGAAGGAGATTTTCACGAAGCTTTAAATATTGCAGCCGTTTGGAAATTGCCTGTAATGTTTATCATTGAAAATAATGGCTACGGACTTTCAACGCCAACCAACGAACAATATGCTTGCGAAAACCTTGCTGATAAAGGAATTGGCTACGGAATTGAAAGCTGGATTATTGACGGAAATAATATAGTTGAAGTTTATAATAAATTGTCTCAGCTAAAAAAGGAAATGCAAGAAAATCCTCGTCCTATTTTGTTGGAATTTAAAACGTTCAGAATGCGCGGGCACGAAGAGGCGAGTGGCACAAAATACGTTCCTCAGGATTTAATGGATCAATGGGAACTGAGAGATCCTGTTACCAATTACAGAAAATATCTAACGGAAAACGGAATTTTAACGGCAGAACAAGACGAACAATTTCACGCCGAAATAAAAAAAGAAATTGATGAAAATTGGACGATGGCAAATGCAGAACCTGAAATCGAACCAACTTACAGTGGAGAATTAGATGATGTCTATAAACCATTTCAATATGAAGAATATACACATAATTCTGATTCAACAAATATTCGTTTTATAGATGCCATACGAAACAGTTTGGAGCAATCTATGTGGCGTCATAAAAACTTAGTTCTTATGGGGCAAGATATCGCCGAATACGGTGGAGCCTTTAAAATTACAGATGGTTTTGTTGATGCTTTTGGAAAAGATAGAGTGCGAAATACGCCAATTTGCGAAAGTGCCATTGTTTCGACAGGAATGGGATTATCAATCAACGGATATAAAGCAATTGTAGAAATGCAGTTTGCAGATTTTGTTTCAACCGGGTTTAATCCAATTGTAAATTTATTGGCCAAATCTCATTATCGTTGGGGTGAAAATGCCGATGTTGTAGTTCGCATGCCTTGCGGCGGAGGAACTCAGGCAGGACCATTTCACTCGCAGACCAATGAAGCTTGGTTTACTAAAACTCCAGGTTTAAAAGTAGTTTATCCTGCATTTCCTTATGATGCAAAAGGACTTCTAAATACCTCTATTAATGATCCGAATCCAGTTTTATTCTTCGAACATAAATTATTATACAGAAGTATTTATCAAGATGTTCCAACAGACTATTACACTATTCCTTTAGGTAAAGCGGCGTTGGTTAAAGAAGGTAATTCTGTTACCATTATTTCGTTTGGAGCACCCGTTCACTGGGCTTTAGACACTTTAGCAAAGCATCCAGAAATTGATGCTGATTTAATTGATTTAAGAACTTTACAGCCTTTAGACACCGAAACCATTTTCGCTTCTGTAAAAAAGACAGGAAAAGCTATAATCTACCAAGAAGACACTATGTTTGGTGGAATCGCAAGTGATATTTCGGCTTTAATTATGGAAAATTGCTTCGAATATCTTGACGCTCCTGTAAAACGTGTAGCGAGTTTAGATTCTCCAATTCCGTTTACAAAAGCACTTGAAGATCAGTTTTTACCAAAAAATCGTTTTGAGGAAGTTCTCCTTGAGTTACTAAGATACTAAGTTTCTGAGATGCTGAGTTGCTAGGACGCTAAGAAAAAAACTTAGAATCTTAGCAACTTAGAAGCTTTAAACAAGAACTACCAAGCGTTTCCCATCAGAAAGTTCTGCATTCCACATTTTCTCAATATCCGATAAATGAACGGTTTCAATATTTACTTTTAGTATATTTTTTGAAGCCAAAAGAAACATTTCAGGAAGTATTTCAGAAAACAACAATTTGACTTCTTCTTTTGTCCAGCTTCCTAATCCTGAACCGGATAACTGAAGATCAACGCTTCGTAAAATCTGCGCAGATAATTGAATAGTATCTCCAGACATTGAGCCTACAGAAACATATCTCGTTTTAGGTGTAAAGTTTCCATTTCCTTTTAAAACAGAAAGAATAAGTTCTGCCGAATGTCCCCATAAATAATCAATTACAATATCAATTGGAGTGTTTTTATGGATTTCTTTTAACTGAGAAACAAAAGATTCGTCCTCTTGTTTTAAGTAAACAATTTGATCTGCACCAATTTCTAAAAGGTTTTCAAGGGATTTTTCGTTTCTTCCTGTAACAATAATGTTCTTAGCTCCGTAATGCTTGGCAATTTGAACTGCCATTTGTCCTGTAAAACCAGTTGCTCCATTTATTAAAACGGTTTCACCAGGCTTTATTCCAGCTTTAAAACGAAGCGCCATTGCCGAACCTGCAACCGCATTTGGCATTGCTGCGGCCGTTGCATCGTCAATTTCGTCTGGTAAAACCACCATTCGGTTTTGCTCTACTAAAGCTTTTTCGGCGATTGTTCCTGAGATTCCGCGGGCATAAACTCTTGTTCCGTTTTCTAGAACTCCAATTCCGTCACTTCCGACTATAAATCCGTTTTGATTTTCTTTTTCCGAAGAATAATGATCTCCGCTTGCAATGCCTTTATCCAGATTTGTAATGGCTACGGCTTTTACCAAAACCAAAACTTCATTTTCATTTGACGCAATTGGCTCCGGAAACTCTGCATATTTTGGCAATTCGCCTTTTGTATAAACTACTGCTGCTTTCATAATTATTAAATTTTATGAAGCAAAATTACAGAGCTGTTTATGGGCAGACGATAACATTTGTTATCAAATTTTTCTTTAAACCATATAAGTCATATAAGCTAATTTCAGTTTGGCTTAGATATCTTAGTGGTAAAATATCAATTATTCTTTACTTACTAATTTACTTTTCAGTCTGCTTAAATGCACAGTAGTTATGCCCAAATAAGAAGCAATATAATGTTGTGGAACACGCAATATGATCTGAGGCCTTTCTTTAATTAAATTAGTATAACGCTGTATAGGGGAGTCTTTTATAAATGAAACAAAATATTTCATATAATCAAAAGTACGCTCAAAAAGCATATTAATGAGTTTATCTCTCAATTCTGGAATTTCTTTTATTTCTTCGAGAATTTTATCCAGATCATTTTTATGAATCCACCACAAAATTGAAGGCTCAATCGTTTCTATATTTGTCGGACTTGGAAGTTTCTTCATAAAACTTTCGATAGAAGCAACGCTCTGATTTTCAAAAAAGAATTGTGTAGTCAGATCTTTTCCGTTATTGTTAAACCAAACTCGAATACATCCTTTTTCTATGATATAAAGTTTTTTGGAAACTTCGCCTTCTTCTAAAAGTGTCGTTTTCGCAGGAACTTCAAGACGATTAAAATAACCAATGTATTCGTTCCATTTTTCATCGGTTAAAGGAAATTTATTTCTGAATTGGTTAAACATTTTTTCATTCTATTTCACTTCCACTTCAAACAATTGCACCTGATTTTTCAATCGGTCAATCAATAAATTCATCATTCGTTTATTTAAATCAGAAGAGTTTTGAATGTAAGTATTGTATTCCTCTACAGTAAAAAGCGCCATTACAATTCCTTTTAAAGAATTCCTGAATTTAATGTCTTTCTGAATAGAATTTTCGATTGTCTGTAGTTTTTTTTCAACCGAGTAAGAATAAAAATCTGGTTTGTTTTTGTTTACATAATTGATAAAAACCGCGATGAATAAGTCGTTTTGGAGTTTTAAAATAGGCCTGATGGTCTGGTTTTGAAAGATCTCATCTGCTGAAGATTGAGCACTTACCGTTCCTAAAGTTTCGCCTCTGAATTCTTTTAAAAAAGTGTCTCTATCTTCCATGTTTTTTTCTTTTTAGTTTTATTTAAAGTTAAAGAAATAATCCCATAGTAAAAACCTATTTTTGTTTTTATAAAAATAAATTATGCGATTATTTCTGTTTCTCTGCTTATTACTAGCTTCTTGCAATTCTAAAGAAGATAAAGAAAAATACAATCATCAATTATATCGTGCTGTAAACAATAAAGACACAGCGGTTTTGGATATTCACATAAATGACAAACGTTTTTACGGACGCTATGAAATTAGTCATTACGGAACCGGAAAAGATTCTGGAGATGTACGAGGAGATTTAAGAGGCGATACGCTTCGAGGTGATTATCATTACATTTCGTTTGGTGGTGCCTGGAAAAGAGTCCCGCTAGCTCTTTTAAAGAAAGACGAAAAGCTTTATCTAGGAAAAGGAGTAATCGGAACTTATTTTAATCTTCCGTGTTACGTTCCTGAAGTTCCAATCGAGTATAATAATCCTGAGTTTCTGTTTGAAAGGATAGAGGAGAAGTAGTTTTTTTGTTTCAGGTTTCAGGTTTCAAGTTTCAGGTTTCAAGTTTCAGGTTTCAAGTTGAATGGCTTGTGTGTTTTACCGCAAGGTTCGCAAAGTTTTTTTTGTATTGGAGTTTAATAAAAACGCAAAGTTCGCAAAGCTTTATCAAAAAAACTTTGCGAACTTTGCGTATTCTTTGCGTATTCTTTGCGCTCTTTGCGGTTAAATATGCGCAATCTAAATCAACTTGAAACCTGAAACCTGAAACAAAATCTAACTCAACGTAGAAGGCAATTCAAAAATTTCAAGATCAAAATATCGTACCGAAGCCATAACATGATCGAAAATATCAGCCATAATGTATTCGTAATTAGCCCAGCGTTTATCGCTCGAAAACACATAAATTTCTAAAGGAACTCCATGTGCGGTTGACTGTAATTGTCGGCACATGATATGCATATTTTTGTTCAATCCTGGATGATCATTTAAATATTGCATGATGTATTTTCTAAACAAACCTAAATTGGTCATATTTCGGCCATTTAGCGAAAGCGTTTTATCAATTCCTCTAAGATCATTGTATTTGTCAATTTCCGCTTGACGGCTATCTATATAAGAGGTTATCAATTGTACTTTTTTTAGTTGATGCAAATCTTCATCATTCAAAAAACGAATTGTGCTGCTTTTTATCAAAACATGTCTCTTGATACGTCTTCCATCAGATTTCTGCATTCCGCGCCAGTTCTGGAACGAATCTGAACTTAATGCATACGTCGGAATTGTGGTAATCGTATTGTCGAAATTTCGAACTTTTACCGTTGTTAGATTGATTTCAATTACATCTCCATCGGCACCAAACTTATCCATTGTAATCCAGTCGCCAATACGAACCATATCGTTTATCGCAACTTGAACACTCGAAACAAATCCTAGAATTGTATCTCTAAAAATTAAGATGATAATAGCTGAAAGTGTTCCTAAAATGGTTAATAATTCGCCTTTTTTAATTCCGAATAAAGTCGAAATGATCATGGCAACACCAAAAATCCAGAGCACAATCATAATAACCTGAACAAAACTGTCAATTGGCTTGTCGCTATATTCAGGCTTTTGTTTTAAGTAATCTCGTAACGAATTAAAAACCGTTCGAACAATCCACAATCCAAGTAATACAATATATATACCGACAATTTTTCCGAAAATCGATTCCCAATATTCATATTTATCTAAAATAACGGGAACGGCTTTGTATATAAAGAAAAACGGAATTAAATAAGCGGTATATCTTGTTGTTTTGTTTTGAATTAAATAATCGTCAAACTTGGTTTTGGTACGTTGCGCAAAAACAGCGGTCAAAGTAACCAAAAGAAATTTGGCTGCGTAATAAATTACATAAGCCAGTGCTATTAAAATAGCGATATTAAAGATCAGACTGGTATAAGACGCAACATTACGGCTCATTCCCCAATCTCTAAAAACAGGATATAAAAAATTAAATATTTTTTCCAAAAGCTTATGCATTTGCTTTAGTTTCTAAATATTTTTTCTCGATATAAAAAGTTCCAAACGGAATAAGAGAAGCAACTAGAATGATTGCAAATGTTTTTAAATCCCAATTCATTGATTTTTTCAATAAAAAGGCTAAAAGAATGTATCCGATAAATAGAACACCGTGTGTCATTCCTAACGGACGTAATAATGTATGGTAAAGTTCAGGATTATTGTTTTTGATAATTAACATATTAGCAAACAATACTAAATAAGAGATTCCCTCTAAAATGGCAGTAATTTTGAAAATCTTGAGCATGTATATATTTTTTAAGTTTTATGCCCGCAAAATTAAGGATTCTGGATTGATTTTAGAATTTAAAAATTCAAAATTACATAAGTTCAACAGGCCGAAAATTGGAATTTGGAATTTAAGAATTTGAAAATTATCTTTACTGTATGAGTAAAAGAGATTTAAAAAAATATTTAGGCGAATTAACAAAAGAGCAACTCGAAGAACAATTGATCGAATTGTACGAGAAATTTGCTCCTGTAAAGGTGTATTATGACTTTGTTTTCAACCCAAAAGAAGATAAATTGCTTCAGGATGCTAAAGTCAAAATCTCGCACGAATATTTCCCTATTAAAAAACCTGGGGCAAAATGGCGCCCAAAAGCCAAAATGCGAAGATCGGTTGCTCAAAAATTAATTAAGCATTTTATGATGCTAGGAGTAGATTCTTATATTGTGGCAGATATTATGCTTTATAATATCGAAATTGCGCAAACGTTTTCTTCGCAAAATTTCATCAAGCAGGAATTGTTTTACAAAAGCATCCTTAATTCTTTTGAGCAAGCAGTAAATTTTATTGTCTCAAACGGAATTTTTAACGATTTTAAATTGCGAATTAATGCAATTCAGAACGAAACTTCCGAGCAAAAATGGAAAAATAAGTACGAATTTGAGGCAATTTTGGAGAAAATCGACTATTAAAAGCCTTTCTCATAAAAAATCTTTATTTAAAAAAAACATTTATTTTAAGTTAAAAGAAGATGAATAACTGTTTTTTCGATGTATTTTTGCAAAAATCCAAAAATAAACAATGTCTCAAAACACTTTAGAAATACAAAGAGAAGAGAAGAAAGAACTGTATGCATACCAAAAAGGCGATATTGACGCCATTTTTGACCGTTTAGACAATGCTCCTCCAAAACACCACTTACTGTATCAGCTTCCAACAGGAGGAGGAAAAACAGTAATATTTTCTGAAATCGTTCGCCGCTATTTATCTCATAATGATAAAAAAGTGGTGGTTTTAACGCACCGAATCGAACTTTGTAAACAAACTTCAAAAATGTTAACTGGTTTTGGTGTAACAAACAAAATAATCAATAGTAAAGTAAAAGAATTGCCAGATCAGAATGATTTTTCTTGTTTCGTGGCGATGGTTGAAACTTTAAAAAACCGTATTAACGATGAAAAACTTCATCTAGACAATATCGGTTTGGTTATTATTGATGAGGCACACTACAACTCATTTAGAAAACTATTAAACTCATTTAAAAATGCTTTTATTCTTGGAGTAACAGCAACACCTTTGAGTTCGAACATAAAATTACCAATGCACCAAAGTTACAACGAGCTTATTGTGGGTGATACTATTGGTTCTTTGATTGAAAAAGGTTTCTTGGCAAAAGCTACAACTTACAGCTATGATGTTGGTTTGACTTCGTTAAAAGTGGGTATTAATGGAGATTATACTGTAAAATCTTCAGATGATTTATATACGAATACCTTGATGCAGGAAAAACTGCTTCATGCGTATACAGAACGTTCTTTAGGTAAGAAAACATTAATTTTCAATAACGGTATTCATACTTCATTATATGTATATGAAACGTTTAGAGAAGCAGGTTACGATATTCGCCACTTGGATAATACAAGTAGTTCTGAAGAGCGTAAAGACATTCTGCAATGGTTTAAAAAGACTCCAGATGCCATTTTGACTTCTGTCGGAATTTTGACAACTGGTTTTGACGAACCGACTGTAGAAACTATTATTTTGAATAGAGCAACAAAATCATTAACGCTATATTTCCAAATGATTGGTCGTGGCTCTCGTAAATTGCCTGGAAAAGATGAATTTACAGTTATCGATTTAGGAAATAATGCCGCTCGTTTTGGTTTATGGAGCGATCCTGTAAACTGGCAGCATATTTTTAAATCGCCAGAGTTTTATTTGGAGAATCTTCGTGATGATCATGAAATCGAAATGTTCTTTAAATACAGCATGCCACCAGAATTGCGTGCCAAATTTAGCAAAACGGCCGACGTTAGTTTTGATGTTGATGAAGAACATAAATTAATCATCAAACAAAATCTTCGTTCAAAAGTAGTTTTAGACAAATCTTTAGATCAGCATGCTGGAATGTGTGTAGACAATACAGAAACGCTTCAGGAAGCAAAAATGCTAGCTAAAGAATTAGAAGATGATATTGAAGACCGTATCAAGCGTTATTCTAAATGTTTGAGCCAATGCAGTAAAAACTACCGTGAATGGCTGGTTGACGATTACAAACAAAGATTGACTTTATTGATTGGAAAAAAATATCGTGAGAAAATCATGAACGAACCAGATTGATAATTTAAAAGTTTAATTGTTTCAGGTTTCATGTTTCAAGTTATTGGAATCTAAAACATTATTTATAATACAAAAGGAGAAATAGCATTTCAAAGTAAATGTAATTTCTCCTTTCAACTTATTAAGTTTTTGGTGTAACTTGAAACCTGAAACTTTAAACAAAATTAAAGAACATGTCTAAACCATTCTCAACATTAGGACTTTCGGCTCCAATTTTAAAAGCTTTAAGCGAATTAAATATTGTTGAACCAACAGAAATTCAACAAAAAACAATTCCGTTATTTTTGAGCGAAACCCATGATATTGTTGGTTTAGCAAAAACAGGAACCGGAAAAACCGCTGCTTTTGGATTGCCTTTATTACAATTGGTAAATGCAGAATCAACAATAGTTCAGGCTGTAATTTTAGTTCCAACGAGAGAACTGGGACAGCAGATTTTTAGAAACTTAGAAAGCTTTTCCAAATATATTCCTAATATATCTATTGCTTCAATTTGTGGAGGAACTCCAATAAAACCACAAATCGAAAGATTAAAAGAAGGTGCTCAAATTGTAGTGGCAACTCCAGGACGTTTAATCGATTTGATTCAGCGAAAAGCAATCGATTTAAAACAAACCGAATATCTAGTTTTGGATGAAGCCGACGAAATGGTGGCCATTCTTAAAGAAAGCTTAGACGAAATTGTTGCGGAACTACCTAAAAAGCACCGCACTTTATTATTTTCAGCTACACTTCCTGGAACCATAAAACAGCTGATTCAGAATTATTTGAACAAAAATGTGATTCAGATAAGCGCGAATATGGAAACTGTTGGAAATGAAGGAATAGACCATGAATATATTGTGGTAGATCCGATTGAAAAACTGGAAGTTTTAATGCATTTCTTGAATTCTAGAGACGGCGAAAGAGGGATTATTTTCTGTAAAACGAAAGCTGCCGTTAACAAATTAGCTAAAAATCTGGCCATCAATAAATTTTCCTCGGGAGCACTTCACGGAAGTTTGACACAGGGAATTCGTGATCGAATTATGGAACAGTTTCGCGAAGGACATATCAATATTTTGGTTGCAACCGATTTAGCTGCGAGAGGAATCGATGTGAAAGAAATCTCGTATGTAATTAATTATCACTTACCTGATACTTACGAAAACTACGTTCACCGAAGTGGAAGAACGGCAAGGGCAGGAGCAAAAGGACTTTCTTTGACGGTTTTACAACAAGAAGAAGTTTTTGAAATTGCTGATTTTGAAAGAGAATTAGGAATTAAGTTCTCTGAATTTAAAAAACCTTCAGCGGCAAGTCTTGAAGAAAACAATATGCTTTTGTGGGCAAAACAAATCTTCAAAACAAAGCCCAATCATGAGCTTTCGCAAGATTTAAAAACCAGAGTAAAAACCGTTTTTCATCATTTGACAAAAGACGAACTAATCGAGAAATTAATGGCAAGTTATGTCTTACAGAACAAAATCGATGTAGTTGAAAAAACAGTTAAAAAATTCAAAAAGTAATAAATATGACAATTGTCATTGCATATTAAAGTTGTATATTTATAAGGAATTATTTTATAATCCTACTTAATACAACATATATGAGAATAGTCATTATTGGAGGGGGATTTGCAGGGATTAACCTAGCAAAAGAACTTGTAAATCAGCCTCAAATACAAGTAACGCTTGTCGACAAGAATAATTATAACTTTTTCCCACCACTTATATATCAAGTTGCTACGGCGTTTTTAGAACCATCGAGCATTAGTTATCCTTTTAGAAAATTTTTCGCAGGTAAAAAAAATCTAAGTTTTCGTCTTGGCGAATTATTGTCTGTTTCTCCTGCCGAAAAGAAAATCACTTTAAGCAACGGAGAACTTGAATACGATTATCTTGTTTTTGCCACTGGTGCAGAAACGAGTTATTTTGGCATGGAAAACGTAATGAAAAATGCCATTCCGATGAAAACCTTAAATGATGCCATCGTAATGCGTAACACATTGCTTAAAAACCTTGAAAAAGCAGCCATTTGTAAGGATATGCGAAAAAGACGTAAATTACTTACAATCGTAGTAGCAGGAGGGGGACCAACAGGAGTGGAGGTTTCCGGAATGTTTGCTGAAATGAGAAAAAATATTCTGCTTAAAGAATATCCAGAATTGGATACTTCTGCGAGCAATGTTTATTTGGTTGATGGTGGAGATGCACTTTTATCACCAATGAGCAAAGATTCACAAAAAGATACTTTGGAGGCGCTGACAAAACTTGGAGTTGTAGTAAAACTAAACACTAAAGTCGTTGATTACGTTGATGATACAGTGGTTTTTGAAAATGGAGAAACCATTAAAACCAAAAACTTAATTTGGGCTGCCGGTGTTTCTGCAAAAATCTTTGAAGGAATTCCGAAAGAAAGTTACGGACGCGGCCGACGCATGGCAACTGACGAATACAATAAAGTAAACGGTGTAGAGAATATCTATGCCATTGGTGATACAGCAATTGCTGCAGGAGATAAAAATTTCCCTGATGGACATCCGCAGGTTGCTCAGGTTGCCATTCAGCAAGGTTTGAATCTGGCTAAAAATTTCAAAGCCATGGTAGTCAATAAACCTCTTAAACCATTTGCCTACAAAGACAAAGGATCCATGGCCATTATAGGAAAAGCAAAAGCTGTTGTAGATTTACCTAGTCCAAAATGGCATTTTAAAGGTTTCTTTGCTTGGATCATCTGGCTGTTTATACACTTAATTTCTTTAATCACTTACAGAAATAGATTAAACACATTCTGGAATTGGATGGTTGCCTATTTCGCAAAAGATCAATCGCTTAGAATGATTATTCGACCAGATAAAAAGACACAAAATTAGGTTTTGTAAAATTCCAATAAATTTTAAAAATTCCAATTTTTTGAAATTCCAAAATCCAAAAAATATAAAGCCGAAATCATTAGATTTCGGCTTTATTGTATATAATCCAATTGGAATTTGGATTTTAAAAAAAAATGGAATTTAATTCTTTTTTAATGTCCTATAATTATATCGTCGCTATCTGACAATTCAACTTTTTCTTTTATAAATCGTTTTCCAATATTTAAAATAATAAATGCTGTAATAGTTGTAGTGGTCATAATGGCAACCATAGGTATTACAGAACTTTTTACAAAAACACCAACTGCAAACGAAGCCAAAGCCCCGATTCCTAGCTGAATTGCGCCCATTAACGCAGAAGCACTTCCGGTGTTTTTAGCAAAAGGAGCAAGCGTTAACCCAGCAGTATTTGGATTTGAGATTCCTAAACAGGCTAGAAACAAAAATAACATTCCGATCGTTTGGTATAATCCTAGAAGATCATTTAAAGCCAAAATCAAGAATATGACGCTAATAATAGATTGCGAAATTAAAGCTCCAAAAATCATTTGTTCGCTTGAAAATCGCTTCAGCAACATAGAATTTAACTGACTCGAACCAATAAAACTAATAGACATTAGCGCAAAAATCCATCCATAAGTTTTAGCGTCAACCTTGTAAATGTCCATAAAAACTAGAGGGGAAGCCGCTACATAAGAAAACAATCCCGAAAATGCGACTGCTCCAGTAAATGCATAAGTATAAAATTGAGGCTCTTTTAAAACTAACAAAAAATTAGATATAATAGGTTTTGGTTTTAAAGAAATTGAAGTATCAGGCTTGTAAGTATCTGGAAGACCGAATTGTGAAGCTGCCAAAATCAAAATTCCCATGCACATCAAAATAAAAAACACAGCGTGCCAACCTAAATCTTCTGTAACATAACCGCCAACTGTTGGCGCCAACATTGGAGAAAGTCCCACAACCAACATTAAAAGTGAAAACACTTTCGGAATATCTTTTACAGGAAATAAATCACGAACCATTGCTACAGAAGCAACTGTGGCAGCGCAACTTCCAATAGCCTGAATAAAACGAAGAAATATAAATGAATCTATATCAGCAACATAAATGCATCCTAAAGAAGCGAGAATGTAAACCAAAAGTCCAATAAATAACGGTTTTTTACGTCCGAAACGGTCTAATAAAGGTCCATAAAGCAATTGTCCAGCCGAAATTCCGATGAAATAACTGGATAAACTCATAGAAACTTTAGCAACAGTAGTATTTAAATCTTTTGCAATTCCTGAGAAACCAGGTAGATACATATCTATTGAAAAAGGACCTAGAGCGGTTAAAGAACCTAATATGAGGATGAGCTGAATATATTTTTTTGTTGTCATTATCTTAAAAAAGGGCTTATAATTTTCTGCAAAGGTAAAGATTTCATACCTTGTTATAGAACTTGAAGAAGTTTATAACAATAAATTAAAGTAATCGCGAAAATTATTGAGCGTAACTATCTATTAATCTTTAAATTAAGAAAGTATGAAAAAGTACCTTTTGTTATTAGCAGTTTTATTTACATCAATTTCATTTGCTCAAACTATTACGTCAAAACAAGAAGAAGCCAGCGTTGAGCAGTACGAGCTTCTTAAAAAAGTAAATCAATATTATCCAGACATTACATTAAGTAAATCGGTTACCAATTTTTACGCTGATGGAAAAATTATCGATTCGCAGCAAGATTTCGATTTAAGAGGAACAAAATTTTCTAGTTACAAATTAGGTATTGAACCAGGAAACAAAAAAGTAAAATTTGATTATACTTCTAGTGAAGCGGGTCATGTGTATGGCGACGTTACAATTTTTAACGGAAATGCTTTACGAACAACTTTTAACGAAAAAACGAATCAAATTGATGTTTCGTTAAACGGAAAATCGGTTTATTTGAAAAAATTGTAAATTTTAAAAGATTTAGAAAAAGCATCGCAAATTTGTGATGCTTTTTTGATTTATATTTGGTTCAGATTTTAATAAAATAAATTACAATGAAAAAATTTCTTTTCCTGGCATTTTTAATTTCCTTACAAGCATTCTCACAGCAAAATAAATTCTCAGGAACTTGGGGAAACCAAAAATGTAAAGACTGCAAGAAAGAGTATGTTTTTACAATTACGATTGCACAATCCAATTATAAGATTTTTGGAACCGCCGAAGTTACAAGCGATCATAAAGAATTAAACTCAGGAATTTTGGAAGTTTCCGGACATGTTTATCCGCATGGCGATAAAGCTCAAGTAAAATTGAAAGATAAAAATGGAGTTACATCTAGCGCAGTTTTATTTGTAAAAGATGAAGTATTGCAATTTAATAAAAATGGCGGAGGTGACATTGTGCCAAAAGATATGATTTTGAATAAATTGTATGAATAAAGCTCCTTCTCGGAGTTATTCTATTTTGAACTATAATTTATATTATGTAAAATAGAATATTTCAAAAACTGCCCTACAAATACGCTGTACAGCTTTTAGCTTAAAATGTTTTCATTTGTCGGAAATTTATCATCCTCGCTTCTAGGGTTGTTTTTTGCTTGAGAGTTGTACTTTTATTTCTAAACTGAAATCTCGAGAATGCGTTATATGATTTTATTTTCCAAAAATTCTCAAATATTGAAAATTTGAATTGCTAGATTTACAGTTTGTATTCTAAATTCAAATCGCTCATAAATACGCTGTATGATTTTTATTTTCAAAAGTTCTCAAATATTGAAAATTTACCGTGCTTGATTATGTAGTTAATTTTTTCAATTCAAACATTTTCTTTAAATTCAAATCGCTTATAAATACATTGTACAGTTTTCATTTTAAAAAATTTTAAAATATTAAAAATTTAACCTGATACATTATCCGTTCGTTTTCAATTCAAATATTTTTCTTGAATTCAAATCGCTTATAATTACGCTGTATGAATTTTATTTTCTAAAATTCCTAAATATTGAAAATTTAGCGTGCCGGATTTATATAGTAAGTTTTTAAATCAAAAGATTTTTCTTAAATTCAATTCTTCATACATGCGCTATATAATTTTTGATTTAAAAAAATTTCAAATATCGAGTATTATCAGTCTGGTTAATTAGTGTTGCTCAGAATAAATCATCTTTTTGCCAATCCTAAATATTCAAAATTTAAAAACCTAAAAGTTTTTGCAAGTCTTATTGTCATTATCTTTTAACATTTCTTTAAAATAATTAGTTTCTACTAAAGAACTTTCATTGTAAGAGTTTATTTTACTATTTTTACATTCGATACTTTAAAAATAAATTATCACATATATGAATACAGTTGCTGAACATATTGCAGATTTTTTAAAAGAATACAAACCGTTTGATAATTTAACTTTTCAGGAATTATCAGATATTGCTACGAATATTCGTGTCATTAATTTAGAAAAGCATGCGGTATTATTTCAAAATAACGATCCGCTTCATGAGAACTTTTATGTTGTAGCTTCTGGTGTCATTAATCTTACGACTATTGCTGATGCCGAAGAAACTATTATAAATAAGTGTCATGAAGGCGATATTTTTGGTTTACGTCCGTTTTTTGCCAAAAATAACTACATGATGACGGCTAAAGCGCGTGAAGAAAGTATTGTATATGCTATTCCAATTGCTGTTTTTAGACCTTTTGTAGCCAATAATTCAGATGTATTAAACTTTCTTCTGGAGAGTTTCGCTGTAAATTCACGCCACACCAAAGACAGCATGAGTTCTAACGGCAAGTTAGTTTCAGATTCTGATTATATAGATCAGCAGACAGAAATGCAATACATTCAGTCACTTAACTACAATAATTCACCGTTAACGACAAAAGCAGATTCTATAATTAAAGACGTTGCCATTTTAATGACAGATTCTATGTTAGATAACATTATAATCTGTGGCGAAAAAAATCACCCAATTGGTATTGTAACCAATGCCGATTTATCGTCAAAAATTGCAACAGGACGCTTTCCTATTACTGAAACTATCGATAAAATTATGTCGTCGCCAGTTGTTACAGTTTTAGAAAATGTCTCTTTGGCCGAAGCGCAATTATTAATGCTGAAACACAATGTAACGCACTTATGTGTTACTAAAGATGGTACAAGCAAATCTGTAGTTAAAGGAATTATTTCTGAGCACGATCTTATTGTAGCACAAGCTAGTAACCCTGGTGTGTTAATTAAAGAGATTAAACGTTCTCAGCTTCCAAAAGATTTAAAACAAATACGTGATCGTCTATCAGATTTGATTCAGAATTCGATCCAAAAAAATATTCCAATCTCGCACGTTAGCAATATTGCAAGCGAGATTAACCTAGCTATCATTAAGAGAGCAGTCGAATTATCTATTTTAGACTTAGGCTCCCCTCCTGCACGTTTCGCTTGGTTAAGCATTGGTAGTCAAGGACGTAAGGAGCAATTATTGCTTACAGATCAAGATAGCATCTTAATTTTTGAAGATGTTACGCCAGAAAAATACAGAGAAGTAAAAGATTATTTCTTAAGATTGGCAAAACGCACTACTTCTATATTAGAAAAAGTGGGCTACGATTATTGTCCAAACGGACATATGGGAAGCAATATGCTTTGGTGCAAATCATTGAGTGACTGGACAAAACAATACAACAGCTGGATGAATACTCCGGGTGAAAACAGTAATGATTTGAGCAGTATTTTCTTTGATTATGAAATTGTTTTTGGAGAACCAAAAATTGAAGAAGCTATTGAAAACGTAATTTTTAAGAATGCCGTTAACAATACTTTATTCTTTGACTTTTTAGGAAATGATGCTTTGAAGAGAAATTCTCCTTTAAGCTTTTTCAAGAAATTTATTGTTGAAGAAGATGGTCCTAACAAAGATAAATTTGACATTAAGACAAGAGCTTTGATGCCATTAATTGATGGAGCACGTTTATTGATATTAAATGCAAATATTAAAGGAATTCAAAATACTTACTTGAGATTCAAGCAATTGGCAATTACAGATTCTAAAAATGCTGAAATTTATTTAAGCTGTGCAGAAGCTTTTTTAACGCTTTCTAAATTTAGAACTGTTGAAGGATTAAAAAATGACGACTCGGGCCAATATATTAATTTAAGAGAAATGTCAAAAACTGACAAAGAGAAATTAAAAAATGCACTATCCCCAATGAAAGACCTGGAGGAACTGATTAAGAGTAAATTTCAATTGACACAATTCTCATAAAATATGCTAGACTGGCTAAAAAACATTAACAAAGACTATCCAGAGTTCTGGAAAGACTATTTGACTAAATTCGAAACCAAACCTAATAAGTTTGTGGTTTTGTCTACTGAAACTTCTGGTTTAAATCCGGATAAAGATGTTGTTTTGTCTCTTGGAGCCTTCTCAGTTATTGACGACAGTATTGTTATTAAAGAAAGTTTCGAAACAGTCTTATTACAATATAAATACCTTCAGGATAACGGACTTTCTAATGAATTTATCATTGAAAGCAAAATGATGAAAATGCCTGAACCTGATGCTCTTGAAGCTTTTGTGAAATTTATCGGAAATTCAATTTTAGTTGGACATCATATCAATTTCGATATTGAAATGCTGAATGCTGCCCTAGAACGCTTGAATTGTGGCCGATTAAAAAATGAAGCTCTAGACGTCGATGTGATGTATAGAAAATTGACTGATATAAACGACAAACAGTTTTCGCTTGACGATTTATGCGAAATTTATAAAATTCCAAAAAGTGATCGCAATTCTTCTTCTGAAGATGCATACCGAATTGGACTTTTGTTCTTAAAACTAAAATCTAGATTGGGAATCAAATAAATTTAAAAAACATTAATTACTAAAAATACAAAAAAGCCCCTCGTAACTTTGGTATAAATTATCTCAGCAGTACAAACAAAAAATCTACTTTAAATTTAAAATCTATGAAAAAACTATTAATTATTTTACCCATGCTATTTTTTGCAACAACAATTTTTGCACAAAAACAAGATCCCTCATCTAAGCGTATCTTAGGAAGCTGGTACTCTAAAGCAAATGTGGATACTAAATGGGTTTTTAATCAAGATGGAAATGTTTACAATTATGACAACAACCAAATGAAAGTGATGTACAAATATACTGTCTCACGCAGCTGTCAGAATTATTCGGATAACAATACTGAATATGTAACTTTACGAGATAAAGATGGTAATGAATTTTGTTTTAAAATAAATGGAGTTAATGAGAAAAAAAATGGAATTTTATCTCTTACTAACTTAAGTAATTCGGAAACTCTTGTTTTTGTAAACGATGTTAACATAAAAATTGCAGAATAATAGAAAAAAATCTACATTTTTAAATTTACAAATTACAATCGATTAATAAAAAACGCCTCTTAATTTTAAGAGGCGTTTTTAGATTTATATTCTTACTTAAGAAATCCTTTCCTTTATAATTTCTTCTACAATTTCTGGATTCAATAAAGTTGAAGTATCTCCAAAATTAGAAAAATCTCCTTCGGCAATTTTACGTAAAATTCTACGCATAATTTTTCCTGAGCGTGTTTTTGGCAAACCAGAAACGAACTGGATTTTATCTAATTTAGCGATCGGCCCAATGTGATCAGCAATATATTGGTTAATCTCTTTAGAAAGGTTTTCTTTATTTCTAACTTCTCCAGTTTCTTTCAGAATAACGTAACCATATAAAGCATTTCCTTTAATATCATGTGGGAATCCAACAATAGCAGATTCTGCAACAGCTGGGTGCTCGTTGATCGCATCTTCAATTGGCGCAGTTCCTAAATTATGACCAGAAACAATTACTACGTCATCTACTCTACCCGTGATTCTGTAGTATCCAACTTCATCTCTTAAAGCGCCGTCTCCTGTAAAATATTTTCCAGGGAAAGCAGAGAAATAAGTGTCTTTATAACGTTGATGATCTCCCCAAATAGTTCTAGCGATTCCTGGCCATGGGAATTTAATACATAAACTTCCAACTACTTGGTTTCCTTCAATTTCATTGCGTTTTTCATCCATTAAAACAGGTTGGATTCCAGGTAATGGCAATGTTGCATAAGTTGGTTTGGTTGGTGTTACAAAAGCAATGGGCGAAATCATAATTCCTCCAGTTTCTGTCTGCCACCAAGTATCTACAACCGGACATCTCTTATCTCCAACGTGGTCATTAAACCAGTGCCAAGCCTCTTCGTTAATTGGCTCTCCAACAGATCCAATAACTTTAAGAGATTTTAGAGGATATTTTTGAATGTAATCTAAACTTTCTTTTGCTAACGAACGTATTGCTGTTGGCGCTGTATAGAATTGAGTGATTTTGTGTTTTTCGATAATATCCCAAAAACGGCTAAAATCTGGATAAGAAGGAACTCCTTCAAAAATAACAGTTGTAGCTCCGTTTAATAATGGACCATATAATATATAAGAGTGACCTGTGATCCATCCGATATCTGCTGTACACCAGAAAATATCATTGTCTTCGTAATTGAAAACATTTTTGAAAGTATACGCAGTGTAAACCATATAACCAGCAGTAGTATGAACCATACCTTTTGGTTTTCCTGTTGATCCTGAAGTATATAAAATAAACAACGGATCTTCGGCATCCATAATTTCTGCAACGCTGTTGTCTAAAGCTGCGTCTAATAATGGCTGCAACCAAACATCACGGCCCTCTTTCATTTTTACATCAGTATTAGTTCTTTTAGTCACTAAAACTTTTGTAACAGAAGGACAAGTTTCTAGAGCTTCATCAACAATTCCTTTTAAGTCAATTGTTTTATTTCCTCTATAACCTCCGTCTGATGTAATTACCATTTTACATTCACAATCATTGATTCTCGCAGAAACTGCAGAAGCAGAAAATCCAGCGAAAACAACAGAGTGAATAGCTCCAATTCTAGCACAAGCCAAAACAGAAACAGCCAATTCTGGAATCATTGGCAAATAAATGCAAACTCTGTCTCCTTTACGAACACCTTGCTCGCGAAGAACGTTTGCCATTTTTGAAACTCTTTCGTATAATTCATTATACGTTATATGTAAAGCTTCTTCAGAAGGATCGTTCGGTTCAAAAATAATTGCCGTCTTCTCTCCTCTTTTGCTTAAATGTCTATCAATACAGTTTTTGGTAATGTTAACTTTAGCATCTGTAAACCACTTTACTTCTGCTTCGGCCATATTAAAATCAACAACCTTTTCCCATTGCTGGTACCATGTGAAATTCTCCTCAGCTATTTTTCCCCAAAACTTTCTTGGCTCTCTTATTGATTTATTGTAATGTTTAAAGTATTGTTCTAAATTTTCAATTTTGTAATAGCTCATCGTTTGTTGAATTTTTTTATAAATGTATTAAATCTGAACGTATCCGTGAAATAATTTAATTCATAAATTTTATTAAAAAAAAACATTTATTTAATAAAATATGATAATTATCTGAAATTATTTCAAATCCTTTATTTTTTATTGGCACTTAAGGCAAAAAAGGCATAATAAATAGATATTATGCCTTTTTTAATTTAACAAATTTCAGTAACAATTAATTTTTTGCAAACCGCACTGCGAGACTTTTCTCTATTTTGAAAATAGCAGCATCATTATTAATTAAAACAGAAATTTCAACAAGTATATTTTATAAATATACCCCATTATTAGGGATCCGCTTCACTTAACTCTCTCACAGAAGTTAAGTGAATGCAATATGCATCTATATCTTTTATCTTAATAAGTGCTTACTAATTCAAAATATTACAAATCATTGATATAGTGCAAATCCCGCAAAATCGAATTCTGCGGGAATTCCCAATTTTTTTAATTATCCAATTTTTTTCATTGCTGTCATAGACTCTCTCAACCAAGCACCTACTTCTTCGATAGGGTGTTGACGAATTTCTTTGTTTACAGCGATCAATACTGCATTATCAACTCCGTTTGATGTTGAAAATGGTTTACCAATAATATTAGTTTCTACTTTTTTCATGAATTCAGTCAATAATGGCTTACATGCATGATCAAATAAGTAACATCCGTACTCAGCAGTATCAGAAATTACGCGGTTCATTTCAAACAATTTCTTTCTTGCAATTGTGTTTGCAATTAATGGCAATTCGTGTAATGACTCGTAGTAAGCAGATTCTTCGATGATTCCAGCTTCTGTCATTGTTTCAAAAGCTAACTCAACACCAGCTTTTACCATTGCAATCATTAATACTCCATTATCAAAATATTCTTGCTCTGAGATTGGAGCTTCTTGTGGAGCCGTCTTTTCGAAGTTAGTTTCTCCTGTTGCAGCTCTCCATTTCAATAAGTTAACATCATCATTAGCCCAGTCAGCCATCATCGTTCTAGAGAATTCTCCAGAAATAATATCGTCTTGGTGTTTTTGAAATAATGGACGCATGATATCTTTCAATTCTTCTGCTAATTCGTAAGCTTCAATTTTAGAAGGATTATTTAAACGATCCATCATATTGGTGATACCACCGTGTTTTAAAGCTTCAGTGATAGTTTCCCATCCGTATTGGATTAATTTAGAAGCATAAGCAGCATCAATTCCTTTTTCAACCATTTTGTCGAAACATAAAATAGATCCTGTTTGCAATAAACCGCAAAGAATAGTTTGCTCACCCATTAAATCTGATTTTACTTCAGCTACGAAAGATGATCTTAAAACTCCTGCTCTGTGTCCTCCAGTTGCTACAGCGTAAGCTTTTGCTTGATCTAAACCAAATCCGTTTGGATCATTTTCTGGGTGAACAGCGATAAGAGTTGGAACTCCAAATCCTCTTTTGTACTCTTCACGTACCTCAGAACCTGGACATTTAGGAGCACACATAATTACAGTGATGTCTTTACGAATCTGCATTCCTTCTTCTACAATGTTGAATCCGTGAGAGTAAGACAAAGTAGATCCCTGTTTCATTAATGGCATAATAGCAGTTACCACAGCAGTATGCTGTTTGTCTGGTGTAAGGTTACAAACTAAATCTGCAGTTGGAATCAATTCTTCGTAAGTTCCTACCGTAAAACCATTTTCAGTTGCATTTTTATAAGAAGCTCTTTTTTCTGCAATTGCATCAGCACGCAATGCATAAGAAATGTCTAAACCAGAATCTCTCATGTTTAAACCTTGATTCAAACCTTGTGCTCCACAACCAACAATTACAACTTTTTTTCCAGCCAATGCTGCAATTCCGTCTGCAAACTCAGATTGCTCCATAAATTCGCAAACTCCTAATTGTTCTAATTGTAATCTAAGTGGTAATGTATTGAAATAATTTGCCATTTTTTTTTTAATATTTAATGAAATGAAATTTTATAATTGATATATAACTAAGATTTTTTATTATTTAAAGGATTCTAACAATGTAGAAATCTCCATTTTTTGTTTAGAAACTGATATTCTTCCCGAACGTACAAACTGCATAATTCCGTATGGTTTAAACTTTTGGTATAATTCTTCAATTTCAGAACGTCTTCCAGATTTTGAAATCACGAAGAAATCACGAGAAACCGTTACAATTGTAGACTGGCTTTCTTTGATGATATTCTGAATCTGTTTCTCGTCAAACAACAAACTTGAAGCGATTTTAAACAAAGCATTTTCTAAGAAAATAGTCTCTTCATCTGTGTGATAAAATGCTTTAATAACTTCAATTTGTTTTTCAATTTGGCCTACAATATTCTGAACCCATTTTTCTGTCGTATTTACTACGATGATAAATCTTGAAACATTCTCTATTTCTGATTCTGAAACATTTAGACTTAATATATTAATGTGACGCTTTAAGAATATTCCAGATATCCTATTTAACAAACCCACATTATTTTCTGAGTATACCGATATGGTAAATGTTTTATCTTCCATTTGCTTTTTTAGTTTTATTTGTTTCAAGTTTCAGGTTTCAAGTTGTTGAACTTGGAACATGAAACTTGAAACCTGAAACTTTTTTCTTAACTTAATCTAATTTCTGATACACAAGCTCCTGTTGGAATCATTGGGAAAACGTTGTTTTCTTTTTCGACTACAACTTCTAAGAAGTATGAATCTTTTGATGCCAGCATCTCAGCGACCGCTGCATCTAGATCTTCACGCTGTGTAACTTTTTTAGATTTGATATGATATCCTTCAGCAATTGCAACGAAATTTGGATTAATCATTTTTGTTGAAGCATATCTGTTATCAAAGAATAATTCCTGCCATTGGCGAACCATTCCTAAGAATTCATTGTTTAGAATAACAATCTTCACTGGAACTTGAGTTTGGAAAATGGTTCCAAGTTCCTGAATTGTCATTTGGAAGCCTCCATCACCAATAATCGCTACTACTTCACGCTCTGGTTTTCCCATTTTTGCTCCAATTGCAGCAGGCAATGCGAATCCCATAGTTCCTAATCCGCCAGAAGTAATGTTACTTTTAGTTGAATTGAATTTAGCATAACGGCAAGCAAACATTTGGTGCTGCCCAACATCTGAAACGATAATAGCATCTCCTTTTGAATGTTTGTTGATCATTTCGATAGTTTCTCCCATCGAAATTCCTTTACCATTTGTTGGATTTAATTCTTCTTTTATCACTGAATCATATTCAACTTTATTTAATTCCTTAAATTCATTGTGCCATAAATCATGAGATTTTGCATCAAGAAGTGGCAATAAAGCTGCTAAAGATTCTTTTACATCTCCTAAAACCGCAATTTCTGTTTTCACGTTTTTATCAACCTCTGCAGGATCAATTTCGAAGTGAATTACTTTTGCTTGTTTTGCATAAGTGCTTAATTTACCTGTAACACGATCGTCAAAACGCATTCCGAAAGCAATTAAAACATCACATTCGTTTGTTAGTAAATTTGGCGCATAATTTCCGTGCATTCCAAGCATACCGACGTTTAGAGGATGATCTGTTGGCAAAGCCGAAAGTCCTAAAATTGTCCATGCTGCTGGAATTCCAGCTTTTTCAATCACCGCTTTAAACTCAGCTTCCGCCTGACCCAAAATAACTCCTTGTCCAAAAACAATAAAAGGTTTTTTGGCACTATTGATTAGAGCTGCAGCTTCGGCAACTTTATCTAAGTTTAATTTTGGAACTGGAACATAACTTCTAATTCCTGTACATTTTTCATAACTAAATTCGAACTCATCAAATTGAGCGTTTTTAGTAATATCTACCAATACAGGTCCTGGACGACCAGAACGAGCAATGTAAAATGCTTTTGCAATAATTTCAGGAATTTGAGAAGCTTCAGTTACCTGAAAATTCCATTTTGTAACCGGAGTTGAAATTCCGATAATATCTGTTTCCTGAAATGCATCAGATCCTAATAAATGTCTTCCAACCTGCCCTGTAATACACACTAACGGAGTTGAATCGATTTGAGCATCTGCAATACCAGTCACTAAATTTGTAGCACCTGGTCCAGAAGTAGCAATTGCCACCCCTACTTTTCCCGTAGCTCTTGCATAACCTTGAGCTGCATGTGTTGCACCTTGTTCATGACGTACTAAAACGTGGTGTAATTGATCTTGAAATTTATATAATTCGTCGTAAACTGGCATTATCGCTCCACCTGGGTAACCATAAATTAAATCTACTCCTTCTGCTAATAAACATCTTATAACGGCTTCTGCCCCTGATATTTTCATAGTATATTGTTTTTTCAATGTCAATTTCAATATCAAACTTCAATGGCAATAGCAAAAATCAATTTTAAATTAATCTTTTATATTTTTTTATTATAATCGCTACTGACTTTTGATATTGTAATTGTTATTGCTTTTTGAAATTGTTATTGTAATTAATTATCGGTTACACATCCTGTTGATGCACTCGAAACCGATCTAGCGTATTTAAGTAAAACCCCTTTGTCAACTTTTAATTTCGGCTGAACCCATGCCGCTTTTCTTGCTGCAAATTCTTCGTCAGATATCTTCAGGTCGATTGTATTTTTCACAGCATCGATAGCGATTAAATCTCCATCTTTTACTAGTGCAATACCACCACCGTCATATGCTTCTGGTGTAACGTGACCTACCACGAAACCGTGCGAACCGCCCGAGAATCTACCGTCTGTAATTAGTGCACAACTGCTTCCTAATCCAGCTCCAATAATCGCAGATGTAGGCTTCAGCATTTCAGGCATTCCCGGACCACCTTTTGGCCCACAACCCCTGATGACGACTACATTACCTGGTTTAATCTTTCCGGCTTGAAGACCTGGAATTACTTCAAATTCACCTTCAAATACAACAGCTGGTCCTTCGAAATATTCTCCTTCTTTACCGCTGATTTTTGCCACAGCACCTTCAGAAGCAAGATTTCCGTATAATACCTGAATATTTCCTGTTGGTTTTAATGCTTTTTGAATTTCATGAATAACTTCTTGTCCGTCTTGTAAATCTGGAGTTGAAGCTAAGTTTTCTGCAACTGTTTTTCCTGTTACGGTCAAACAATCTCCGTGGATAAGTCCCACTTTCAGTAAGTATTTCATAACTGAAGGAATACCTCCAACTTCGTGGATATCTTCCATCATATACTTACCACTTGGTTTCATGTCTGCTAATACTGGTGTTCTATCGTTAATAGCTTGAAAATCATCTAAAGTGATTGTAACTCCAACAGAATGTGCCATTGCAATTAAGTGCATAACAGCGTTTGTAGAACCACCTAAAACAGCTACGATTGTAATAGCATTTTCAAAAGCCTTACGAGTCATAATGTCTCTTGGCTTGATATCTTTTTCCAATAATATTTTGATTGCTTTTCCAGCTTCCAAACATTCGTCTCTTTTCTCTTGACTCAAAGCAGGATTAGAAGAACTGTATGGTAAGCTCATTCCTAATGCTTCGATTGCAGAAGACATTGTGTTTGCAGTATACATACCGCCACAAGCACCAGCCCCTGGACAAGCATTCTGAATAACACCTTTAAAATCTTCTGGAGTGATTTCGCCTTTTACTTTTTTACCTAAAGCTTCAAAAGCAGAAACGATATTTAGAGATTCTCCTTTCCATTTTCCAGAGTGAATAGAACCACCGTAAATCATCATTGACGGGCGATTCAATCTTCCCATTGCAATTAATGCACCTGGCATATTTTTATCGCAACCAGGAATTGCAATAATACTATCATACCATTGCGCTCCAGCAACAGTTTCGATAGAATCTGCAATTACATCTCTAGAAACCAGCGAGTAACGCATACCTTCAGTTCCGTTAGAAATACCGTCACTGACACCAATGGTATTAAAAATAAGTCCGACAAGATCCGCATCCCAAACACCTTTCTTAACATCTTTTGCTAAATCATTAAGGTGCATGTTGCAAGTGTTACCATCGTAACCCATGCTCACAATACCAACTTGTGCTTTCTTTAAATCTTCTTCAGTTAAACCAATTCCGTACAACATCGCTTGTGCCGCTGGCTGTGTTTGATCTTGTGTGATGGTCTTGCTGTACTTATTTAATTCCATTATTGCTTTTATTAATTTTTAATTTTTTATTCAAAAAAAAACCTTCCAGTATTTGGAAGGTTTGTAATATAGTCTTTCAATTATATTTATAACATTCCCGATGCAGATGTGTGAATCACATTGACAACAACGACAGAAGTAATAATAATTGAGATTTGCATCATTTATTTTTTTAGTGTCACAAAAGTAAGTAAACTTCTGGAAGTAAAAAAATAAAATCTCAACATTTCAAAGACTTCTTGTTATTATCTTCACGTTTTAACAAAAAATATTAAACAATTGTAGATTGTCCAATACTTACATTATCATTATTAAAATACAGCAAATCGTCTTTGCTGAAAATAAAATTAGAAACGAACTCTCCTACTTCGTTTGTTCCAAATTTTGAATCTGGTTTCAAATCAACTGTAACTACTTTGTATTCAATTGCTTTCTCTACGGCTTTATAGATTACATGAGCTTCTTTAGTTAATCCAAAATGTTCTAACAAAAGCGCTGCCGCTAAAATCGAAGCAATCGGATTAGCTATGTTTTTTCCTTTTGCCTGCGGATATGATCCGTGAATTGGCTCAAACAAAGCATTTTTTTCTCCTAAAGACACTGATGGCAATAAACCAATAGATCCTGTAATTACACTTGCTTCGTCTGATAAAATATCTCCAAACAAATTCTCAGTCAAAATCACATCAAACTGTTTCGGATTTAAAATCAGCTGCATGGCTGCATTATCCACAAACAAGAAATCAAGTTTAACATCTGGATAATCTTCGCTCACTTTCTGAACTACTTTTCTCCACAATCTTGAAGTCTCCAAAACGTTTGCTTTATCGACCATTGTTAGCTTTTTGCGTCGTTTTTGTGCCGATTTAAAAGCTAAATGTGCAATTCTAGTAATTTCTTCTTCTGAATATTCACATAAATCTGAAGCGTGTGTTCCTTCTTCATTAAGTGTTTTTGTTCCAAAGTAAGCTCCACCAGTTAATTCTCTAAAAATCGTAAAATCAGCTCCTTCAATAATTTCTCTCTTTAAAGGAGAAGCTTCAATTAAGGCTTTATAAGGTTTTATAGGACGAATATTAGCAAACAATCCTAATTCTTTTCGCAGTTTTAATAATCCTTGCTCTGGACGAACCTTTGCATTTGGGTTGTTATCGTATTTTGGATCCCCAATTGCACCAAGCAAAACTGCATCTGTATTTAAACAAAGATTCAGAGTTTGTTCCGGCAAAGGACTTCCTGTTTTATCGATAGCAACCGCTCCCATGAGCGCTTCCTCAAAAACAAATTCATGATTATACACTTCGCCAATGGCGTACAAAGCTTTCTTAGCTTGTAAAATTACTTCAGGTCCAATTCCATCTCCTGGTAAAACTGCTATTTTTAAATTCATAATCTCTCGCTATTTATGTCTTTAAATCCTTATTGTTCCTTAAAATTCTTATTTTGAAATATTAGTTTCTGATTAAGTCTCCTTCTATTTTAGAAGCTTCAATAATTTGGTGAATATCTGCGTCTACAACTTCTTTTTTAATATCAGCGAATTTCAAGAATTCGATGTAAACGATATCCAACTGTACTTTTGTTAATTCGTAACCTACTTTTTTAGCACGGTAAGCCAAAGCAGCTCTTCCGCTTCTTGCTGTCAAAATGATTGAAGATTCATTAACACCCACGTCTAGCGGATCCATAATCTCGTAAGTTGCTCTGTTTTTGATTACACCGTCTTGGTGAATTCCAGAACTGTGTGCAAAGGCATTTGCTCCAACAATTGCTTTATTTGGCTGTACAATCATTCCCATACTTTCAGAAACCAAACGGCTCATTTCGTTCAATTCTCTTGTATTGATGTTTGTGTCTAAATTTAAGTAAGGGTGTTGTTTGAAAATCATTACCACTTCTTCAAGCGCAGTATTTCCAGCTCTTTCACCAATACCATTAATAGTACATTCTATTTGTCTTGCTCCATTGATAGCTCCTGCAATTGAGTTTGCAGTTGCCATTCCTAAATCATTATGACAGTGACATGAAAGGATTACGTTTTCGATTCCTTTTACGTTTTCTTTTAAGTATTTAATTTTTGCTCCGTATTCTTCCGGAAGACAGTATCCAGTAGTATCAGGAATATTCAATACAGTTGCTCCAGATTTAATAACTTCTTCACAAACTTTAGCTAAGAACGCATTATCTGTTCTACCTGCATCTTCTGCGTAGAATTCTACATCTTCTACATAAGATTTAGCATGCGCTACAGCAAATTTTGCTCTTGCAATAATATCTTCAGGCGTAGTTTGTAATTTGTGGAGTATATGAGATTCTGAAGTTCCGATTCCAGTATGGATTCTTGGTTTCTTAGCGTGCTTTAAAGCAGCTGCTGCAACATCAATGTCGTTTTTTACGGCTCTTGTAAGTCCGCAGACGGTTGCATTTTCTACAATTTTACAAATCTCAGAGACCGATAAAAAATCGCCTGGACTTGACACAGGAAAGCCTGCTTCGATAATGTCAACTCCCATTTTGTCTAGTCGTTCTGCGATAACTAATTTTTGCTTAGTATCTAACTTACATCCTGGAACTTGTTCACCATCTCGCAATGTGGTGTCAAAAATTTGAACTTTCTCTCTATTCATATTCATTTATTTAATGTAATTTCACATCTTGATAACAAATATATATTGTACTATTACAGTATGAAATTCATTTTAATGAAATTATACTGTTCATAAAACGTTTTATCTTACATCAACTAACTTATAATCAGTAAGTTATATTATTATTTTTTACAATGGCTAACCATCAAAAAGATTTCTTATTTGTTCTAATCAAATCACTTTCGAAATCAGAAAAAAGGCAGTTTAAAATTTTTGCAAGCCGATTAGAAACGAGTTCAAACACAAAATTTATCGAATTATTCAATATTTTAGATAAATCTGAAGTTTATGATGAAAAACTCATTCTTAAAAGTGGTATTATCCAAAAAGTACAGTTATCTAATTTAAAATCATACTTATACAAACAGATTCTAGTCAGTATAAGATTAAATATCCCTAGCCAAAACATTCGTTATCAGCTTCGAGAACAAATGGATTTTGCCGTTATTTTATATAATAAAGGATTATACAAGCAGAGTTTAAAAATTCTAGATAAGACCAAACAGCAAGCTTTAGAAAATGACGAAAAATATATGGCGTATGAAATTGTTGAATTCGAAAAACTAATCGAATCGCAATATATTACCCGAAGTATTCAAGGACGTGCTGACGAATTGGTTGTTCAGGCCAAAGAGTTAAACTACCGAAATACGATTTCAAGTAAATTATCTAACTTATCGCTTCAGCTATACGGCATCATGCTAAAAACGGGTTACGTAAAAAGTGATGAGGAATATAAATATATAGACGACTATTTTAACAGACATATTGCAAAACTAGACGAAAGCAAGTTTGGTTTCCGCGAAAAATACTGGTTTTATAATGCTAATCTTTGGCGAAGCTTTCTGGTACAAGATTTCTTGGCGAGTTATAAATTTGCTTATAAATGGGTTCAGCTTTTTTATGATAATCCAAATATGATTTATCTTAATCCTGTGTTTTTCCTAAAAGGAAACCACTATTTTCTCGAATCGCTTTATATGCTGAAATATACCTCGAATTTCAAGAGATATTTGAATCTTTTAGAAGAAACCATTGCAGACCCTAAGTTTCCTTCAAATGATAATCTTGCATCATTGTCTTTCTTATATGTATACAACAATAAATTAAATCTACATATTTTAGAAGGTACTTTCGCGGAAAGCGAATATTTAATTCCTGAGATTTTAAATAAACTGAAATTACACAGCGAACATCTTGATGAGCATCACGAAATGTTGTTTTTCTATAAAATTGCTTCTATTTATTTTGGTAACGAAAAATACAATGAATGCATTAATTACTTAGATAAAATCATCAACAACAAAAACTTGACCATGCGCGAAGATTTAATGTGCTTTGCAAGATTATTGTCTCTGATTGCACATTATGAGCTTGGAAAAGATTATTATTTAGAAAATCATTTGAAAAGCACGTATAAGTTCTTATTGAAAATGAACGATTTGCACGAAGTTCAAAAAGAGATTATCAAGTTTTTAAGAAACCTAAACAACTTCTACCCTGCTGATATTAAAAAGGAATTCAAAAAAATGCATACTCGTTTCGTAGAACTTGAAAAGAACACCTACGAAAAAAGAGCTTTTTTATATCTTGATATTATTTCGTGGCTGGAAAGCAAAATCGAAAACAGAAAAATTGCTGATATTATAAAGGAGAAAGCGAAATTGAACAACAGATAAATGTTTTAAATTACAATAAAGAAATTCCAAATTCCAATCAAAAGGGTTGAAAAACTTTGTTTTTCAACCCTTTTTGTCATCCTGAGAAACGAAGGATCGCACTCGTAAATCAACAAAGATTGGAGAATTACCTTTCGATAGTTTCTAGTGTGATCCTTCGTTCCTTATGATTACATACTAAACGCTAAAAACAGCAAACTCGACAGGTTTAAAAAAACTGTCAGGTTTAATAACCTCAAAAAAAAATCCCAAACTCCGATAATTGGAATTTGGGATTTTATATATTGAAAATTAAAAGATTTTATTCAACTATATTAGAAGTCGTTACATAGAAATCTTTATCTACTTCTACTTTTCTGTCTTCACTTGTTGTTTTTACTGATTGCCATTCTGTAGTTGGTTTCAGCCAAGTTTCAACACCGTTTAATTTTACTCTTACTGGCATATCAAATTTAGAAACACAGTTTGTCCAGTGGTAACCGAAAGTTCCGTTTTTAAACATATATTCAAAAACCGGGATTTGAGTTGTAGTTAAATATTGTGCAAAAACTCTGTTGAAGTTAATTCCTGACTGGTCGTTGATATAATCTTGAATCTGTTTTCCCGTAACTGTTTGGTGATAGAAGGTCTTATTCATACCTCTTAAAATCGATTTCCATTTTGCATCATCATTGATTACCTGACGAATCATATGTAGCATTGAAGCTCCTTTTGGATACATATCGCCAGAACCTTCATTATTCACATCATAATGTCCGATAATTGGAATATCATTTTGAATATTTTTTCTACAGCCAATTACATACTCTGCACCAGCTTCTTTTCCGTAGTAATACTCCACAAAAAGGCTTTCTGAATAGTTTGTAAAACTTTCATGAACCCACATATCAGCGATATCTTTATAGGTAATATTATTGGCATACCATTCGTGGCCCGATTCGTGAATAATGATAAAATCAAACTTTAATCCCCAGCCTGTTCCACTCAAATCACGTCCTAAATATCCATTTTTATATTGATTGCCATAAGTTACAGAACTTTGGTGCTCCATTCCTAAATATGGAACTTCAACCAATTTATAGCTGTCTTCGTAGAACGGATAAGGTCCGAACCAGCTTTCAAAAGCTTTTAGCATTTTTGGAGCATCTTTAAACTGCTCTTTTGCTAAAGCTAAATTGTCTTTTAAAACATAATAATTACAGTCTAAATTTCCTTTTTCGCCTTTAAAAACCTCAGAAAAATTCACATAATCACCAATATTGATGTTTACACCATAATTATTGATTGGGTTTGAAACATACCAATTGAAAGTTTTAGTTCCGTCTTTTTCTTTTTTAACGCTCTGTAATCTTCCGTTAGAAACTTCCGTTAAATCTCCTGGAACATTTACGCTAATCAACATATTCTCCACTTCATCGTACATATGATCTTTACAAGGCCACCAAACGCTCGCGCCTAAACCTTGACAAGATGTCGCAATAAAATCTTTTCCGTTTTTATCTTTTTTCCAAGAGAAACCACCATCCCAAGGAGCTCTAACAGCTTCTTTAGGTTTTCCTTCAAAGAAAATTACGATTTCTTTTACTGCACCAACTTTTTGCTTTTCTATTAAAGTAATAAAGAAAGCATTTCCATTTCTTTCAAATTTTAAATCTTTACCATTCTGAGTCACTTTAGTAATATTCATTGGCTCCTGTAAATCGATCTGCATACGATTGTTCTCTGTTAAAACAGTATAACGAACAGTATTTGAACCTGAAATAAATTTCTCTGAAGGCTTAACCTTTACATCAAGGTGATAATATTTTAAATCCCACCAGGCTCTTTCTTTTGTGATGCTTCCGCGTAAAGTATCCTGATGTGTAAAAACGGTTTCTGACTTATTTAAAAGTCCCTGAGCATTGGCAGAGAAACCAACCAAAAAGGCGATAAAAATGCCACTAAAGTATTTTTTCATTATTTATAAATTTGTACAAAATAAAGGTTTTAAATCAGTTTATTTTCAACAAATGTAAACATTCATATCTAGTATTTTAAAATTTTATGATTTCCGGCAGAAAAAAAAATCACTTATTTCAATTAATCTTCTCTATTTTAGTGGTTTTAAAATACTAGAATCATATATGAGATTTGGCACAATACTTTCGTCTTTACTGGTAATAATTGCAACTACTGTTAATTCACAAAATATCCTCATTCATAAAACAAATAAAAAAATAAAAATCGACGGTGATTTAACCGACTGGAAAACGCCTTTTCTTGGCCCTTTTGTAATTCATAATACAGGAGAAAGCGCCACTCAAAAAACCTTCGTCTCACTTTCTTGGAATAATAAAAACCTTTACATCGCTTACAACTGCACTGATTCTAAAATTGTTGGGACGCTACAAGCAAAAGATTCACAGATTTTTCAAACAGATGATTTAGCTGAAATTTTTCTTGATCCAGACGCAGACAGCCAAAACTATATTGAAATTGGTGTAAACGCATTTTCAACAAACTATGATTTACTTTTAAAATGCATTTCAGAAGGATGTGGCGGATGGAATACCTCAATGGATTTTGACATTAAAGGCTTAGAAACTGTCAGTAAAATCAATAAAGACGGATACACTGTAGAAATAAAAATTCCTTTTTCTAGTCTTAGAAAAATTAAAAATGGCGGTTTTTCGAAACCTAAAGTCGGAAATAAATGGAAAGGAAATGCTTTTAGGATTGATTACGGTAACACAACCGAATATATTGCTTTACAGCCTTATAATAGTTTAAAGTTTGGTTTTCATCAGCCGCAAGAATTTGCAGTTTTTGAATTTGTGAAGTAATTATAAAACGGGAAAAAATTGTACTTCTGTTGGCTTAAAATATTCTGCATTCTCAACTAAAAACTTAAAAGCCGTATTAGTTTTTGTCATTTTATAAACTTCAAAAATAGACTTGCTGCGCACAAAATGAGCATTTTGATAAAATCGATCATTAAAATTTCCATAAAATGTATACGTATCCAAAAACATAGAAATCCCTTTCTTTAGAATTGTAGGATTTACAAAAGCTTTGGGCAAGAATATATCGAGAAAAGTATTATTATCTACATACAACTCTCCAGTACTTTCATTAATTGGATAAAAATTTCCATACGGAGATCTTTCCAGAAACAAAATCATTCTCTGTCCTTTTTTTAATTCTTTATTTCTGGGATCACATAGCCACTCTTTCCAGATTGCTACATTAATTTTTGAGCTAGATTTTCCTTTTATGAACTCACTTATCGTGAACTCATATTCATTTTCAGAAACTTTAGAAATAGTTCCGTCAACAATCAAAACAGCTTTAGAAATAACCATCGAATATGGCATTACATTTTTTTTAAAGCCATAATTTAAACTCGGAACCAAAAGCAAAAACAAGTATAGAACTAATCGCATAAATATATTATTTAATACTAAAATACTATATTTTTTGTTATTTCGAGTGAAGGGAGAAATTCCCTCTATAGATCGACAAAGATTGAATACATTCTTTGCGGAATTTCTAGTGTGATTTCTCCCTTCGGTCGAAATGACAAGCTTGTGTTACTTTTGGCGTCCCTTCAAAACCTCCACAACATCATTCAATTGATATCCTTTTGCTTGAAGCAGAATCAAATAATGAAACAATAAATCAGCGCTTTCGCTAAGGAACAAATCATCATTATCATCTTTAGCTTCAATAACAACTTCTACAGCTTCTTCCCCAACTTTTTGAGCAATTTTATTAATTCCTTTTTCAAATAAAGAAGCTACATAACTTTTCTCTGAATCAGCATTTTCTCTGCGAGTTTTGATTGTGTTTTCTAATTGAGAAATAAAACCATAATTCGCATCATTTGGCTCTTGCCAACACGTATCAGCTCCTGTGTGACAAGTTGGTCCAACAGGTTTTGCCTGAATTAAAAGCGTATCTCCGTCGCAATCATTTTTAATGCTTACTAAGTTTAAAAAGTTACCACTCTCCTCACCTTTTGTCCAAAGTCTTTGTTTAGAACGGCTAAAGAAAGTTACTTTTTGTGTTTCTATTGTTTTTTGAAGCGATTCTTCGTTCATATACCCCAGCATCAGAACATTTTTTGTTTCTGCATCCTGAATGATCGCCGGAATTAATCCGTGTGCGCTTTTGATATCGATGTCCATAATTATTTTTGATTTTTGATTTCAGATTTTAGATTCTTAAAACTGAAATTGATTTTTTATTTATTGATTGAAATTTGGATTTTTTACAACCTTACTTCAATACCATTATTCTTAAGTTCTTGTTTCAAAGCTTTGATTTCGATATCCTTAAAGTGAAAAACGCTTGCCGCTAAAGCTGCATCAGCTTTTCCTTTTTTGAAAGAATCTACAAAATGCTGAATATTTCCAGCGCCTCCCGAAGCAATAATGGGAATATTTACTAGTTCTGAAAGTTTAGCCAAAGCTTCATTTGCAAAACCGTTTTTAGTTCCGTCATTATCCATCGATGTGAACAAAATTTCTCCAGCACCACGTTCTGCAACTTCCACAGCCCAATCGAATAAATTTAACTCAGTTGGAACTTTTCCACCAACCAAATGTACAATCCATTGTCCGTCAATTTGTTTAGCATCGATTGCCACAACAACGCACTGGCTTCCAAATTTCTGAGCCAAATCATTAATCAATTGCGGATTTTTTACTGCTGATGAATTAATTGAAACTTTATCTGCTCCATTATTCAACAGAATATCAACATCTTCAACAGATGAAATCCCACCTCCAACCGTAAACGGAATATTGATTTTCTCTGCGACGCTTCGCACCATGTTTACCAGTGTTTTGCGCCTTTCTTCTGTTGCAGAAATATCTAAGAAAACCAATTCATCCGCACCTTCAGCCGAATAAATTTCAGCTAATTCAACAGGATCTCCAGCATCGCGCAAATCCACGAAATTAACGCCTTTTACGGTTCTTCCGTTTTTTATATCTAAGCAAGGTATTATTCTTTTTGCTAACATTTATCTAATGTGTTAATTAGAAAATTATTCAATTAGATAATTAATTTACACAATCTGCAAATTAATTATCTAATTATCAAATTTTCTCATTTACTAATTATAAAATTCTCTAGTTGTTTCAAGCTAATTCTCCCTTCGTAAATCGCTTTTCCAATTATGGTTCCTTCGCAACCTAATTCGGCAAGCTTTGGCAATTCGTCAAAAGTTGAAATTCCGCCAGAAGCGATTAGTTTTACGCCTTCAGCTTCTGCTAAAATTTTACTGTATAAATCAAAACTTGGACCTTGAAGCATTCCATCTTTGGCAATATCGGTACAAATAACATACTGAATTCCTTTTGATTTATAATCTTGAATAAACGGAACCAAATCTTCATTAGATTCTTCTAACCATCCAGAAACGGCAATTTTTTCATCTTTAGCATCAGCGCCTAAAATGATTTTTTCTGAACCGTATTCTGAAATCCATTTTTCGAAAATTGCTCTGTTTTTTACGGCAATACTTCCGCCAGTTATTTGGTTTGCACCGCTTTCAAAAGCAATTCTCAAATCGTCATCCGATTTTAATCCGCCTCCAAAATCAATTTTTAAGCTCGTTTGATTGGCAATTTGTTCCAATATCTTATAATTGACAATTTTGCTCGATTTTGCACCGTCTAAATCTACTAAATGCAGATATTCGATTCCGTGTGCTTCAAATGATTTCGCTACTTCAAGCGGATTTTCATTGTAAATTATTTTAGTATCATAGTCACCTTTGGACAAACGAACGCATTTTCCTTCAATGATATCTATGGCTGGTATTATTCTCATGCTTTTAATTTTAGATTTCTGATTTTAGATTTTAGATTCTAAAAATTGAAATTGATTTTTTGAAATTTTGATTGATATTGAAATTTTACATTTTTAAAAAATTTCCTAGAATCTTTTCGCCAACATCACCACTTTTTTCTGGGTGAAATTGAGTTCCGTAAAAATTATCTTTTTGTAAAGCCGATGCATATTCAACGTCGTAATTTGTTGTAGCAATAGCTTCATCACAATTTGGCGCATAAAAACTGTGAACTAAATACATGAATTCATTTTCAGAAATACCTTTAAATAAATCGGTTTTTAAATCATAAATCTGATTCCATCCCATTTGTGGCACTTTTACATTGTTTGAAAATTTCAAAACATCAACATCAAAAATCCCTAAACCTTCTGTATTTCCTTCTTCTGTTTTGTTGCACATCAATTGCATTCCGAGGCAAATTCCTAAAACAGGCTGTTTCAATTCTGGAATCAAACTTTCCAAACCGCTTTCACGAAGTTTTGCCATCGCTGAACTCGCTTCGCCCACGCCCGGGAAAATCACTTTATCGGCCGATTTAATTTCGTCCGGATCATTACTCAAGACTGCCTTAAAACCCAATCTTTCAATAGCAAACATAATGCTCTGAATATTTCCTGCTCCGTAATTTATAATTACTATTTTCATTATTTTTTTGTTTGTTTTGTTTCAAGTTTAAAGTTTCAGGTTTCACGTTCTGTTGAGCAACTTGAAACTTGAAACCTGAAACTTGAAACAAATTTTAAAGCATTCCCTTTGTTGAAGGCAAAATCATTTTCTCAGTATCTCTTTTTACGGCTACTTTTATCGCTTTTGCGAAAGCTTTAAAAATGGCTTCAATTTTATGATGTTCGTTGATTCCTTCTGCTTTGATATTTAAGTTGGCTTTTGCGCCGTCTGTAAATGATTTAAAGAAGTGATAGAACATTTCTGTTGGCATTTTACCTACCATTTCGCGTTTAAATTCGGTTTCCCAAATCAGCCAGTTTCTTCCTCCAAAATCAATTGCTGCTTGTGCTAGACAATCATCCATAGGAAGACAGAAACCGTAACGCTCGATTCCTAATTTGTTTCCTAACGCTTTCGCGAAAACTTCTCCTAAAGCAATTGCAGTATCTTCTATGGTGTGGTGTTCATCTACTTCTAAATCGCCTTTTACAATAATTTCCAAGTCCATTTGACCGTGACGTGAAATTTGATCTAACATATGATCAAAAAACGCAATTCCAGTATCGATTTTGCTTTTTCCTGTTCCGTCAAGGTTTAAGTTGATGTAAATATCCGTTTCGTTTGTTTTACGAGTAATAGAAGCAGAACGCGCTTCTAATTTCAAGAATTCGTAAATCTTCTTCCAATCCATTGATTGCAAAACGATTGTATCATTTAATTCTTCACGTTTAGATGAAATTTCATTGCTTCCAATTCCATCTGTATCGTTCATGAAAATGGCTTTTGCTCCCAAGTTTTTAGCCAGTTCCACATCTGTTAAACGGTCACCCAAAACAAAAGAATTAGCCAAATCATATTCGGGATTGTTCAAGTATTTAGTCAGCATTCCTGTTCTTGGCTTGCGGGTTGGTGCGTTTTCTTCTGGAAAAGTTCTGTCTACGAAGATTTCATCAAAAACAACTCCTTCATTTTCAAAAGCTTTTAGAATAAAATTCTGCGTTGGCCAAAAGGTATCTTCAGGAAAACTATCCGTTCCTAAACCGTCTTGATTGGTTACCATTGCCAATTCGTAATCTAATTCATTAGCGATTTTAGCCAGATATTGAAACGCCTTTGGATAAAACTCTAGTTTATCTAAGCTGTCTAATTGTAAGTTTTCAGGTTCTAAAACAATCGTTCCATCACGATCGATAAAAAGTACTTTTTTCATGTTTTTATTTTTGAGAATAAAGAAAAAAGAGTAAAAAAAATAGACTTTTCATTCTAGCTCAAAAGTTCTTTCATTTTTTTCTTTCTTCTTTACTCTATATTCTTTCTTCTATTTCAACAATTTCAATTCTCTAATTACAACTGCATTTTCTTCTTTCGTTCCAATTGTAAAACGAAGGCAATTTTCGCATAAAGGCTGTGTTGTTCTATTGCGAATAACGATTCCTTTTTCAATTAATTGATCGTATCTTTTGTTAGCATCATCTACTTTGGCTAAAATAAAATTGGCTTCTGTTGGATATACTTTTTCAACAAAACTTACTTCAAGTAAAACTTTAAGCAATTCTTCTCTTTGCTTGATGATAGAAGCTATTTCTTGTTTTATTTTGTCAGAATCTTTCAAACGTTCTTTCGCTCTTTGCTGTGTCAATTCGTTTACATTATAAGGCGGTTTAATTTTATTCAAAACCGAAACCACAGCTTCAGATGCATAACAGATTCCTAAACGAATTCCTGCCAAACCATACGCTTTTGAAAGCGTTTGCGTAATCACTAAATTTGGATATTCGTCAATTTCTGTCAGCCAGCTTTCTTTATCTGAGAAGTCAATGTAAGCTTCATCAATAACGACTAGACCTTTAAAGTTTTGAAGCAATTTCACGACACTTTCATCTGAAAATGAATTTCCTGTCGGATTGTTTGGCGAACATAAAAAGATGATTTTAGTATTTTCGTCAACCGCTTCTAGAATCTTTTCAACTTGAGGTTGAAAATCTGTCGATAGGAGAACTTCTCTGTTTTCAACAGCATTAATATTCGCTAAAACGCCATACATTCCGTATGTTGGAGGAAGCGAAATGACATTATCTTTTTTAGGTTCACAGAAAGCTCTAAAAAGCAAATCTAAAACTTCGTCGCTCCCGTTTCCTAATAAAATCTGATTTTGCTTTACTAAATTATTTTTAGCTAAAATAGCTTTAACTGAATTCTGCTGCGGATCCGGATAACGGTTTACTCCATTTTGAAACGGATTTTCATTGGCATCCAAAAAAATCATTTCTGCTGTATCAAAATCTTCAAACTCATCTCTTGCAGACGAATATGGTTTTAAGGATTTTACGTTTTCACGTGTTATTGTATTTATATCGAATTTCATTTTTATTTATTTTTTAGAATATAGAATAAAGACGATAGACTCTCTTCTGATTTGCAGTTTTTTTACTCTTTGTTCTATATTCTATACTCTTTTCTCTTTATAAACTCTTCAATCTTAATGTTACAGCATTTTTATGCGCCTGTAACCCTTCGGCTTCAGCCATAGTTTCGATGGCGCTTCCTATATTCAGAATTCCTTCTTTAGTAATTTTCTGAAAAGTCATCGATTTCATAAAACTGTCTAGATTTACACCGCTGTAATTCTTTGCATAACCATTTGTTGGCAAAGTATGATTCGTTCCTGAAGCGTAATCTCCGGCACTTTCAGGCGTGTAATTTCCAATAAAAACAGAACCTGCATTTACGATTCCGTTACAGTAGAAATCATCATATTCAGAACAGATTATAAAGTGCTCTGGTCCATATTCGTTGATTAAATCTAAAGCGATTTGATCGTTTTCCACATAAATCAATTTCGAATTTTCGATCGCTTTTTCTGCAATCGCTTTTCTTGGAAGCACTTCTAACTGAGATTGTATTTCTTTCTCTACTTCTACAATTAGTTTTTTTGAAGTCGAAACTAGAATCACTTGGCTATCTGTTCCGTGTTCTGCTTGAGATAATAAATCTGAAGCCACAAAAGCTGGAACTGCTGTATCATCGGCCACAATTAATAATTCTGAAGGCCCTGCAGGCATGTCAATTGCAACTCCAAATTGCGTTGCCAATTGTTTTGCTACCGTTACAAATTGATTTCCTGGTCCGAAAATTTTATATACTTTCGGAATGGACTGTGTTCCAAAAGTCATTCCTGCAATTGCCTGAATTCCTCCAACTTTTAGAATTTTAGTTACGCCACATAAATTCGCCGCATATAAAATTGCTGGATTAATTTTGCCTCTTTTATCTGGTGGCGAACACAATACAATTTCTTTACAACCCGCAATTTCAGCAGGAACCGCCAACATTAAAACAGTAGAAAACAAAGGCGCTGTCCCTCCAGGAATGTATAAACCAATTTTTTGAATTGGTCTTTTCTCTTGCCAGCAATTTACTCCTTCAATTGTTTCCACTTCGACTCTTTCTGTTTTCTGAGCGTTGTGGAATTTATAAATATTTTCTTTTGCTAATTCAATAGCTTCTTTTAATTCATTAGGAATCAAACTAATCGCCTCAGTTATTTCTTCTTCTGAAACTTCATAATTGTCTTGTGAAATTCCATCAAAAATCGAAGTATATTTTGCTACAGCTTCATCTCCTTTTCTTTGTACTTCTTTGAAGATTTCTTTTACTGTAACTTCAATATCATCAACGGTTTGAGTTGGCCTTTTTAATATTTCTGACCAGATCTCTGGTTTTGGATTATCTATTTTATTCATTATTTTTTTCGCTTTAAGCTTTAAGCTATACGCTATAAGCTAATTAACTTTGTGTATTTTTTTCCGGCCTTAAGCTTAAGGCTTACTGCCTAAAGCAGGCAAAGCCCTACAGAACCATTTTCTCGATTGGGCAAACTAGAATTCCTTCTGCTCCTACTTCTTTTAGCTGGTCAATTACATCCCAGAAAGTATCTTTGTCGATTACAGAGTGAACACTACTCCAACCTTCTTGAGCGAGAGGAAGAACCGTTAAACTTCTCAAAACGGGAAGGATTTTTCCAACCGCTTCGATTTTATCGTTTGGAACGTTCATTAGGATATATTTCGAATTTCTAGCTCTTAAAACCGCTTGAATTCTGAATTTTAAAGTATCAATGTGTTTTTGAATTTCTGGAGAAACTTTTGGAGAAACTGCTAAAACCGCTTCGCTTTTTAAGATTACTTCAACCTCTTTTAAGTTGTTTTTAAAAAGTGTGCTTCCGCTTGAAACGATATCTACAATTGCATCTGCAAGTCCAATATTTGGCGCAATTTCCACTGAACCAGAAATTTGGTGAATATCTACCTTTATACCAAATTTACTGAAATATTCGTTAACCGTGTTTGGATAAGAAGTTGCAATACGAAGATTGGCTAAATCTTGAACCGAATTGTATTCGAAAGTTTTTGGAACCGCTACCGAAACTTTGCATTTTGAGAAACCTAGTTTCTGAACGACTTCGATTCCTTTTCCTTTTTCTACCAAAAGATTGTCGCCAACGATTGCTAAATCTACTACTCCATCAATTAAATACTGTGGAATATCTGAATTTCTAAGGTATAAAACTTCAAGAGGAAAGTTTGAAGCTTCTGCTTTTAACTGATCGATTCCGTTGTTGATTGAAATACCGCAGTCTTTTAGAATTTGAATGCTGTCTTCGTTTAAACGACCCGATTTTTGAATTGCAATTTTTAAAGTACTCATTTTTTTAGTTGTTTGTTGGATTAATAGTTTGAGTACAAAGAGAGTTAGAATTAAAAAACCCGTTTGATGTACTCAAACGGGTTTTAAAATATGATGATTTACATGCATACCATTAACACATCGCTTGAGAGCAATAATGTAAATGATGATGATGTAATTGAATTGAAATCATGATTGGTTTTGTTTTTTACTTCTTTGATTCGGTTGCAAATATACTAGATAAAATAATTAAAAAGCAATTTTTAATTTAACTTAACGATAGTTTATTGTTAAAAATCGTTTTCAACTGCATTTTACTTGATGATTTTAAAATTACTTTAACGAATTATCATATTCTTCAAAAACCAATAATACCTTGGTTCCTTTCCCAATTTCACTTTCAATTTTAAATTTAATCTGTAGCAAATCTGTCATTCGTTTTACTATAAACAAACCAAGTCCTGTTCCTTTTATTTCAGAGTGATTTAAGGAATCTGACCTAAAAAAAGGATTCAAAATAGACTCTAAATCTTTTTTGGCAATCCCAATTCCTTGATCTGAAATATTGCACAAAATTTTATGATTTTCTCTGGATAATGAAATTTTAACTTCACTATTCGGTTTAGAATATTTTATAGCATTTGAAATGATATTTCGAAGAATGGTCACTACTAAATAATTATCAGAATAAATATAAAATTCTTCTTGAGCATCCCAAATCACATTTATTTGTCCAGACTTTATTTTCTCCGTATTTAATGTTAGCACATCCAAAACGACTGCATTCAGATAAACATTTTCTTTTAGAATATTCTGTTTTTGATTCTCAAAACGAGCCATCATGAGCAACTGATCTACAAGCGAATTTAAATGGTCAACTTCATTAATACAATAGTTGATTTTTTCTTCGTATTCCTTGCTATCACGAGGTTTACGAATAAGTACTTCAAGTGTTCCTTTAATTACAGTTAAAGGCGTTCTTAATTCGTGTGAGGCATCAGATGTGAACTGTTTTTCGCGTTCAATCGCATCTTCAATTCGATTCAATAAATTATTAATGGTCTTTGAAAGTGTAAACAATTCATCCCTAGTTTTTGGCAACGGAATTCTTGCTTTCAGATTGTCTTTAGTAATAATTTTAGAAGTTTGAATAATATTATTTATTGGTTTAATACTTCGTCCTGCATAAAATCTTGCTAGAAAAAATAAAATCAAAAGGATGATTGGAAAAGCAACTAGTAAAGTATCCATTAGATTGTCCAACACTTTTGAAGAATCAGAAAGCGACATTGCAATAATCAAATAACCAACTTTTTTAGATTGCACATGAAGCGGCACTTGTATCTGGCGAATTGTACTCCCTAGTAATTTCGTATCAAAAGGATGAAAATGCTCTTTCTTATTATGAAAAACGAGTTTCTCATTTTTTAAATTAGGCGATTTTTCGATAATTTTTTTGTTCAAATCCAAAAACTGAACAAAAATAGGATTTACATCTACTGAATTATGTTCTCTTTCCTCCCATTCTTCGGCATCCATAAAAATTACAGCGCCTTTTTCTATTCTTAGTTCTTTAAAATGGTCCTGAACTTCTATATTTAAATTCTCGTCGATATGATTGTAAACGGTGAGTTTTACAATAAAATATATAGCCGAAAAGACTGCTAAAACCAGCAATCCGGTTCCTACAATATAATTTAATGCAATTCTATTTCTAAAGGATAATGAAGTCATTTTATTAATCATTGGCGATATATCCAATGCCACGGATAGTTTTTATATAATCTTCTTCAATTTTAAGATTGAGTTTTTTTCTAATTGCATTCATAAAAACATCAATAACCCCCGTGTCGTATTCAAAGTTGATTTCCCAGACATCTCTTAAAATCTGATTTCTTGTGCAGACTTTTCCTTTATGCTGAATTAAATAGGCCAACAATTCAAACTCTCGCTGTGTTAGCGAAATTTCTTCCTCACCTTTTAGAACAATATGTCTCGCCAAATCCATCGTAATGTTTCCGAGTGTCAAGGTTTCAGCTTGCTGTTTATTTCTAAAGTGAACTTTAATTCGCTCCACCAATTCCTCGAAGCTAAATGGCTTTTTGATATAATCGTTTGCTCCAGCTTTTAATCCTTCTATAGTTTCCTGAACCGTATCTTTTGCAGTCAAAAAAATGATTGGCGTAGTCTGATCTTTGATTCTGATTGCCTTACAAAGATCTAAACCATTGATTTTTGGCAGCATCCAATCTAAAAGAATCAAGTCAAATTTTTGTTCCTGAACCAATTCAAAACCTTTAGAACCATCGGCTGCGGTCGTAATTTGATAACCTTCTTCTTGCAAACCTTGTTTTAGAAATTGAACAATTCCTACTTCGTCTTCAACTATTAAAATATGCATTTATCGTATCTGATTAAAATTTGAATTTCATTTTTTCAATTCAAAGATAGAAAATTTAACACTGAGTAATAATGGAATACCCTAATAAATAAAGAAAACCAGCATCTTAAGCAAACTTTAAGTTAACGTTAAGTAAGGTAAAAGTGGAACTTAATCTGGCATTAATCAATCGAAAGTAATTTTGTAAAAAAAATAATCTGATGAATTTTTCAAAAAAGCTTTCTCCTTTTTACAATCTATCTTTACTCTATTTTATTGTGAGTTTTACCCTTAGAATTGTATTATTATTTCATCCCATCACTCAAAGTTCGTTTACCTTTTCTGAGAGCTTAAAAATCTTCTCATTGGGTTTAGTATCAGACTTTTTCGTTTTTTCTGTAGCTCTGGCTTTCTTGTGGTTGTATCTTATTTTTATTTCAAATTCAAAATATAACAAACCAAATGGATATATTATACTAGCCGCTTTTTTGGCACTATTACTATATATCGCTTCTGGAAAAAGTATTTTTGATGAATATGGTGGCGCTTTGCCTAGAATCGTTTTGATTTTCGTTTCGATAAAAACACTTCTTTTTGCGCTTTTTCTTTTCTTGCCCAAACACAGAGATAAGATCCGATTTTGGCTTTTTGCTTTTGTGATTTTCCTTTACGTTTTACTGATTTTACAAAACGCAATAAGTGAATTTTTCTTCTGGAATGAGTTTGGTGTTAAATACAATTTCATCGCTGTCAATTACCTAATTTATACTAACGAAGTAATTGGAAACATTATGCAATCTTATCCTGTAGTCCCTATTTTCTCTGCATTATTTATTATCACTGGGATTATTACGTTTTTCATCATAAAAAAATCAAGAAACTATATTGACGAGATTCCTAGTTTTAATGAAAAATTAAAAATTACAGCTATTTACGCCGTTTTATTTGTTTTTTCTTTATTGGCGATTCCTAGTTTGGCTAAAACAGAAAACTCTAAAAATATATTCGTTAACGAATTGCAATCGAATGGCATTTATAAATTCTATCTGGCTTTTCAGAACAATAAATTAGATTATTTTAAATTCTACAAAACGATTCCAAACGAAAAAGCTTTTGCCATATTAAAGGAAAAAATGCCTACTATTTCAGGAACAAACACTTTGCGCGAAATAAAAGAAGATTCGCTTGAACAACGTAAAAATGTAGTTTTAATTACGATTGAAAGTTTAAGTGCCGATTTCATGAAAATGTATGGGAACGAACAAAATATTACACCTTTTCTAGATAGTCTTGCTCAAAAAAGCTTGTTGTTTACAAATGTATATGCAGCTGGAAACAGAACTGTACGCGGTCTAGAAGCCGTAACTTTATGTCTTCCTCCAACGGCTGGAGAAAGCGTTGTAAAAAGAGAGGATAATAAAAACAAATTTTCGACTGGATCTGTCTTTCTTCAAAAAGGTTACAATGTAAAATTCATGTACGGTGGAGATGCGTTTTTTGATAATATGCAGGATTTCTATACTGGGAATGGTTATCAAATTATTGACAAATCTAGTTTTGCCGAAAACGAAGTTACTTTTTCTAACGTTTGGGGAGTTTGTGATGAAGACATGTACAACAAAGCGATTAAAGTGATGAATGCTGAAGCGAAGCAGAATAAGCCTTTTTTCAATCATATTATGACAGTAAGCAATCATAGGCCTTTTACTTATCCTAATAATAAAATTGACATTCCTGGGGATATTAAATCTCGCGATGGCGGTGTAAAATATACCGATTTTGCTTTAAGCCAATTCTTTAAGCAAGCTCAAAAAAAGCCTTGGTTTAAAAATACGGTTTTTGTAATTGTTGCCGATCACTGTGCATCGAGCGCAGGAAAAACGGAACTTCCATTAGATAAATATAGAATTCCAGCTTTAATATATACTCCAAATATGAAGCCTGAAAAATGCACTAAATTGATGTCTCAAATAGATGTTATGCCAACATTATTTGGTCTTTTAAATTTTGATTACCAAAGTAAATTCTTTGGATGTGATGTTTTCAAACCAGATTATCAGCCAAGAGCTTTTATTGCTACCTATCAGGATTTAGGATTAATAAAAGATAATGTTTTGACTATTTTATCTCCGAAACAGCAGATCAAACAGTTTCAATTAAAACAAAATAGCAAAGCTGGTATTTCTCCCGAATTCCAAATTCATTATGATGAAATACCATTGAAAAGAGAAAACAAGAATCTAGTTAACGAAACTATTTCTTATTATCAATCAGCTTCTTACGTATTGAAAGAGAAAGAATATCAGCTTAAAGATTTAGCCAATAAGAATAAAAAATTATACGCAAACATTCGTTAATATAAGCAATCAAAAAAGCCTCAGATCATAAGGAATCTGAGGCTTTTTAAGTTCTATTTCAATATGAAACTTGAAACAAAAATTTAGTCATTCTGATTTTTCATTCCAAATAAATCTCCTTTTTGGAACATTTTCAAATCATCCTGTAAAAATTGATAGTTTCTTTGAGTCACAGCTGGCGCATCTAAATCGCTCAAATCTGGTTTTCCAGCATTTATCCAAGCCGTATACCAGAAACTTGCAGTTGCTGCAATAGCTTTTTTCATTTGGCTTTCAACCATTCCGTTCAATTGTTCGTGCAGTTTTTTAGCATAGTCATCAGAGAAAACAGCTGTATTGTATTTCGTTTTCAATACATTTCCTTCAGCATCCATTTTAAACACTTTGTCTTGCGGAGTTGCTACTCTTAATTTTTTGTCGATATCCAATAAAGGCTGTGCTAAACTGTGCGTATCGTTAATCAAGTCCCAAATTGCTTTGTGAACATCTGGATAATATTGCGCTTCAGGAACATTTAATTTGTAATTTTTAACAAATAACTCTGGCAATCTGCTTTCCCAAAGTGAATGAATTCCTTTTTGGTCTGTTAATTGTCCATCGTGATTTGCAGAAGTATGCAATGGCATGTGTGCATCACCAACATAATGACCTAAATCTGCCGCTAAGAATAAGATTTCAGCTTTATTTTTTTCTTTAAAAGCTTTAGTCAGTTTTGCCATCATTTCTTCCAAATACCATGGCAAGATTCCGTTATCCGATAAGAATTTAGCATCGTATTTTTGTTTCGCTTCTTCTAATGTTTTTGGATAAGTGTCAGCAGCACCAAAGTTTTCCATATCAAAATAGTGTCTTTGGCCTTCTTCTTTATAATTTAAAGCATACTTACGGATATCTGGAACCGAAGCTTCTTGTGTAATAAAATCAATGTGATTGTAGAAAAATATCTGTAATTGTTTTGGTAAAGCCATTACAGCAGCTTTGTTAATACGCTCATGGCCAACATTTCCCCATGACAGCATAATAAAGCCAATAACTAATGCACCGAAAGCGATTAATTTTGGTCTCATTTGGATTTTTTTCATTTGTTTTTTTATTAGAGGGAGCAAATTTAGCTTTAATTAAAGAATACGCAAAAAATACTATCAATAAGATTCTACAATTTTATTTTTTTGAGATTTTAAGCTTTAAAAACAGCATAAGCCTATATTAACACTAATTTTCTTTATACATTTGCTTTACTAACAAAATTTAATTTTATGCGCCAGATTACCTTAAATTTATTTCTACTTATATCTACTTTTTGCTTTGCACAAGAAACTGATTTACAGCTAAAAAATATTAGCGACACCCTATTAAACCCAAAAAGAATTCTTAAAGTTTCTGATCCGTTAAACGGTGAGAAAACAATGCAAAAACTATTTCCTGGCAATTTATATCATCTTTCTGATAAAAACACTTTTATAAGCTGGAAATGCAAATCATGCCAACCTTCTCCCTTTCTTGATGTAAATGGCGTAGAAGGCGATCAAATGTTTCCTTATACAGAAGGCGTTGCCACAAGACTTATAGCTAATATTGATTACAGCGATTCAAAAGGAAATCAATTTAAAATTTTAGCTTTTAACCATTCTGTTCATGACGAAGACGGACTCCAAACAGGGCGTTTTTCTGGTGGATTGTTAGGCGTGGCTAAGTTTGCAAAGAATGATAATGTTTGGGAAATGAGATCTTTCCAACCTGCAGTAGCTGCGTTTGGGGCTTTTGCGCGATGTCCGACTCCTAAATTGGTTGAAATTGGAGAAGATCAATATGCCCTTTCTTTGATTCATGCAAACGGTGGTGCTGGTGGCGCTTATGAAGGCTATCTTTATCTCATTGCTGGTTTTGGCGGGAAATATCAGCCCATTCTGGAAGTCAATAATTATCAGCTAACTAACTCTTCTTTTATTGCTTGGAGCGGATCTTACAAAGTAGTCAATGAGAATTCTAAGAAACATTTTAGAGATATTATCATTACCACAAAAGGAACTTATAATATAAAAGCAAGAGGCGAAGACGAATTTGACGTTGCATTTCCCGAAGAAATTGCAACAATGGCCAAAACCAAAAAAGCATTTGATTTTGAGATTGAAAGACGTTATTCATTCAAAGGAAAATTTTACAAAATGATGGACAAACCTATTGTAAAATTCTCTAATGTAAAATAATAGTTTGAAAAAAACTTTGAGTATAGTTTTACCGCAAAGAGCGCAAAGTTTATTTACCTAAAATTTTGAATAAAACGCAAAGTTCGCAAAGCTTTGCACAAAAAACTTTGCGAACTTTGCGTAATTCTTTGTGCTCTTTGCGGTTAAAAAATATTAGTTCAAATAAAGAATTGATACTAAAGCTAAAACAGCAATAAAAATCCAAAGAAAAACGCCTTGTAGCAATGGCTTTACTCCTACTGCTTTTAAAGTGGCAAAGTTTAAAGTCGCTCCAATTAGGAACAAAGTTATGGTTAGACCAATTTTGGCAATTCCAACAAGATGTCCTGTAAAAATGGCTGTTGACGGAACATACGTATTCACTAGCATTGCTATAACAAACAAACCAATAAAATAAGGGATCTTGATTTTTGAATTCTTGCTTTTAAAAAGAAAAGCGGTCAAGATTGAAATTGGAATAATCCATAAAGCTCTGGCTAGTTTTACTGTTGTGGCAACTTGTAATGCTTCTGCGCCGTATTTATTGGCAGCACCAACTACAGAACTCGTATCGTGAATGGCAATAGCGCACCAAAGACCGAAATCTTTTTGTGACAAATCTAATTGATGCCCAATAAATGGAAAAACAAACAAAGCAATTGAATTCAGTATAAAAATAACTCCCAAAGCAATTGAAGTCTGATTTTCGTTTGATTTGATAACTGGCGAAATGGCTGCGATCGCACTTCCTCCGCAGATTGCCGTTCCGCAAGAAATTAAATGAGACGTTTTTCTTTCTGTTTTAAGCCATTTGCCTAACAATAATCCAAAAAGTAAAGTACTGAAGATTGAAAAAACCGTTAGAACAAATCCTTCTTTACCAGCTGAAACAGCGCTATGGGCATTCATCCCGAATCCTAAACCAACAACCGAAAACTGCAACAAAAATGTAATGGCTTTGTGATTAAATTCTACAAATGGATTCCCGAAAAGATTCACAATTAAAACGCCTAATAAAAGCGCGATCGGCGGAGAAATAATCGAAAATAAACATAAAAGAATTACGGCAAGAAAAAGGACTTGCTGCAAGGACTGATTAATTTCAAATAATTGTGCTGTGGTTTGTTCTTTTGTTTTCAAAATAAATGGGTATTGATATTATGTAGCAAAGTTCCGCTGTTTATATTGAAAACGCCAATCGTAAATTGCAATTGGCTATAACTTCAAGTTATAATGAGATGCTAAATTCTGAATAAACAGTTCTGATAATGAATCTGATTTTCCTTGTAACGTAGCCACATAAAAATATCTTTCTATTGATAACTTTTCTACATCCAAAACAATCAATTCTTTATTTTTCAACTCTTTGCTCACAGCATGAATAGACATAAAAGCAAAACAATCTGAGTTTAGTAAATATGATTTTATGCTTTCTGTACTTCCTAATTGCATTTCTATCTGTAAATCGGTTAGTTTCAAATTTACTTTTTTCAATGCAAATTCTATAACTTCAAGTGTTCCAGATCCGCGTTCGCGAGTTAGAAATTTCATTGATTTCAAATCGTTTACCGAAATTTCATTTTGTTTTACAAAAGGATTATGACTGTTGCAAACCAAAACCAATTCGTCTTTTAAAAACGGAATGTATTTTATAGATTGATTTTTAGATTGTCCTTCTACAATTCCGATTTCAATTTCTTTATTGATTAAGGCATTTTCGATTTGTTCTGTATTTCCATTCAGCAAATTGACTTTTATATCTTTTTGCTTTTGATGAAAACGCGCCAAAACTGGTGAAATAATATATTGTGAAATGGTTGTACTAGCTCCTAGCCTAAGCAAACCTTGACGTTCTTTATTAAAAGAACTCATTTCAAAGTCTATTTCGCGATAGATATCAAAAATACTTTTAGTATATTTTAGAAGGATTTTTCCAGCTGGAGTTAAAGCGATTTTAGAACCGTTTCGTTCAAAAAGTTTGGTTTTATAGGTTTCCTCTAATTCTTGGATATGTTTAGAAACTGCTGGCTGAGTAATATACAGTTCTGTTGCCGCTTTAGTAAAATTAAGGCGGAGCGCAACGGTGTAGAAAACTTTTAGCCTGAAATCCATTTCAAAAAAATTAAAGATAAATAATTATTGCCAATCTATTGGAAATGTTCCAGATTCGTTTAATAATAAAACTAAATTATATTTACCTATTTTTTTATCTTTTCTATAAATATAAACTTTTTTTGAAAATGCTTTTTTAACTAAACTATCGTCTTTTTGAATATCGATCTTATAAGAATTAAAATTAGCAAAATTGAATTTCTTTTCCACACCATCCACAGTAATGTTACCTTTTGCATTTTCATTAATTTTAGTGATCACAAATTGATAGTCATTTCTATTTTCTTTTCTAGCGTTTATGTAAATCCAAAAAAAAATAGCACAAAAAAACAGACTAAAGAAAATGAAAACTTTTTTAAAAGACATAACACTTCATTTTAAAGCAACCCATTATACTTTCTAACAAACCATTCAATTGTTAGTAAAGTAGCAATCAAAATCAATAACCAAACCCAGTCAATAATTGGCGTTTTACTTGAGATATTTTTTTCAATTGATTTGTATTCTTTGTTTTCTAAAAGTGTATTAATCAATTGATCGGCTTGATCTTCGAAGAAAGCTTTTCCTCCTGTTTGCTGAGCCAATTGCTGTAATTTAACCACATCCGGATTTACGAATTGCTTTTCGATATCAAAATCTAAAATTTCAAAATGACTTGCGTATGAAGTATTCGAGTTTAATTCTTTTACTGTAAAGTTATATTTTCCTGCTGGAAGTCCTTCTAAATTAGCCGAGAAAGAATTGCTTCCCTTCAGTAAATCGTAGTTTTTAGTTTGTTTCGTCGCAGCATTTACAACAGTAATGGTAAGTCTGGCTTTTTCATCAAACTCATAATTTTTATTGAAATATTGAGCGTTAATAATGATTTCTTCGCCAGAATTATAAAAACTTTCGTGAGATACTACTAATGATTTCTTTGAAGTCGATGATGCTAAATATTGAATAATCTTATCCATAAAAACATCATATTTCTCAAATGACTGATTATCGACATGACTTTGCAAACGCCATTTCCAGCTATTTTCTCCTAAAAGAAAAGCGGTTCTTTTTCCTTGATTTTCGGCGAAAGCCAATAAAGGTGCATTGGTAGAAACGTTTCTAATTTTTGAAGAAAGCAATACAGACACATTTCCGTTAGTGCTTATATTTCCAAACGGATTTTGCAAAGGCGGGAAATTTTCAAAACCAATATTATCTATTGCAAACAGGTTGAAGGCTGATTGGAATTCACATAAAAAATCTTCTCGCTGATTACTCATTTTAAAAATTAGATTGTTCTGCTGCTGATTTAGAAAATTGAAATCGGTATTGTTTCCTGTTATAATAAAAGTATTTGTCCCTTTTAATTTATTGTTGTCAAATATCGCTTTAAAAGCTGCTGTTGGCTGATATAAAACCAAAACAGAAATACCTTCTAAATCATTAATCTGATTTGGTTTAGCTAAAATCACTTTACGCTGTGCATTAACTTCAATAGAGCGCTTTAAAGCCGCAATATCTGGATGATTTATAGCAGAAACAATTGCAACAGTTGATTTTTGATCTATTATTTCTACTGCAAAATTTTTGACGTTATTATAACTGTTTTTTTCTTTTGCAGATGATTGAATATTGGCTTTATAAATCTGCAATCCTACTTTGTCTGCTGGAAGAAGCAAGTTTAGCGAAACTGTTTTCTTTGATGGCGAGAAAGCTAGTTTTTCTTTTGCTACAACTGTGCTTCCTTGCGTAATGGTAAATTCTGCATTTGTGGTTTTATCTCCTCCATATTGCAGAAAAACTTCAACTGGAAATTTATTTTTGTGAAAAGCGTATTTATTTACGTTTAACTGATTGATTTTTAAATCAAAAAAAGTGGTTGTATCTCCCACAACCAAAGGATAAACTTTATTGACAGGATCAAAACGATATACATAATCGTTTCCTGTAGTTTGATTTCCGTCAGTAATAATGACTGTTGGGAAAATCAGATTTTTGTGGATGCTTTTTAGATTTTTGGCCACTTCGTCTAAATTGGTCTGATTTCCTTTGAAATCAAATTGGTCTGAAGTTTTAAAATCATTATCAAACTGATAGGTTTGAACATCGAATTTTTCTTTTAAAGCTGGATTCGAAACCACTTTTTGATATAATTCAACCGCTTTCTGGTCTGATTTTAAAGCGGCAATAGAACTCGAATTATCAACCACAACTGCCAGAGGCGTTTTGGTAATTTCAAGAGAGTTTTTTGAAATAATCGGATTTATCAATAAAACCAACAATCCGAAAATGGCTAGAAAACGCAAAAAAGCCAAAAGTATAATCACATTGGATTTACTTTTGGCTTTGAAAAAATATTGAAAATACGACAAACCACCAGCAATTACTAAAGAAAGCAATAATAAAAGAATCGTGTTTGTAGTCATAATTTATTCAGTAATTGGAAGATTAATAATTCAAAGATTTCAAAACCTTTGAACCTTTGCAACTTAGCACCTCAGTGCCTTAGGTTAGCATTCCTCCGCAAACATTAAGAACTTGTCCTGTAATGTAAGCACTCATGTCTGAAGCTAAGAAAAGACAAGCGTTTGCAACGTCTTCTGTAGTTCCTCCGCGTTTCAACGGAATACCTTCTCTCCATCCTTTTACTACATCTTCACTTAATTTTGCAGTCATTTCAGTTTCGATAAAACCTGGTGCGATTGCATTGCAACGAATATTACGAGAACCTAACTCAAGAGCTACAGATTTAGTAAATCCGATTGCACCTGCTTTTGAAGCTGCATAATTTGTTTGACCTGCGTTTCCAGAAACTCCAACAACAGAACTAATATTAATGATAGATCCTGCTCTTTGTTTCAAGAAAGTTTTCTGAATCGCTTTTGTCATATTAAAAACCGATTTCAAATTCACATCAATTACTTGGTCAAAATCTGCCTCAGACATACGCATTAACAAATTGTCTTTTGTAATTCCGGCGTTGTTGATTAAGATGTCAACAGTTCCAAAATCTGCTAAAACAGCATCAACAAAAGTCTGAGCTTCGTTAAAATCTGCTGCATTAGATTGGTATCCTTTAGCTTTTACTCCTAAAGCATTTAATTCTGCTTCTAAAGCTTCTGCAGATGCTGCAGATGAGCTGTATGTAAAAGCAACATTTGCTCCATGTTTAGCAAAAACTTCAGCAATTCCTTTTCCAATTCCACGGCTTGCACCAGTAATAATTGCAACTTTTCCTTCTAGTAATTTCATATTCAAAATTAATGTTAATATTTCTTTACAGCTTGCGCCATTACTTATTTGCATTTTCTGCTAAAAAAGAAAATTCCATAAGTTTTACCTACGCTATAAATGACTTGTCAAATATATAATATTTCCCTTTTTAAAAAAAATAGCATTAGTGTAATTTATAAATAAGAGCTTTTCTTTAGCATAAAACAAAAAACCGTTTCAATTTGAAACGGTTTTATTACTTAAAAGTTTACCTAGTAATATAATTAAGGCAAATCAAATTCTGGAGCTGGAATAATCTCAACTGGCTGATCAATACATGGATGAATGTATTGCCCCATTACGGCTCCATCTCCTGTTTGACAATCCCAAGTTAACTCTCCAGCTTTAATACTTCTTTGCTCTTCGCGGTTCAAAATCTCAACTCCTTGAAAATTTAAAATTGATTTTAACATAATTATTTGTTCTTTGGTTTTTTGGTAAACTCAATCCGTTATTGTCTGTTGAGTTTTCAGACATGAAAAATTAATTTCAGCTTTAAATATAAGAAAAAAAGTATAATAAATTTACATAAAGAAAGATTAAACTTAAAAAACAAAAAACAGCTCATAAAAATGAGCTGTTTCCCCCAAAATAAAAAAACAAAACTAAAAATCTTAGAATATGATTTTGCCACATTTTTAAAGATACACTTGTACCAATACTATTTTGTATCCCTAAAAGTCATTGACAGTCTTTAATTGACAGTCTTTATTCGTCTTTATCTTCATTAATCTTATTCATGACTACACACGCAATCGCTACTACTATGGACAGATATAAATAAGGTCTTAAGTATGGATAATAATATTGATTTACAATAAGCAACCCTATTAGCCAAAAGAATATTGCTATAGTTGCAGGTGTAATTATTTTTTTAATCATAATATCTATAAATTAAGAAGTTATATACTTGATTCAGAAATTATGCTGGATAAGAGCAGCTCATTTTTTTGAGCTGCTCTTTAAAATTAATTAAGTTTCCAAGTTGTCATTCTAAACGGACTTGACGCGCTTGTAAATGTATAAACAGGATCTGAGTAGAATAATCTGAAACTTTCTGCTTTTACATAAATTCCTTGCGGATCCATGAAGTATTTATCAATACTTGCCAAGAATGCTGGTGTCGCTAAGGTAGTATTTCCGTTCCATGATTTATGTTTCAAAATCATTTTCTTACCTGCTGCGTCTTCTTCGATAGTAACATGATGCTGTAAAGGAGATCTTCCGACAAAAGTGTAATAGATAAAAGTTCCGATAGCATGATTGCTATAGATTTCAATAGATGCGATACTTTGTCCTGACGGCAACAATGCGTTTACTTTTTCTAGTTCAGCGTAAAATAATGATGAGTTTGCTGGTGAATCGATTGTGTAATCGTCTACAAAGAATCCAAACCAAGCTAATGGCTTACCTGGAAGCAATAGTTTATAATCGTCTGTAAGAACTAGCGGTTTATCGGTATACTTTATAACTGCAGATACGCCACCTGTTCCTGTTGCAGTAAAACTTCCATCAGTATCGTTATAAACAAAATTTGATAATTTTTGTCCACCTACTTCAACTGCAGGACTTACTACAATTCCTGTTGGAGAATATCCTATTCCCATGTTATAGCTTACAGAGTAACCATTTTCAATAGAATTTGAGTTTGCAAAACGCGTTACTGCTGTAAATGAAAAATCAAATTTATGCGTAGTCGTACCATCATTTGTTTCCAATAGTCTAAAAAGTGGTCTTTCTTCTCCTCCAATAACATTCTTTTCCATCAGAAGATTTTTAGGCAATTCTGTCCAATCTTCTGCAGTTGCTTTTACAAAACGTAATTCTTGATTGCTTCTGTTGGTTCTAAAAATGATTTCTCCATTTTCTTGTCCATAGTACAAAAATTGAAAATCTCCTAAATAACCTTTTGCTCTCAATGCCGGAATGGGATAATTGTCTGAATCTGATAAAAGATGAATTCTATTTTTTGTCGTAAAAGTTAAACTCACCGTGCTTCCTACTTGAATCGCGTATTCACTTTTATAAGTAGCTGTATCAGTATCGAAATCTGATGCCATTTGCACAGTTCCATCGTCAGCAAATCTAAATAAATGAGTATATCCTCCTAAAACTGTATTATCTGTAAAATAAACCGCTTTCCACCCGTATTGAGATGAAAGCAGTGCTTCGCTTAACTCTGTTTTTTGCTTATTTAATCGAGCGGTAGGCGTATCATTAAAAAGTTGTTCTGCATCTGTATTATTATTACAGGCGATCAATTGCAGTATTAAAACAGCTGCAAATAAGTACTTATATAGTTGTTTCATTTTCATAATGCTTGTTTTAATTTATTACAGATGTTGTATTCTTTTCTGCTTCATCTCTTAAAGCATAAAAATCCATGTTGAATGCTTCTTTAAAATACTTAACCACAATAGCTTCTTTTGATTTTAAAGCCTGAAGAGCAAAAGGATTTTCAATACCATCCAAAAATGCCGCGTATTCTGCTTTTGTATAAATTAGAATCATCGCTGCCGTTTCTGCAAAATCTTCGTTAATATTTGATCTTGCATAACTTGTAATAAATCCAAGCTCATTTGATTCTTCAATTTCAAAATTGTACCAATCTGCGGTATAACCTCCCGGTGTAAGCGTTTTCCAAGTTTTTTCGTCAAAAGGTTTGTTCTGATTTAAAATATGAATGTATTCGTGCTGAATTGTATGTATAAACTGCGCTACGTTTTCGCGATCCGATTTATCGATATAATCTGTTTCAAACAAAGTAACTCTCTGCCCTCCTTCAGCCAAACCTAAAGTTTTGGTTCCAACACTATTTAAATTAACTCCTCCAACCAAAACAATTTCTCTTGGCGCAATTTTCTTTACAAAATCTGGACCTCCAATTGCGGCATAACTTTTTAGCCAAATTGTTTCAACTATTTCAAGAGCAGGTTTTACTTTATCAACTTCAGGTGGGAATAAATAACGACTGTTGTCTACCGTGTTTTGGTTCCATTTATACTGAACATTAATGTTGTATGAATTTAAATAAGTAGCGTCAATCCAATTATCTAAACTTGTTTTCTCTGGTTGTGTAAAATCTAATTGGCTTTCTCCAGGCAAGTCATCGCTTCCACATGAAAATAAAGTTATCGAAACTAGAGCTAAAACCGCAATTTTATTATATTTTAATAATTTCATAATTTTCATTTTTAAGATTATCTAGGATTTAGTTCGATACCAGTACTTGAAGCGTGCAACGGAATTTGCAATGCTCTTCTGTTATCGTCTTTTACTAAAATATTAGCTGGTTTATTTGATGTCTCGTGTCTAACTACTAGGTTAAAACGTTTAATATCAAACCATCTAAGTCCTTCGTGTATAAAATCTCTTCTTCTTGTTTCTGCAATTGCTTTTATATAAGAGGTCTGCACTGGAGTCATTGTATAGAATGGCGTATATTCGTCTGCAATTACAGGGAATTTAGCCACTACTCTAGCCTCAGTCAATTTATCTGTTGTCGGATTGTATGTTGGAGTTCTTGTTGCTAAGAAATATTCTAATTCTCCTGTAGCCGTAGCAATATCTCCCTTCATAACATGCGCTTCGATTCTATTTAAGAAAAACTCATCGTTACTTAATAATACTTCAGCAACATAAGGATCTCCAATTCCAGCTGTTACGTTAGAATATTTAAAGTATTCATAAAACTTAGGCAAGAACAATGTGATACTTCCGTTTGAAGAATAAAAATTATAATAGTACGCTTTTCCGAAAAGATTTGTGCTTGTTCCAAAGATTTCTGGACGGCGTAAACCTGATAAATTAAAACGATTTAAATGGTATACTCTACTTACGATCGTATTTGCAGAAACGATCAAAAGATTGGTTCCAACATCACTCGCTCCGTATTTTAACTGCTGATCTTCTACACTTAAAGGTTCGTAAACTGAAAAATCTCTTATTGCTGAGGGTCTAGAACCTAAGTCATTAGACAATTCAATTACTTTATCCCAATTTCCTTTTACTAAATAAAATCTGCTGGCAAAAGCTTTTGAAGCCGCTACATTAAAGTGAAATTTTGGTTCTTTATACTCGTTTGTCACGTACTTTAAACCTTCTTCAATATCTTTTTCAAGAAAAGCATATACTTCAGCAAGTGTATTTCTCTTATATTTTGTTATCAATTCCGTTTCTGGTTTTGTTACATACGGAACCCCTAAATCTGTATCTGCAGTTGCTGGATTGTAACGTTTTGACCATAGTGAAACCAACATAAAATGAGAATAAGCTCTCGCCATCAAAGCTTCACCTTTTTGCGGATTTAAGCTTGCCGGACTTCCCAACTCTTCTATTGCCTCCAATGCTTTGTTTGCGTGTGCAATTGCCCTATAACAAGCATCCCAGTAATACGCTTGAGTATCAATATCAGTAGCTTCTGTATTAATTTCCCAATTGTAGTTTTGCTCGTTTCTTACTAATGTTGTAGCTAATCCACTATCAAAAACATTATCAGACATAGTTTCAGCAATCTCGAAATAACTCATTTGAGGATAGGCTTCTACTAATAATTCTTTTATTTTTTCTGGCGTATCAATTTCGGTTCTATTATCTGGTTTCTCCGACAAGAAATCATCGCAGCTAGTAATACAAATGAGTATTAATAGGGATAATGCTATTTTTAAGTTTTTCATGATTTTGACTATTATAATGAAAGGTTTAAAGTAAATGTGTATTGAGTTGTTACAGGAAAAGCAACTCCTCCAGAATTACGAAACTCGGGATCTTGTCCATTTAATCTTTTATCAGAATAAACTAACCAAGGATTTACCGCAGAGCCTTTTAATGTAAAAGTGCTCACACCGATTTTCTTTTTAAAATCAGCAGGAAATTCCCAGCTTAATGATATATTTTTTAATCTGACAAAATCTCCATCTGCAATACGAACATCAGAATAATTATACGTATTATAAGCTCTTGCCAAGGTACGGTCTCCGCCATAATTAGCATTTAAACGTCTGTCTGCAATAACTGGAACATTGGTATAATTTTCATCACCAGGATTAATCCAACGGTTTGTAAAGTCTTTTGTAAACACTGTTAAATCATCGTAAGTACTATCGTATACAGGATTTAAACGAACTTTATTTCCTCCTGAACCTACAAAGAATATGTACAGAGACAAGTTTTTGTATGTAAATGTATTGGCAAAACCAAATGATTTATTAGGCTCGATTGATCCTTCATATTTCAAATATTTAGTAACATTTAAATTATCCTGAAAATTAGCATCTGTAATGTTATTCTCTGCTCCGTCTTGCAATATAAACGTAGGAAGACCTTGGTTGTTCAAACCTGTAAATTGGTAAGAGTACAATGAATTTCTTGGATGTCCAACCGTATTTCCTCCGTTTGAATCAACTAAATCGAATGCCGTTGGCGTGTTCTGCAATTTTGTAATCTCTTGATGATAAACAGAAAAATTAAGGTTTGTAGACCATTTAAAATCTTTACCATTAATGTTTTTAGTTGTAATACCAACCTCCAAACCTTTAGTCTCCATATCGGCATTGTTACCTTGTCTAATTCTTTGTCCGCCAATACCAGAAGTAATTACATAATCTACAAGATCAAAAGCTTTACGACGGTAAACGTCTGTTGTAAGCTGCACTCTGTTATTAAACATTCCAAGATCAAGTCCGATATTTGTTTCAAACTGTTTTTCCCAAGTCAAATTTCCGTTTTGAAGCTCTTCAATTCTAATTCCTGATTCTCTATCATCAAGTCCGAAACGATCTGTAATGGCACTTTTGTAAATCGCCAAAGAGTTTGTTGCTGGTCCTGCAGTAGCTGTTAAACCATATGACGCTCGTACTGCTAAAGTATTTACTGATTGCACATCTTTCATGAAGCTTTCTTCAGCCACATTCCATTTTCCACTAAAAGTGTAAGTTGGCAGCCATCTTGACGAATCGCTATCTCCTTGTCTATTAGAACCATCATAACGTCCTGTAACAGAAGCTGTATAACGCCTATCATAAGTATAACCTACTTTACCAAAGAAACCTACTGTTCTTTCTTTTTCTTCATTAAAACCGTAGTATGAATCTCCAGCATTAATTATTTTTTCGATAATTCTCGGATCTGTAAAAGCAGTTAAACCACGATCATATTGCAAACCTGCAGCCGTAAATTGATCACTAGTTCTATCGACAACTCTCATTTCAGTTCCAAACAAACCTTCTACTTCGTGCTTGTCACTAAATATATTTCTGTAGCTAACACTATTTCTTAAATTGTAAGATGTCATGTCGTTTGTAAACTTTCTTAAGAATCCTCCATTTGGCAAGACTGATTCTTTTGGAGCTGTTAAATCGTTTGGATCTTGGTATAAAAAGATATTCTGATCTCTAACCAATGTATTTACCCCATCTTCTCCAATTGCTGTTCCTGCTCTGTAGGCACCAACAACGTTTGAACCTTCTAAAATTTTATGCTCACGACTTGTGTTAGCATAACGAGCTGAACCCGTTAAATTATAAGTTAAATGCGGATTAATTTTATAATCTAAATCCAATTGAAAACGAATATCTTTTACCTCAATTTCCATGAAGTTGTTAGCCAATTCGTTTACGATGTTCATTTTTGCCCAGTTGTTTCGGTAGTATTCCAAATTTCCATTATCGTCATACGGACGTAAAGTTCTACTTGTATTCAACACATAATTAAAAGGATTGATGTCAAAATCGCGTGTTACTTTACCAAAAACAACATCTTTTTCACTTTCGTAACTCCCTGGAGCACCTTGATCTCTAATAGAAGCCAATGTAGATAAGGTTATATTTAATCTATCGTTGACATAAAAAGTTCCTTTAATGTTACTAGAAATCTGTTTTACATCATCGGCAATAGTCCACCCTGGATCTGTATAATAACCCAATGAAGCATAAAATGTATTGTTTTTGCCTCCACCAGAAAAACTTAAAGAGTGATTTTGCGTAATAGATGGTCTAAACAAAACACTGAACCAATCTGTATTGGCTTGCTCGTATTTCTTCAAAAAATTATTACGGCTAACAGGATCATTATTAACCAAATAAGTTCCAGTTTCAGGATTATAAGTATTTATAGCTCTTCCTAAAATATTGTAAGCGCCTCCATATCTTCCGTTTACAGTAGTTGGCAAGTCTAAATATCCTTTAGCTTCCATTTCTTTAAAAATACTCATAGATTCCTGAGAATTTAGAATATCAAATTGACTATAATTTGGAACTGTTCTTACAGTCTGTTCCAATCCGTAGCTAATTTTTAACGGAGAATCTCTACGTCCTTGTTTTGTTGTTACAACAACAACTCCATTTAACGATCTTGAACCATAAATTGACGTAGCCGATGCATCTTTAAGAATTTCAATACTTTGAATATCGTTTGCACTTAAGCCTGCTACAGATGAACTTAATAATGTCTCTGAATTTCCAGATGCCAAATCAGCAAAAGACATATTGATAATATCTTCTTGGACAACACCATCAATAACCCATAATGGCTTTGTATCCCCAAAAATTGAAGAAGATCCACGAACGGTAATTTTAGGAGCTGTACCAAAAGTTCCTGTAACATTCTGTACGGTAACCCCAGCCGCTTTACCTTCGATCATTCGGCTTACGTCAACTACACCATCTATTTTTAATTCGGTGCCCGAAATTTTACTAATAGCACCAGTAAACGTTCTTTTTGAAGTTTTTTCATATCCAGTGGTAACCACAACCTCTTTTAAGTTCTGACCCGCTTCAGTCAAAACAACTGTTGGAGAAGTATTGTCAATACCAATTTCTTTTGTCTCCATACCTACATAAGAAATAAGCAAACGGTCTACATTTGCAGGCATTTCGATCGTGAAATTTCCATCAAAATCTGTTAAGACAGCTGTTTTTGTGCCTTTTGCCATTACAGTAGCACCAGGTAGCGGACTTCCTGATTGGTCTGTAACTTTTCCTTTAATAATGGGTCCAAAAGCCAAAATTTCAAACAAAGAATCATGATTGTTTCCATAAGAAAAAGTATTAATCGTATTCTTTTGAAGAACAATCTGATTGCTTACTTCTGAAAAAGTAATATTAAAAGGAACCAATATTCTGCTAAGCACGCTCGACAGAGTTTCTTGGTTTGCTTCTATACTAACCTTCTCTCCTAGTTGAGGAAGTCTTGAGTTATAGGAAAATTTTACATGAGCAGACTTTTCGATTTTTGATAAAGCATTGTCTAAAGTTAGATTATCAACTGTAATAGTAACTTTAGTATCTAATTTTTTCTGCCCATTTACATTATTTGCGAGAGTAACACTTGAAAACACAAGCGCTAACACAAACTGAAACAGCGTTATTTTCATGATTTGGTGAAGTAATCGTTGCTTGACAACAGGTTTTTTCATAATTTTGGTTTGTTTTGATTAATACTATTCGCGTGTATTTTAAGAAACATCATAAATTACCCTTTACAGAGAGTGATTTATTCAGATTTAAGTGTCGATAATGTTACAGCATTCTCGGCACTTTTTTTATGCATTCATTTTTTACATAGGCAATTACAAATTATTTTTTAGTTTTTGAATTAGTTAAAATTTTGGATTTTTTCTTTTTATTTTAATTGAATTAAGAATTCTAGTTACAGCCAGAAGTCGTAATTACAATCTGATTTCCATTCATTTCATAATTAGTATCATTACCGATGCTTTTGCAGATTATTTTCAGCTTTTCGGCCAACGGCTGATCGCTTAATGAAGTAGTTAATCGGCAGTCTTTCAATTTGTCGTGAGGAAAATCAATATCTACTAAATAAGCTTGCTCTATAGTTTCAAGTATTTGTGCCACAGGAATATCTGTAAACTCAAAGCTTAATTGCTCGATATTTCGCACACTGCTCACTAAAATCGGATCTTGCGTAATATTGGTTATTTTATTAAAAACCAATTCTTTACGAGCAAATCGAAGAGCCTGATTTGGAAGCAGCACAATTTCTTTATTTTCGTTACTTCGAACTAAATCATTCGATTTTACCTTTACTTTACCGGTGCGAACAAGAACTTCAACATTTTGCTGATCTGGATAAGCTTTTATTCTAAAGCTTGTTCCCACAACTCGAGTTACAATTTCGTTAGCATAAACAAAAAAAGGCTTTTTAGGATTTTTACTAATTTCAAAGAAACCTTCGCCGGATAAATACACCTTTCTTTCGTTTCCGGTAAAGATTTTAGGGTAACTTAATTTACTATTAGGCTGTAATAAGACCGAACTTCCGTCAGATAAAGTAATGGTCTGAGACTTTTCAGTATTATTAGTTTGTTCTACCAAACCTTCATCATTTTCCTGAACCAGTTCGTTGTAAGTAACTACATTATCATTTGCAGTCCATTCAGTTCTAAAAAACCATACAGAAAAAACACCTACCAAAATAGCAGCTGCAACACCGCTAATCCAATATCTCTGTACTTTTAATTTTTTAATTTTTGAAGTTTGCTGAGAAAGTTCTTCTCTTTGTTCAATCTTACGCCAAGTTTCCTTCAAGGCTTCATGAACTTCATTTGAAGATAAGTTAGATTCTGGAACTCGCATTGCCAACAGTACAAGCCTTGCATCTTCAACAAGTTTGGCTCTTTGAAGATTTTCGAGAGTCCATTCTTCCCAGCCTTGTTCATCAATCTTGGACAAAATCCATAATTGAAAAGATTCATCAGCTAAGAAGTCTTCTATTTCGGTATAATTGTTACGTTTTTGCATCTCATTATTAGGGTTACAAAAACATAGAGGACAGTTTTTTTATTATATACTCATCTATTTAAGATTTTTTTTTGTTTTTCTCTTAAATTTTTAAAAAACCCCTGAAGATATAAGGATTAAAAGCGGAATACTGCCCTTCCATTCTTTTCGAAGACTTAACAAACCACGATGCAAAAGATTGCTAGCCGATTGATAATTTACATCTAACAAGTCGGCTATTTGATCTACACTAAGACCTTGGTGATAACGCAGATACAGCGCTTCTTTTTGGCGACCTGGAAGATCGTTCAATAATTTATTTAAATACAAAACGCGCTCAGCTGTTACTTCATCTTCAACCAAACGGTTTTCTATAGAAAAGTCAAAAAGAAATTCTAAAACATCGGTCGTCGTTGTTTTTCTAAATACATGATCTCTTTCATGCAAACGCGCAATTCGCTTTCTAACACTAGAAAGCAAATAAGCTTTAACAATAACATTATCTTGAAGAGAGTCGCGATAAAGCCAGATATCAGCAAAAACATCTTGAATACAATCTTGCACTTTCTCTTCATACGGACAAAGTGAATTGCCGTAACTGATTAAGTCTCTATAATATTTCTCAAAAAGTAAAGAGAATGATTTCTCATTACCATTTTTCAAATTATTCCATAGAATAAAATCGTCTAAAACTTTGTTCTTTAAAATTTGGCTCATACAAAAAAGCTTTGGGGCGTAAAATCAAATTATTTAAGAAGGATTTCTTTAAATAACAGATTAATTACAGGGATTAAATTGTATACTAAATTTTGATTTTTTTTAGAATTAAACTAACCTATAAAACGTTTAATTAACAAAAATTAAACAAGTATTTTACATGACAACTCATTTTAAGACCTATAAAAAGAATCAAATTTTAACATTATTTTTTGTTTTTGTTTGATAAATATAGAAAAGCAAATAATCAAAACCCAACTTATTACAAAAAAAGATAAACTTTTTCCAAAATCATCAGAATTTACCTTTTGTTTTTGATTAAACTTAAATTTACTATAATTTAAATTTTAATTAACTAAAATAGATTCAGCTATTAAAATTTTAAGCTCTCAAAACATTTCGCCATGATTTTATAAAATGAAGTGCACTTATAAAAACTGAAACTTTATAGCATAAAAAAAAGCCTTACTGAAAACAGTAAGGCTTTTCTTCTATAAATTTTGTACTGCTTAAAAAGCTACATTCCATCTTGGCAATTTACCATTTGCCTCTAAGAAATTTTGCAAAACTTGCCCTTCAACCGCAGTTGGAATCGCTTTTACATCTCCAGCAAAAGTTTCGTACCAAACTACTTCTAATGCTTCAATGTTCTCTAGTTTCATTTGTGCTGGCCAAGAATATTTTCTTCCAGTTTTAGCAAATTGGTGTCCGTTTACGATTTTGTCGTAAAGTCCGCCATTTTTGCTTTTTAAAGTTCCGTCATTCTGAACAGTTCCTGTAGAACCAACCATGATCAATTCTTTTTCATCACCTTCAACAGCATAAACAACAAAGATTCCTGCACTTCCTTCTGGCGCGTTGCAAACTTCTTCTAAACTATCATTTACAGTAAAAACAAAACTGTTTGTTGACTTAAATTTTTCTAATTCTTTGTACATATTTCTTCTTTAAGCTTCTAAGATACTGAGGTTCTAAGATGCTAAGTTTTTTTCATTTACGCCTCAGCCTTTAAAATGTAAAAAAGTCTCAACAGGATATTGAGACTTTTTTTTTGGAATTTTTTATTTTGAAACTTGAAAATTATCCAAGTACTTCTTTTACTTTTTTACCAATTTCAGCTGGTGAATCAACAACGTGAATTCCGTTGTCTCTCATAATTTGTTTTTTAGCTGCAGCTGTATCATCAGAACCTCCAACGATTGCACCTGCGTGACCCATTGTTCTACCAGCAGGAGCAGTTTCTCCAGCGATAAATCCAATAACTGGTTTACGGTTACCATCAGCTTTTACCCATCTTGCAGCATCAGCTTCAAGTTGACCACCGATTTCTCCAATCATGATGATAGCTTCAGTTTCTGGATCGTTCATTAATAATTCAACAGCCTCTTTAGTTGTAGTTCCAATAATTGGATCTCCACCAATACCAATTGCTGTAGTGATTCCTAAACCTTGTTTTACAACTTGGTCAGCAGCCTCATAAGTTAAAGTTCCTGATTTAGAAACGATACCAACTGTTCCTTTTTTGAAAACGAAACCTGGCATAATACCAACTTTAGCTTCACCTGGAGTAATTACACCTGGACAGTTTGGACCAATTAATCTTGAATTTCTTTCTTTAACATAATTATTTGCTTTAATCATATCTGCTACAGGAATTCCTTCTGTAATAGCAATAATTACTTTAATTCCAGCATCAGCAGCTTCCATAATTGCATCAGCAGCAAAAGCTGGCGGAACAAAAATGATAGAAGTATCAGCACCAGCTTGATCAACAGCATCTTTTACTGTATTAAAAACTGGACGATCTAAATGGCTAGTACCACCTTTTCCTGGAGTAACACCTCCAACAACATTAGTACCGTACTCAATCATTTGAGAAGCATGGAAAGTACCTTCGCTTCCTGTAAATCCCTGAACAATTATTTTGGAATCTTTATTAACTAAAACACTCATGATATATATTTTATGTAGTTTTTAAATTTGTGTTGCAAAAATAAGGTTTTGTAATGTATTTTGACTCTTTTATTGTCAAAAAAATATTAAGAAAATTGACTCATTTGATAACCTCTATAAAGTTTATCATCTTTTATCTGCCAAATGGTTGCAAAATGCGCTAAAAGCATTTCTTCTCTCGGATTCTCGATTGTTTTAACAAAATGAGAGTAACGTACTGATACTAAATCATCTTCGGTAATAATATGGCTAATTCTAACTTTAGAGCGCACATAGGCACGGCTAAGCTCATTGGCCATTTCAACTATCGAATCATAATCCATTTGAATAAAACCTTTACTGCTGTTCCATTCAAGAATAACATCAGGATGCAGATAAGTTTTTAAAATTTCGCTATCAATTAAGGCATCTGACTTGTAAAATTTCTGAACAAATTCTTTAATAGACATAATTACTTCAATTTATTTAAAATTTCAGGAATCTTCTTAATATTGGCTAATTGTTTCAATTTTTCTCTAGACTCTTCAATTGGAGTGCCAAAATACGATTTTCCACCTTCAACTGACTTAGTTACACCTGTCTGCCCCATTACAATAGCTTTTGAACCAATTGTAATACCGCTTGTAGTTCCTACCTGACCCCACATTGTAACTTCATCTTCAATAATCACGCAGCCAGCAATACCGGTTTGAGAAGCAATTAAACATTTCTTACCAATTACGGTATCGTGTCCAACATGCACTTGATTGTCTAGTTTTGAACCAGCTCCAATTGTTGTATCTCCCGTAACACCTTTATCGATTGTGCACAAAGCTCCAATACCAACATTATCTTCAATAACAACTCTTCCACCAGAAACTAACTGATCAAAGCCTTCTGGACGTTTCTTATAGTAAAAAGCATCGGCTCCTAGAATAGTTCCAGCATGTATGATTACATTATCTCCAATTACAGTATGATCGTAAATAGAAACATTAGAATGTATTAGACAGTTTTTACCAATTTTTACATGGTTCCCAACAAATGTATTGGGCTGAATTATAGTTCCCTCTCCTATTTCTGCAGATGCTGCAATAGCGACATTAGCAAACTGAAAAGGCTTAAAATGCTTTGTAAGAGTATTAAAATCTCTAAAAGGGTCATCTGAGATTAAAAGCGCTTTACCTTCTGGGCATTCTACTTCTTTGTTTATCAAAACAATGGTCGCAGCCGATTGTAAAGCTTTATCATAGTATTTTGGATGGTCCACAAAAACAATATCTCCAGGCTCTACAACGTGTATCTCGTTCATGCCTAAAACTTGAAAGTCTTTGTCTCCAATAAATTTGCAGTTAAGCAAATTGGCAATTTCTTGTAAAGAATGACTCTTTGGAAATTTCATATAGTATAATTAGAAAACTTGTAAATTAGAAAATGAGTCAATTAGAATGTGAATATACAAAATTATGTCGATTCACAGATTATCTAATTGACTCATTGTCAAATTATCTTAATTAAAATAACTATTCTTTAACACGCTCCATGTAAGAACCTGAAGCTGTATCAATTTTAATTTTATCGCCTTCGTTAATAAACAAAGGGACATTTATATTTGCTCCAGTTTCTACCGTAGCATTTTTTGTAGCATTTGTAGCCGTATTTCCTTTTACTCCTGGCTCAGCATAAGTAACTTCAAGAATTACAGATGCAGGCATATCTACTGATAATGGCAAATCTGTTTCTGTGTTAATTTGCACCATAACGTTTGTTCCTTCTTTTAACAAATCTGGAGCATCCAAAATGTTTTTGTTTAAAGAAATCTGCTCAAACGTTTCAGCATTCATAAAGTGAAATTCATCACCTTCTGGGTATAAGTATTGAAATGTATGCGTCTCAACACGAATAACGTCAATTTTGTGACCTGCTGAGAAAGTATTGTCTAATACTTTACCAGAAGTTAAACTTTTCAATTTTGTTCTTACGAAAGCTGGACCTTTTCCAGGTTTTACGTGAAGAAATTCAATGATTTTATAGATATCGTGATTAAATTTAATGCACAATCCGTTTCTAATATCTGATGTAGATGCCATTTGTTTTTTTTTATTTTAGATTTTAGAATGTAGATTTTAGATTCTAGACAAAGAATCAATCTTCACTTTTTTGTTATTTATTATCTGTCGTTTAGAAATCTAAAATCAGAAATCTAAACTCTAAAATTAATAGTTCCCTGAGTAACCTTTCATAATTCCTCGAGAAGAATTTCTAATAAAATCTAGAATTTCATCTCTTTCTGGAGTCGCTTCCATCTCAGCCTCAATAATACTTAAAGCTTGAGTGGTATTGTAATTCTTTTGGTATAAAATTCTGTAGATTTCCTGAATTTCTCTAATCTTTTCAGTAGTAAAACCTCTTCTTCTTAAACCAACAGAATTGATCCCCACATAAGACAAAGGCTCTTTTGCCGCTTTTGTAAACGGAGGAACGTCTTTTCTAACCAATGATCCTCCAGAAATCATGGCATGATCTCCAATATGGATAAACTGGTGAATTGCAGCTAAACCTCCAATAACAGCATGATTACCAACCACTACGTGTCCAGCTAATGCAACACCATTTACAATAATTGCATTATTTCCGATCTCACAATCGTGCGCTATGTGAGCATAAGCCATTACTAAACAATTATTACCAATTACAGTCTGACCAGAAGCAATTGTTCCTCTATTTATAGTTACACATTCTCTAATTGTACAATTATCACCGATAATAGCAAGAGAATCTTCACCTCCAAATTTTAAATCTTGTGGCACTGCAGAAATTACAGCTCCTGGAAAAATGTTACAGTTTTTTCCAATTCGAGCACCTTCCATAATGGTCACGTTTGAACCAATCCAAGTACCATCACCAATAACAACATTATTGTGAATTGTTGTAAATGGCTCTATTACAACGTTTTTAGCGATTTTCGCGCCTGGATGAACATATGCTAATGGTTGATTCATCTGTATGTTTTATATTTTTAATTAAAATATTCTAATTTGAAGCAACAAACCTAAACAATAAATTTGATAATTTATTATTGTTTTCTTGCTATTTGTGCCATTAATTCTGCCTCAGTAACTAATTTACCATTTGCGTAAGCGTTAGCCTGCATATGGCAAATTCCTCTTCTGATAGGAGAAATTAACTCACATTTAAAAATTAAAGTATCGCCTGGCAACACTTTATGCTTAAATTTAACATTGTCAATTTTCATGAAATATGTTAAGTAATTTTCAGGATCTGGAACAGTGCTTAATACTAAAATCCCACCTGTTTGTGCCATTGCTTCTACAATTAATACACCTGGCATAACTGGAGCTTCTGGGAAGTGACCTACGAAGAAATTCTCGTTCATCGTAACATTTTTCAATCCTACTACGTGACGATCAGACATTTCAATAATTCTGTCGATTAACAAGAATGGAGGTCTGTGAGGTAGCATAGACATGATTTTATGAATATCCATCAATGGCTCTTGATGCAAATCATAAGTAGGAACATGATTTCTCTGCTCTATTTTGATAATTTTTGCTAATTTTTTTGCAAATTGAGTGTTTACAAAATGCCCTGGCTTGTTAGCAATAATTTTTCCTTGAATACGAACTCCGATAAGAGACAAATCTCCAATTACATCAAGAAGTTTATGTCTTGCTGCTTCGTTTGGATAGTGTAAAGTCAAATTATCTAAAACACCATTTGGCTTAACAGAAATCTCTTCTTTACCAAATGCTTTCTTTAAATTCTCCATTGTAGATTCAGAGATTTCTTTATCTACGTATACAATTGCATTGTTTAAATCTCCACCTTTAATAAGTCCGTGCTCTAACAAAGACTCTAATTCGTGTAAGAAGCTAAAAGTTCTAGAGCTTGCAATTTCAGATTTAAAATCTGTTAAACTTTTAAGAGTAGCATTTTGAGTACCTAAAACTTTCGTACCAAAATCTACCATAGTAGTAACCTGATATTCGTCGCTTGGCATAACAAGAATTTCGCTTCCTGTTGCTTCGTCTGTAAAAGAGATAACTTCTTTTACTACGTAAACATTACGTTGTGCGTCTTGTTCTTCGATTCCAGCTTTTTCAATAGCTTCAACAAAATATTTTGATGAACCATCCATAATTGGAAGTTCAGAGGCATTCAATTCAATAATAATATTATCCAAATCACATCCAACCACTGCAGCTAAAACATGTTCTGGTGTTTGAATTTTCACACCTAGTTTCTCAAGATTTGTTCCTCTTTGAGTATTAACAACATAATTAGCATCAGCTTCAATTACCGGTTGACCTTGCAAATCTACTCTTACAAAAGTGAAACCATTATTAACGGGTGCAGGTTTAAAAGTCATTGTAACTTCTTTTCCAGTGTGTAAACCAACTCCTGTTAGCGAAATTTCATTTTTGATGGTCTTCTGTTTAACCATTATTTCCATTTTTTGGGTTTATTATTTGTTTTTTTAATTCTTCAACTTCAGCCACAATTTTAGGCAGATTCTTAAAATGAACGTACGATTTATTAAAATCTGTATATCCAAGAGACGGAGTTCCTTGTAGAACTTCATCATCTTTAATGTTTCTGGCTACACCCGATTGCGCTTGAAGCCTAACATTATTTCCTATTGTTAAATGACCTGCAATACCTACCTGCCCTCCAATCATACAATTCTCTCCAATTTTTGTAGAACCAGCAACACCACTTTGAGCGGCTATCACGGTATTTTTTCCAATTTCTACATTGTGAGCAATCATAATCTGATTGTCTAACTTAACTCCTTTTCTAATTATTGTAGAACCTAGAGTTGCTCTATCTATTGTTGTGTTAGCGCCAATATCTACATTATCTTCAATAATAACGTTTCCAATTTGCGGCACTTTACTGTATTCACCATTTTCATTTGGAGCAAAACCAAAACCATCAGCACCAATTATAACGCCAGAATGAATCGTGCAATTGTTTCCAATTACAGTTTCGGAATAGATTTTTGCACCAGCAAAAATGAATACGTTGTCACCAATAGTAACATTGTCGCCAATAAAACTATTTGGATATATTTTTACATTATTACCTAAAACTACATTTTGTCCGATATAACCAAAACTTCCTAAATACAGATTTTCTCCATATTTGGTTCCCTCAGACATAAATGACTGTGGTTCGATTCCTGTTTTGTTTAATTTTACCTGATTATAAAAGTGCAAAAGTTTAGAAAACGCCGCATAAGCATCTTCCACTTTAATTAGTGTAGTTGTAATTTCCTGTTCCGGAATAAAGCTATCATTAACAATTGTTACCGTCGCTTTTGTAGTATATATATAATTGATATACTTTGGGTTAGCCAAAAAAGTAAGCGATCCTTCGTCTCCTTCTTCGATTTTAGAAAGCTTAGAAACTTCTGCATTGGGATTCCCAACAACTTCTCCTTCTAAAATTCCTGCTATTTGTTCTGCTGTAAATTTCATCGCGACAAAAATATAAAAAATAGATTTTAAATGTTAATTTTATATAAGTTGTTTTGGAAAACAGATATAATATTTTGTCACCAATTTAGATAACGATTTCAAATTCAGCTGATCAGAAGCTTCAACAACATCTTCAATTGTTTTATCTTTTTTCAAAATACGAATAGGTTCTGCTTCTTTACTGTATGCTTGGTTTTTTATTTTCCCTCTAAAAATAAAATATCCAGCATCTACTGCCGAAATTTGATGTGCTTCTGCAAACTCTTCTTTTAAAGACTGAGATTCTTCCATCGGAATTTTTTCCGCACTAAGCTTAATTTTCAACAAATCTCTGTTAATTATCATTTTGCTTAAAGTAGAAAGTATAAAATCATTATGTCTCTGCCAAGCTTTCAGCGCACTAATAATATCAAAATCATCTAATTGCGAAAACAAATCCAATTTCTCAGCATCAAAATCTTCTAGTGTAATTTTATTTTGCATGAAATACATCAAAGGCTCACTGCAAGGCAATTTAACTCCTTTCAAAGTCAGTTCTTTTGCTCTCTTCAGCACCTTCATTAAAATTAACTCAGCTACTAAACTGGTTTTGTGCAAATAAGCCTGCCAATACATTAATCTTCTAGAAAGTAAGAATTTCTCGACGGAATAAATTCCTTTTTCTTCAATTACCAAAACATCGTTTTCAACATTCATCATCTGAATCAATCGTTCAGAATTTACATTTCCTTCAGCTACACCTGTATAAAAACTATCTCGTTTTAAGTAATCCATACGATCCATATCCAATTGACTTGAAATCAATTGCAGCATGAATTTTCTATGATATTCTCCCTTAAAAACCTGAATTGCCAAACTTAATCTTCCGTCAAATTCTTCATTCAGCTGATTCATAAACAATAACGAAATCGCTTCGTGATGCACATCTTCTACAATACTTTTTTCCATAGCATGCGAAAATGGCCCGTGCCCAATATCGTGAAGCAAAATTGCTATTAAAAGCGCATTTTCTTCTTCTTCAGAAATCACAACCTCTTTAAAACGAAGCGTATCAATTGCTTTCTTCATCAAATGCATACATCCTAATGCGTGATGAAAACGAGTATGATTTGCTCCAGGATACACCAAATACGATAATCCCATCTGAGAAATACGACGCAGACGCTGAAAGTAAGGGTGTTGAATTAAGTCGTAAACTAGTTCGTTCGGAATCGTAATGAAACCATATATAGGGTCGTTGAATATTTTTAATTTATTGATCTGAGTCACAGTCCAGTTATTTTTTTGGTCAACAAATATAAGTAAATAAGTATAAAGAGTTTGGTGTTTTTTATTTAAAAATCACACTTTAAATTACCATGATTATCAATAAAATACATTTAAAAATGTTAAAATTCAAAATAAAATCATGCTTCGACTTTGGTAATTTTATACTATTTTTAATACTTTTTAAGTTCTATAACTTTAAATTGCAGTAAAATTAAATTGATTTATGGATAAGATAAAAATACTTTGGGTCGACGATGAAATCGATCTTTTAAAGCCTCACATATTATTTCTCGAAAAAAAGAATTACGAAGTTATTACTTGCAATAACGGATTAGACGCGATTGCCTTGTTTGAAGAAGATAATTTTGATATTGTTTTTCTCGACGAAAACATGCCTGGAATGAGCGGATTGGAAACGCTTTCTGAAATGAAAGAAAAAAAATCAGCAATTCCGATGATTATGATCACCAAGAGTGAGGAAGAATATATAATGGAAGAAGCCATTGGTTCTAAAATTGCTGATTATTTGATTAAACCCGTAAATCCGAATCAGATTCTATTGAGTTTGAAGAAAAATTTGGATGATTCGAGATTAATCACAGAAAAAACAACTTTAGATTACCAGAAGGAATTCAGGAAAATTTCAATGGAATTGGCAATGGTTAATTCTTATGAAGACTGGATTGAATTGTATAAAAAATTGCTTTTTTGGGAATTAAAACTAGAAGACATCAATGATACAGCGATGATCGAAATTTTAGAATCTCAAAAAGTAGAAGCCAATTCCCAATTCGGAAAGTTCATTGAACGAAACTACGAAGATTGGTTTGCTCCAAAAGCAGATAAACCGATACAGTCCAACACCTTATTTAAAGAACTTGTTGTACCTGAACTTAAAAAGAAAGACAAGCCGATTCTATTTGTGGTAATAGACAATCTAAGATACGATCAATGGAAATCTTTTGAATCTGTCATTTCAAATTATTACAAATTAGAAAAAGAAGTACCTTACTACTCTATTCTTCCAACGGCTACTCAATATGCGCGAAATTCAATTTTCTCAGGTTTAATGCCTTTAGAAATGGAAAAACAGTTTCCTGAATATTGGAAAAATGATGTTGAAGATGGTGGAAAAAACCTTTACGAAGCAGAATTTTTATCCGCTCAATTAAAACGTTTGGGTTTAAACATTAAAGAAGATTATTTTAAAATCACCAATTATGCTGGCGGAAAAAAGTTAGCAGAAAACTTTAAAGCTTTAAAAGGAAATGACTTAGTAACGGTGGTTTACAATTTTGTTGACATGCTTTCGCACGCTAAAACCGAAATGGAAGTAGTAAAAGAATTAGCATCAGACGACAAAGCGTATCGTTCTTTAACTCTAAGCTGGTTTAAAAATTCTCCATTACTAGAAATTATTCAGCAAGCACAGCTTTTAGGCTTCAAATTAATTTTAACAACAGATCACGGAACAATTAATGTAAAAAATCCGTCGAAAGTTGTGGGAGATAAAAATACAAGTCTAAATTTGCGTTATAAAACAGGACGTAGTTTGACTTACGAACAAAAAGATGTTTATGTAGTAAAAGAGCCTAAAACCATTGGTTTACCCGCCATAAACATGAGTAGTTCGTTTATTTTTGCCAAAAATGATTTTTTCTTGGCTTATGTAAACAACTATAATCATTATGTGAGTTATTACAAAAACACGTATCAGCATGGCGGAATTTCTTTAGAAGAAATGATTATTCCGTTCTTGGTATTTAATCCGAAATAAAAGTTTATCGCCACGAATTTCACAAATTGACACTAATTTTAATTGAAAAGAAAGAATTAATTCGTAAAAATTCGTGAAATTCGTGGCAAAAATCAACACATACAATGAACATCGTTTTTTCATTAGATCAAATTCAAGAAGTTGCAGAGCAGATTATTGCTTCAAATCCAAAAAAAATCATTCTTTTTAATGGCGAAATGGGAGTTGGAAAAACAACTTTAATCAAACAGTTATGCAAAAGTTTAGGGGTTAAAGACGCTACAAGCAGTCCGACTTTTTCTCTTGTAAATGAATATCAAACTTCTAATAACCAAACCGTTTATCATTTTGATTTCTACAGATTAAACAAAGAAACCGAAGCGCTAGATATGGGAGTTGATGATTATTTATACTCCGGAAATTGGTGTTTTATTGAATGGTCTGAAAAAATTGCGAGTCTCCTTCCTGAAGACACTTCAACAATAACAATTGAGTTATTAGCAGATGAAAAAAGGGAATTAAAATTAGCTTAATATTGATCCTTACTATTAGCAGAATTTTTACACTAATTTTAAAACTTTTTACGTAATTTGTACCTTTAATTTTTTGCATTATCCATGTCAATCACATTAACTCCATTTACAAAACAACAATTAATACCGCAAGAAGAAAAACTTGAGGTAGGTCGTTTTAAAAGAGAACTTTTTATAGGAATTCCTAAAGAAACAAGTTACCAGGAACGCCGTATCTGCCTTACGCCCGATGCAGTCACTTCCTTAACTTATGAAGGTCATCGCGTTATGATCGAATCTGGAGCGGGAGAAAGTTCGAGTTATACAGATAAAGAATATGCAGATGCTGGTGCAGAAATCACAAAAGACACTAAAAGAGTTTTTGGCTGTCCGTTTCTATTAAAGGTAGAACCGCCTACTCTAGCAGAAATCGAAATGATCAATCCTGAAACAGTTATCATTTCTGCTATTCAGCTTAAAACTAAAAAGAAAGAATACTTCGAAGCGCTAGCGCAAAAAAAGATTACAGCTTTAGCTTTTGAATATATTAAAGATGAAGATGGATCCTATCCTGCAGTAAAATCTTTAAGCGAAATTGCAGGAACAGCTTCAATCCTTATTGCAGCTGAGCTAATGATTACTAACGAATTTGGAAAAGGCCTTTTGTTTGGAAACATTACAGGCGTCCCTCCTACTGAAGTTGTTATTTTAGGAGCAGGAACAGTTGGTGAATTTGCCGCAAAAACCGCTATTGGACTTGGTGCAAACGTAAAAGTTTTTGATAATTCTATTACAAAACTACGTCGTCTTCAAAACAATTTGAATCAAAGAATTTTTACTTCAACTATACAGCAAAAAGGTTTATTAAAAGCCTTAAGACGTTGTGATGTAGCCATTGGCGCCATGCGCGGAAAAGAAAGATGTCCGATTGTGGTGAATGAAACAATGGTTGAGCACATGAAAAAAGGAGCTGTAATTGTTGATGTCAGCATCGATACGGGCGGTTGCTTTGAAACTTCGGAAGTTACAACTCATGAAAAACCTACATTTATAAAAAGCAACGTTTTACATTATTGTGTGCCTAATATACCTTCACGTTATTCCAAAACTGCTTCATTATCAATAAGTAATATCCTAACTCCTTATCTTCATCAGATAGCTGAAGATGGTGGTATTGAAAGTGCAATTCGTTGCAACAAAGGTCTCAAAAACGGGATTTATCTGTATCACGGAATTTTAACCAATAAAGCGATTGGCGATTGGTTTGATTTACCTGATAACGATATTAATTTACTTGTATTCTAAAGGAACTTTAGTGTACCTTTGCAAAAAAAATATTTCATGAAGTTCGCATACCGTTTTGCATATTATCTGATTGGTCTCGTAATGGGATGTTTTATTGTATCAGGATTTTTTATTGGAAAAGACACTCGTTGTAATTATTTCCCAAATGCTCGAGTTTTAAATAACCTTAGAACAAAACCTTTTCAATATTCTCCAAAAGCCGTTCAGACTTTAAGCGAAAAATGGGTTGACACAGCAGACGTTAAAAATACATTAACTTATGGAGATGTAGATTTTGACCAAAGTAATGTTCCGTTCAATAAAGGAAAACTTTATATCATTGAAGGAAAGACAGTAAAAAATCAAGAGATTATTCTAAAAGTAGTTAATTACGAAAATAAAGCTGTTTTAGAAGAAATTGTAAAAAAGTGATTTTTTAATTCATAGACAAAAGCAATCGTTTTTTTTCAGATAAAATGTGTGACACATGAACGAGAAAATAACTTCTGTAAACATAAAATCTTTCAGAGAACATTTTTATAAAGCACTATCTGAAAAACTTTCATTTGATGGATATATCTTCAAAAGATCAAGCCAAGAGTTTATTTTAATTGATGGTAACCACATTTTCACTTTGCAAGCGTATACAATTAAAATGAATACGGGAATTGTGATTAAGATTAATGGATTTTACTCATCACAAACATTTAATGAAATTCAAAAATTAGTGATGAATAATTATTATTCATTGCAAACGAGCAATATTGTTGGAGGATCAACTCAATTTATTGCTGAAGAATATCATGAAATGTCTGATGTAAATATACCAAATGATTTTTGGTGGGACACAAATAGCATTTCAATTCAAAATTTAGCTGATGATTGGTATTTATTGTATTCACAATATTTGAAACCTTTTTTGAATAAATGTAGAGATATTGAATTTCTCAACCAACTTGTGAATGATTATAAAATTGACAAACCAGGTTTTATAGCGGGCGGCTACGACAACCGAATATTGAAAGGAATTATTTTAGCTCATATGGCTGGGGAATCAATTTCAAATATTGAAAATTTAGCATTATTATATGAAGATGAAGTACGAAAGAAAAAATACCCCTACTTAAAACATTTTATAGAAGTAAAAGATGCATTTTTTAGCCACTTAAGAAATACTTTCCATAATTTAAATTTTAAGAGTTTTTGTTTACATCAATTAAACAAAACAAATTGAGGCTCTACATTATTAAAATAGAACCCCATTTCTATATTCTACCACTCAATTTCCTTCAATCCTTTAGATTTCAGAAAAGTATTTGTCTGACTAAAATGTTTATTTCCGAACCAAAATCCCCTATTTGCACTTAATGGCGAAGGATGTCCCGATTTTAAAATATGATGTTTTGAAGCATCAATCAAAGCAGCTTTCTTTTGAGCGAAACCTCCCCAAAGCAAGAAAACAACATTTTCTTTTTCAGCAGAAATTTGCTTGATAACTGCATCTGTAAATTTTTCCCATCCTTTTCCCTGATGACTTCCTGCTTCAGATTGCCTTACCGTTAAAGTTGCATTTAACAGAAAAACACCTTGATCTGCCCAGCGTTCCAAATTACCTGTGTTAGGCATTGGTATATTGAAATCATCTTGAATTTCTTTGAATATATTTTGAAGTGATGGCGGAAAAGGAATTCCGTCATTTACAGAAAAACACAATCCATTGGCTTGATTTGGTCCATGATAAGGATCTTGTCCAATAATAACCACTTTTACTTCATCAAAATGACAATGATCAAAAGCTGAAAAAATCTGATTTCCTTTTGGATAACAAACTTTTGTTGCGTATTCAGATTTTACAAATTCGATTAAATCGTTGAAATATGGTTTTTCGAATTCTTCATTCAAAACTGGTTTCCAAGAAGAATGCATTTTTACGTCCATAATTTTTTTTATGCGAATTTCAGAAATAATTACTTAAAATCATATTTACTAAAAAGAAAAATATCAAAAATCGAAAGTCAAAAATTAAAATGACAATAAAGAAAAAAACTCATAATTCATTATTGTTTTCGTACTTTTGCCTCTACTTTCATAAAGAAATTAAATGATCAGTATTACAGAAAAAACATTACAAGACTTACAATTTCCAACTGTTTTGGAAACCATCTCAGATGGTTGCAACACCGATATTGGAAAAGAAAAGGCTTTACAAATAAAACCATTTAGAGACAAAGAAGAATTAATGCAATCGCTGATGCAAACATCAGAGTACGTATCTTCTTTTCAAAATAATAACGCAATTCCAAATCACGGATTTGACGCTATCACGCACGAAATTAAATTCTTAGCAATTGAGGATAGCTTTCTTGAAGTAGGAAGTTTTAGAAAAATCGCAAATCTTTCCGCAACAACAAATGTCTTACTGAATTTCTTGAAAAAATTCGATGACTATTATCCCAATTTAAATGCTAGAGCCTCAAGAGTAGAATTAACCAAAGACATTATTACTGCAATTGATGCAATTGTAGATAAATATGGCGAAATAAAAGACAATGCTTCTCCTGCTTTGGCTGGGATTAGACAAAACATGAACTTAGTTCGCGGAAAAGTGAATCAAAGTTTTGGTGTCGCTTTAACGCAGTACAACGGCTTGGGTTATCTAGACGATATTAAAGAAAGTTTTGTACAAAACCGTAGAGTTTTAGCGGTTTTAGCGATGTATCGTCGTAAAGTAAAAGGTTCAATTTTAGGGAGTTCCAAAACTGGAAGCATTGCTTATATCGAACCTGAAGCTACTTTGAAATATTCTCGCGAATTAGCAAACTTAGAATACGAAGAGAAAGAAGAAATTACAAGAATTTTAAAAAATCTATCAAATGTAATTCGTCCGTATCTTTCTTTATTAATTGAATATCAAGACTTTTTGAGCGACATTGATGTAGTTGCAGGAAAGGCAAAATATGCAAATCGAATAAACGGAATCTTACCAACAATTACAGAAGAAAGAAGATTATTCTTTAGAGAAGCGTATCATCCAATTTTATATCTTAACAATAAGCAGAAAAAAGAAGTTACGCATCCGCAGACCATTGAGTTAAAACAAGAAAATAGAATTATTGTAATTTCGGGACCAAATGCTGGAGGAAAAACCATTTCCTTAAAAACAGTTGGTTTATTGCAATTAATGCTCCAATCTGGAATCTTGATTCCGGTTCATGAAAGAAGCGAAACTTTTTTATTTGATAGAATCTTAACTGATATCGGAGACAATCAATCTATTGAAAATCACCTAAGTACTTATAGCTACCGATTAAAAAACATGAATTACTTTTTAAAGAAATGTAATAGCAAAACCATGTTTTTAATTGATGAATTTGGTACAGGTTCTGATCCTGAATTGGGTGGTGCTTTGGCTGAAATTTTTCTGGAGGAATTTTATCATCGTGAAGCGTTCGGAATTATCACAACACATTATTCCAATTTAAAAATTTTAGCAAACGAGCTACCATATGCTATAAATGCGAATATGATGTTTGACGAAAAATCTCTTGAACCAATGTATAAATTAGCTTTGGGTCAGGCAGGAAGTTCGTTTACATTTGAAGTTGCTCAAAAAAATGGAATTCCGTTTGGATTGATCAATCGTGCAAAAAAGAAAATTGAAGTCGGAAAAGTTCGTTTTGATAAAACAATTGCTACTCTACAGAAAGAGCGTTCGAAGTTGGAAAAAACTTCTTTGAATCTGAAAGAAGAAGAAACTCGTGCTCGAGAAGAAAGCAAAAAGATGGAAAACATCAATACAAGAATCCAACAAAAATTGGAAAGCTATCAGGAATTATATGACAGCAACCAAAAGATAATTTACATTGGACAAAAAATTGATGATATTGCTGAGAAGTATTTCAACAACAAAAACAAAAAAGAACTGATCGGTGAATTTTTGAAAATTGTTGAGATCGAAAACTCTAAACGTAAAAAAGCAACTCCGAAAGAAGTAAAAGCAAAAGTTGAAAAACAAAAAGAAATTATTGCTGAAGTACAGGTAAAAGTTGAGGAAATTCGAAAAGAGAAAAAAGAGAAGAAACTTAAACCCGTTATTGAAAAACCAAAACCAATTTTGAAAGTTGGCGATAGAGTAAGAATGCTTGACGGAAGATCTGTTGGAAGTATTGATTTAATCGAAAAAAATAAAGCAACAGTTAATTACGGAATTTTTACTTCGAAAGTAAGTTTAGATGAATTGGAATTGGTTGAAGCGGTTAAAAAGTAAAAATTTCAGTCTCGGTGGCAGTTTTCAATCTTTAAAAACGGCTAAAAAACTGCAAAACCAAAATGAAACGATTTAAGAAACGTTTTTATAAAATACGATAAAATAGATGCTTTATTTTTTAAAATTCATCTTAAAGGATTTATTAAAGCCGTTTTTGATTTATAAAATTTATTAAAAACGACAATTCAATAAGCAGAATTAATAAGTACTAATTTAATTAATCCAAGTTCATTTTTATGTATATCAAAACGTGAAATGTAAAATTTGAAATAAACACAATAAAATGGAAAGCCTTCCAGAAAATAAAAAAATAGTTCTTTTTGACGGAGTTTGCAATCTGTGCAGTTCTGCTGTGCAATACATTATAAACCATGACAAAAAAGACATTTTTAGATTTGTTGCATTGCAATCAGAATTGGGTATTTCCATTTGCAAACATCTAGGAATCAGTTTTTCTAAAATGGATAGTATTATTTTGTACGATCCAAAAACAGCGTATTTTTATAAGTCTTCGGCAGTAATTGAAATAGCTAAAAATTTTGGAGGTTTATGGAAGTTAACTCCTGTCTTTAGAATTGTACCAATTTTTATAAGTGATAGGATTTATGATTATGTTGCAAAAAACAGATACAATTGGTACGGCAAGAAAGAAAGCTGTATGATTCCGACTTTAGAGTTGAAATCTAAGTTTCTTTAAGAAATTCCAAAATTCTGAAATCCCAAATTCCAATAGCAAAACTTACAACATACGATATCTAAAACATATTCAATTCAAAATAAAAATCCCAAACTCCGGTAAATTTGGAACTTGGGATTTTTTATTTGAAATTTATCAGAAACTATCTGATCAATTTTCTGTATTTCAAACGCTTAGGAGTTAAGTCACCACCAAGACGTTTCTTTTTGTTTTCTTCATAATCAGAGAAACTTCCTTCGAAGAAATAAACTTCAGAATCTCCTTCAAAAGCTAAAATATGCGTACAAATTCTATCCAAGAACCATCTGTCGTGAGAAATAATTACAGCACAACCTGCAAAATTTTCTAAACCTTCTTCAAGAGCTCGAAGTGTATTTACGTCAAGGTCATTTGTTGGCTCATCCAGTAAAAGCACGTTTCCTTCTTCTTTCAAAGTCATTGCCAAGTGTAAACGGTTACGTTCTCCACCAGAAAGCATTGAAACTTTTTTGTTTTGCTCGCCACCACCAAAGTTAAAACGTGATAAATAAGCTCTTGAGTTCACTTGCTTTCCTCCCATCATAATCAATTCCTGACCATCAGCAAAGTTTTCCCAAATAGATTTGTTTGGATCAATATTAGAGTGCGACTGATCTACGTAAGCAATTTTTACAGTTTCACCAACAGAAAATTCACCACTATCCGTAGCTTGTTCTCCCATAATCATTTTGAAAATAGTCGATTTACCAGCACCGTTTGGTCCGATAATTCCAACAATACCAGCTTGTGGCAAAGTAAAGTTCAAATTATCATACAATAATTTTTCACCAAAAGCTTTAGCAACGTTTTTAGCTTCAATAACATTTGTACCTAAACGTGGACCGTTCGGGATATAAATTTCTAGATTTTCATCTAGTTGTTTTTGATCTTCGTTTAATAATTTGTCGTAATTCTGTAAACGTGCTTTTTGTTTAGTCTGACGACCTTTAGCTCCTTGACGAACCCACTCCAACTCACGTTCTAAAGTTTTTCTACGTTTAGAAGCCACTTTTTCTTCTTGAGCCATACGGTTTGATTTTTGATCCAACCAAGAAGAATAATTTCCTTTCCATGGAATACCTTCTCCTCTATCTAACTCTAGAATCCATCCGGCAACATTATCCAAGAAATAACGGTCGTGCGTTACAGCAATTACAGTTCCTGAATATTGCGCTAAATGCTGCTCCAACCATAGAACTGACTCAGCATCAAGGTGGTTGGTTGGCTCATCTAATAACAATACATCTGGCTGTTGCAATAACAAACGGCATAAAGCTACACGACGACGCTCTCCTCCTGATAGGTTTTTAATTGGTGTATCTCCTTCTGGAGTACGCAACGCATCCATTGCGATTTCTAATTTTGTATCGATTTCCCAAGCACCAAGAGCATCAATTTTGTCTTGTAATGCCGCTTGACGGTCCATCAATTTATCCATTTTATCCTGATCTTCGTAGTATTCTGGAAGACCAAATAAGTCATTGATTTGGTTGTACTCCTCTAAAACTGCCATTGTTTCTGCAGCTCCTTCACGTACAATTTCGATAACTGTCTTAGAATCATCAAGAATTGGTTCTTGCTCTAAATATCCTACTGTATATCCAGGTTGAAAAACTACATCTCCTTGGTAGTTTTTGTCAACTCCAGCAATAATCTTTAAAAGAGAAGATTTTCCAGAACCATTAAGTCCCAAAATACCAATCTTAGCACCATAAAAGAAACTAAGATAAATATTCTTAAGAACCGGTTTGTCTGCTCCCTGATAGGTTTTGCTCAATTTCTGCATTGAGAAAATTACTTTCTTATCGTCTGACATTTTTTATTTTTTTATTATAATTATTTACTTTTTTTTAATCTCAAAATTCTAAACTCTGCCTTTCAAAGCATTGAATACCCAAGCATTAGCAAAAAATCCAACTCCAACAGCAGCAAATCCCCATCCTGAAACATCACTATATCTAAAGATTCCAAGAGCTATAAGCAACAACCCCATAAGTACCATTATCAAAGTTGCCCATCCTAAAATGGTATTTTTATTCATTCCCATAATTGTGCAATTATTTTTAAGTAGTAAAATTTTTAGAAACGCAAATATCGTGAATTTTAATGGCTTAATTAAATATTTTATAGAGCATTTCTTTTAGCAAATCCGATTGTGGCAAAGCATTGGCTCCCACACCTTTACTTTTAACATCAATATCGCGTAAGGCTCCAACAATTTGACTCACCTTTCTCATTGGATAGTTTTTTACTGCCAAATCATATTCTTTTAAGAAATACGGATTAACTCCAAGTGCCGAAGCGACATTTTTAGGGTTTTTATCTTTTAATCCGTGGTATTTTAAAAGCTGGACAAAGAATCCAAATACCAATCCAGTAGTCATAACTAAAGGATATTCTTTAGGGTTATGAGCAAAATTCTCTGCTATCTTATAAGCTTTCAATTGATTGCGCTCTCCGATTGCTTTTCTAAGTTCAAATACATTATAATCTTTACTAAAACCAATATTCTCTTCAATATGCTCTGCAGTAATCATCGTGCCTTGCGGTAAAATAATCTGTAGTTTTTCTAGCTCGTTGTTGATTTTACTCAAATCTGTACCTAAAAATTCTACAAGCATGGCATTGGCTTTCGGATCAATTGTATATTTTTTCCCAGCCAAAACGCGTTTAATCCAGTCTCCTACTTGATTTTCGTATAATTTTTTACTTTCGTAAACAACACCTTTTTGTCCTAATAGCTTAGTAACTTTTTTACGTTTATCTAGTGTCTTATATTTATAGCAAAAAACTAAAACAGTTGTTTGCATTGGATTTTCTACATAAGACTCTATTTTATCAATTGTTCTGGATAAATCCTGCGCTTCTTTTACGATAACAACCTGACGTTCAGCCATCATAGGATAGCGCTTGGCCGTTGAAACAATATCATCAATTGATACATCTCTTCCATATAAAACTGTCTGATTAAAACCTTTTTCTTCTTCAGCTAATACATTCTGTTCAATATATTCAGACAATTTATCTATATAATAAGGTTCTTCACCCATTAAAAAATAAATCGGTTTAATATCTCCGGCTTTAATTTCGTTAACAATTTTTACTACTTCGTCCATTCAATCTTTTGTTTCAAGTTTCAGGTTTCAAATTCTGTTTCAAAACTTGAAACTTTAAATTTGAAACCTGAAACTATTTTATATTTTTGCTTTATGCTTAAACTTAATTTCCCAGCTTATACTTTCCGATTCAAAAATAGCGAAAATAAAGTGTCTATTTTTGATGAAATCAGGAAAAAATTTATAATTCTTACGCCAGAAGAATGGGTTCGCCAACACGTAGTTCATTTTTTAATGCATGAAAAAAAATATCCCAAATCACTTATTAATGTCGAGAAAGTTTTAACCGTCAACGGATTACGAAAACGATACGACGTTGTTGTATTTAACCCAGATGGTTCTATACACATATTAGTAGAGTGCAAAGCGCCAGAAGTTAAAATCTCTCAGGCAACTTTTGATCAAATTGCACGTTACAATATGACAATGCAGGCACGGTTTTTGAATGTTACGAACGGACTGAACCATTTTTATTGTCAAATGGATTTTGAAAACGAGAAATATGAGTTTTTAAAAAATCTGCCTGACTATAAAGAAAACCACTAACAAATAATAAAGACTAAGTACCTTTGGATAAAATAGCAGTTGTCATTTTAAATTGGAACGGAGTAAAATTGCTGGAGCAGTTTTTACCCTCTGTTATTCAGTTTTCAGAAGGAGCAACAATTTACGTTGCTGACAATGATTCTACGGACAATTCTGTTGCGTATGTTACAGAACATTTTCCAACCGTAAAAATTGTAAAAAACTCCGGCAATTATGGTTTTGCAAAAGGTTATAATGACGCCTTAAAACATATTGATGCTGAAATATATGCATTAGTAAATTCAGATATTGAAGTCACAGAAAATTGGCTTCAACCCATTCTAGACATTTTCGAAAAAGAAAATCAAACTGCTATTATTCAGCCAAAAATTCTTGACTTTAAAAACAAGGAATATTTTGAATATGCAGGTGCTGCTGGTGGTTTTATCGATAAATACGGATTTCCTTTTTGCAGAGGAAGAATATTCGATACAATTGAAAAAGACAATGGGCAATACAATGATAATATAGAATTATTCTGGGCTTCAGGCGCTTGTTTTTTTATTAGAAAGAAAGTTTTTCATGAATTGGGAGGTTTTGATGAAAGCTTCTTCGCACATCAAGAAGAAATTGATTTATGCTGGCGAGCTTCAAATGAAGGGCATATTATAAAATACAATTACCAATCTGTTGTTTATCATGTTGGCGGCGCAACTTTACAACAAGGAAATCCTAAAAAAACGTATTTGAATTTTAGAAATTCATTACTAATGTTGGTTAAAAATCTGCCTTCAAAAGGATTATTTTTTGTGATTTTTTTCCGCATGGTATTAGATGGTATTGCCGGTATCCGTTTTCTTACACAAGGTAAATTCGGGCACACTTTTGCTATTTTAAAAGCCCATTTTTCTTTTTATTGCTTATCTTTAAAATATCTTAAAAAACGAAAAGATTTTCAAATACAGCAATACTATTCGGTGAAAAGCATCGTTTTCCTTTATTATATCAAGAAATTGACCTTATTTAAAGAAATCTTTAACAGTATTCAAAATATTAAAAACTAAATTTGTAATCAAGTCTAATTAAAATTAAATTTATGAGAAAAATAGTTATCGCACTATCAGTATTAATGGCCCTAACATCTTGTGTTTCTAAAAAGAAATATGCAGAGTTAGAAGCTAAAAACAAAGAGACTCAAGATTTGTTAAACTCTTGTACTGTAAAATTAAACACGTGCTTAGAAGAAAAAGCTGGATTAGCTGCTACAGCTGAAAGCTACAAACAACATAATCAAGATTTAATCAACAGCTCTAAAGATTTAACTATCTTAACTACTAAAGGTGCTGAAAACCTTGAAAAATCTCTTGAAAGTTTAAAAGAAAAAGATTTGAAAATTTCTAGACTTCAAGATGCTTTAACTAAAAAAGACAGTGTTACTTTAGCATTAGTTACAAGCTTGAAAGGTGCAGTTGGAATTAATGATCCAGACATCGAAATCAATGTTGAAAAAGGAGTTGTATTTATCTCTATCGCTGATAAATTATTATTCAAAAGCGGAAGCTACGATGTAAGTGACAAAGCTAAATCTGTTTTAGCAAAAGTTGCTAAAGTTGTAAACGACAAACCAGATTTCGAATGTATGGTTGAAGGACACACTGATGACGTTCCTTACAAAAGCAACGGAATTATCTTAGACAACTGGGATTTGAGTGTTAAACGTTCTACTTCAATCGTTCGTGTATTAACAAACGATCTTGGTGTTAACCCAGCTAAATTAATTGCTGCAGGTAGAAGTTCTTATGTACCATTAGTTGCAAACGATTCTGCTGAAAACAAAGCTCGTAACAGAAGAACTCGTATTGTTGTTATGCCAAAAATCGATCAATTCTATGATATGATTGAAAAAGAAATGAAGAAACAACAAAAATAATTAGAGTTTCACATACTTTATAATACAGAAAAAGCAGGTCTAATGACCTGCTTTTATGTATCCTTAATTTTTTTAATAACCAATTAAATATAAATCAAGAATAGCATTATTTTTAAGTAACTAACTAAATTTTAACATAATAAAGTTACTCATAATTTCTCTACTTTTATACTTTTAGTGTATTTTTTTACAAAATATCAATATCTCCCTTACCTTCCCTTACGATAACTGGCTCATGTTCAGAAAGATCAATAATTGTAGAACCTACATTATCTCCATAGCCTCCATCGATTACAAGATCTACAATATTCTGCCATTTTTCAAAAATTAATTCTGGATCAGTAGTATATTCTATTACATCATCTTCATCTCGAATAGAAGTTGAAACAACCGGATTTCCTAACTGGCGAACAATCTCTAATATGATACTATTATCAGGTACACGAATACCAACTGTAGTTTTCTTTTTAAACTCTTTTGGCAAACTATTATTTCCAGGTAAAATAAAAGTATATGGTCCCGGCAAGGCTCTCTTTAAAATCTTAAACGTTGACGTATTAATCTGCCTTACATAATCTGATAAATTACTCAAATCGTGGCAAATAAATGAAAAGTTCGCCTTCTCTAATTTTACGCCTTTTATTCTAGCAATTTTTTCCAACGCTCTCGAATTGGTAATATCACAACCTAAACCATAAACAGTATCAGTTGGATAAATTACCAAACCGCCATTCTGAAGCACTTTTACCACTTTTGCAATAGCAGCTTCACTAGGTTTATCTGGGTATATTTTAATAAATTCGGCCATTTTGTTTTTTGTTAGTTTTTGTTTCAGATATAAAGTTTCAAGTTATGCAGTTATTCTCAAAGTCAAGCAACCTGAAACTTGAAACCTGAAACAAAAATATTATTATCCTACGACATCTAATTTAGCAAATCTTAACAACAATTTCTTAATTCCTCCAACTTCAAATTTAATTTCTGCTTTTCTATCTGGCCCAACACCTTCTAGATTCATCACTTCTCCTTTTCCAAAACGTTCGTGCATTACCACATTTCCAACAGTTAGTTTACTGTCAAATAAATTCGAATTTCCGTTACTTGGCGCATTTCCAGAAACCGGTTTTAGTTTTCTAATATTCAAATCAGGCTTTGGATTGTTGTCTGTAATATGTTTTGGCGGAGTTCCTCCTACCGGTTTTGCCAATCGCAATTTTGATTTATCTACATCTCCAAAAATATCGCCATCAATTGGAGACTTATAACGATAATTTGTTTCGGCTGGAGTCAAATATTCCAAAAACTGACCGTCAATTTCTTCAATAAAACGAGAAGGTTCACTATCCGTTAGTTTCCCCCAACGGTAACGAGACTGGGCATAAGTCAAATACGCTTGATGTTCTGCACGGGTTAACGCTACATAGAACAATCGGCGCTCTTCTTCCAATTCACTTCTTGTACTCATACTCATAGCACTTGGAAACAAATCTTCTTCCATACCCACCACAAATACATGCGGAAACTCCAGCCCTTTTGCTAAGTGAATTGTCATCAAAGCAACACGATCATCATCGTTTGTATCTTTATCCAAATCGGTTGCCAAAGCTACATCTTCCATAAACTCAGAAAGCGCACCTCTTGCTCCATCAATTTCTCTTTGTCCTTCTGTAAAATCTTTAATACCGTTTAAAAGCTCTTCGATATTCTGAATTTTGGCCATTCCTTCAGGAGTAGCATCTTTCTTCAATTCCTGAACCAATCCGGTTTTCTTTGCAACGTGATCTGTAATATAAAAAGCATCTTGATTCTGATCGATAACCTGAAAACTCTGGATCATAGTAACAAAATCTTTCAATTTGTTCTTTGTACCAGCATTCAATTTCAAATCGATTTTATCAATATTTACCATTACTTCCCAAATCGAACGTTTGTAATGATTAGCCGCAATAGTTAATTTTTCAACTGTCGTATCTCCAATTCCACGTGCTGGATAATTGATTACACGAACCAAAGCTTCTTCGTCTTTCGGATTTAGAACCAGACGCAAATAACATAAAACGTCCTTAATCTCTTTACGTTGATAGAAAGACAAACCGCCATAAATTCTATACGGAATATCACGTTTTCTCAAAGCATCCTCCATGGCACGCGACTGAGCGTTGGTACGATACAAAATTGCAAAAGCACCATTATGCAATTGATTTTGCATTTTCTGTTCGAAAATCGTACTTGCAACAAAACGACCTTCTTCTGCATCAGTCAAACTTCTATGAACCTTAATTTTTGGTCCAAATTCGTTTGCTGTCCAAACCACTTTATCTAGTTTGGTTTTATTGTGTTCCATCACGGTATTTGCCGCTTCTACAATATTTCTTGTTGAACGGTAATTCTGCTCTAAACGGAACATAATTACGCCTTCGTAATCTTTCTGGAAATTCAGAATGTTATTGATATTCGCACCACGGAAAGCATAAATACTCTGCGCATCATCTCCAACCACACAGATATTCTGAAATCTATCCGATAAAGCTCTAACAATCAAATATTGAGAGTGATTCGTATCTTGGTACTCATCAACCAAAATATAACGGAAACGATCTTGGTATTTAGCTAAAACCTCAGGAAAACGAGTCAATAATTCGTTGGTTTTCAACAACAAATCATCGAAATCCATTGCACCAGCCTTAAAACAGCGATCAACATATTGCTGATAAATCTCTCCTAATCTCGGTCTTTTAGCCATTGCATCGGCCTCGACCAATTCTGGATTGTTAAAATAAGCTTTAACCGTAATTAAACTATTTTTATAATTAGATATACGTCCTAAAACTTGTTTTGGTTTGTAAACATCGCGATCCAGCTGCATTTCTTTTATAATAGAAGAAATCAGTCTAGCCGAATCCTGAGAATCATAAATGGTAAAATTTGAAGGATACCCCAAGTGATCTGATTCGGCACGCAGAATACGAGCAAAAATAGAGTGGAAAGTTCCCATCCAAAGGTTCTTTGCTTCGCTCGCTCCCACAATATCCGAGATCCTGTGTTTCATCTCGCGGGCTGCTTTATTGGTAAAAGTAAGCGACAAAATATTGAAGGCATCAATACCTTGAGCCATCAAATACGCAATTCTAATTGTTAAAACACGTGTTTTTCCCGAACCTGCACCAGCAATAATAATCATTGGCCCGTCTTTCTTTAAAACAGGCGCTCTCTGCGCTTCGTTGAGCTGGTCAATATATTTCTGCATGTAATTTTCTCCTTTTATGCAAAAATAAGAATTAAAAAAGAAAGTTCCTAAGATGCTTTTGGAAGGTTCTAAGTTCCTAAGATTCTAAGATGCTAAGTTTTTTTTTGAAGCCAAACAAATGGCATTTTATTAGACATGGTTTCCCGCTTTCGGCTTTATCTCTCCGCTCCGCTACGAGGATACCGCCTCAATCGGGGCTAGAAAACAGACAATTGGTTTTCTTTAAATATTTTGAGAAAACTTGGAATTAGATATTATATTTATTTTTTAATTTTTCTTTAAAATCAGAAAAAGAAATAACTCTTCCAGCTTTAATATCATCCATACTTTTTTGAAGTTCTATATTTAAATCTTCATCGGGAACATCGTTAAAAAAAACTTCGGCATCTTCTATAATTTCATCCATTTTCTTATGTTTTCTAATTTTTAATTGCCTCCAATTATTATGCCATACAGTTTTGAATAGCCGTTGGTTTTAACCAACGGTTAAGTTTAAAATATAATTAGGCTTTAGCCAAAATCGTAAAGTTTGGCTAAAGCCTAGTCCATTTAATTTAAAGAACCGTTGGTTAAAACCAACGGCTATTCAAAAAAAAAAAACTTAGTATCTCAGATTCTTAGAACCTTAGCAACTTAGAATCTTAGAATCTTAGAATCTTATTTAAAAAACACATCATAAGCAAATCGAATCAAAGTACCCACAACAACTATCAAAAAGAAAATTCTAATAAATCCGTTTCCTTTGTTGATGGCTAGTTTTGCTCCGAGCCAACCTCCCAATCCATTACTAATTGCCATCGGAATTGCAATTGTCCAAATGATTTTTCCTTTAATCATAAATAGGCAAATCGAACCGAAATTGGTTGCTAAATTTACCATTTTAGCATTCGCAGAAGCGTGAAGAAAATCGAATCCTAAAAGAGCAATAAAAGCTACAACAAAGAAACTTCCAGTTCCAGGTCCGATAAATCCATCGTAAAATCCAACAATTATACTAATAACAACAGCATAAAATATTTGGGTTGTCATCGAATGGTCTTTAGCAACATGCTGTCCGAAATTTTTTTTGGCGTAGGTATATACAAATAACAACGATAAAACCACCAACAAAAGCGGTTTCATAAAATCATTGCTTACCATGGTCAAAATTGTAGATCCTAAAAATGCCGACGGAACTGCCAAACACATCATAATAATTAACAGTTTCCACTGAATCACGACTTTCTTTAAATATTGAAAAGCGGCAAAAGCAGTTCCGCTAAATGCTGGAATTTTCAAGGTTCCAACTACAGTCGAAACAGGAAGATTTGGTAATAAAATTAATCCCATTGGTGTTTGGATTAATCCGCCGCCGCCTACAATTGCATCAATAAATCCTGCAGCAAACGCCGCCAAACAAAGAAAAAGTATTAAGTATGAATCCATTAAAAATATATTTTGGTCTCAATAAAAAACAAGTTGCAAAAGTACATCTTCCTTTTTGTTTATTACCATAAATTTAAAGTTGATTTTTGATCAAAAAGTATATTTTTGCTTAAAAATTATTCAAATGGATTTCAACAAAATAATAGAACTTGCGAGTTATACTTTACCAGCCTTAGTTACAGGAGTTGTAGCTTATCGTTTTTTTGAGTTACATATTAAAAACAATGACAGAAAACGTGCTTTTTTATTAAACAAACAAGCACACAAAGAGTCGTTGCCACTACGTTTACAGGCTTACGAGCGTATGACTTTATTTTTGGAGCGTATCAACTTGACCAAATTATTAATCAGAGTTTCTCCTATTTCTCAAAATAAACATGATTACGAAAATTATGTAATTGACCAAATTGAACAAGAATTCGAGCACAATTTAACACAGCAGATTTATATGTCAGAAGACTGCTGGACAATCATTATAACTGCAAAAAATGCAACAATCCAAATGATTCGTAAAGCCGCCATGAGCGATAAAGTTGAAAATGCTGATAAACTTCGTGAAGTAATCTTAAATGATTTATTAGAAAAACAATCTCCAAGTAATGCCGCTTTAAGTTTCATTAAAAGTGAAGTTGCAGAACTTTGGTATTAAAAATATTTAGGATTTTAGATTTTAGAAGGTAGATTAAGTTCTTCAATCTAAAATCTAAAATCTAAAATTAAATGAAAATCTTATTGTCACTCATTACTTCAGATTTATTCTGAGCGTACTCATAACCTTGTTCCCACCATTCTTTCATTACCTCTTTATTAAAAATCAAGGCATTATCGGTTAATTTTATGGGAGTGTAATATAAATTTAGTTTTACATTCTTATTATTTGCCATAAGTTTTCCTATAGCAATATCATGTTTTTCAACCTGATCTAAGGCAATTCGGAACAAATCGATCATTAATGAAAACGGATTCTTCCCGATTACTGTTTTAGTTGTATTAACCTCCGTTTCAAGCACAATTACGTCTATTTCTGTAGCTCCTCTGTTAATTGCTTCACGTATTGGAACTAAGCTTGAAAATCCACCATCACCATATTCGCAGTTATTTTTTTCAACCAAACTCATAAAAGGAACATAATTGCTCGATATCCAAGACCACTCGCAAAATTCTTCGTACGTACAGTCTTTTACCGATTTATATTCTGATTCGTTTTTAGTAAAATTGGTTACCGTAACGATAACGTCGGTTTTTAATTTTTTGAGTTTATTAAAATCTGAAAGAGAAAAATTATTCTGAATATACTTTTTCAACCCTTTACTTTCTCCAAAAGTTCGTTTTCCTTTAAAAAACTGACGTAATACATTAAAGTGATTAATTGTCACAATGTCAACTCCATCTTTGGATTTCACCACAAATGGGCAAATATTGAAGATACTTGACATGGTAACATTGGTGTATACAGAATGTATTTTTTTGATATGACCGAGAGCTAAATGCGGAATCAATAAACTTCCAGTAGAAGTTCCTATAAATAAATCGTATTCATGTTTCTTTTCTTCTATTAGATACTGGGCAACACCGCCGGCAAATGCGCCTTTACTGCCACCACCTGAAATAACCAATGCTCTCATAAATTGTAATATAGGTTTTGTTTTTGGATTTTATTTAAGCTGAAAGAATATAGAATATAGAAAAAAGACTTCTACTCAATCTATTTTTCTATTTTCTATTCTCTATTCTCTAAAGCTCTTTCAACAAACGATTCAACTGGAATTGCTCATCGGGTGTCAAATTAGGTAAAATTCTATTAAATGAAGCACGCATTTCAGGATTTTTTAGCAGAAGTCTAATTGTGTCTCTTCCAAATTTTGAAAACTGCCACATATGGTGTGTAGTAGCGCCAACTAAATTACTCAAAACCTGATCGTTAATAATTTTGAAGGCTATTAACTTTTCTAAAGCATTTTGTCGTGTTGTAGCTTCATATTTGGTAGACGAAAACGCAATCAACTCATTTACTAAAGAATCTGGATCATTACTATAGTTTGGTGTTGACAAAGCAAGAGAAAGCCACAACGTTCTTAGATTATAATCATTAAAACCAATCCAATTTTTAGATTTATCCAAATATCCTGTTCTATGATTGGGGAAATTTCTCCACAACCAATACAGTGCTGCTTCTTGTGTCTGATAGGATTTATCATCTAAAAGTGTTTCATAATTTGCTCTAAAATCTTCTGGAACTTTGGTTAAAGATCCAGCAAGATTTTGACGGACTTTAATATTATTGGTTTGCATTGCTAAAAGCAAAAGCGACTTTTTGTCTTCGTATTTTTCATTTTCCAACTGATCAACAACCGCTTCTTTTACAGATTGGTAAACATCTGATTCTAAAACGTTTTTCAAGATATCTGTTTTCTCTCCTAATGGCGTTTTTTTCAATTTATCGATTTCCAATCTTTTTTGGATTGCTTCGTTTTTACTTAATAAAGCATTTGCAGTCGGCGTATCAAAAGCAGTTGATTCCAGCCAAGTTTTTTGAAATTTATCCAAATCGAAATCAGATACTTTTTTTATCTCGTCGAAAAAATTCTGTGTGTTTACGGTTTGATAAGCGTATTTATTTAAATAACTTTTAATTGCTTTTTTAAAAGCTTTATCTCCAATAGATTCACGCAAAACAAATAGCGCCCAAGCTCCTTTTTCGTAAAATGTCAGCGAACTTGCTTTTGGATTTAAAACTGGAATAGTATCGGTGCGAGAAGCAAATTTTATCTGCTGTGCCGTATCGTATAATTTAGAATAAAAGTAATCTTCTCCGTAAATATCTTTTTCAGCAAGCAAGGCAAAGTATGTTGCAAATCCTTCCTGAAGCCAATGGTGTGTACTACTTTCAGCTGTAATCAAATCTCCAAACCAATGATGCGCCAATTCATGCGCATCTACATTGGTATAATTTCGATCGCAAAAACCTGTTGAATCTACTACATATCGTGTTGCAAAAAGAGTTGAAGTTGTATTCTCCATTCCAGCATACAAAAAGTCTCTAACAGGAATCTGTCTGTTAATCTTCCAAGGATATTTTACGCCAATTTCTTTTTCCAGAAAATCAAAAATTCGTTTTGAATAACGATAAGTGGGTTCAAAACGATCTGCATCTTTAGGCTCGTAATAATATTCTAAAGGTATTCTGCTTTTAGATTTAAACTCTCTTTTATGATATTTTCCGATTGCCAGCATTAGCAAATACGAACTCATTGGCTTCTCCATCTGATATTGCCAGTGATTTAGATTTCCGTTAGCTGTTTTTTCTTTTAAAACCCCGTTTGAAACTACTTGATAGTCTTTATCGTAAGAAATACCTAGATTAAAAATCAATTTTTCATTCACATCGTCAAAACTCGGAAACCAATTGCTCGTGTATCTTCCCTGCCCTTGTGTCCAGATTTGTACTTCGTCATTTTCCATATCCACAAAATACAAGGCTTGTTTTGGTTTTGTTGAATAATTAAAAGTTAGACGATTTTCTCCTTTTTTAAATGGAAAAACCAATTTTAATTGTTTGGTTGTATTAATGAAAATGATTTCTTTCTCGTTGATTTTCACATTCGAGAATTCCATGTTTTTAGCGTCAATCGAAATCGTATCACAATCCTTTAAAACCTCAAATTGAAAATCGACAGCACCCGAAACTGTTTTTTCTTTTGAATTTAAAGACAATTGTCCTGAAACAGATTTAAAATCGACGTATTGCGTTTGTTGTGCAAAAAGAAAACCAGTGAATAATAAAAAAATGTATTTCATTGAAACAAATTTGAAGGCGAAAACCCAAAGTTACAAAAGGTTTCCTTTACAAGTAGAATGAAATTTGTAAGTTTACCATATAAAACCGCAAATCGTGTCTATACCTCAAAAAGCCTTATTTAACTGGAGCAGCGGTAAAGATTCTGCTCTAGCCTTATACAAAACACTTCAAAATACTGATTTTCAGATAGAATATTTGCTAACAAGTGTAAACCAGCAGTATCAGCGCATTTCGATGCACGGAATTCGCGTTGAACTATTACAGGAACAAGCGCAAAGCATCGGAATTCCGTTAAAAATTCTTGAAGTTCCAGAAATGCCAACTATGGAAGTTTATGAAAAAGTGATGACTGAAGTCTTAACCGAATTAAAAGAAAACGGAATAACACATTCTATTTTTGGAGATATTTTTCTGGAAGATTTACGTCAATATCGCGAAAATCAGTTGGCAAAAATTGGCTTAAAAGGTGTTTTTCCAATCTGGAAAATTCCAACTCAAGATTTAATTCACGAGTTTATTGCATTGGGATTCAAAACAATTGTGGTTTGTGTAAACGAAAAATATTTAGACAAAAGTTTTGTTGGTAGAGTTATCGATCAGGATTTCATAAATGACTTACCTAAAAATGTAGATGTTTGTGGTGAAAACGGTGAATTTCATACTTTTACTTTTGACGGGCCAATATTTTCTAAACCAATTGATTTTGAAATTGGCGAAATTGTTTATCGAAAATATGAAAAACCAGAAAAGAAAGATTCGTCAAACACAGCTTGCGATACCAATGATGAAACTGCTTTTGATTTTGGATTTTGGTATTGTGATTTAATTAAAAAGTAAATGAAGTTTTTTTATAAATTTATATTTCTAGTTCTTATTTCTTTCTCTTTGCAAAGTTGTTTGGTTAACAGATGCAAAAGGCCTCAAATTACCGGCTATATTTACGATGCAGAAACGAAACAACCTATAGGAAATTGTACTGTTGGAGAGACTTTAAGTCAAACAAACGGTTACTTTACATTAGCAGAGAAGCGTTATCGCCAATTTACATTTTTTGGTTTCGAGGCGCCAACTTTAGCTGTAAATGAAGCGATTAAAAAAGAAGGTTACGAATCTCAAAACATTCAATTTATACAGCCTTTTGGCGGTGGAATGAAAAAAGGAGCTTTTCATAATGCAGACACTATTTACATCAAGAAGACTATTTTAAAAACAAACTAATATGGCTTTAAAAGAAAATGATGAAGTAAAAAAAGTACTATTCTTTTTGAATGAAATTGGTATTGAAATTATTGAAAAAGAGCTTGAAGCAACCTTTTTGCCAGGTTTAGATTTAGGGCCCAATTGCATTTATATCGATTATAGTAAACTATTATATCCTGGCGATATTTTACATGAAGCTGGACATCTTGCAGTAACAATTCCTTCAGAAAGAGAATTGGTTGGTTCTACACAAATTTCTAAAGATTGGCCGACTCAAGGCGACGAAATTGCTGCTATTTTATGGTCGTATGCCGCGTTGCATCATTTACAATTTCCTGCTGAATTTGTATTTCATCCAAACGGATACAAAGGTCATTCTGACTGGTTTATTTCGAACTTCGAATCTGAAAATTATATGGGATTACCTCTTCTGGAATGGATGGGATTATGTCTTGGAAATGAAAAAGCCGAAAAAGAAAATAAATCTCCTTTTCCGGCTATGCAAAAATGGCTTCGTGATTGATCTTAAGTAGATTGGTCAACCCAAGTTTTTAAGAACCATTTGTTATCTTTTAGTTCAAAAATGTAATCAATATAAATTCCGCTATCAAGTCCTCGTTCTTGAAGTGTGACTTTATTTTTCTTTACCACCAAGGCGCGCTTTAAATATTTCTCATCCGATTTTCTATTCAAATTAAGGGATTTATAATTTTCTTTTGGCATTGTATAATCCGCTAATTCAAAATCATCATTATTCATTTTATACTTTAAAGGAAAAATAACTCTGCTAATTTGAAATTTCTGATCTTCATTAAATTTCTTAAAAAAGACATTAAAATCTTCTGGAGCTGTTTTGGCGTTCTGAGCATAAACTGCAGCATTTAAACTCATTGCAAAAACAAAAACTATAAAAAAGTACTTTTTCATTATTCTTCATACATTTTAAGCAAGTTCGTAACGGTATTCCAGTTTCGAATTGTTGCTGTTACATTTAATTTTTTCTCGATATATTTTTGATCAAAACGTGTTTTTCCAGCACCAACGGCATATTTAATAAAAATCCTGTTTTCATCGATACTGGCTTCGTCTGGTTTAAACTGACTGATTTTCAAATCGTTTATACTTTCCTTTTTTAAATTCATTGAAACAAAAGCCACATAAAGCTTTTTGGTATCAATATCTTTCTCTTTTAAAAACGGATTATTGGCAAAACAAGATTCTAAGTTCTCTTTGGCAATCATCACAACAGGAACTTCGTGTCCAAAAACTTTAAATATTTCTTGTTTGATCATAAAACCAACTTTAGAAGCTTCTTCTTCGCTGTCTACAAAGACATTTCCAGATTGCAGATACGTTCTAACATTCTGAAAACCAATATTTTCCAGCATCGCTTTCAAAGCTTCCATTTTCATCATGTTATGCCCAGAAACGTTGATTCCGCGTAAAAGCGCTAAATGTGTTTTCATTTTTTCTAATTTAAGTCAAAGATAAAAAACTATTCGTCATCATCTTCTTCACTAATTTCAATATCAAATTTCACTAAGAAATCATTGAACTTTTGCTTGTATTTTCTTTTTGCTTGTGCTACAATTTCGTCTGCTTCTTCATTTGATTCTATAGCATCAAAACCAAACTGTTCTTTAACCCATTTTTGAAACTCTTCTTTATTTTCGCTTTCCTCATAATATTCTTCATCTTTATAAAAATAAGCAGAATCAAAATCAACAGAAATTTCAGTGTCTAATGTCAGAAGCTGAATTAGTTTACGAGTGCTTTCTGCTACAACGTGAACACCACCTTCATCGCCAAAAACAACAATCGGACAATTATTCAAATCTTTATCTATAAGCCAATACGCATATGAACTTCCAGATCCGTTTGCGCCTGCAAATTCGATAAAACTATTGTAAAATTCCTCTTCTTCAGACCATGTTTTTATTCCTGTTTTCTCTTCAGTTATAGTAAGTCCAAAACATTCCGAATAAGATTCTACTCCATGTTCTTGCTCGAACTCATACAATTTCACTAAATCTTCAGGTAATTTATAGCTGCCAAATTGAACTGCAAATTCTTCCAATGAAAAACTGCCGTCATAATCTGCATATTCTGTTTCATCCTCTTCGTCATCTTCTTCTTCGGCTTCTGGAGCCATCAATATTTCAAATGTTTTAAGGACAGCATTTTTTACGCAGAAAAACTCAATTCCGGGAGCATTTTCGTCATTCATCCATTGGTATTTTGGATCTCCGTTTTCATCAAGATATTCCAGAATAATCATAATTTCTTCATCTTCATGACACCACAAAGCACGCATTCGGATATTAAAACCATTTGAAATTTCTTCAGAAATCTGGCTGTATTTTTTTCCTTCATAATCAAAAGGAATAAACAAATAAGTGGTTCCAGAAATATGTCTAACGATTTTTCCGTTTTCTTTCAATTCTTCATTTTCAGATAAAACTTCGACCATATTGATAAACTGATTACGGAAATCTGCATACGAATACTGCTCTTTTTTATCGTAATCTAAGATTGAAAGTCCTTCTTTAAAAATATCCAAATAGTTATTGCCCAATATTTCGCTTCCATAACTAGAAAGTTCTACAAAAGCATCGTCTACAATATCTGACAGTTTGTGTGTTGAAGGCAGATAATTCTCGACAGTTATAATAGATCCGTCAGTGTCTTGCACATTGCTACAAATCAAAACGTCGGGTCTGCCCGAACTTATGATCGCCTGGACATCTGTAAAACGTTCAAAATGAAATAGCATATCATCTGTATAAACCAGCCAAGCTATAAGATCACCTTTTACAAAAAGTTCTCCGTGATTATATTCTCCCGCAAGCGTATCGCACTGTAAGCCTCCGCCCAAATAATGAACGCTTCCAAACAAATTGATATTGACTGTTGTTGTCTTTCCTAAAACAATTAAAGCCGGAGAATTATCCGTATCAAAAGAACTGATAAGCTTTGCAACTGTTAGATTTCCTTTGAAAATAAATCCTAAAATGAAAATATCCGGATGTTCTTCGGTACTAAAATCCATCTCAAACAAGTCCATTTCTACATCATCTTCTGCTAATAGAAATATCGGATTTTCTTCGTAATCAGGAAAACGCCAAGTATCTTCAAAAACATTATAAATTTTCTGATTCTTGAAATCGATAAGATCTCCTATAATATTGTTGGCTTCGTGTCGGTTAATTACTTTGAATGTAATACCAGAAAACACCATAGTTTCAAAAGGAACTTTTTCTTCTTTAATCATAATTTGAGGCTTATAATTTAAATGTTTTAACAAATCTAATAATCTTTTTTATTAAAATTATACTGACGATAAAAATAAAAAACTCTGTTAGTTTCCCAACAGAGTTTTACAGCTTTTACTTATTTCAATTTTAATTTGCTTTCTTAAATACAAAACTGCCGTCACATGCGCGAGCATCATCTAGCAGATGTCCTGACTTGTCCAGAGTAAAACTTTCTATCAAACTGCCTGTACAGTTTGAAATGAATGAATTCTCCTTTTTCTCTTTATAAGTTAATATAAAACGAGTTAGATTTTCTTTGCTTATAATCTCAAAAGTTCCTGTAAGTGTTACATCAATATTTTCATAAACTCTCCTTTTTGAAAATGTATTGTCTTTATTAAATACATAAGAATACTGTTTTGAAGAAGGGGCGTTTGAAAACTTAGCCTCGGTATACTGTATCCACTTCCCGTAATAATCTGTAACGGCTGCATCTGCCTTGTCGCTTGAATCGTCGTTAGAACAAGAAATTAAAGAAACAAACATTGCAATCAAAAGTCCAATTTTTTTCATTTTTATAGTTTTTAATGAGTTAATTATTATTAAGATTTTCCTTTCTTAAAACAGTTGCGTCTAAACATTACAACTTAACGATAAGTTAATATTCAAACACTTGAAAACAACAAATCATTTTTAAAATTCCCAATTAAAATCTATCTTCGCTTCTTAATAAAATTCCAATTAAATAAATTCCAAATTCCAATTCCGTCCCGAATTTTCAGGATAGAAACCAAATCTAAAATCAGCAATCTAAAATCTAAAATAAATTAATGTCTAATAATCTTCTAGAAACTCCAATTGAATACTTAAAAGGTGTTGGTCCGAGCCGTGGCCAGCTGCTTCGTAAGGAATTGGGCATTCATAAATATGGAGATTTAGTCAATCTTTTTCCGAATCGATATATTGACAGAACGCGTTATTACAAGATTAATGAATTGCAGAATACGGGTTCTGAAGTCCAGATTATTGGAAAAATAATCAATATTAAAACCGTTGAATTTGCCAAAAACAAAAAGCGTCTCGTAGCAACTTTTGTTGACGATACTGGGCAAATTGATTTGAATTGGTTTCAAGGCCATAAATGGATTCGTGAAAGTTTAAAACTGAACGAACCTTTGGTTATTTTTGGAAAATGTTCATTGTATGGAAGCCAATTTAGTATGGCGCATCCCGAAATTGAATTGTTAAGCGAACACGAAAGAAGTTTACGTTCGGCTATGCAGCCCGTTTATCCTTCGACAGAAGCTTTGGCTAATAAAGGAATTTCCAACCGTACCATTAATAAGTTGATGGAACAGCTTTTCTTGGAAACACAGGCATTGTTTACAGAAACTTTTCCGCCGTTTTTAATTGAAGAATTAAAACTGATTCCGAAACGCGCTGCATTATTCAACATTCATTTTCCAAAAAGCGCCGAGATTTTAGCGAAAGCGCAATTCCGACTAAAATTTGAAGAATTGTTCTTTATTCAGCTGCAATTAATTACAAAGAATCTCATTCGAAAACATAAAATAAAAGGACATCCATTTGACAAAGTGGGAGAACTTTTTAATGAATTTTATAAAAATCATTTGCCTTTTAATTTAACGAATGCTCAAAAAAGAGTTATCAAAGAAATTAGGACAGATATGGGCAGTAATGCTCAAATGAATCGTTTGCTTCAAGGTGACGTGGGTTCTGGAAAAACGATTGTGGCTTTTATGAGTATGCTTTTGGCAATTGATAATGGTTTTCAGGCTTGTTTGATGGCGCCGACAGAAATCTTGGCCAATCAGCATTTTTTGGGTTTATCTGAATTTGCTAAAACACTAAATATCAATATTCGAATTTTAACAGGTTCTACTAAAACTGCTGAAAGAAAAATTATTCATGAAGAACTAGAAAGCGGACAACTTAAAATTTTGATTGGAACTCATGCTTTATTGGAAGATAAAGTGCAATTTCAGAATTTAGGCTTGGCTGTAATTGATGAACAGCATCGTTTTGGAGTGGAACAAAGATCTAAATTGTGGAAGAAAAACGATATTCCGCCACACGTTTTAGTCATGACCGCTACTCCTATTCCCAGAACGCTGGCAATGAGTTTATATGGCGATTTGGATATTTCGGTTATTGACGAATTACCCCCTGGAAGAAAACCAATTCAAACCGTACATCGTTATGATACGAATAGATTGAAAGTCTGGAAATTTCTTCGTGATGAAATTGCAAAAGGAAGGCAAATCTATATTGTTTACCCGCTTATTCAGGAGTCTGAAAAAATGGATTATAAGGATTTAATGGACGGTTACGAAAGTATATCTCGCGATTTTCCGCTTCCGCAATATTCTATTTCTATTCTTCACGGAAAAATGAAGCCAGCTGATAAAGATGCTGAAATGAAGCGTTTCTCTGAAGGAAAAACCAATATCATGGTCGCAACAACTGTAATTGAGGTTGGTGTAAACGTGCCAAATGCGAGTGTAATGATTATAGAAAGTGCCGAACGATTTGGGCTTTCTCAATTGCATCAGCTCCGCGGGCGCGTGGGTCGTGGTGCCGAACAGAGTTATTGTATCTTAATGACCGGCCATAAATTAAGCTCTGACAGCAAAACTAGAATGGAAACCATGGTGCAAACCAACGATGGTTTTGAAATTGCCGAAGTTGACTTAAAACTTCGCGGCCCTGGAGATTTAATGGGAACACAACAAAGCGGCGTTTTAAATCTTCAAATTGCTGATATTGTAAAAGATAGAGATATTTTATCTCTGGCAAGAAATTATGCCATGAAAATCTTAAAAGAAGATTCTGCTCTCCAAAAACCAGAACACGCTGTTTTACGAAACATCTTTATAGAATTAACTAAGAAAAAGAATATTTGGAATTATATTAGTTAGCAAAGATGCTAAGGTTCTAAGTTGCTAAGATACTGAGGTTCTGAGGTTCTGAGAATTCTAAAAAAAGCTCAAAGATTAAATGTTTAATCTTTGAGCTTTTTAAACTTAAAAGCTTAGCAACTTAAAAAAAAACTCCATTGCGTCCTTTATTTTCATTCATGTGATTTAGTTTTGCTGGGGGACAAATTTAAGGGGTGAATATTTTTATCGGACACAATGAAGTATATAATCAGTTGTTATTTTTTTGCCTCGTTTTTCTTTTCAAAAAGACCGCTAAACAAACCTTTGCTTATTTTATTTTTATCATCCTTTCCGGTTGCAATCATGTGATCGATATATTCCATGTACGTTTTCTTTCTCTCTTCTAGAAAACCTACAAGATATTCCTCAGAAGCATGCATACCGCTGGTTTCTTCAATCTGCAAAAGTTTCTTGTATAAGGGCTCAATAAATTTTACAATAATATCGTTTGGAACCGATTTTCGAGTGCAGAAGAAGCCAACAATTTCGCCGTCTGTATCTGCAACAATTTTAAAATCAGTTACAACCCAGTAATAACGACCGGTTTTTGCCATGTTTTTTACAATGACATGAATGTTTTCACTAGATTTAATACTATCCCACAAAAATTTAAAAATTACTTTTGGCATATCGGGATGACGTACAATATTATGAGGCTGGCCAACAAGCTCAAATTCATCATAACCAGAAACATCTATAAAGTCTTCATTGGCATATAAAATGGTTCCTTTTTTATCTGTTTTACTAAGCAACACTTTATTCTTATTCCAGTCCACTTCTCTATCCGAAGCTGTTGGACGGTGTAATCTGGTATCCATAACTCTTACATTTAAATTAATTTACAATTCAATTCGTATAAAATGAATCCATAAACCTTAATTTGACTCGATTTCTAAGACAAGTAGAATATTTCTGATTTTACGAAAAACTGTTTCCAATTCATTTTCAAGCCATTCTGGAATTTCATTATTAACAGCAAGATTAAGCTGTCTAATATCATTCATAATCTGAATTAGCTTTTTGTATTGAAAATCAAGATCGTAAACATGCGAACTCGTTCGGTAATTTTTAAAAATCTCCTTTACCTCTATTTCAAAATCAGATTGAATCCCTATTTTTTCAATCGAATCTAATGTTATGCTTTCATTCAAAAAATCTTCAATTATTCTTTTAAGACTATGCAGCGTAGGTACTGCAGTGGGTAAATCATGCTTAAACATACAACGGGTTTAAAAAATATTAATATTGTTTTCTTTGGGACTTGATTATAATTCTAGTTTTAAAAAACTAGTTTCTATTGGTTGTTGATTTTACATGAATATCATTGACTAAATCATCAATTTTTTTGGCGCTTTCTCTCATCATTTCAAGATAACTAAGCAGTTTATCGTTGTCTGTATGTCCTTTTGAAACATCAATTAATTTTAAAACTGAATTTACAGGCAGTTTTAAGTCTAAAGTTGTTCTATGAATAAAATCATTATAATCTTTTGTAGCTGACATTGAGCTGTATTTTGCTGAAGCCAATTTCATGTTTTCCAACTCATATTCGTCTGAAATTTTGGAGATATGATTTTCGCTATGTTCTTTAAAGTAATATGCCCAATAGCCATTCATAAAGAAAACCACTGCAGCCAAAACGGTATGAATAAGCAACGTTTCGAGATCAAAATTTACTTGCGAAAAATACACCTGAAGGCCGTTGGCATCATTATAAATATAGTTTTGCAAGTACGCCAATCCAGCATGATGGAGAACAACCAATAAAGTAAGCGGAATTTGAAGCTTCCAGTTCTGATAAATAATCAAAATGGTACTGGCAATGAATACGGTAAAATGCATCTCAAACATTCCATGCATCTGATAAATGTACTGCGCCATAAAAATAGCCAGAACGACAGATAAAACGTATTGGTAAAATTTGGAATTTTTCATGAAAAATTTTGCCGAATAATAAAGCAAAAGATTCAATGTACCGACGCCAACGCCAATTTCGAAAGTATCGTATTTAAAAGAAAGTCCGATACCTAGAAGAAAATATACTGCAAGTACATAATTAATAATTGTATCTGATTTTTGTGTCATTGTAGACATAAAACTGTGCAGATAATCTTGTTCGTTTAAGCTAGCTTTTGTTTTCATAGGTTTAGATTTAGGTTTTTGGAAAAAGTTATTTAGTACATTTTGGTAACGAACATCCGTATGCCTTAAGAGCTAAAGCATTAAAAGAAGGTTTCTCTTTTTGGTTAAGAAGAGAATCAATCGCCATTTGAGCATAATTGCTTTTGGTGTCTGTACAATATCTGGTTTTATTGTAATTCCCTCTATAATATAAATTATGTGACTGATCTAGTAAAACTGCCTGCGGAGTAGAGAAAACACCACATTTTTTGGCTATTGCTTCATCAAAATATACAGGGATCTCAGCACCAAACTTTTCCTGAATTTCATCAATCGTAAAACTCTTCTGTTTGTTTAACACCACAATTTTAAAATTGACCTGATCTCCGTATTTTTTAATTAAGTCGCTAACATGCGGGACATTAAACCGCGAACAGGGACATTCGGGATTATAAAAATGGATAAATATAGGTTTGTTGTCAAATGCACAGCACGGACCAAGTTCTATTTTTGAACCCATTGCAATCGCATGATAATTTTTAGGAATAGGTGTTGGCAGACTGTATTGGAACTCATTCTGCCAAAACAGATAACCAATTGAAAGAAGCAAAAATGTAAACCATAAGCTTAGAAGTAATTTTTTCTTCATAAATTATTTTTTTTAATATCATTCAACAACAAACAATAAACACTTGTTAATATAATTATTCATTATATATAATCAAAAACCAAAAAAAACAACTTCTACATACGTATTTTAACACAAAAATCAAACGCAACCGTTAGCATTCATGTTAAAATCTTTCATTTTGTTTAACATATCAATGTTACAAATAAAATCGATAAAGTGCAAAAAAATCAGACAAATTGCAAAAAAAATCTTCTATACTAGAAACGATAAGGGCTTATCTAAGTCTTAGAACGTGATTTTATCTTTAGCATCTCTACTTTCTTCAAAAAAAAATTAAACTTAAATTAAACCTTTTTGCCTGCCTGTAGTCTAAATGCAAACCTTTGTACATACAAATGTTAAATAAACGCTAACAGCTTTCGATTTCGCACCAAAAAGTTAAATTTGTAAGCTTACTAAAAACAAAAACCTAAATTCTATATTCACCTCATTTTTATGAAACTAAAACACCTCATTTACACCGTTTTAATTGTTGCAATTGGTGGCTTTGTCACCTACAGAATTATTTCGAACAAGGGTAAAAACGATGAATCTAAAAATTTCAATGATAAAAAAGCTCCAACAACTGTTAATGGAATCGTAATAAAGACGGCTACTTTTGACAATAATTTAGCATTATCAGGATCTATTGAAGCAAACGAACAAGTAGAAATTCATAGTGAGGTTTCGGGAATTGTTGAAGGAATATTTTTTAATGAAGGCAGCAATGTAACAAAAGGACAAGTGCTTCTTAAAGTAAATGATATCGAATTAAAAGCACAGTTAAGACAAGCTCTAACTAAAGAAGATTTGGCTGCTGAAAACGCAAGAAGAGCAAAATTACTACTACAGAAAGAAGCAATCAGTCAAGAAGAAGCAGATGTTGCAAAAGCTGATCTTGCTTCTGCTCAAGCGCAAAGCCAATTAATTAGAGCGCAAATATCTAAAACCTCTGTTAGAGCTCCTTTTTCAGGAAAAATTGGTTTGCGTAATATTTCTCCAGGAACTTACATTACACCAACTGTTTTAGTGGCAAAATTAGTCAACACTAGCAAACTAAAAATTACTTTTTCTATTCCTGAAAAATATGCTGCCGAAGTAAAATCTGGATCTGTAATCGACTTTAAAGTTTCTGGATCTGACAAAACCTACAACGCCAAAATCTATGCTATCGAGCCAGAAGTTGCCGTTGCCACACGTACACTTCAAATTCGTGCGCTTGCAGATAATGTTGACGGAAAACTTTTCCCTGGAACTTTCGCAGATATTAAATTACCTTTAAATATTATTAAAGACGCTATAGTAGTTCCTTCTGAAGCTATTGTACCAATTCAAGACGGTAAAAAAGTATTTGTTGCCAATAACGGACAAGCAAAAGAAGTAATGGTTGATGCAACAACAAGAACAGATTCTTCCATTTTAATCTTAGCTGGATTAAAACCTGGAGATACTTTAATTACAAGCGGTGTTATGTCTTTAAAAAACGAAGCCCCTATCAAAGTTCAAGTAAAATAATAGTTCTAAAGCCAAAAGTCGAAAGACTTGAATATAGATTTAAAGATGGTAGTAAAGATTTAGTAATAAATCTGAAATCTAAAATCAACAATCTAAAATCTAAAATTACAAATGAGTTTATCAACTACAAGTATAAAAAGACCTGTCTTAACAATAGTACTGAATCTGTTAATTATACTATTCGGTTTTATTGGTTATACGTTTCTAGGAGTCAGAGAATTTCCATCTATTGACCCTGCGCAGGTTTCCATTCGTACCAATTATACTGGTGCCAATTCTGATATTATTGAATCGCAAATTACAGAGCCTCTTGAAAAAGCCGTAAATGCGATTGATGGAATTCGAAATATTACTTCATCCAGCAACCAAGGAAGCAGCACCATTACAATCGAGTTTAATTTAGATAAGAATTTAGAGGAAGCGGCTAATGATGTTCGAGACAAGGTCTCGCAAGCCATTAGAAATCTTCCACAAGATATAGATGCCCCGCCAGTTGTTTCTAAAGCCGATGCAGATAGCGAATCTATTATTTCGATGACGGTTCAAAGTGACAGCAGAAGCTCTTTAGAATTAAGCGATTATGCCGAAAATGTTATTTCTCAGCGTTTGGAAACTATTCCAGGCGTAAGTGGCGTGCAAATTTGGGGGCAAAAACGCTATGCAATGCGTCTATGGATAGATCCTGTAAAACTAAATGCTTATAAGTGTACAGTTGCCGATGTGAGAAGCGCATTAAATGCTCAGAACGTCGAACTGCCATCTGGTAAATTAACAGGAAACAATACCGAATTAACGGTAAAAACAGTTGGGAATCTTTCTAAACCAGAAGAATTCAACAATATTATCATTCGCACAGATGGCGATAAAATCGTAAGGCTTAGTGATGTAGGCGGTGCCGAATTAGGTCCAGAGAACATAGAGACTTCTTTGATGTCTTCTGGGCTTCCAATGATTGGAATGGCTATTGTTCCAATGCCAGGAGCCAATTATCTGGACATTTCAGCTGAATTTTACAAAAAATTTGAAGCCTTAAAAAAAGATTTACCTAAAGACATTAAACTTAATATTGCGCTTGATAACACGCAATTTGTAAAGAAATCTGTATTGGAGGTTGCCGAAACTTTAGGAATATCAATCGTTCTGGTTATTATTATTATTTATTTATTTTTTAGAGACTGGGCAATTGCTTTCAGACCATTAATTGACATTCCTGTATCGTTAATTGCTACATTCTTCATTATGTGGCTTTTTGGTTTCTCAATAAATGTACTAACACTTCTTGCTATTGTGCTTGCAACAGGACTTGTTGTGGATGACGGTATTGTTGTAACTGAAAATATTTTCAAAAAGGTCGAAGAAGGAATGTCTCCTATCGAAGCAGCTATTAAAGGTTCTAATGAAATCTTTTACGCTGTTATATCCATTTCTGTCACTTTAGCAGCGGTATTTTTGCCCGTAATTTTCTTAGAAGGTTTTGTTGGCCGACTCTTTAGAGAATTTGGAGTTGTAATTGGAGCTGCAGTATTGATTTCAGCCTTTGTCTCCTTGACTTTAACACCAATGTTAAATGCCTATTTAATGAAAGGTGGCGAACAAAAGAAATCAAAATTCTATATTAAAACTGAGCCATTTTTTGAAAAAATGAACAGCAGCTATGCTGAATCACTGACAAAATTCATGGACAAAAAATGGATCAGCTTTCCTATTTTAATTGCTTGTTTTGGAATTATATATTTATTCTTTACGATTCTTCCAAAAGAAACAGCACCTTATGATGACAGAAGTTCTGTTACCATGCGTATGACCACGCCAGAAGGCTCTTCTTACGATTATACTTATCGTTTTATGCAAGAAATTTCAAAACTTGTTGACGATTCAATCCCAGAAAAAAAAGTTAGTTTAGTAATTACTGCTGGAGGATCTGGAGGTTCTGCAACGAACTCAGGTTTTGTGAGACTGTCATTAAAAGAACCAGACGAAAGAACCAGATCTCAAAAAGAAATTGCAGACAAATTAAGCAAATGGACAAAAAGATATCCTGATGCTAAAATAGCAGTAATTCAACAGCCTACAATTGCCGTTAACAGACGTGGCGGTTTACCAATACAATATATTATTCAGGCTCCAAACTTTGATAAGTTGAGAGAAAAAATCCCTGTTTTTATGAATGAAGTAGGTAAAAGTGATGTGTTTTCGACAACAGATGTAAACTTAAAATTTAACAAGCCTGAAATCAACGTTACCATTGACCGTGCAAAAGCAGAAAGTTTAGGAATTTCTATTCTTGACATTGCACAGACTTTACAGCTTTCTTTAAGTGGACAGCGTTTTGGCTATTTTATTAAAAACGGAAAACAATATCAAGTAATTGGACAATTTGACCAAAAAGACAGATCGAAACCTTTGGATTTGACTTCTATGTTTGTGAAAAACAAAAATGGCGAATTGATTCAGATGGACAACGTTGTAAACGTATACGAACAAAGTAATCCGCCGCAATTGTATCATAATAACAGATACATGTCTGCAACAGTTTCTGCTGGTTTAGCGCCAGGAAAAAGTATGGGAGACGGAATTGAAGAAATGGATCGTATTAAAGCAAAAGTTTTAGATGAAAGCTTCACTACAGATTTAGCTGGAGAATCACGAGATTTCGTAGAAAGTAGCTCTAATACTTCTTTCGCCTTCGGTTTGGCTTTATTGTTAATCTTCTTGATTCTTGCGGCACAGTTTGAAAGTTTTATTGATCCGTTTATTATCATTTTAACGGTTCCAATGGCGGTTGCAGGGGCTTTATTTTCATTATGGCTCTTCAATCAAACATGGAATATTTTCAGCCAGATTGGTACAGTAATGTTGATTGGTCTCGTAACCAAAAACGGTATTTTGATTGTAGAATTTGCCAATCAGTTACGAGAACAAGGTAAGCCTAAATTAGAGGCTATCTTAGAAGCTTCAGAGGCACGTTTACGTCCAATTTTAATGACGAGTTTGGCTATTGCATTAGGAGCACTTCCAATTGCAATGTCGCTTGGAGCTGCGTCTACAAGTAGAATTGGTATGGGAGTTGTAATTGTGGGTGGAACTATTTTCTCATTGGCTTTAACGCTATTTGTAATCCCTGCCATTTATTTAATGTGGTCTAAAGCCAGAAAACATTATCCTGAGTTTGATCATATTGACGAATACGAAAGAGAAAGCATTAAATAAAAACCAGAAATATACTTTCTGGTTAAAGAAAACGAATATGAATATCAAAAAAATATATTGTACAGTACTTATCCTGCTTTTTTGTGCAATTCAGACAAAGGCACAGGAAGTTCTTACTATTGAGCAGGCTATGTCTATAGCTTTGGAGAATAATTTTGAAATTAAAATTGCCAAAAATAATTCCAAAATAACCGAAACAAATGTAACAATTGGTAATGCAGGAATGTTGCCGACTGCAACAGCAAATATTACAGACAATAATAATCTTACGAATTCAACACAAGTACGTCAAGATGGTACATCAACTACATTGAATAATGCTAAAAACAATAGCTTAAATTATGGCGTAAGCTTAGGCTGGACTGTTTTTGACGGAATGAAAATGTTTGCCAAACTAGACCAGCTAAAAGAGCTTCAGAAACTTGGCGACGCAGAACTTAAAAGAACTATTTTAGTCAAAATTGCTCAGGTAAATTCAGCTTATTATGATTTAGTTCAAATGCAACAGCAATTGTCTGCATTAGACACTACAATCGTAATTTCGAACCAGCGTTTGACTTTAGCTAAAAATCGCTTCAGCATAGGAAAAGCTTCTAAACTTGAAGTATTGAACGCACAGGTCGATTTAAACTCAGATCAGGTTGCCTTATTGAGACAAAAAGAAGCGTATGCTAATGGTAAAATTTTGCTGAATCAGCATTTAGCGCGCGATCCAAAAATTGACTTTAAAGTGACTGATAAAGTTACAGTTGATAATAAATTGGTCTTGGCTGATTTAATGGAATTAGCTCAAAAGCAAAATCCAGGTTTAGAAGCCGAAATTATAAACAAACGTATAGCCGAACTAGAGCTTAAACAAGTAAAAGCAGACCGCTACCCTATTTTGAGATTAACTACGGGATACAATTTTTCTGAAAGTCAGTCGAGTCTAGGATTTACCAGCGAAACATCTTCTAAAGGTTTAAACTACGGTTTTAATGCTTCCATGAATATATTCGACGGTTTCAATCAGCATCGTAATGAAAAAGTTGCCAAATTACAGATCGAAAATTCACAACTTGCTATAGAACAGCAAAACATAACGTTAAATACACAGTTGAGCACCGCTTTTCAAACCTATTTAACCAATTTAGAGTTAATTGATTTAGAAGAAGATAATGAAGCTATCGCAAGACAGAATTTAGAAATCACTTTGGACAAATTTAAAATCGGAACTATTACAACTCTAGATTTTAGAACTGCCCAACTCAATTATGTCAATGCAAAAGTGCGTTACAGCAACGCGCAATACGAAGCAAAATTATCTGAAATTGCTTTAAAAGAATTAGCGGGAAATATTAATTTTTAATTCGCTTTTAAAAATCAAATATTATCTGTCCAATCTGCTAAATCTGCGAGCTATTTTTCTCTCGCAGATTTAGCAGATTGGACAGATTTTTTTTTAATTTCAGCAAAAGTTACATAACGTTTTTAAGAAAACATTCTGTTTATTCTTGGTGCTGAATATTTTTATAATTTACTTCCAACAGAATATTTTTTTACTTTAAATTTGTTACAAAACAAGTTTCAATGATTACATACAATACCAAAGATTGGTTTACTTTTATTTTTCATTTTCATAAGTCAGATACAGTTCGAAAACTGTTTACGATTATGATTGCAATTGGCATTTATGCCTCAGCTGTCTGTTATCTTGAACTTCATTATTTTAAAGTGACCAAAAACGATTATATCCACAACATTCCAATCATGCACGGAATGCTTGGATTTGTAATCTCGCTTTTGCTTGTTTTTAGAACCAATACAGCTTATGACAGATGGTGGGAAGGCCGAAAACTTTGGGGAGGACTTGTAAATAACAGCCGTAATCTTGCTATAAAACTATCCGCAATTTTAAAAGACGAAAATGATAGAAAGTTTTTTAGAAAATACATTCCGATGTACGCAGATATACTTCATCATCATTTAAAAGATGAAGATACTGGCAAAATGCTGTTTGAAGATGTTGAACTGGAAATTGACCAGCATAAACACAAGCCAAATCAATTAAAGAGAATCATGTATCACAAAATCAATGATTTGTATGATGCTAAAAAAATATCGGGAGAGCAACTCATTACCTTAAATGAAGAATTAGTTGCTTTCACAGACATTTGCGGAGCGTGCGAACGTATTAAAAACACTCCTATTCCCTACTCTTACAGTGCTTTTATAAAGAAATTCATCTTCTTTTATACTATGACGCTTCCTTTTGGATATTCTGTTAGTTTAGGTTATCTAGTTGCTCCTGTTGTTGTTTTTATTTTTTATGTTTTGGCAAGTTTAGAACTTATTGCTGAAGAAATTGAAGATCCGTTTGGAAATGATGAGAACGACCTTCCAACAAAAAAAATATCTGAAAACATTAGAAAACATGTGGAAGAATTGATATAATTAAACGTTAAATCTGTAATTTATATTCTTATTTTCATTAAATTTAAGGTCTTCACCAAAAAATAAATTTTAATGAACAACCAACGATTTTTAGTCAATCCGCTCCAATTATCGCAAGAAAAATCATTAAAAACTCTTGTAGAAAACAGGACTATTTACAATTTGAATCATTGTGAATTAAATCTATTTGAAACCTACGAATCGACTCAAAAAGTTCCATTAAAGTTTAATGATCTGGTGGTGACCAGCATGCTTCGCGGTAAAAAAATCATGCATCTTTTTGATGACCCTGAATTTGTATATCTTCCAGGCGAAACGGTGATTGTTCCTTCGAATGTAGAAATGAAAATTGATTTTCCTGAAGCTTCAAAACACAATCCGACGCAATGTTTAGCATTGGCCATCGATCAGGATAAAATTGCCGAGATTTTAAATTTCTTAAATGAGCAATATCCAAAAGAAGGCAATAACCTGTACTGGCAGCTAAATTACCAGAATTATTTCTTTTACAATAATATCGAAATGGCTGCTACCATAAACAAACTCATCAAAGAATGTATGAGCACTTCGATTACCAAAGACATTTTTGCCGATTTGACTTTAAAAGAATTATTAATAAGAATTATTCAAACTCAGACCGTAAAATCTCTGGACGAAGGAAAACCTTTTGAAGACAATAATCCGATTAAAGAAGTTACCGAATACATCAAACAAAATTTAAAGGAAAATATCAATTTGAAATCGCTGAGCGAAAAAGCTTGTATGAGTACCACTTCTTTCTATCGTTTCTTTAAACGCGAACTCGGAATGAGTCCGATTGAATATATTTTAAATGAAAAAATAAAATGCGCTAAAAACCTATTAAGAAACCCAACGCTTCAAATTAACGAAGTTTGTTATTTAGCAGGGTTTGAAGATGCGAATTACTTCATCAGATTATTCAAAAAATATGAAGGAATTACACCAAAACAGTATCAGTTACTATATATTAATTAAAGGTTCTAAGATGATAAGATACTAAGGTTCTAAGTTTTTCAACTTGAAACTTGAAACCTGAAACTTAAAACAAAAAAACTATTCAATCCTAAAAACTGGCTCTAAATCTTTCTCTTCTTCGGGAGTGAAAATACGATATTCTATTTGAAACGTTTTCTTTAATGGGGTTTCTAACGAAAAACCTCCTACTCCAAATGCATCAATTACGGTTAAGGTAAAATGTGCGTGTTTCCAATATTCAAATAAATCTTTGTCTACCCAAAATTCAGTATCTTCAACAACACCGATACAAACATCTCCAGTTCGCTGATAATAGCCACCTTTTTCAAAACACTGTGGTTGTGTTCCTTCGCAGCATCCTCCAGCTTGGTAAAACATCAAATCACCGTGTTTCTCTTTTAGAATATTTATCAGTTCAACTGCTTTTTCTGTGGCATCAATTCGTTTAATCATAACTTTTAAGTATTAAAAAAAAGCAGTAAATTCAATTAAGAATTTACTGCTTCAACATAACCAACTATTTAGGACTGTGCTATATCGAGCACAATTCGTCCTTCAATCTCACCTTTCTTCATTTTATCGAAAACTGTATTAACGTCTTCTAATTTTGAAGTTGTTACGGTTGCTTTGACTTTGCCATCAACGGCAAATTCAATAGCTTCTTTCATATCTTTTCTAGTTCCAACAATAGAACCTCTTATCGTAATTCTATTTAAAACAGTATCGAAAATAGACAAATCAAAATTGCCTGGAGGAAGTCCGTTTAATGCCATTGTACCTTTTCTTCTCAACGTCTCAAGCCCTTGTTTGAAAGCAATTGGAGAAACTGCGGTAACCAATGCCCCATGCATACCACCAACTTCTTTCTTTAAGAATTCTCCAGGATTTTGATTTTTAGCATTTACTACCAAATCGGCACCTAATTTTTTTGCCAGTTCCAATTTATCATCTCCAATATCAATTGCTGCAACATTCATTCCCATAGCTTTTGCATATTGCACTGCAACATGTCCTAAACCTCCAATTCCAGAAATTGCAACCCATTCTCCAGGTTTCACCTCAGTTTCTTTTAATCCTTTGTAAACAGTAACTCCTGCGCATAAGATGGGAGCCATTTCGATAAAATTCACATTAGAAGGCAAAATTCCAACATATCTCGCATCTGCAATTACAAATTCTGCAAATCCGCCATCTACACTGTAACCGCCATTCTGCTGGCTTTCACATAAGGTTTCCCAGCCTGTAATACAATGGTCACAACCACCGCAAGCACTGTAAAGCCAAGGCACACCAACAGCATCTCCTTCTTTTACATTTTTAACATCCTGACCTACTGCAGCAACATAGCCAACAGCTTCGTGTCCCGGAATTAAAGGCATTTTGGGTTTTACCGGCCAATCGCCTTCTACAGCATGTAAATCGGTGTGACAGACTCCACTTGCAATTACTTTTACAAGAATTTCATTTCTACCAGGGCGTTTTACTTCGACTTCTTCTATTCTTAAAAGAGAACCGAATTCTCGAACGACCGCAGCTTTCATTGTTTTTGGAAGCATAATTCTATGGTTTTAAGAGAATAGAAAACTTTTTAGCTTTCTATTCCCAAGTTTATATTCTTTAGAAGAATCCTAATTTCTTTTTGTCATAAGAAATCAGCATGTTTTTGGTTTGACGGTATTGACTCAACATCATTTTATGGTTTTCACGACCAATTCCAGATTGTTTGTAACCTCCAAACGGAGCACCGGCAGGATAAGAATGGTATTGATTTATCCATACACGACCGGACTGAATTGCTCTTGGAACCTGATAAATTTCATGAGCATCTCTTGTCCAAACTCCTGCACCCAAACCATACATGGTATCATTTGCAATTTCGATCGCTTCTTCTGTAGTTTTAAAAGTCGTAACCGCCAAAACTGGCCCGAAAATCTCTTCTTGAAAAATTCTCATTTTGTTGTGACCTTTAAACAACGTTGGCTTGATGTAATAACCACCTTCTAATTCGCCTCCTAATTTATTTTCATCTCCTCCAGTTAAAACCTCTGCTCCTTCTTCTTTTCCTAATTTAATGTAAGACATGATTTTTTCTTTCTGCACAATCGAAGTCTGAGCCCCAATCATAGTCGATTTATCCAACGGATTTCCCGCTATAATCGCTTCAGTTCTTTCGATAACTTTTTTGATAAACTTTTCGTAAATATCTTCGTGGATTAATAGCCTAGAAGGACAAGTACAGATTTCACCTTGATTTAAAGCAAATAATACAGCACCTTCTACAGCTTTATCAAAGAAATCATCGTCGTGATCTGCTACTGACGGGAAGAAAATATTTGGTGATTTTCCGCCCAATTCTAAAGTGACCGGAATAATGTTTTCTGTTGCGTATTGCATTACCAAGCGTCCTGTTGTAGTAGAACCTGTAAATGCTGCTTTTGACACTTTTTTATTGGTTACTAACGGACGACCTAATTCGGCACCAAAACCGTTTACAATATTTAGAACTCCTGGAGGAAGAATATCTCCAACTAATTCCATTAAAACCATAATCGAAATTGGTGTGCTTTCTGCTGGTTTTAAAACAATTGTGTTTCCTGCTGCAAGTGCTGGAGCAATTTTCCAAACGGCCATTAAAATCGGGAAATTCCACGGAATAATCTGCGCCACAACTCCAAGAGGTTCGCTTAACGCAATAGAAACAGTCTGCGAATCTAATTCTGCTATCGAACTTTCTTCTGCGCGAATTACACCTGCAAAATACCTAAAGTGGTCAATGGCTAATGGAATATCGGCAGCAAGTGTTTCGCGAATTGGTTTTCCGTTGTCTACCGTTTCAACTGCTGCAATATATTCTAAATTGTCTTCAATTTTTTGTGCAATCTTATTTAGTAAAATACTCCTTTCGGTTACAGAAGTTTTTCCCCAAGTTTTAAATGCTTCATAAGCAGTATCTACAGCCAATTCAAGATCTTCTTTTCCAGAATGCGCTGCTTTTGTAAATACTTTTCCATCAATTGGAGAAACAACATCAAAGTATTCTCCTTTAATTGGGGCTACAAATTTTCCACCAATATAGTTATCGTATTTTGCCTTAAATTCAGGTCTTTTTACTGCAGTACTCATAATATTCTTTTTTTGATTCACTTCAAATTTAGTTTCATAAAAAGAAACAGAATAGCACTTTTCGTTCATCTTGTAGCACAAAAATTACACATTCGTTTTTTTTAGACTTTTATAATAATCATTTAGCAAAATTTTAATCTATAAATTGCTAAATAATTAGTAGACAGCATTTTTCGGTCATTTAAAAACAAATAGAAAAAACTACTCAATTTTTTCTTACTCCAACGCGCAATCCTTATATTTGTAACCTCATACAAAGAATTAAAGAACTACAATGAAAATATCTTACAACTGGTTAAAACAATTTATTAAAACTGATTGGACATCTGAGCAGACTTCTGAATTACTAACAGATTTAGGTTTAGAAGTTGAAGTTGTTGAAAAATACGAATCAATTAAAGGAGGTTTGGCAGGCGTTGTTGTTGGACACGTTCTAACTTGCGAAAAACATCCTGATGCTGATAGATTGAAAGTTACTACAGTTGATGTTGGTTTAGAAGCTCCTGTACAAATTGTTTGCGGCGCTGCAAATGTGGCTGCAGGACAAAAAGTGCCTGTTGCAACAATTGGAACCGTTTTATACGATAAAGATGGTGCAGAATTTACCATTAAAAAAGGAAAAATTCGCGGACAGGAAAGCCACGGAATGATCTGTGCTGAAGATGAATTAGGTTTAGGAAATAGCCATGACGGAATTATGGTTTTGGCCGAAGATTTGGTTCCAGGAACTCCTGCTTCTGAAGTTTTTCAAATTGCAAATGATGAAGTTTTCGAAATCGGATTAACACCAAACCGTGCCGATGCAATGAGCCATTTTGGAACTGCTCGTGATTTAAGAGCGGGAATGCTACAACGTGGCGTAAACGTAGAATTGATTACGCCTTCGGTAAGCAATTTTAGAGTTGACATGCGTACGCTTAAAATTGACGTAAATGTTGAGGACAATCATTTAGCTCCAAGATATTGCGGTGTAACTATTTCTGGAATTTCTGTACACGAATCTCCAAGCTGGTTGCAAGACCGTTTAAAAGCTATTGGTCTAACTCCAAAAAATAATATTGTTGACGTTACGAATTATGTTTTACATGAATTAGGACAACCTTTACACGCTTTTGATGCTGCCAAAATCAACGGAAAAATTATTGTAAAGACCGTTGCAGAAGGAACTAAATTTGTTACTCTTGATGACGTTGAAAGAACGCTTCATAAAGAAGATTTAATGATTTGCGACGAAAAAGGTCCACTTTGTATTGCTGGAGTTTTTGGAGGAAAAAAATCTGGAGTTTCTGAAGGAACTACTTCTATTTTCTTAGAAAGTGCTTATTTTGATCCTGTAAGCATTCGTAAAACAGCAAAAAGACATCAGTTAAGTACAGATGCTTCTTTTAGATTTGAAAGAGGAATTGATCCAACGATTACGGAATACGCTTTAAAACGTGCGGCACTTCTAATTCAGGAAGTTGCTGGCGGAAAAATCACTTCTGATGTTGTAGAAGTTTATCCTAAAAAGGTTGAAGATTTTTCTGTTTTGTTGAATTTTAGTCATGTTTCTAAAATTATTGGACAAGAAATTCCAAAAGATACCATCAAAAAAATCTTGGTTTCTTTAGATATTAAAGTAAATAGCGTTTCAGATACTGGTTTAGGTTTAACTATTCCTGCGTATCGTGTAGACGTTCAGCGCGAAATTGATGTAATCGAAGAAATTTTGAGAGTTTACGGTTATAACAACATTAACTTCTCTAAGAAATTTAATGCTACAGTAGCAAATTCGCCAAGAACAGAAGATTACAAAGTACAAAATGTAATTGCTTCTCAGTTGAATTCGCAAGGTTTCCATGAAATGATGGCTAATTCATTGACGACTGCAGCTTACGCGAAATTATCAGCTTCATTAAAAGAAGAACACAATGTATCGATGCTGAATCCGCTGAGTAGTGATTTAGCTACACTTCGCCAGTCTTTATTATTTTCTGGATTGGAAGCAGTTTCATATAATATTAATAGAAAAAATTCGGATTTAAAATTATTTGAATTCGGAAAAACATATCATAAGTACTTAAACGGTTACGAAGAGCATAAACACCTTTCTTTATTGATTTCTGGAAACAGAAACAAAGAAAGCTGGACAAATCCGCAAAAAACAACAGATTTCTTCTTGTTGAAAGGATATGTAAAAGCTATTTTATCTCGTTTAGGAATTGAAAAAATCGGTAACGCTCCTGTTCAATCGGATATTTATTCTGAAGGTACTGCCATTACTTACAACAATGATATTTTGGTTGAAATGGGTGTTGTTAAAAAACCTATTTTGAAACATTTCGGTATTAAGCAAGACGTTTATTACGCAGATTTTAACTGGGATTTGGTTTTAAAAATCATTACAGGAAAAATTAAGTATACTGAAATTCCTAAATATCCAGAAGTTCGTAGAGATTTGGCTTTACTAATCGATGAAAAAACGACTTACGAAAGCATTTTCAACTTGGCAAAACAAACAGAAAAAGCGCTTTTAAAAGACATTAATCTATTTGATGTTTATCAAGGAAATAAACTACCAGAAGGAAAAAAATCATATGCTTTGAGTTTTACTATTCAAGACAATACTAAAACATTAACCGACGCTCAAATCGACAAAATCATGTCTAAATTACAGCAGACTTTCGAAACTGAACTTGGTGCAAGTTTAAGATAATTTCTTTCTTACTTTTAAAATAAAAAACCCGACAATGATTTTGTCGGGTTTTTGTTTTTTGTTTCAGGTTTCACTAAATCCAAACAGGGCGCGTTGTTTGCCTTTAATCTTCTTTTTAAAGCTGAATCATGAATTTACTATTTTCTAGTCTTAAACGTGTAATAAAAGACGAAATTAGACTTAAACCTTTACTGCACGAGATTTTTTTCGTTTCTATTAATATGTTAGTGCAGCAAAAACTGGATACTCTTTTATTTTTTCTCTTCCGTTAAGAAAAGTTAGCTCCATCAAGAAATTGCATTGTACAATTTCGCCACCTAATTTCTCTACCAATTCGCAAACTGCTTTTGCGGTTCCGCCAGTCGCTAACACATCGTCGTGAATTAAAACTCGATCGCCTTTTTTAATAGCATCTGTATGCATTTCTAAACTATCAGAGCCGTATTCCAATTCGTAAGAAGCAGAAATGGTATCAAAGGGAAGCTTTTTTGGTTTTCTTACGGGAACAAATCCGGCATTTAACTCTTGCGCCAATAACATTCCAAAGAAAAAACCACGAGATTCAGCACCAACAACCTTGTCAATTTTTTGTCCATTTAAAGAATCGAGCAAAATTTTAAGGCAATTTGTTCTCACTTCTGGATTAATTAGCAAAGGTGTGATATCTTTAAATAAAATTCCTTCTTTTGGAAAACCCTGAATATCACGTATATAATTTTCGAACTGCATTTTTTTTTATTTTTATGTTATTTTTTCCTTGTTTATCTCACATTTATGTCTATCTTTGCACCCGCAATAAGCAATCAACAAAGCTACAAAAAAATAGCTAATTGATAACAAAAAGGCCTCGTGGCGCAACTGAATAGCGCATCTGATTACGGCTCAGAAGGTTACTGGTTTGAATCCAGTCGAGGTCACAAAATTAAAATCCCATTTCTAACGAAATGGGATTTTTTTTTTATTTTAAAACACAGGTTTTAATTCAAAAAATGGTTTTATCTTTAAACCTTTAGAAAATTGATATTCATTATGGAACAGAAAATACATCAGGGAAGAAACGTAAAACGCTTCAGAGAAATGCTTGGCATCAAACAAGAAGCATTAGCTTTTGATTTGGGAAATGACTGGAACCAAAAGAAAATTTCTATGCTGGAGCAAAAAGATGTAATTGAAGATGATATACTTAATCAAATCTCAGATGCATTAAAAATTCCCGTTGAAGCTTTTCAGAATTTTGATGAGGAACAGGCTGTGAATGTTATTGCAAATACTTATTCATTCCAAGATTTTAAGGATAACGCTGTCGCTTCTGGATTTAGCTACCAACCCTCTTTTAATCATATTGATAAAATTGTTCAATTATATGATGAAAAAATTGCGTTATACGAGCGTATGCTGAAAGAGAAAGATGAAATGATGTTAAGGCTTGAAAAAATAATCAATAAATAATTATTTATAAAGATATATTAATTCTATAAAGAGACTTTTGAAGTCTCTTTTTTTTGTTTTGAAGTATCTATGAGTGCAAAGTCAGGAGATATTCGTACAGCTTTTCATAAGAACTCTTCGGAAAGTGTAAAATTAGTTTTCTTTCCAAGTAAGTTGTTCAACCTAATAAATTATTTTTAAATACTAAAATAATTCCACTAATATAAACAGGCCACCTTTTTTATTAGTACACAAAACCAATAAGTTAGAAGTCATTTTATTTTAATTCGTTTATAATTTACTTTTGAGTATCAAAAACTAATTCCATAAATGAAATATTTTGTAAGTTGTTTCCCTTTTTTCTTTAGTTTTACTCTTAAAAATATAACTAGAATAATATCTATAACTAATGGATGATTTAATTAATATTTTACAATTAAACCAAGAACTTGACTTCATTCTAAATGAAATGCGCCGAAGTGATAAAGACCTAATGTTTACTTATCGAAAAAGTAATTATGGTGGTAGATTAGATGAAGGATTTTGGTTTTACGGGACTGAAAATTATCTTGCAATATCGTTCTGGTCTGGCATGGATTGGAAAAATAGAACACCTAATATAATTATTCGTGTCACTAATTTAGGAGATATTTTTTTAGAAATAAATGTTTCTGACTCCGATAGAAAAAAAGAGTTTGTTGAAAAATATCTAATTGAAAAAATTGGATTAACTGTTCACGGGAGGAGATATATAAAACTATTAAAGTCACGTTGTGATATTTCACAAACTATTGAAACTATTATTGATTTTGTTAATACAACTAAAAAAGAAATTGATAAAATTATTTTAGAAATAGGAAAAGATTTTTTTTTAAAGAATGAAAACTCTATTGATTATATTAACAAAAAAGATTTTCAAGAAAGTTTAAGAAGAATTAGGTTGTATAGAGAAAAACTTAATTTTTCTGATGATAATGATGATGAATTCGCACAAAATAATTTTAAACCTAACAAAATAAAATCTTTCTCCGTTTGGGATTATGGTGTGTTTAATCACATCGAAATTAAAGACGTTCCTGAGGATAATCAGTGGATTTTTATCACAGGTGAAAACGGATCAGGTAAAACAAACTTATTAAGAGCAATTGCTTCTGCATTTGCGTATAGAAAAGTTTCAGACAGAAATAATAAGTTTAGAATTGAAAGCGAATTATACAATGATTTTCAGGATCATACAGAAAATTTTACAAGAAATTTTAATGAGGGTATAACTGGCAGGAAACCAAAACTTGCGGGATTATGTATGTATGGTCCATATCGACTAATGAATAGTAATAAATTAAATATTTCACAATTCAAAAAATTATATGGAAAAGAAGGAAGTTTCATTTCTTTATTCAGTGATGCTTCTCCACTTCTAGACTTGGAAAAGCAATTTGAAATTTGGCTAAAAGATAAGAAGTCCCAAATTTATTTTGAGAAAAGAAAATATTACATTCAATCTATTTTGACTGATATTGTTCCAGGTTTATACGATATTCGATTTCAAACATACAATAAAGATGGTACAAAAGGTACTCGATATGTAACGCGTAATAATAATGATGATATCGAATTTAGTGTAGAATGGGAAGATTTACCTTCTGGAACAAAAAGTGTCTTCTCATTAATTGTCGATATTATGTTAAGATTGTATAATCAACAATCCAAAATAACCGATCCGTCAGAGTTAAAAGGAGTGGTATTAATAGATGAGATTGATTTACATCTTCATCCAAAAGCACAAAGAGACTTAATCATTAATCTTTCCAAAGTTTTTAAACAAGTACAATTTATCGTTACCACCCATAGTCCAATACCTTTATTAGGTGCACCAAGAAACAGTCAAATTTATGTAATGCAAAACATAAATAATGAAAGTCAAATAGAAAGAATGGATGATAAGGTAATGTTTAGTAAAATACTTCCCAACGGTTTGTTCTCATCTCCAATATTTGGATTGGAAGAATTAACTCCAATTTCAAAGTTAGATGATGAAATGCCTTCTTTTGATGATAATTACAGTAGGGTTCGATTTTTAGAAAAACTCGATAATGAAGTTGATGAATTTCTAAATAACACTAAACAAAAAGAGCTTTTGAGTTTATTTATAAAAAAATAATTAATGAGAAATATAACACGTAGTTATCTCCTTGTTGATATCCCAGATAAGCTAAAAGAAGCTGCAACATTAAATCTTGTAGAGAATATTGCAGCAAGCGCAGATACTTCTTTAATCATATCAGGTATTTATAGAGATCCCTACAATGCAGGAATAGATAAAGGAATCCAATCACGAATTATCGATAAATTAAATCACTGGTATTTTAATAAATGCGCCTATTGTGAACGTATTTATGTATTAGATGTTGAACATTACCGACCTAAAGGAGAAATTCGAGGATTAAATAATGAATTAATAAGAAACAATGGCTATTATTGGTTAGGATACGAATGGAGCAATCTAATTCCTGCCTGTATCACTTGTAATAGGCAAGGTGGAAAAGTTTCTAAATTCCCCTATCTAGTTGGTGGAGTCCAAATTGTTAATCCAACATTTGTTGGAGGATTTTTAGATAAAAATTTATGTAAAATTAATAGCAATGAATCATTAGCTGAAAAACCACTGATGCTCCACCCTGAAACTGAAACAAACTTTCTTGATTTTTTTTCTTTTACAGTTGATGCAGATTTGGCAGGTATCACAATAGTAGGAATAGATGCCGAAGAACGAGGGAATGGTACAATCAATATTTGCAATCTTAATAGGTACGAAACCAGAAAAGATCGTGTTCAATCAGTAATTAAAGATTTTATTAGCAGTAACAAGGTAATTGTGGAGAAACTTAATCTCAGATCAATTGACGAACCAATTTTTAAAATAATGCTTGAAAATAATATTCAAAAATTATATAACGATTGTAATGATGTTGAACTGGCACATACTCTTTTAAGAAAATTTATAGTAAGCAGTCCAGCTAATTTTAATAATATAATTTTACCATTTACTGACAATAATTTTAAGTTAATATTGTCAACAGCTTTTGCAAACTATATCCCAACCTAGTTATAAAATAAGTACGTAATTTTAGTTCAAAAAGATAAAACTTGAGCTTTAGTGGTAATTCTAGAAATATTAAAATCTTAAACATAAAAGAGCAAATTTTATTGAAAATCAAAAAACTATTAAAAGCTAATGGCTTTTAATAGTTTTTTCGATTATCAGATCGCGCGGATTTGTAATCCGTGCCCACAAAGCATATCTTAACAGATTAAAAAAAAGAAAATCCAGTTTTTATTAATATAGGAACGGGCACGGAAGAATTTCCGTACTATCGTTGCTCGCGGAACTATCCATACATATTTTTTATTTCCGACATAACAAAGGTACTTTGGGTACTCCCTATACTTTCAACTGATCCCAATTTATTAAACACAAAATCCTGATAATGCTTCATGTCTTTTGCAGAAACTTTCATTAAAAAATCGTAATCACCAGAGATATTGTAACATTCTACAACTTCTTCTATTTTCATAATATCACTAACAAACTGATTCCCGATATTACGATCGTGTTGTTTAAGTTTGATATTACAGAAAACAATGAATCCCCTGTTTAATTTTTCTGCATCAAGCAGGGCAATATATTTTTTTATATAACCATTGTTTTCCAATCTTTTAATTCGCTCAAAAACAGGCGATGCCGAAAGATTTACCATCTTAGCAAGCTCTTTTACAGTATATTTAGAATTATCGTGTAGTATATTTAATAACTGAAGATCAATATCATCTATCTGCTCCATAGAATATTACTTTAAACAGGTTTATTTTATTTTTAAATCAGAATAAAATTCTTCAAATATAACGAAAAACAATACAAAAATCTTATTTTGCACAAGTTAAAAACATAACATACTGCAGCGTTTATCTTCACAGTATAAAAATCTAAGAGGCATTGTTTTATAGCAGGCAGCGTTATCCTCGGTGCCCTTTATCGAAAAAAGATAAAGGGCCACGTCATAAATAAAATTATACTTTTTTTCGTCGAGCCATACCCTGAGCGATGATACTAGCGGCAATCAATTGCAAGGCATGGTAAAGCATGAGCGGCAGCAATACGATGCCGGTGATAGTACTGTGCTGAAAAAGTACTTTTGACATAACGGTGCCGTGTACCAATGACTTTTTAGACCCGCAGAATAAGACAGTAATACGGTCTTCATCTGAAAAGCCAAGCAAGCGACTGAGTAGTCCGACACAAAAGAATACGGCAAAAAACAATGCCATCATCCCTGCAGCGAGTCCGGCAAGTTCAAGGGCGGTAAAGCCTTCAAAAAGATGTTCGGAAAATGACTTGCAAAACGACGTGTAAATAATCGTTAGAATAACTGCCTGATCGAAATATTTGAGCTGTTTCTTGTATTTTTCGGCAATGGCGCCGAAACGGGAATTGAGACTTATGCCAATGATGACAGGCAGCAAAACTTGAAGAATCAACTTTATGACGATTTGACTAACATCAAAATCGCCTGTTGCAGAAGCTATAAACAGCCCAACCCAGAGAGGCGTAACGACTACTCCAATCAAACTGGAAATGCTTGCATTGAAAATGGCTGCAGGAATGTTTCCCTTAGCAATGGAAACCATGACCACCGAAGATGAAACTGTGGACGGTAATGCTGCCAAAAAAAATACGCCCAGCCAAAGCAGCTCGAAGCCGTTATTAACAAACAACGGGCGAAATGCCAAAACAATGAGCGGAAAAAATAAAAAGGTTGTCAACTGAACGACAATGTGCATTTTCCAATTGGAAAGTCCGGCTTTTAGTTTCTCAACACTTAGCCGTAAGCCATAAAACAAGAAAATCAACGAAACGCCTGCATTGGCAATCTCCTCCAGCGAAACAGGTTCTTTGACCATACCTGGCTTTGGCAAAAAATAAGCCATCAGAATCATGGTGGCTATCATTAACAGGAAACCGTCGAAACCTGCTTTTTTTAATACTTCTAATAATTTCTTCAATGTGTTTAAATATTATTCCTCCGTGGAGGCACGGAATTCATTATTAATATATTGAGACTAAATCCCAAGTTCTTTGCGTATAATTTCTGCTCCTGCGCTTAAAGCACTTAACTTGCCTCTGGCTACATCTCTAGATAACGGTGCCATACCGCAGTTTGTAGATGGGTAAAGATTTTCGGCATCTACAAACTCAAGAGTTTTACGCAGGGTAGCAGCTACTTCTTCTGGTGTTTCGATAGTGTTGGTTGCCACATCAATGGCACCGACCATTACTTTTTTACCGCGAACAAGTTCCATTAAATTTAAAGGCACATTGGAGTTGTGACATTCTAAAGACACCACATCAATTTTAGATTTTTGAATTTTCGGAAAAATTTCTTCATATTGTCGCCACTCTGAACCTAATGTCTTTTTCCAATCAGTATTTGCCTGTATTCCATAACCATAACAAATATGAACCGCAGTTTGACAATGTAAACCTTCAATGGCTCTTTCTAATGCTGCCATTCCCCAATCGTTTACTTCATCAAAGAACACATTAAATGCAGGTTCATCAAACTGAATAATATCTACACCTGCGTCTTGAAGTTCTCTTGCTTCTTCATTGAGTGCTTTCGCAAATTCCCACGCCAATTTTTCCCGGCTTTTATAATGGTCGTCGTACAAGGTATCTACCATTGTCAGTGGGCCCGGCAATGCCCATTTTATAGGCTTGTTAGTCTGTTTACGCAAAAATTTAGCATCTTCAACAAAAACTGCTTTTTGACGTGCAACCTCACCTACAACCACTGGAACACTCGCGTCATAACGGTTACGGATTTTTACTGTTTTACGATTTTCAAAATCTACACCACTTAAATGCTCAATAAAAGTCGTTACAAAATGCTGGCGTGTCTGCTCACCGTCACAAATAATATCAAGATCTGCCAATTGTTGTTCCTGCAGAGAAATGCGCAACGCATCTTGTTTCCCTTCAACTAGCTGATCGCCTTCTAATTTCCATGGTGACCAAAGTTTTTCGGGTGGTGCAAGCCAGGCAGGTTTGGGTAAACTTCCAACAATAGAGGTAGGTAATAATAATTTCTTCATAATAGTATAATTTTAATGCGTTGTAATCAATTAAAGGGTAAAATTAGCAGACCATTGTTCCAGGAGACTTTTGTAAGGCTTAATGAAATGCTCTTCTGCATATTTACCCTGTTCAACAGCCAGTCGGCCGCGCTCTTCGCGGTCGTAAACCACGCGAGTCAGTGAATAATCTTCGTGTTTAAGAGTAGGTTGATAGATTTTCCCAGCCACTGAATTTGCATTGTAAATTTCAGGGCGATAAATCTTCTGAAAAGTCTCCATCGTGCTGATTGAGCTTATTAGTCCAAGATCAGTATAATCAGCAAGCAGATCTCCGGAATGATAAAAGGCCATCGGTGCCACACTATTAGTAGGCATGAAAAAACGAACTTTTAAGCCCATTTTAGAGAAATATTCATCAGTGATAGAATACTGATCCTGCAAATACTCAAAACCCAGAACCGGATGCTGATACTCAGTGCGAGTATAAGTTTTGTTGCTCGATACACTTAGACAAATGATCGGTGACATCTTAAAGTACTCTTTATAAGTGGCTGAATTGACAAAGCACTTATAAAGTTTTCCGTGCAAATCACCAAAATTTTCAGGAATACAAAAATTAGCTTTATTTTTATTGTGCTCGATCAATAAAATACTGAAATCATAATCACGGACATAAGAGGAATAATTATTTCCGGCAACTCCTTCGATTTGCTGGCCAGTCTTACTGTCAATAATATTTGTTTTTAAAACTTCAATCATCGGTAGATCGCTAATACCATTCTTATCATCAATACTCATTGTTACTGTGAGAATTTCAAGTTCCACATGGTAACGATTCGCTTTTGGATTATCCACATGAGCCAATGCATTGAATCGATTGTTAATCATATTTAAAGCATTACGTAAGTTTTGTTGGCGATTAGCTCCTCTGGCCAAGTTGGCAAAATTGGTTGTTAAACGCGTTTTACTTGAGGGGTGATAGTTTTCATCTAAACAAGTGCTCTTGAGTGTGAATGTAAAATCATTCTGAATTGTATTCTGAGTATTTTCAATATTCTGCTTTTCGTTTATTCCGCTATCTTCTTGTATATTCGCTTTCATCTGATGATAATGTTTAGTTTTTTTACCCTGCAAATTTGAATATAAAAGATTAAATATTTTTATTTATACATAAATTCAGTTAATTATTCTTTTAATATACATTTATAAAGATTATTAATCTTCAAACAAATATAATAATGAAGGAAAACAGATAAATATTCTTTTGTGACCTAAGATTATTGATTTGGAGTTTCTCAGAGCACTTTAAAAACTCGAAAAAGAAAATAATATCATTTATATTTGCCAAAATTTAAGATAGCCATAGTAATGAATTTGATAGAAAATTTAAAATGGCGCTACGCCACAAAAGCTTATAATAACATTAAAGTAGCAGAAGAGAAAGTCGATCAGATCTTAGAGGCTATAAATCTTTCAGCATCTTCGTGCGGTCTGCAATCTTACCGTGTTTTTGTTGTAAGCAACCCAGAGATCCAAAAGAAATTAGGTGCTGATTCGTATAATGGACAGATTAGCTCTTGCTCTCATTTGCTGGTTTTTGCGGCACTCACTGACATGTCTTCGACTTACATTGACGATTACATGGCAATGACAGAAAAACAAAGAGGTCTTGATGCCGGTGCCTTATCAGGATTTAGAAATGGACTGCATTCTTATTTCAGCGCTATTAACGCAGAACAAAAAGCCCATTGGGCGGCCAAACAGGCTTATATTGCACTAGGAACTGCACTTATTGCTGCGGCAGAATTGAAAGTGGATGCCACTCCTATAGAAGGATTTAATGCCGTCACTATCGATGCGGTTTTGGGTTTAAAAGAAAAAGGGTTGCATTCTACAGTTATCCTCGCTTTAGGATATCGGGATTCGGAAAAAGACTATATGGCAGCTACGAAAAAAGTTCGCTTGCCTATAGATGAAATGATAACGAAAGTTTACTAATATTTAAATTTGTTAATTATTTAGGGAAAAAGTATACGTTCAACCTTGTGGACTTGATGCCTTCTCTGCTATTAAGAACTAAGGCAAATTATACCGTTTTTATAAATGTAGAATAAATGAAGAACAAGTCTAAGCTTACTTTACTAATCCTTCAGAATATCTTTTACTATGCGCAGAGAAGCTGCTTCACAAAAATCCAAACCGGAATAATCGGGATTTAAACCACCAATGTAAGGCACTGCCATAATATATACGTTTTTATTAAATGCTCCATATTGATCCATAATTTGAAAATTGTCATTAATGGCTATTCCTGAAACATTCAAAAAATAATCTCCATTTTCATCTTTCTGAATTCCTTCGGAGTTATTTATATAGGCATTATGCCCGGATTCTTTAGATTTGAATTTTAAACGCGCAGGACTAATAGCTTTCTGAGTGAGCAGACTTTTAAATGGAAAATCATGATAAGATAAATGAGGCTGTCCCACACAATCTACAAATGTTTTATAGAATACAGATTGCTCATTCTTATCGTTATCTGTAAAATTGTAAAGAACTCCTCCACCGTTTTGCGGTTCGACTGTGCTGTCATCTCCAACCGAAACCAAGTCTAGCACACCCGCTTGATGAAGAGCCAGTAATTCTTCACAGGATTTTTGAGGAACAAAGGCAATTACAATTGAAATAAGCGGCATCAATACTTTTTGAAGCCGCTGCATATCTTCTGCCGAAAAATATTTGGCAGGATGATTCATAGCAAAACTAAGAACTGCCAGCATTTCTTTCCAATAAATTGATTCCTGTCTTTTGATCGACTTCTCGGCCTGAACGTATTCCGCTTTCAAAAGCTGAAAAGGATCAAGGCGTTCTCGCAGTTCCATCATATCGGCTACAAAATCTTCAATTGAAAAATCTTTGATACGCTGGTAGAATTCCGGATCTTTTTCTCGAAAAATTTCTTTAAAATCCTTTTCAAAAATAAAATCAAGCGATAAAAATCCATCATTATTATTTCTATGCAAATCTATCTCTTCTTTAGTCAGTAAAGAGTCGTTAGAAAGATGTGAATCTTCCAGATGAAAACGAACCGCTGGAAGCATGCCACTTCTGGAATGCATTATCATTTTAAAATTAGAACTTTCTGGATTTAATTTGAAATTAAGGTTTTCTTCTGAATCTTTTGAAAATGATCCATTATTTCTTGCCAGTGTTCTTATGGCATCAATTGCTGTTAAAGAAGAACCTTTTATGGCGATAGGATGATCGAAATGCTTCGCCAATTTTTGAGGCGGATATGGAGCATCATAATAGCCCTGCACTTTCCCTTCATAACGTATTGGCCAGTTGTGACCAGTACAGATAATGACATAATCAAATTCCTGATGATTGCCATTTAAGGTTTCAACTCTTACAGTTTCATTTTTAAAATCATAATTAATATCACTAACAGAGCTTTCAAAATGTACAGTTGTAGTAATTCCCGCTTTCTTTCCTGCTTCAAGTAATATTTCGAACTGCGCGGCAAGATAACTTCCAAAAAGAAGCCTCGGCACCACTTTATATTCGTTAAATTGATCTGGTTTAATATTAAATCTTTGCAGTAATTGGGCAGGTGCAGTATAAATCCACTCTGACATAGTGGAAACAATCTGCGGAACTTCATTATCTGATACATTTGTGATATGCTCTGTATTAGACCCTTCGCTGCTGTAAGGCATCCCAGATCCCAGCTGTGCTTTTCTCTCCAAAACAGTAATTTCAAAATCGTTTGAACCGGATTCGACCAATCTCTTATAAACAAAAAGACCGCTTGGGCCTCCTCCTACAATTGCAATACGTTTTTTAGTACTTTTGGTCTCCATTGATTTTTTAATTTTAATTCTCAATTATAAAAATTGGCCGCTATAAGACTATTTACAATAGAACGACACGGTCTAAAATTATCAGATACAAATATCAATAACCATATCAGCAGGTAGTTACATGATTCAAAACTGAAATTATATAATTACGCTTCTCTGGAATGTCAAATATTTTTATTTCCCAAAACCAATATATTAAATCAATTGAATTGATAGACGACTTACTATTTCCCAATCAATGCAATACTGGTTGTAGCATATTGATCAATTGCAATTTTTACCTCGTCAAAATTAGGGGCTGAGAGTTTTGGTTTATAATTTTTTGAAAATCCAAATCCCTCGGTCGGATAACCAATCATATTACGATCACATTTTCCGTTACTATTAACATCTTGATACACAGCGATAGCATAATTGCCATCGGGCAAGTTTTTGAATGTATAGACTACACTATTTTGGTTAGCTTTTACTTTTGCGGTGGCAATCTGCGACTCAATATCAAGAAAGCCCTTCTCTTTATCATACAATCCAAAAAAGACATATCCTTTTCCAGGTTGCACGCCCGTTACTTCAACACTGAAATTATGTTGTGCAAACAATGTCCCATTAACCAATATCAATACTAGCAAGCTTATTATTTTAGTTTTCATAAATAAAATTATTAGGGTTTACAATAGAGCCTTTTCCAGTTTCTTATCCTCCGATTGGGTAAAAAAATGATTCATTTCTTTCAAATTTCCTTTTTTATGCGCCTTATAAGGATCTGATTTTGAGAGCAACCACTTTTTTATAATACTTCTAAAAAGAAAAGTTGTTTTTTTCTGCATCGGATGAATTTTCTGGCGGACCATCTGGAAATAATCCTTCAAATTTTGTTGTCGAAAACCTAGAATATTATCTAAATCATCACCATCTTTTAAAATCCCGCAGTGAAAGTTTTTCTCAGCAAACGCTTTTTGTGGAAAATCAGCATTACCTAAGCCAAATTCAGCAAACATTTTGTCTAGAAACGATTTATATGAAATTACACAATCCTCTCCCCCTCCTAAGTTAAATATTTGCTTTTCTAATTTTTCTTGGTGCTCAATTGCTTTACAAAAAGCCCTACCCGTATCTTTGGGCGTGCAGATTTCAATGGGCGTTTCCAGTGGCATGTGAAACATAAGAGGAGATATTTTATGATTGCCCATAATGGCAGCCAGACGAAAAATACTCCATGATAATTTTGACTGACGAATCAGCGATTCACACAGCACTTTGGTTTGACCATATTGATCACCAGGACTGGGCTGCAAAACATCCGATACAATGATTTCGGGGTTTTGAATACGATCTCCATAAACTGAAATACTGGAACTAAAAATCAAATAACACTCTGGTGAATTTTTCTCTAAAGCGTAAATAAGATTTTCTGTTCCTTTTACATTCACATTATAAGCCAGATTGGGATTAATATCAGCAAGCGGAGGAATAACCGCCGCTAAATGAATAGCTACATCCTTATTTTGAGCCACTTTCAGCAATTGTTCTCTATTACTGATGTCGCCGTAGACAATCTCTACGCGAGATCTAAAGGGAGCCAGTTTTTTGACCGATTTTTGAGTCTTTACATCAAAGACCGTTATTTCATAATCCGTATGCTGAACAAGATGCTGCAGGGTTTCAAAACCTACAGTTCCAGATGCACCTGTGAGCAGTATTCTTTTTCGTGATGTCTGATTTTCCATTTTCTTAAATTTAATATTTGCACTTTCTATTCCTTACAATTTTGAAGAAAAAGCTATATTTGTTATACAATGTGTTCCTTATTTAACTTTGTGTTCTTTTTCTAACACCATGTAAAGCTATTAAAGAGAGATTTATTTGTTGTTTCAAAAAATTGTATTACTGTACATTAGCGAACACAAATCAGCATTTTTGTATCATATATAAAATAATTTGTGATGGATTTAAGAAAAGACCGAAGAGTTCAGTATACTAAAAAAATATTGCGTGAGGCGCTATTGAGTTTGTTGCAGGAGAAGGAACTTAGTGAAATTTCTATTTCTGAACTGTGTAAAACAGCCGATGTCAATCGCAATACATTTTATCGTCATTATAATATTCCGCTGGATATACTCCTTGAAATAGAAGAAGATGTTTTTGAAAAACTCTCAGCGGTTTTGCGTAAAAGCACCAATATGGATGATGTGATACTCCTGAGCTGTCGGCTGCTGGAAAGCGATAAGCAGATGAGTAAAATTGTGTTTGCAAAAGCCGATGGAAGCGGAATTCTGTCACGAATACTGAGAAGCGTTCGAAATAATTTTCCCGTAGAAAATCAAATCGAACTTACACCCGAAATGCAGCCTTTTGCTGAAATGGCATACCAATTTGGCGAAAAAGGAAGTATCGCCGTGATCAAAAATTGGATAGAAAATGACTTCTCTATTCCCTCTGAAAATATTGCGCAAATGATTAGTTATCTGGTAAATAAACTCAATAAATTATAGCGCTTTATATGCCATCAATTCTCTATCTTATTTTGAATTAAACAGAATTTGAATAAATTGATAGAGAACTTTAGACGAATCAAAAGCATTTGAAGATGAAGATAAAGAAGAGTAAATCTTTTCTCGTAATTACTATTCATAAAAAAATCTTGAAAAGAACTTTGATAAAATTCTCTTCAAGATTTTTGATTTTACAGCATTTATTTCTTCAATGAATCTGTTCTTACATTCTGATTGCCTTTTTGAGTAGACCCTTCCGTTCCAGATCCTGTGGCACCTTCTCCTGTAGCACCAGTTGTTCCTTGCTGGCCATTTTGCTCAGGATTCAAAGTAGCCGATGAATCCATAGCTGGGCCAATGGTATCTACACTCATGTCCATACTATCTGTTTCAGATTTATACTCCGGATCTACAGCATTGGTATCATGCTTCTTACATGAAAATGCCAATCCTACTGTAAGAACTAATATCAGTATTCTAATTTTAAATAAAGATTTCATAATAGCTTTTTTTAAATTAATAGTAAAATCAAAAGTAAAGTCTTCATTTTCAAAATATTTATATAATTATTCCATTCGTTTACAGGAATCGAAGAAACTGTGTACAGCGCCTAAAAAAAATATTTCAATCAGCATAATTGTATAAGCAATCTGTAAAATAGTGTAAACAAAATTTTTATAAAGAACTTAATTTTAACCTATTAACAATTAATTTCTATTACTATGAACACAACAGCAATAACTCAGCAAGGACAAAAATCAAAATCTATATTAAAAACAAATGTTTCAGCATTAGAAAGAGTGCTTATGGTTACTAGCGGTGCCTATCTACTTTATAACGCCTTGTCTAAAGAAAAGAAAAGCATTTCACAAGCTGGTGCAGGCGGTGCGATGCTTTTAAGAGGAATTTCGGGCTACTGCCCAATTTATGATGCTGCAGGGCATTTAATGAATGATAAAGCCTCGAATGTTAATATAAGATTGAATACGGTCATTAATAAACCAGTAGGCGAAGTATATGATTTCTGGCGTAATCTCGAAAACTTACCAAAATTTATGAGTCATCTTGCAAGTATTAAAACTATTGATGAAAACACTTCGGAATGGACCGCTAAAGGACCTGGCGGAATTGGATCTGTAAGCTGGAAAGCTAAAATTGCTAAGGATCGAAAAGATAAACTTTTAAGCTGGTTTTCTCTTGATGATGCTACCATTAGAAATGCAGGGAAAGTGATTTTTAAAGCTCATGGCAATACCACAGAACTTGATATCACAATCTCTTACCATGCACCACTCGGAATTGCAGGAGAAAGTGCCGCAAAATTACTGAACCCGTATTTTGAAAAATTAGTAAAAAATGATCTTTTGAGTTTAAAAAATCACTTAGAATCTAATGAATAAACAGATTATGGATATCGCATTTAAAAAAGGACAGGAAGTTCGTCAGGAATTTGGCGGGCCTGTCATGAAAGTAATTGGTTTTGAACCCGAGCTTATAGAAAACGTAATTACGCAATGGGAAGATGATAATGGAACTATCATAACTGCAAAATTTATGGACTCCCTCCTCATTCCTGCCGATCACTAACTCAACAATTTTAAATGTTTAGTATTATCAAATTCTTAACACAAAATTTATCCTTTACTAAATTTATAAATCAAAATTGAATTATGTAGACATTCCTAAAAATGTTTACATAATTCTTTTATAAACAAATCAAAAATGAAAACTTTTTTAAGAAATAACGGATTATCTATCTGTTTCATACTGCTTTTCATTGGCGCTTTGGCTGGACAAGTAGTGTTAGGTTTTAAAGAACATAATAAAGAATTAATTGAAGAAGGAGCTCAATTAATAAACTTTCCTGCCTACCTCACCTCTGGCCATTTTATTGAGTCTACATTTGAAAATTGGGAAAGTGAATTTCTTCAAATGGGACTTTTTGTTTTTCTCACCATTTTCTTAAAACAAAAAGGATCATCAGAATCCAAAAAAATAGATGAAACTGAGGAAGTTGATAGAGAACCGGATCCCAACCGAAAAGATGCACCATGGCCAGTCAAAAAGGGCGGTTTTATTTTGCAACTCTACAAACATTCCCTTACTATAATTTTACTTTTATTATTTGTTATTTCACTTGTGCTTCACTTTTTTGGAAGTTTAAAAGACGAAAACGAAAAACTGCTTCTTGAAGGAAAACCATTAGAAACCGTTTCCTCTTATTTAGGAAATTCAAGATTTTGGTTTGAATCTTTTCAAAACTGGCAGAGCGAATTTCTTTCTGTATTTGCTATAATTATGTTATCTATTTATTTCAGACAAATTGGCTCATCACAGTCCAAACCAGTAGATGCACCGCATATGGAAACGGGAGAATAAAGATTTGTTTTTTTTGTTTCAGGTTTCAAGTTTCAAGTTTCAGGTTGCTGTAGCTTAATTTTTAATGGAAATTATGAAAGTCTTTAATTTAATTATAGTAAAGCTTTTAAAAAAGTAGGTTTATATTTACAGCTAAAGAAATGATCATTATTTGAACATTCAATCCAATTATAGTATTTCTGTGATCGCCTGATAAATTAGTTCAGAGAGTGAATTTACAGTATCTATAACAGCAATTTAAAAGAGAAGTTATTAGTGTGAAAAAAGAGAAAATAAAGTCTATCAAAAATATAAATAGACTTTATCCACCAGAATAAATCCAGATTATTACGGTCTTGTTCTGTTAATGGTATCTCTACCCTGCTGAGTCGTGTTTTCTTTAGACTTTACAGTTTTTCCCTTCTTTTCAGTACGCTGCCTATTGACTGTATCTTGCTTAGTAGTAGTGCTTTTCTGCGTACTATTTTTGTGTTTGCTTTTTTGACTGTGAATAGTGTCTGTACCCTGTTTTTTCTTAACAGGAGTTTCCTGTGCAGATGCAAATCCGAAAAACAGGATCATACAAAAGCTTACAATTAAATTTTTCATAATTCATTTCTTTTAATTAATAATTTGATTTTCAAAACAATGCTTATTTGTTTCATTGCAAATTTTACAGTTTTGACTATCAGTTATTTACATCTGAAAACATTTAAATTATAGGATTGCCATAAACCCTCATTAAAAATGAAAACAAATGAATCAATAGATCTATCAAAATCTAACTTTCAAGTAACAGCAATAGGAAGTTCTGCAGCTGAAATTGATGTATTAAAAAAATTAATATCCGATCTTCCATCAGATTCAGGGAGAGCTTATCTTGTTTTTGAAAATTTTTCTGCAGCTCAAACTCCTAATCTTGCAGATGTACTTGCGGCACAGACCACTATACCAGTCACAGAAATCGTTCATCACATTGATGTACAATCCAACCATATTTACGTTATTCCTGAAAATAATTTTCTGATTCATGAAAACGGAATATTACAGCTAAAACCACTAATTAGAGGCAGTAAAACCAATAACGGTTTCGATATCTTTTTTGAAACAGTTGGAAATGTTTTTAAAAGCTATTCTATCGGTTTAATATTGACCTGGTCGCCCTTTGACGGCTCTACAGGTCTAAAAAAACTGAAGGAAGCCGGCGGATCAACAATTGCTGTTCTTTTAAAAAAAGGTTTTATTCAAAATGCGGTAACTTCAGAATACATCGATTATTTTACAGCGCCAAACGAAATTGCAGACAAGCTCACGCAGATTCACCAAAGTAACTTAATCACGCATTCGTACGGTGAAAAAGAATCCACTGCAGATGAAAAAGAACTGCTAAATCAAATAATAGAAATATTGTTTTTGCGAACCAGCACCGATTTTCAGCATTATAAACATACTACACTGCGAAGAAGAATTGCAAAAAGAATGGTAGTTACCAAACAAGAAACCATAGAACGATACCTTATTTTACTGCGAAATAATACTAAAGAACAAGATTTATTGTTTGATGATATTTTGATTCCGGTTACCTATTTTTTCCGTGATGGGGAGGCTTTTGATAATTTATACCAAAGCATTTTTCCTTCTCTAATTGAAAATCTTACGAGTTCAACCTTACGATTCTGGTCGGCTGGTTGTTCTACAGGAGAAGAAGCCTACTCACTTGCAATCTGTATTCACGAATATCTGGAGGAAATTAATAGAAATGATATAAAAGTTCAGATTATCGCTTCAGATTTGTCTGAAAAATGTATTTCTAAAGCTCGTTTAGCCATTTATACAGCACAAGACATAAAAAATATAAACGAAAAAAGACTTGAAAAATACTTTACCAAAAGAGACAATAGTTTTCATGTTAATAAAGTCATTCGTGATATGTGTGTTTTTGCTGTTCATGATTTAATTAAAGATGCGCCTTTTGCCAAAATTGATTTTGTTTCCTGTCGCAATGTTTTAATTTATTTTGATACCGATTTACAGAATCAGGTATTATCCTCATTTCATTATGCACTTCGCGACAAAGGCTTTTTATTTCTCGGAAAATCAGAATGGACACAGCAGGTTCCGCACTTATTTACAACGGTTGACAAATTGAACAGAATTTACACCCGAAAAGCAGTTGACCAATTCCTGCCAAAAAAAATAATGCGAACTGATAACAGCCCTAAAATAAAGGAGAGCAATGACCCTGAAACAAACTATAGAAAAATTGCTTCAGATATTCTGCTCGAACATTATTCGCCTCCTTCTGTAATCATTAACGAAGATCTCGAAATCGTTCACTTTCATGGCGATACCAGCCCGTTTTTACAGCCCGCGCCCGGAAAGCCCAGTTTTAATATTCTGAATATGGTTCGTGAGGAATGGGGTTTTGAACTTAGAAATAATATTTTAAAAGCCAGAAACGAAAAAAAGAACTTTTCGGGAGATTTTATTGCCTTAAAAAAGCAGTCTTTTTTAACTTCATTTGAAGTTATTTACCTTCCTGCTTATACCGATTTACTGCTTATCATATTCTGCAAAAAAAGCATTACTTCTACAGATTCAAACAATCACCATTCGCAGGAAATGGAGAAAGAATTGCTGCAGCTTCGGGGCGATTTTAAAAGAGTTACCGAAGAACAGCAGATTTATTTTGAAGAATTGCAGACTACAAACGAAGAATTGGTAAGCTCAAACGAAGAAATGCTGATGATAAATCAGCAGCTTGAAAATTCTACTCAGGAACTGCGATCCAATAATCAGGAACTTTCTTGTGTAAATGATGAACTCCAAAATCGTCGGGAAGAATTGGCTTCAATGCGTAATTTTTATGAATCTATTGTCAATACTATTAAAGAACCACTTCTTATTATTGATAAAAATTTTGTAATTAAAAGTGCCAATCCTGCTTTTTACAACTATTTTAAAACCACTGAAGAACAGACAGAAGGCCTTTCGATATTGGATATCGGAAATTCGCATTGGGATATACCTCAGTTTAGAGAATCTGTACTAAAAAAAGTGAGCCATAATGAAATTGTAGAAAATTTTAAAATCCAGTTTGACTTTGATATTCCGGGAAAAAAAATAATGCTTATTAACGCCACTCCCATTGCAAATGCTGTTCCAAACGGAATGATTTTAATAGCGCTCGAAGATATTACAGATTTAGAACAAAGCCATGAATCTTTAAAAAACAAAAATCTGGAACTTTATAATTATACCAAACAATTAGAATCTTTTACGATAGCAGCAAGCGATCATTTATTAGAGCCTATTCGGAAAATTTATATGTTTGGAAAAAAGGTTTTAGATGCCGAAAAAACGCTGACAGAAACTGGAAAACACAATTTAAACCGCTTATTAAGTTCGGCTGTAAATATGAATCAGCTTCTTGAAGATTTGATTGATTATTCAAAAATAAATTTTGGACAGAAAGAGTTTAAAAAAACAGATTTGAATATTGTTCTAAAAAAAGTATTAGCTGACTTAAAATCTAGCATAAGTAAGCAGAAAGCGGAAATAGAATTTAATCCCCTCCCAACCCTTCGTATTATTCCTTCGCAGATGCAACAGCTTTTTACTCATTTAATTTCTAATGCTATAAAATATGCCAAACAAGACAGTAGCCCGAAAATCAAAATTGGTGTTGAGGAAGTTTCTCCTGATGAATTAATAGATTTTGGAGCCGATCCGGAAACACAATATATTAAACTTTTTATTAGCGATAACGGAATTGGTTTTCCTAAAAATTTTGAAACGCTTATTTTTAATCCTTTCTATAAACTGAACACAAGCGACGAACAATACGGAAGCGGACTTGGATTAACATTGGTTCAAAAAATAATGTACAATCATAAAGGATTTATAAAACTTTCGAGTGAACCCAACAAAGGAACAATCGCTTTTATCTATCTCCCCGTTCCACATTAAATATAAAAATATCAAATCTCCTGAAATGGAGATTTTTTTTTTGTTTTAAGCCGATTTTGTGGTAATTCTAGAACTATCATTTGCAATTGTATAAAAAACACATTTATACAAAAATTAAATTTGGATTACTTGAAATTACAGTCAGCAACTACCTATAAATCTGAAAGATAAGATTGTAATTGTTTTAAAGTTTTTAACCAATAAGAAATACCATGAAAAATTTTCAAGACGAAAAACAACGAGATTTATCCGTCAATACCTCCGATGGAACAAACAAAATTTTAACCACAGATCAGGGCGTGAAAATTAACGATGATAATAATTCACTTAAAGCCGGAGATCGCGGACCATCATTATTAGAAGATTTTATTTTAAGAGAAAAAATTACGCATTTTGATCACGAGCGAATTCCAGAAAGAATTGTTCACGCACGTGGTTCTGGCGCACACGGATTTTTTGAAGTAACCAATCCAATTCCCGAATTAACCAAAGCAGGTTTCTTACAAGAAAAAGGACAAATAACACCCGTTTTTACTCGATTTTCTACCGTAGCAGGATCAAGAGGTTCTACCGATCTGGCTAGGGATGCGAGAGGATTTGCGGTGAAATTTTATACGCAAGAAGGAATTTACGATTTAGTAGCCAATAATATTCCCGTATTTTTTATTCAAGATGCTTCGAAATTTCCTGATTTAGTTCATGCCGTAAAACCAGAACCGCATAACGAGATTCCTCAGGCTGCATCGGCACACGACACTTTTTGGGATTTCATTTCGCTAATGCCAGAATCTATGCACATGATTATGTGGGTAATGTCTGATCGTGCTATTCCTAGAAGCTACAGAATGATGGAAGGTTTTGGTGTTCATACTTTCAGACTCGTAAATGCTCAGGAAGAATCGGTATTTGTAAAATTTCACTTTAAACCCAAATTAGGAACGCACGCCGTTGCTTGGGATGAAGCTCAGAAAATTTCAGGAAAAAATCCTGATTTCCACAGACAAGATTTATGGGAAGCTATTGAATCTGGAAATTTCCCAGAATGGGAATTGGGTGTTCAGGTTATTCCAGCCGAAGACGAACATAAATATGAATTCGATCTTTTGGACCCAACGAAAATTGTTCCCGAAGAATTAGTACCTGTAACCATTGTGGGAAGAATGGTCTTGAACAAAAACCCTGAAAATTTCTTTGCAGAGACGGAACAAATTGCGTTTCATCCAGGTCATGTTGTTCCAGGAATCGATTTTTCTAATGATCCGCTTTTGCAGGGAAGATTGTTTTCTTACACCGACACGCAATTATCGAGATTAGGAAGTCCGAATTTTCATGAAATTCCAATCAACAGAAGCGTTGCTCCCGTTCATAACAATCAGCGTGACGGACATATGCGTCAGGAAATCAATAAAGGTCGCGTAAGTTATTCTCCAAACTCTCTCGGCGGAGGATGCCCATATCAGGCAAAAATTGCCGAAGGCGGATTTGCAAGTTTCAATGAGCGTGTAGATTCTCATAAAGTAAGAGCTAGAAGCGAAAGTTTTAACGATCATTTCGGTCAGGCCAAATTGTTTTTTAACAGCCAAACACCCGAAGAAAAAAGCCATATCGTAAAAGCATTACGTTTTGAATTGGGAAAAGTTGAAACGACAGCAATTAGAGTTCGAATGTTAGGCTTATTATCTCAGGTTGATACAGAACTTGCCGAAAAAGTAGCACAGGGACTTGGAGCAACCGTTCCATCGACTTTAGAAACTCCCATGAATAAAGGCGTATCGCCAGAAACAGAAGAAGCAGGAACTCAGGAACCGCAAACCGTTCCATCTTCGGTTGAATCTTCTCAAGCTTTGAGCATGATTAATAACCCAACCAATTCACCAACAATCGAGTCCAGAAAAGTAGCTATTCTAGTAACTGAAGGCGTTTCTGAAGCTGCTGTAATGAACATGAAAAATGCACTGAAAAAAGCGGGTGCCAAAGGCTGTGTTATTGCACCTCATTTGGGTTCTGTTGCAACAGATACGGATGGCGCGATTTCTGCTGAATTCAGTTTCTTAACTGCTTCTTCAGTATTGTTTGATGCTGTTTATATTCCTCATGGTTTAGGGTTGAATGCTTTGGCAGAAAATGATGATGCTCTTGAATACTTAAACGATGCTTATAAGCATTGTAAAGTGATAGGTGCCGATGGCGAGGCTTCAGAAATAATAAGTGCCGCCCCTTTTGCTGGAAAAATTACAAATGACGATGAAGGCGTTATTGTAACCAGCGAAATTGCCAGCGAAGCATTTGCTCAGGAATTTATAAATGCAATGACCAAACATCGTTTTTGGCAGCGTGAACCAAACTTATACAATTAATTCAAAAAAAATAAAAATGAAAAATTCAGAAAAACAAGGTCAGACTAACGCTGCACAACCAAAAGCGAGTCCATCTACAGATATAAAAAACAATGGAAAAATAAATATTGTAGAGCCAGCACCAGACGCCGCTACAGATTTGAAAGATTTATTTATTGACAGTTTAAAAGACATTTACTGGGCAGAAAATGCTTTGGTGGGTGCTTTGCCAAAAATGGCGGCGAATGCTTCAGCTGCAGGACTTTCGGGAGCTATTTTAGAACATCTTTCTGTAACTCAAAATCAAGTGGCAAGACTAGAACAGGTTTTTGATTTATTGGGAGAAAAAGCCGAAGGAAAAAAATGTGAAGCTATGGCTGGTTTATTAAAAGAAGGAGACAGTATTCTTTTAGAAACCACTCCAGGCGCTGTTAGAGATGCCGGAATAATTGCTGCTTCGCAAAAAATCGAACATTATGAAATTGCGACTTATGGCACTTTGGTGGCTTTTGCAAAAGCAATTGGCGAAAATGATGCTGCAAAATTATTAACCCAAACGCTTGCAGAAGAAAAAGAAGCAGATTGCCTGCTGAATGATGTAGCATTGAATGTCGTAAATGCTGTTGCTGCAGAATAAGAAAAACATTTTTTTTATTTTTTTACTTTTTACCTTTTTATTATTTAAAAACACCTGTATGCAAAACAGGTGTTTTTTTATTAAATAAAAGTAATCACCTGTTAATTATACAATTAGAAGTGCCATTAAATGTAAAATAATGACTTGTAGTCCCTGTACATTTGGCTTATTAACGAATTTAAAAAATTATATTATGGCAACTTCAAACACCAAAAAAAGCACTGATAGTGCTAAGGCATCAGATAAACAAACTGATAAAAAAGAAACAGCTTCAAAAGGTGGTTCTAAACCTGCTTCGGATTCAAAAAAAGAATCAGGTTCAACTAAAAAATAACATTTAAAATTGTATTATGAATTTAGAAGAAAAAGAAAATTACAATCTGGAAGATCAGAATTTTCAAAATAACGAACGATATCAAGATCCAGACATTGACTTACCGCCAGATCATACTGTATCAGATAATGCTGAACCAGATTATGGCAATGACTTGGAGAGTCAGGAATTTGGAAAAGAAAATTTCGACAACGAAAATCTTGCTAAGGAACAAACAGATTCAGACGAGTTTAATACTGAAGATTCAGAAACTGACGAACTAGATGATGAATTTGACAATGAAGAAGTTGGTAATGAAGAATTAGACAACGAAGATCTAGGTGATTTAGATGACGAAGACGGCGTAAAGCCAGATCGTAATCTTTAAATAAAATAAAACCCGTCTTTAAATAGACGGGTTTGCTTATAAATTTTGTTTCTGTTTCTTTTCTTTTCCCAGATTAATTTCTGTGTTTTTTTTGCATTCCAAAATTCTATCACAGATTTTATAACCTGTTTAAGCTTTTCCTCGGTGTAAGGATTTACAAAATAACTTTGTGTTGGGGCAGAATACTTGTCAATAACAAAACAATTCGGAAATAAAAGCGAAAAGAACAAACAAGGACAATCGAATTTTTGGCAAATATCTGTTGATCTTTTACAGATTCCTCCTTTTTATCTTCATTAAATTGGAAAGATCATGAGAATAAATTTTTCAATTTATACAATTACAGTTCTCCAGTTTTATAATTACCATGTTTGAGATTAAAAATGTAGTCCAAATCGGTTTTTAAAATAATAGTATACTTTTTAAATAGACAAAATGCTTGCAATTAGAAAAGAAATATGGGAATTATATAAATCCAAACTAAAATTATATAAGCAAGTGCTTTTTGCTGTTCTATCTTTGTGAACTTTACAATTCTTATAAACTAATCAAAACCAAGATATTAAAATCTCATTTATCAATAAATTCTAAAAACCTATATTCTTCGGAATTAAAACTCAGAAGAATTTATTCTAAAAATTAATATAATGGAAAATTCAAAATTAGATAATGGTAAAAGTTACTGCCGTATTTCAAATACGCTTATTTACTCCGATGATAATAAAGACTTAGTATGTGTTAAAATGTATAAAGGAGACTGGGGAGACTGGGATGAAAAACCTGAAATAACACAATCAATTTCAAAGGATTGTGAAGACAATATAATTGAAAATCCGAGTCAGATCTAATTTAAACTTAAATATTATTAAGTACAAATATTCAAACTGTTCCTGAAAAAAATTAAAGCAATTATTTATCAATCAACTTGAAAACAAGTCAATTTCTTTAATCCTGCATAAAATTTGTGTGAATCGTAAAGGTCACCAAAAAACGTTAACTCCTAGGAATTAACGTTTTTTTTATGCCATGATATTATCACCTTTTAATATTTAAAACTATACTAAAAAAAAAGTGGCAGAATTTAAAAAAAACTGCCACTGAAAAGATATAATTATAATGTGAAATTAAAATATTATTTTTTTTGATGTTCTACTCCTGTCTTCAAAAAATACCCTGATCAGGAATACTTGACTGCCAGAGTTGATGCCATCAATCTCTAAATCAAATGCTTTTAGTTGCCCAATATTGTAAATGAGCCTCCCTGCCACATCATAAATTGAAACTTGCTCCATAGCGGTCGTAAAAGATTTTAATGTGATAACTTTATTTTTTGAAGTAACTATTAGATTTTCGGGATTATTATCAAATTGAGCATTCCCTAAACTTGCCTTGGCAGTATAGCGAATTATAAAACGATCTACAAAAGTTCCTTTTTCTGTTGAAAATGTATAAGCGCCTTTTTTTAAATTATGCACAATACCAGTCTCTTTATCCTCTAGATAAATATCCTGATCAGCTAAATCGCCATCTGCATGATCAATTGAAATGCTTAAATCTCCGACAATTCCAGACCTATAACCAAGAGGAACTGTATCGCTGAGAAGAAACGGCAGACCACGTGCCTGAATCACAAGTTTCTTTCCTTCGTTAATGCTATAAAAATCTGCATATTTATTTGCATCCACGGAAACAGCATCATAATTAAAATCAAAACCATTAGTTGCTCCTTCTATATAACCAAGTAAAAGCTGCTTAAAAAGCCCTTCATTATTAGTCAGATTAAGCCATACTCGGTGTCTTTCAATTGCGGGAACACTCTTGTAAGGTAATATGGATTGATAACTGTTTTGAAATACAGGCTTGCAAAAAACAGAATGGGCTTTTAGAGAGCTTAATAAGACAAAAGAAATTAAAAGTATAAAATTTGATGAGTATTTTTTTTTCATAACGTAAAATTTAATAAGTAGTAAGTGGGTAAATAAATTTGATGCTCTTTACTCTAAAATAATCTTAAACACTTGATTACGTTTTAGCTAAAATTAGAAGAGTAAATTATAATTTGACAAAAAAAGAAAGGAGGTGAATTTGAATTTACAGCCATAAAAAAGATATTTTATTAGTAAGTTTTAGCACTATGCTTAAAATAAATTTATAACTGAACACTAAAAATTCATTTATATTTATACCTCTAAAAGTTATAAACATCCCACTCACAAGGGAGAACAAGCTGTAAAAACATGCTTTTATAGAAACCGAAACGGAATCAGAAAATTTTCTATAGTTTCAATCACTGGCATGTACGCCAGTAATTGAATTTCTATATCTATTAAGACCGTTAGTTTTTACTATTAACAGCTTTTAGATTATTGATATTGATTCAATTCAATCTCAGAAGGATTAAGTAAAAAGAATCATAAACTTCCCCCAAAAAGCCTATCAACATCTTAAATAGAAGTGTCTTTTATAACAATTGCAAATTTGATTGATTTAGTGGTATAATTACAAGATCACAAGGGAGTAAAATATTCTTAGTAGTTATAATATTTAACTTCAAAGGGGTTTCTTTATGTTTTCATCATAACTGAATGCTGTTCTTCTCTGGCTCATTAGTTTAAATTGTTAATTTTACGGAGCAGTTAACTTGAAAAAAAAACACATAAAAAATATAACCATTTAAAACTATGAAAAATAGATTCGTTCTAATTCTTCTACTGTCTTCTATCTTTTGCTTGGCCCAGAGCTCGCAAGCAGAAAAGATTAATATTAAAAGTTTTATCGATAGTGCGGCCAATAGAATGATTAAAAAACCTCTAATCCATTCTACTTCAATCGCAATAGTTTATAAAGGGAAAGAGTTTATTGGTCATTATGGAGAATTAGAAAAAGGAAAAAATAATTGCCCTAATAATGAAACCATTTATGAAATTGGTTCTTTAAGCAAAACATTTGCCGGAACACTAGCAGCAGAAGCCGTTATTCAAAACAAACTGAATATTGAAGAGGATATCCAGAAATATTTACCCGAAGATTATCCAAATTTAAAGTATGGCAAACAGCCTATTCTTATAAAACACTTACTTTCACATACAAGCGGATTACCCAATATGCTACCATTGGAAGCAAATACAATTCTAGAAAATTTCACCAGCCACGATACTCCAGCAAAAATCAATGAACTTTATAAAAACTATAGCGAAAAAGATTTTTTAAGAGATCTTCATAAAGTCAAAATTGATTCGGTTCCAGGTTATAAATATCAGTATTCAAGTGCAGGCAGCCAACTTATAGCTTTTGTTTTAGAAAAAATTTATAAAACAAAGTACGAAAAGCTATTAACAGATTACCTGATAAAAAATATGGCCATGCAGAACACCAAAATCAGTCTTTCTGCTCAGGAAGCCAAAAAACTTGCTGTAGGCTATCACAGTGACAACCCTGTAATCACGACGCCGATGCCAGAATTACCGTGGGGTGCGTCTGGTAATATGAAATCAACAATACCTGATATGGCTAAATATATTAAGTATCAGTTGAAAAATAATAAAGTTGTTGCCGAATCACATCAACCAATTGTAAAATTTGACAAGGAGTTTAGTATTGGTTATTTCTGGAATATCCCCACAGATGACAAAGAACTGGGAACCTTTTACCTTCATCATGGCGGAGTGCCACGTTCTCAATGTTATTTTTATATAGTTCCGAAATATGATTTAGGCGCATTTATTATCACGAATCAAAGTGGTAACGACACAGCCAGAATTATGGAAGAGACATTAAATGAAATATTCGAAAAAATAAAAGCAACTGAAAAAAATAGCTAAAATTAGTACTGCTTTAATATCTTATTTAAAAAGCCCATTTCTTTTGAAATGGGCTTTTTTATGATTTTGTGTGAGACTTAATTAAATATTTATTTCAACAATATCCTCTCAGTAATTGCTTTGTTCGAAGAAGTCTCAATTCCGGTAACTTCGGCATACTTTACATTTGGAAGCCAAAAAGAACCTCCTTCAATACGCACAAATATTTTTTCTACTTGTATTTTTTTCTGATTTACACTTACAAAAACATGATATTTTTGATCTGAATCTATCTTTTTCAAAGTTAACGGCAACTTTTTATACGATACAAATTGAAGCTCAAATTCCTCATTATTCAAGACTTTGCTTTCTATTCCGTAAGCAAATTTGCGTTGTATATAATTAAAGTCTTTCTTCTCTCCTTTCTCGGCATATCGAATCCAATACCCTTTTATCGGATTCTCTTTATCTATTTTTCCATTTTCTTGGTAGTTTATGGCATAAATAGCGGTGTTTATATTAGGGTCTCGCTGAATGTAAAATAGCATATTATCTACGTTTTTAGGCGTGGGAAAATTTAATGGCGAAGGATTTTTAGCTTGTGCCGATAGATTTTCGGAGATTATATTGACTAAGATCGTTACAACGATTAGTGATTTTGTAAAATATTTAAATGATAATTTATTCATGATGAAATTTTTATATAATCCATTATTTAACACATAGAAACATAGATTTACGAAACATAAAAAGGCGTTTCACTTGTTTAAAATAAACATAATTCGCTATGTGTTAGAAACTGGTTTCTTTTAGTCTTCTTCTTTACACAAATAAAAACTATGTTTCTAGCCTGCACTGAGTGGAGTCAAAGTGTGTTAAAAAAATATATCGAAGAGTTTATTTATATTCTAGTTTGATTCGATTGCTTCCTGTTCTTTCTTTATTTTAAAAACCCAATATTTTATCAGCGGGTAATTAAATCCATAAGAAACAAAACTGTCGGTGATTAATCTTCCGATTCGGTAATCAATTTGAAATACTTTTTGCAAAATAAGCGTACCAAATGACTTTAAAGAAATGCTTCCTAATACAACCAACGCAAATTTAAAAAGCTGACTATTAATGCGGCTACTATAACCACATTGATTTTTAAACACCCAAAATCTATTGATGCTGAAATTGATAATTGCGCCAATGGTTCCGGAGATTAAAATAGAGAAGGTAAAATGCAGCTTACATACTTCTGTTAATAGAATCATTAAGCCATAATCGGTAATACCACCTAAAAATGCCGCAACTTGAGCCTGCAAAAAAGTGACAATAGCTTTCTTCTTGAACATTTCAGCCTTGGTTTTTATCTTTTAAATCACCCAACTTTAAGAGTTTCAAGCTGTCTATTGTATTAATTATAAATAACGCAATGGTGATTAAGCCTGCCAAATAAGTTATAGATCCAGGAAATAAAACTTCTGTAATTAAAATTAAAGCAATAATAAATCGAAGCTCTGTTGGACCGACTAAGCCAGAATCTATACTGTATTGATCTGTAATTTTGTAGCGTAACTGACTGATTATAATCGACCAGCCATACAATGCAACAAAAGCAAAGGCTAATACTTGTGTGCCATTTTCAGCATAAATGTAGTAGCCAAAGCCTATAAGTACAATACCGATCCAATCGGCGATAATATCGAGTGCAAAACCATACCAACGTCGCGGAATATTTCTATAATAAGCTAATCTTCCATCTAAAGAATCACCTAACCAATTTATAGCCAATCCGATAATCCCTAAAAGCAAATACCAATTGGCTGAATAAGTTCCTAAAACAAAAGCTAAAAAAACGAATCCCGAACCAAGCGTTCCAAGTAAAGTAAGCAAGTTGGGCGAAATGAATTTAGGCACTTTTGGAAGCAAAAATACAATCGTTAACTGTTCTGCTCTTTTTAAAATATTAGTTCGCTTGCGGTCCGAAAATGTTCTTTGCGCAATTGTACTATACTCCTCCACCTGTATTTCTTTTCCCATTATTAGCCCAATATTTGTAACCCTGACAGGATTGCCAATTCTACTTTTGCAATTTTCAATTTGATTTTTCTTTGCTTGATTTTAAAAAAATCGGAGGCACTTTTTAGTTTACCTGATCTAACCAGATAACTAAATGCGAGAACAATCAGCATAATTATTTAACAATACCTGCAAAACGTTGATAGAAAACCGTTGGACTGTTCTCGTTTTTAGGAGCATATTTCCCTGCTATAATCGGAATATAAATAACCCTTCTTCTACTCTCTTCGCCACGAATAGAGGATTGCGCCACTCTGTGCCACAAACGCCCATCGTGAATAGTCAAATCTCCAGCTTCCGGATTGATAGAAACTTCCTCTGGATCGGCTTGATGATCTAAAAAGTATTTTTTACGAAAAAGCATTTGATAAATACTTTGCTTGTGTGTACCTGGAATGATTTTAAGACCGCCATTTTCAGGTTTTAAAGTACTTAAATGAATACCCACATTTAGCATCGGGTTTAATTTTCCACCATAAAAAATATCTCTTAAACCGTCTGTGTGCCAGCCCATTTTAGTAAACTTACTTTCTGGCCCGTTGATATAATGGTTAAAAACCATTCCGTCTTTTTCTTCAGTTCCTAATCTAGCTCCATCGCCTGCCAATTGCAGTAAACTGTTAAATCTCGGATCAAGCAAAAGACCGCTTAAGGTTTGATGATGTTGATTGATAAAAGCAAAACGTTGTACTATAGCAGAACTATCTAAATCTTTTCCATATTTAATTGGAACGCCGTTTATTTTTTTAATGTCATTTTCAATCCATTTTTGCTCCACTTGTTTGAAAGCATCAATGATGGATGAAACCGTTTTCGGATTTATGAATTTTTTGAAATGGATAAAACCATGTTCGTTAAAAAAGTTTATTTGCTCATTAGTTAATTGCTCAGTAAGGGTGAAGGTTTTATAAGAAGATCCCATGATAATATAGATTTAATAAATGAAATAATAGTGTTTATAATTTTGTCTAAAAGATTGCAGCAACAACAACAGCACATTCGCATGTTTGCTTGCATTCGACCTTTAGGAAAATTAAACGTATTTTTTCTTTTACCTGACATACTCTATAGAATTAGTAGAATTTAATACAAACATAATATATATTTTTTCTTTTGCAAAGAATATTTTTATATTTTTTCGAAAAAAAATTAGATTTTATAAATCCCAGCTGCCGTTTTTTCGATAAAAGCCTTTGGCAGTATGCGGTTGGCATAAACCGAAATGATATTGGTAAACCCCGGAATAACTTCAGATTTTTTGCTAAACATGGCTTTTACAGCCATTTTTGCCACTTCATCGGGCTGCATATTAAACTTTTCTGCCATTTTATTTAAAGCGCTTAAACCAGCTCTTGCAGCAAAACCAGTATCAACTGGACCTGGACTAAAACAGGTTACCGAAATTGAGATTTGAGCCAATTCGAAACGCAAGGCACGGGTAAACGATAGAACGAAAGCCTTTGTAGCGGAATAAACCGCAAGCGTAGGCACAGCTTGATAGGCAGCGGTACTCGATATATTTAAAATGTAGCCTTGTTTTTGTTTTGAAAGTATGGGAACTAATAAATGCGAAAGCTCTACCACTACATTCATGTTGAGCTGCATCATGCCAAGCTGATCGCTTAGAGCAGACTGACTAAAATTGCCCCACACGCCATAACCAGCATTATTAACTAGAATTCCAAGTGGGTAATTATTACTTTTTATCCAATCGGTTACTTTTTGTGATGCGCCATTTGTTGAAAGATCAATCGATAAAATAAAAGCATTGATACGGAATTTATCTTGAAGATCATTAGATAATGCTTTTAATTCCTCGTCACTTCTTGCCACAAGCAATAGCGGATAACCCTGTTTAGCCAATTCATAAGCAATAGATTTTCCAATGCCTTTGCTGGCGCCCGTTATTAAGGCATACGGTTTCGTTTTTTCGCTCATTTTCTTCATTTAAATTACTCAAATATAAAAATTAATTATAAACCGCTGGATAAGCAACATCCATAATAGTTATCCCTAACCCTATTCGCTGGCACTGATTTCGCCCAATACGCCAACAAGATATTCAAACCGATTCTGAATAAATTCTAATAATCAAGCGCACTTAAACTATTGAAAATAGTATAGTTAAAAAAAACAGTATTTTTATAGTAACATATAATTGAAGTTTATGAAATTGGAAGAAGAAAAAAATCAAGACAAAGTTACACTTCAGAAAGCTCAAATCAAGCCTTTCCTGACAGTGAATGACGGATTAAAAGCGGTTAAATTTTATACTGACGCTTTTGGCGCTGTTGAATCTAAAAGATTTGAAGCGGATAACAATAAAATATCTTCTGTATTGCAAATTGAAGGCGCCGAATTTTATCTTAGTGACGAGACACCCTGTGATGGCAGTGAAAATCCAGCATTTAACACACTAATCAGAATAATTTTAGAAACTAAAAATGCAGACCAAATATTTGAAAATGTACTAAAATTTGGTGCAATACAGATTTGCCCCATGGTAACCGAAGAAGACTGGAGAATTGGAAAGCTAAAAGATCCTTTTGGGCATATATGGGAGATTGGCTATGAATTATAAGAAAATAATAGCAATTGAGAATACTACCCAAAATGAGTTAAAGAAAAGTTATAATTCAAACAACTGTATTTAAATGAATATTTTTTCATTTAACTTTACTGTATGAGACCATTAGATCCGGATAAAAGAGAGAAAATTTTGAAATCTGTATATGTACTTACAGGCAAACAGGGATTAGCAAGCGTTACCATTTCTGGTATAAGTAAAACCGCCGAAGTTGCTGCAGGAACACTTTACATTTACTTTAAAAACAAAGAAGAGGTAGTACAATTGGCCTATGCCGCTGTAGAGGATAAAATGACCCAGGCCATGTATCGGGACTTTGACATTAATTTACCCGTAAGGCAATCACTTAAGAAGATTTACATCAATATGCTTAACTACAGGCTAAATCATTATGATGAAACCGTATTTATCGACCAGTATCAGCAGTCGGGTTACATACAGCTCAATTTCTCCAAACAACTGGCTGAGTATGAAAAACAGAATAAACCTCTTTATGATCTTTTAGGAAAAGGACAGCGAGAAGGAATCATAAAAGCACTAGATGCCATTATACTCATCAGCTTTTTTGATGGTGCGGTACGCTCCTGCTCTACAGGCATCATCCAAAAGTTATTTCCATTAAGCCAGCAGCTCATCGATGACTGCTTTGATTTGGTCTGGAGAGGTATAAGCTAGCATTTTTTTAAATTTTAAATGAATAATTTTTCAATTAACATATTTTAATACTATATATCATGAGCATTTTTAAAGACAAAACAATTATCATTACTGGAGCAGCTATGGGGCTCGGACTAGCAGCAAGTAAAGCAGTAGCAGTAAAAGGAGCCAATCTGTCAATTGTAGATTACAATGCCGAAGCACTAGAAAAAGCAAAAGCAGAAATCCATTCAGTTGCTCCAAATGCAAAAATCATAACCATAATCGCTGACGTTTCAGACGAACAGGCTGTCAAAAATTATGTAGACAAAACAGTTCAAGAGTTTGGCCGTATCGATGGATTCTACAATAATGCTGGTATCGAAGGAAAACAGGCTTCAATAGTGGATTATGACATCAATATATTTAAAAAAGTAATTGACATCAATCTTATGGGTGTCTATTACGGACTAAAATATGTGATTCCGGTAATGCAGAAAAACGGCGGAGGAAAAATTGTAAACGTAGCTTCTGTAGGCGGAATCAGAGGGGTTGTTAATCAGATGCCTTATGTCGCAAGTAAACATGCCGTTTCGGGTATGACCAAAAATGCAGCAATAGAATATGGTAAAGATGGAATTTATACCAATGCAATCGCGCCTGGAGCTATACTTACTCCAATGGTGGCTGAAGCTTTTAAACAGGTAAACCCTTCCGACCCTAAAGCTGCTGAAACAACATACGCACAAAGAAACCCTACAAGAAGATTAGGGAAACCTGAAGACGTAGGTAACCTTGTTGCATTTCTTCTTAGCGATGAATGCCAATATGTAAACGGACAGACCATTGCTATTGATGGAGGGGAATCAAACCTTTACGGTAATTCTTAAATCAAGATATTTTTATGTAGAAACGGATTGCAGCATAGCCTGTAATCCGTTTTTTTATATTCGCTTTCTAAGTTAAGCCTTCACAAATTCTATTTCTAACGAAATGTTTTTTTTAACAGTAAAAAGTTAATTCGTATTTTTAATGTTAAACAAAATCAATATGAAGCAGCGTAAAATATTTATTTTATTCGTTATATCTATTTTTGTATCCTCGTGTTCAACCGTTTTGAATAGTCCAAAAATTGATTATCTCACCAGTAATTACTGCCAGCCTACCATTGAATATGATTATTCTAAACTCGAAGTTTTCCCGAATAAAACATCTAATAACGACAGTATTCTAAAAGCTAATTTATCGCAGCATGATATCCTGATAAGCAAGGCTATTGGTATTGAATCCTATCTTTCAGAATATCTTCAAACCAAAAAAGACACTTTAAAAAGACTCGTTTTAAAACAAAAAATTACCGATCGTTTAATTCTTACCAGCATAGAGATAAATGCACTGGCATCAGAATTAGATTGTAATGGCGAACGTATCGATAAACTGGCCAATTTTGTAAACGATATCAACAATAAAAAAACCAGAAATCTTACCGTTGCTTCTGTAACTATTGGCGCATTAACTACTGTAGCCACTGTTTTAATAAAAAACAATAATGCCAGTGATATTGTTGGTGTCAGCGGCGGATTAGTGAGTGCCGGTTTAGGAGCGCTGACTATTGCTCCTAAAGGAAAAAAAATCAACTTAAAACTGGAAAGAAATCTGCTGCGAAATATTTGGTTCAATGATAATTCTAACGGCGCATATCCCAATTCTATATGGGTGATTCTAAACGAAAAACAATTTAGTAATTCTGGAAAAAATGATCTGCAGGAAAGTATTAAAAACAGATGGTTGCAATACAATTTTGATGGAAAAATAGATGCTGAAACCGAAAAACTCTTTTTTTATGATGGCGGAATTTACTCCGCAGACGATTTATCTTCGAGAGCCAATATGCTAAATGAATTGCAAGCCACTGTTCGCTCTCTCGAACAAGATTTAAAAAGTTTATCGGTAAGACTTAACAGCATTTAATATATGCTAAAAATTAAAATATCGATCTGCAATTTGATTTTGTAAAGGCCACAAAAAAAACTCTAAATCAATTATTTAGAGTTTTTTTTCAATTGGTTTTCAGACTATTCTTATTTAGCTCCATTCTGGAAACTGTGTTTTGTTTAAATCCAATTTTTCAATTGCTTTCATATCGGCAACATCAAGCTTGAAATCAAATATATTGAGGTTTTCTATAATATGCGCTTTTTGCGAAGATCTCGGAATGCTCACAATACCGCGCTGGTAATGCCATCTCAGACTTACCTGTGCCGTAGTTTTGTCATACTTTTTAGCAATTTGGGTTAATACTGAATTTGTAAAAAGACCATTACGTCCTTCCGCAAAAGGTGCCCAAGCTTCCATTTGTATATTATGCTGTTTTAACACGTTATAATCATTGGTCTGTTGAAAATAGGCATGAGTCTCAATCTGATTTACAGCAGGTTTTACTTCGGCATAAGATAAAAGATCTCTCAGTTGCTCTGGACTAAAGTTACTAATGCCTATCGCTTTGATTTTTCCTGCTTTATAAAGCTCTTCCATTGCCTTCCACGATCCTTTCACATCGCCTCTTGGACGGTGTATTAAGTAAAGATCAAGATATTCAAGACCTAGTTTTGTTAGTGTTTCTTCAAATCCTTTTTTAGCATTTTCATAACCAGCATCATCAACCCATAATTTTGAAGTAACAAAAAGCTGCTTTCTATCCACTCCGCTTTGTTTTATTGCTTTCCCTACTTCTACTTCATTTCCGTATACTTTTGCGGTATCAATAAGACGGTACCCTGCGGCTATGGCTTCGACCACCGATTTCTGACATACATCACCGCTGAGTCCGTATGTTCCAAATCCGAGTAGAGGCATTTTTAAACCGTTATTTAGTTTAACATCTGGAATACCTTTAGCCTCTTTATCCATCAAGACATTTCCAAATAGTTCAGGCATGCCAAACATACCAAGATAAATTCCTGCAGCGGCAAGTTTTACGCCATTTTGTAAAAATCTGCGTCGGTTTATTTCATTTTTCTGGTTTTGAGAATTCAATAGGAGGCCTTGAAAATGGAACTTTTGAAGAATACCTTTTTTTTTCAATTTTTTCAAGTATTCTGATTTTTGCAATTATCATATTTCTACTAAAAGAAACCCTTACTTCTCATCAAGATAAAAATCGTATAATAAGAAACTTAAATATTGTTTTATTGTTACTCTTTATTCCTCTTTTTATATTTATGGTTATTGCAAGCGTTGCAATTATTAATTATTAATATTCGTGAATAATGAAGTATATAAATAATATAGAAGTTAAAAAAAACTCAAAGTCAGAGACATTTGCACAGCATTTTATGAACACTTTGGAAATATGAGTTCATAAAATTTCAGACTTTAAAACTAATACCCATAAAAAAACCAGTGAATTAACTTCACTGGTTTTACAATTATTTTTCATAAATCATCTTCTCTTTTAAGATGACTTCTAGAACGGTTTATTTTGTAATGCCAAACATCATGACCAATTTATCGTTAAGATAAAAATTAAGCGTTTGGTCTGCTACATCAAAACGAAGGTCTTTATTGTTTAAATACGACAGCACTTTTTGCTCTGTTTCATTTCCTTCACCAATACATGCCATTCTTGTAGACGCTACTTTATCAAAAGAAATACGATCACCGTTAGTTTCATAAGTTCCAGAGAAGTTGTTGCAGCCTGTGTTTCCGCTCACTTTCTTTTCTGCTACATTAAACTTAATAGATGCTCTGCCGTAATCCTGTCCAACATTTTCTAGAGCTATTAGTTTCCAGTTATTTTTTTCGATAAAACTCCACAATTGGTCTTGAGTTGGAATAGAAAATTCCATAACCACTTTGTTCTTCGCGTTTTTAAACTGTACAGTATTGTTTTTCTTTACAATTTTGAACTTTTTCTTTGTTATCGCAGTACTAAATTCTTGTTCTAATTTCATGCTTTCGTCGTCGCAAGCCATTAAAGTTCCCATTGGAGAATTGGTCTTAATTTGATTTTTTGAAGAAAGCTTCGTGTATTTTACGTTGAAATTATTACATCCGTTTTTACCGCTTATAGTACCCGTTTCATCGTTAATGGTAATAAATGCTTTTCCGCTATTTATCTTTTTTCCGTTTAACTGGGTTAAAATCATTTTGGTATTGTAAATGCCTTTTTCGGTATTTACAGGCGTTTTCGAAATAATACTTTTCAGTTTATACTGGTAGGAAGAAGCATCCGCCGGAATAGGTTCTGGTCTTTTGGTTCTGGTTACCATTATCTCATATCGATTTCCTTTTTCAAAATTAAAACCTTCAATATGATCATAAAAAAGTTGCCATTCTTTGTCCTTATCATACTTCACTTGCAGACATTCCATAGGACCAACACCTTGACATGGCACTTTACTTTCTTTTACAAACATTTTTAAACTTTCCTGACCGTATGTAAATGCTGATACTAATACTACCACAAAAACATACATACATTTAAATCTTTTCATCATTTTAATTTTTTAGAATACCGATTAAGCATTCAGATTATTTATGTTTTTTTTTGCAGGCATGAATTGTGCCATTCTAAAATAAAGAATGCTTTTAACTTTTTTTTATCAGCCCTAAATTCGGCTTTTTCTTTAACAATCAAACTGCTAAATATTGATAATCAGCTTATTTGTTTTACTTAAGCAAAAGTCTTCTTTCTATTACATTTAAGGATGTTTTAGTAGGATTTTTAGCTTTTTTAAGCTTATGAGAAAAAAAGAAAATTACTTAAGACTTAAGCTTATCAGATCGATAATTCGAAAGATTAGAAATAAATTCTAAAGGCTCTACATAATGTGGATTTTTGCTGATTTTTCCATCTTTTATAACATAAGGATGTGTAAGCAATATATCTGTAAGTGTACTTGGGCTAAAACTGCTGACATCGTACATACAAATTAGGGAAACTGCATGTTGTGGAGTTAACAGATTTAATTTGGCTTCATATTTTAAAAGTTCATCAGTTCCTGGCAGATTCTTAAGAGCCCAAATCATATCTCCACACGCCCTTACGCTATCATATCCAGATCTTGAAGCTGATAATAAAGTCTGTTCAAGCGTTTTATACATTTTTTCGGCAGCAAACTCGCCATCTTTTATATACGTATTTTCAGAAGCTAGCACTTCTAATTGACCACTCGCGAGTTTTTGAGCAATAGATATTCCATTATCTGCCAGACAACGACAATGTTCTCCATGGCGGTTTCCTTCAAGGATATTAATCACTTTATCATTCGTTTCCAGTCCCTCCAAAATATAAGGAATAATGACTTCATACTGTTGTTCTCTCGAATCGAAAAAACCACAAATATGCATTGGAGCCGAAAATGATTCTCCACATACCGAAAAAGACATTTGTTTGTTCATAACTCAAATATCGCAATAAGCTTTTGCTTACACAAGTACTACATTTTAAAATTTCAATACCATTTCGTGTTTCAATTTTCCCAATATAAAAAGGCATCAAAAATCAACTCTACGTTAATAATCAATGCCTTAATAATGATACTATACTAAATGATGCCTATTCTTTCGTTTTAAAAACTTTATAAAACACAAAAAGAATACCGAGCCAAATCGGAATTAATTCTACAGATATCTCCATATTCGTCATCCACATAATGGCTAAAATACCCAATAAAAACGCGAAACAGATGTAATTGCTTATTGGATAAAATATAGAAGCAAACTTGGTTTTGGTGTTTTCTTTGTCTTTGGCACGTCTAAATTGCAGATGCGTATACGAAATCATAACCCAGTTAATTACCAAGCAAGACACGACTAAAGACATTAAAATACTAAAAGCTTCTTCTGGAATTATTTTGTTTATTAAAATACAGATAGCCGCAAAGCATGAAGAAACTAAAATAGCATTAACTGGAACCGATTGTTTGTTTAACTTCTTTAAAAATTTAGGCGCACTATTCTGATCTGCCAAACCAAATAACATTCGCGAGTTACTGTAAACACTGCTGTTGTAAACAGATAAAGCGGCAGTTAATACAATTAAATTAAGCACATTGGCGATAAGACTTGTAAAAAATATTTTGTTTCCAAAGAGCTCAAATTCCATTCCGTTTAAGTTTTGAAAAACCATTACAAACGGACTACTGTCAGTCGTAATTTGTCTCCAAGGCGACAAAGCAAATAAAATGACCAATGCTCCAACGTAAAATATAAGGATTCTATAAATAACCTGATTGGTAGCTTTTGGAATGTTTTTTTCTGGATTTTCTGCTTCAGCAGCGGTAATTCCAATAAGTTCCAAACCACCAAAAGAAAACATAATCAGAGCCATTGCTGACAATAAACCTTGAAAACCGCCATTTCCAGTTTTTTCAAAAATCCCTTTTGGAAAAAAGCCTCCGTCGTTATATAGATTATGAATTGTAGCGTGCTCTCCTCCTGTTCCGCTTATTAGCAGATAAGTGCCAAAAAGAATCATGGCAATAATCGCAACCACTTTTATAATTGAAAACCAAAATTCTGTTTCTCCGTACACCTTTACCGAGGCAAAATTTAAGGCATTAATAACCAGAAAGAAAAATAAACTGGATGCCCAAAGCGGAATTTCGGGCCACCAAAACTGCACATAAACTCCAATGGCTGTAAGTTCGGCCATACTTACCAGAATATACAAAATCCAATAATTCCAACCTGATGCAAAACCGGCAAAAGAACCGCAATATTTATAGGCAAAATAACTAAAGCTTCCAGATACGGGTTCTTCGACAACCATTTCTCCAAGTTGTCTCATAATAAAGAAAGCGATAATTCCGGCAATAGCGTATCCTAAAATAACAGATGGCCCTGCTAATACGGCCGCTGGACCAATGCCAAGGAAAAGACCTGTTCCTATAGATCCGCCTAAGGCAATTAACTGAATGTGTCGGTTAGTTAGTCCACGTTTAAGCTGATTCTCTTCTACAGCATCATGATTATTTTTCACAGATTTTGTTTTAAGGTATTTAAATGTATTCAGAATGTATAAAAAGCGAAGATAAGTTAAAAAAGCAATCACACAAAGCATCGTTCTGTGACTTCTTTTATAATCAAATATAAATATTCTTTTTTTAGCCGTTGAACTAGCAAATCAACAACAAGCGATATTCTCCATCATTTTCTTTTGGCGCCCTATGAATACAAGGCTTTACTTGCTGTTTTGGATGATCGACGGCCAAACGCCAAAGGTGCATTTGTCCTAAATTAATAGGTTCTGCACCTTCATGCAATTGATAATGCAGGTCAAAGAAATTTTCTTTTAAAAACTCTTCGAATTCTTCCTCTGCTCCATCATGCAGTTCTTTTAGTTTTGCTCGAATTTCTGGAATTAAAATTTTCTGTTCTGCCTGCGAATTAGGAATTATATCACTTGCTGTTCCGTGATAAGTGCACAAAAATGTATCGGTTGCAATGGGCGAACGATCAACGTGAAACGAATATACATCGGTAGATATGAAATCAAATTCGTCATCGCGCTCGTAACACTTCAGTAAATTAAGAGAAGGCGAAGCGCCAAATTCAGTTAATAGTTGCAAATCGGTTAAGATTATTTCTCTGGCTCTATTTCCTTTTTCAGATAATTGAAGCGCGATTAAATCTTCTGGATAAATTTCTGTTATATTTTCTTTTAAACTTAATTGATTCACAATCTCTTTAAAATCCCCATCCAGATTTCTGTACCAACATAATGCATTCATTTCTTCCTTAAAATCGGTATGCACAAGCTCCGAAAAAGTAGAGACCACGCCAATTTGACTGTTGGAAGAAAATGTTTTATTCATAGTTTGGATATTTTAGATCGATTGCAAAAATAGGCAATAGCAGTTGCTTCTTACCTTTTTATGCATTTAATTTTATTTGATGCTGCGCTCTTTTCTTAAAGAAAAGCTACTGCTTTTTAATAGCAAATAACCATGAAATCAGGTATTGTTTACTGCATCTTGCATTGGTAAATTTGTTATGAACTAAAAAAAATATAGAATGATAGATACTAATGTTGATGGTTTTAAAGTAATGAAGTCATTTTCTTTAAAAAATAAAACTGCTCGTTTTGTAAAACAGCTTTTTTATGTTTCCATTTTAACCGTGCTTTTCTCGGCTTGTTCAAGCAGTGATAGTGAATCAAATAACAATGAATCTGATTATTATTTTAAAGCCACTCTAGATGGTCGTAAAATAAATTTTCATAATGCCAACTTTCAGGCCTCTGGCAACGATAATCGATTTGAGTATATTATACTCGGGGGATATGAAGCGCCTTATCCTAAAACTGCTGGTGAGCAACTTCCTCCATCATTAGATTTTGAAATTTGGAAAATTGGAGGAAACATCACCGCAGGCACTTATTCTACTCCAGCAGAATTAGAAATGGTGGCCCGATATGCTGTTCAAACCGCAAACGGAACTATTTTGTATAGTACTCGAGCTGCCGATGACGTTTTTATAGTAAAAATTGAATCTATAAGTAAAAACGGAATTAAAGGCACCTTTTCTGGAAAGGTTCGAAATCTAGAATCAGGAGTAGCAGTAGAAATCACAGACGGATCTTTTAACCTTCCGGACTCAGACATAATTAATCCGTAAAGTAGGATTTCTAAAATTAGAAAAGGTGTTTGAAACTCTCAAACACCTTTTCTACTTCTATTAATATTTATTAATGTAAACCGTTTTCTTGTTTACAAATTCCTGAATGCCGTCTTGCGAAAGTTCACGGCCATATCCGGAGTTTTTAGTTCCGCCAAAAGGCAGCCTCTGATCACTCTTTACCAGTTCGTTTACAAATACTGCTCCTTCATTAAATTTGGGCACTAATCGGAATGCTTTTTCGAAATCTTCTGTAAAAATGGTAACACCAAGTCCGAATGGGCTATTGTTTGAAAGTGCAATAGCTTCTTTTTCATCCTTAAAAGTCGTGATTCCAATTAATGGACCAAAAACTTCTTCTTTAAAAATCGACATATCTGTCGTCACGTTTCCAATAACAGTCGGTTCAAAATAAGCCTTATTCCTTTTGCCTCCCAATAAAACTTCACCGCCTTTATCCAATGCATCTTGAAGCTGTTTTTCCAATTCTTCAGCAAGGTCCAATCTTGCCATTGTTCCTATTGTTGTTTCTTCACTCAAAGGATCGCCCGAACGAAGTTTGCCAACTTCTTCGATAAAAGCTTTTGTAAACTCATCTGCAATAGACGATTCTACTAGAAGACGTTTTCCGGCAATACAGCTTTGCCCCGCATTCTGAAAACGCGCTTGTACACAAGTTTTAACCGTTTTCTGCAAGTTGCAATCTGCAAAAACCACCAAAGCATTACTGCCTCCTAACTCTAAAACTGTTTTCTTAATTTCATTTCCAGCAACCGCAGCTACGGCTCTTCCTGCCGCTTCGCTTCCTGTTAGTGTAACTGCTTTAATTTTAGGATTTTTAATGATTTCTTCTACCATTTTACTTCCAATAGGCAAATTAGTAAAACATCCTGAAGGAAAGCCTGCTCTATCAAATATTTTTTCAATGCTCATAGCACTTTTCATCACATTGCTGGCATGTTTTAAAACAGCAACATTTCCGGCCATTAATGCTGGAACCGCAAAACGCATCACTTGCCAGAAAGGATAATTCCATGGCATAATGGCTAAAACAATTCCTATTGGTTCGTAGCTTACATAACTCTTATGGGCTTCTGTTTCTATTATTTTATCGGCAAGCATCTTTGAAGCATTCTCAGCATAATAATCACATAAAGTGGCGCATTTTTCTACTTCTGCCAATGCCTGAGTAATCGGTTTTCCCATTTCTTGGGTAATAATTTCGGCATATTCGCGTGCATTTTTTCGTAGCTCTTGACCAGCGGCTTTCATTAACACGGAACGTTCAGAAAAGGGAATTTCTTTCCAAATCGAGTATTGAGTATCAGCTTTATCAATTGCATTTTCTACTTCTTTCCTATCAAACTCAGCAACTTCATAGACAATTTCTTGATTATAAGGATTTATAGACTTTATCATAACATTATTTTTTATCGTATTTATTTAAAAACGATATAAAAGGTACAATTTATTTTTAGTTTTTAAATTGTGTAAAGCTTGTTTTTTTGATGAAAGTCTCTTTTTAAAACAAAAAAAGAGACTGCCTAAACAGTCTCTTCTGATATTCTGATGTTAGAAATTCTTTTTTCTATAGTTATATTACATTATGTTAAAGCACCTAATCTGAAATATAACAGAATTTGAAATTCTTATCCTGGACAACTAGTACCAATTAGTCTACATAGCTGTTCTCCACTTGGATAAGGAGGACAACAATAATTACCAGGTTTTGGACATACTCCATCAACACACGCTAAACCTCCTTTTACACTTCTTTTTTCAATTTTAGTTAGCTCAGCAACACCGTCTAACTTTAAAATGTTTTTTAACATAGCATATAGTTTTTAATATTAGTTAATACTTCAATCAGTTTAAAGACACTTGAAGTTTATGTCTACTCTTGCGCAAGAATTTTTTATATATTTTTAAATACTATCAAACTACTTTTCTTAAACTTTTTGCTTCTGAGAAATCACCTAAAAAGTATCTTAAGTCACTTATTTCATACTCATGAGGAAAGATTTCATTATTTACAATTTTCACTGGCGTGTAATTAAATTGATTTTCACGACACCAATCGTATTGCAATTCCACCTGTTGATTTGTCTTCATGCTGATAGAACCTGAATTCCATTTCTCTAACCATTTATCCAATCCGACCTTTTTGATGTGCCAATCTGAAACTGCTTCTAAAACAGAGTCCTTATTTTTGCTATTAATTTCCAATAATTGATCTACCACAATTTTATATGGATTGTTCGTGTTATCAGGATTAATATTGAATAAAACTTTAAGAGATATTTTTTCTGGATATTTAGTTATTAATTCCATAGATTCCGCAAAAGCTTTATGGCAATACCCGCAACTTGGACTTAAAATAATTAGAAGTTCAACATCAGCATCAATTTTACCAAACTGAAGACCTTCTAGCTTATTAAAACCAGCCAAAACCGGAATCTCCTTTGTCAACGAATTGAAGACTCCAAAATTTCTTTTAAATTTTTTCAATTTGTTTACCTCTTCTTCTGCTTTCATTTTACCTGTTAAAATAGGTTTTATTGCTAACCAAGAGGTTCCAATTAATATTAACGAAAACAAATAAGGAAAAAGACTAGATGAATTGTAAACAAATGGCTGCAACATAAAAATCCAAACAGCACTTTGAAGAATTATAATAGCGGAAACTGTCAAACACAACAAACACCACTTTTTAAGTTGCCATTTTTGTATATAAATAGAATAAGCAATTACAGGAAGAGATAGTAAACTTAAAAGTCCAATTACAACACTTGATCCAGAAGGATTGGCTAGTACCGCAAGTAAATTGACACCGAAAAAAAGAACAGGTAAATCTGCAAAGTTGATCCATTTATTAATCTCTCCTTTATTGGAGCCAATTACTGAGTCACATGATGCGCTAGGACTCATACTACAAAATTTAGATACCATTTCGTTTTTTACACCTAGTTTTTCTTGAACTATAAAAACGCTGAAAACAAGGCCTGCAATTGAGGTTAAAAGCAACAGAATTTCGCTAATGCCGTAACTATTATAAACAAACGAAACAATTACCAAAGCAAGAATTGCTAAGGCATAGTTGTGCCAATTTGAAGTTGTTTTAAAGCCGGCTGATTTTGAAGTTTCATTGGGTTCAATAACTGCTACAATTCCATCCCACTCTTGGGTAAAATCATCAAATGGTAAAACCTTCTTTCCTTCCTCTTCTGACTCAATAGTTATGGTGTCTTCTTTTTGAGTTGCCAACACTATATTGTTTCTGTGTACGGCTATGAAAGAATCTGGCAATTCAGATAATTGTTCTTTTTGAATTCTTACGGCTACATTTTCTATAGATAATAAATCAAAAGTATCGGTAATGGCAAATAAGCTGGGAAAATCAGGATGAGATTGAAATAGGTCTTCGAATTCTTCTGTTTGATCTTTATAATTATTGATGCTTAAATACTTTTGAACTAATTGTACCATGTCTAAAGATTATGTTTGTTTTTTGTAAATGTAATTTAAATCTTTCAAAACAAGCAAGGTTTTTCAGTAAAAAAAATAGTACATTTTGGCATATTTTTTGATAATTTCGACAAAATCATACGATATAAACACTATATCGACATATATTTTAACATATTATCAATATAAACAATCCAAGTATTTATTGATATTTTTGGGTATTCTAAGCTCAAAATGGATTATTCAATTAGTCATAAAAATCATTCTAGTTTTCTTCTAATAGGTCATCTTTCTATTTAGACATTTGTTAAAATGTGCATCTCAAAAAAGTTAAAATTTGCGTAAAAATCTTTTAAAAAAATCTCTCGAGATTCTGAGTGAGAGAAAACTTTTTTATATCCTAAATAAAACTAATAGCATCATTTTTCCTTTACACTTCTTTTAAACTGATTTCTACTCTAGCGACATTTTTTGCTTGTGCCGAAAAGCTTCTCAATATCAGTCTTATCTATTTGAGTTTGCAACAAATAGACACGCTGGATTTCTGTGTACGTAAAAACGTACTTTATTACTCCTAGTGTAAATTATTAATAATCAACTTTACACTTTCGGTTTCAAATACTACTATCTATTTTACTAACTATTAATTGTTTACTAACCTTAAAATTTAAAAAATGAAGAAAATCATAAAATTATCTTGTATGCTAGCTACTGCAGCATTGGTGTTTTATTCCTGCGAAAAGGAACAAGATTTAGAGGTATCTCAAACTGCTAAAAAAGATGCTGCCTTAATCGCGAATAGAGATACTGTTTCAAATAATTCTGCCATACAAGCCGGTACAACAGCAAAAGGAACTGCTGGCGCAAGAACCATTACTTTGCAAACCAACACCTTATCTTGCCCAGGTGGATTGTGTACTTCTTATGGCGTTTGGTCTACAGGCGTTTATACAGTTTGGTTTCAGATGAAATTTAACAACGGATTTTATTGGAGCCGAGGCGGAAAATGCGGATATGGTATCTTAATTGGTGACCAAAATACGGGTGGCGATGCAGCTTGGGATGGAAATGGCGGTAGCGCAAGGTTTATGTGGTATTGTCCAAGCGGTTCTAATACTGCTAAAGGAAGCGGCGCTTATCTTCAACCTTATGTATATTATAGAGATCAGCCGGGACAATATGGTAATGATTTCGGAAAGAAGTATTACATACAAGAAGGTGTTACTTATAATTGCCAGATATCTGTGAAGTTAAATACAGGATCAAATACCGACGGATATGTAAAATATTACGTGAACGGTACAGAGATATTGAACGAAAAAATTCGCTGGGTAACCAACGATGCTAAGCGAAATGTAAATGCAGTGAGTCTTCACACTTTCCGTGGAGGAAGTCAAAGCTATTGGACAGCTCCTGTAACAAGCTCTATCTACTATCCTAGTGCATCTTGGGATGCTCTATAGTGTTTAACGCACTTTAAAAAACATTTGAACCGAAAAAATAAACCCAACAACTTCGATGCTATTTATTATCATAAAAGCATCGAAGTTGTTATTAGTTAAAAGCTTTCTACAATTCCTTTTTGAAGCAAATACTAGTTTCTATTCCAGCATATTGTCCATAATTTTCGATAACAGTATACGTTTTAGTGTACAATGCAACTGCTTCTGTTTGCACATTACTAGTTTCTAAAACGGTCGATGCATAACCTAATTCTTTAGCCCAGTTTTCCAGCTCATTTAAAACCTTTGATGCAATGCGTCTTCCTCTATATTCGTCAGAAACAAACATGCGTTTTACCTCAACAGAATCATTATCAAACTGTTTTATAGCTCCGCAGCCCACCGCAATTCCGTTGATATAAGCAATAATGACGTGTTTAATGGCATCAACCTTATTAAATTGGTTGAAGTATTCCTGCATATCGCCATTTCGGCTTGCTAAATTCTCATCTAGTTTTACAATTAAACTGGCGAAATCTGCATTTTGAGAAGTCGTTCTTACAAGTTCCAGATTTTCAGTATATGCGTATATTTTCATATCTGTCAAATCTTCTTCTCTTTTTCTATAATCTTTTTTTAGAAGTCCTTCATATACAAATCCAGAACGTTCGGCTACTTTAATGCTTGCAGCGTTTTCTTCTGCAATTTTCATAAAAAGTCTATTAAACTTTTTAGTTGCAAAACACCAGTTTTTAAAAGCCGTTAATGCTTCGGCAGCATAATTATGACCGCTGTATTCTTTGAAAATAAAATAAGCCAATTCGCCTTTTGGAATTCTCCAATCAATTTCTCGTACAGATACATGACCAATAAGTTCTTGGTTTGAAAATATACCGCAAGCATAACTTTTATTTTCTTGCCAATCTATCTCTTTCTGCTCCAGATATTTTTTTGTCGATTCTAAGCTATCATTCACTTTTATCATGTTTGCAAAGTAATCATACAAATATTCGCTGTTGTCGGTTATACTTTTAAAGAAGCGTTCGGAATCTTCGACTCTATAAGGTTTTATTAAAAGGTTTTGGGTTGTTATCATTTTGTGGTTCTTTGGCGTTGTGTTTTTCTAGGGATAAAACTAGACAAAAACCTAATGCGTAAAAATGCTATTTTTTAATTTGTTAATGCGTTTTTTGCATTACGCTCCTTTTTAACCATTCGTTAAAGTGTATTAAAAAATAAATACCAAAAATTAAAAGCCGACTCGTTTCTATTTATATTTTTTAAACAACGCTGCCATGGTCTCCACATCCAAAGCCTCCAAATCATTAAGTTTTAGCGACTTGACCATCTTAAGTGTAGATGTTTTGTAAAGTAAAAAATGAGGCGTTTTTAAATGAGACTGATATGCTTCATTATTAGCATAAATCTCTAATATTTTTATCTGATTTGGATGCTCTTTTTGAAACATTGGAAAAATAGCAATCACTCCAGACTCCAACCTTATAGATGCCTCTGCTTCTTCTTTAAGAATAGCTTTGTATTGCTCCAGATAATCGGGTATTATCTCAACTTCTGCAATGCGAACCATGTGATCTTTATTTTGTGCCATAATACCAAGTGAGAAAAAAGTAAATAAAAACGATACTTTTATTTTATTCCAAAATACATTCATAATTAATTCTTTTGTCTTGAATTTATAATTACTCTAGTTTAAATTCATTACTAGTGCTTTTAAATATACTGAAAATATAAACATCTGTCCGCATAATGGTTTTGGGTAATAGTGTTTAAAATACTTTAAATCGAAAAGGATTCCAAAACTAAATCAGTTTATTTTTAATCTCTTTGTATTTCGAACGGCCAATGGGTAGTAAGTCACCGTTTTTAAGCTGCATGCTGTACTTTCCTCCTGCTTCTACTACAATTTTGTCTGCTTGTTCCCAACATAAAATATACGATTTATGTATTCTTTCAAATGTTTCAGGAAGCAGTTTTTCTAAAGCTTCAAGCGATTTATCGTGCAATTCTATTTTGTTATTTGCCAAATGCAATTCGGTATAAATCCCTGCCCCTTTGATGTATAGAATCTCATTAATGGGCACGAGTCTAAATGTCTTTGCTTTTCTTACTGCCAAAAAACGAATATCTCCGCCCGATTGTTTTCCCTGTGTCGTAAAACGCATAAAGGCTTGCTCCAATCTGTTTTGATCGAAAGGTTTGGGTACAAAATCCAAAACTCCATAATTGAAAGCTGTAATAGCTTTATCGGTATAAGCCGAAATAATAATGGTCTGAAACGGTCCTGCCACAAAAGTCTGCAAGATTTCAAATCCGTCTTCTCCATTCAAATTTAAATCTAACAGCAGAAGATCGATCGGATTATTCTCAATCGCTATCAATCCGCTTTCGAGAGAATCAGAAAGTAGAATTTGCACGTCTTTGTCAAAAAAATCACGAGTCATTCTTTCTACTCTTTTGGCAATACGAGCTTCGTCTTCAATTATGAGTATCTTCATCTCAATCAAAAATTTTAATGATGGTCTCCCACCCTTTTTCTACAGCATGAGAATCAAAAGACCACTTGTTGCCATAACTTTCTGTTAGTCTAGCTTGAATGTATTTAAATCCAGTTCCTACCCGCTTATCTTTTTTAGTTTGCCGATTTTCAGCAAAAGTCAATAAAGTGTATTCTTTGTATTGTTTTTCTCTGGTGAATTTTAAACAGAAAACAATGCAGCCTTCTTTTGGCGGAAGACTATGCGTAATTCCGTTTTCTATTATAGTATGAAAAATAGCTGGCGGAATCGTTTCATTTTCGTCTATTCTTTCTTCCTGCCATTCATAACAAATTTCTTTACGAAAAGACATTACCTCCAAATGTCTTCGGCACAAATCAATCTCTTGCCTGATTGGAATAAGTGTGTCTTCGGCAATATCATTCATTATATCAAATTCTTCCGCTAGAGCGCGAATAAAAACAACTCCTTCTTTAGGCGATTCCTCAATCCAATCAATCAGCGAGGTTAAAGTATTTCGAAGAAAATGCGGTTGAATATTTTTCTTAATCAGTTCCAATTGCAATCTGGAAGAAAGCAGCAATGATGCATTATGAGCTTCTTCCATTGCTTTTGCCCGTATCGTATGGAGATAAAGCATGCAAAGCACCAAAATGGTAAAAGCAATAAACAATCCGAAGTCATAAAACATAAAATAATTGACCACTACTCCTGCCAATAAACCCGCTGCAACAATAAGTCCGCCTTTTGCTTTTCTAATAGCGGCTTCAATAGCGATTACAATAGAAAAGAAACGAGCAGTTATAGTAAAATAAGCAGCTGAAATATCATAATGCCCATAATAGCCAATATAAACCGCTAAAAGGACAATGAACAAAAAAAACAGCACTAGTTTCTTTCTTTTAAATTCAAACTGTAGCATAAAATACCACGGTATGAGCATTGAAACAGCAAAAGTGAGCCACCCGATAATCTTTAAACGGGTATAAAATTCATTATAAGGAATGTCTAGATAATACTTGACATATTCGATAATGAGCAAACAAAAGAAAAGCAGGCAAATAATTCCGAAAAGCAAAACGGCTAGTTCTTTTCGGGTACTATTGAGATAGAGAAAAAAATAGTAGATGCCTGCAATAAGAAAGGCGCCTGCCATAATATTCATAAAAGAAACCACGATAAGTGGTGAACGTTGAAGTTGCAGATAATCTTTAAGTTTTACATCAATACCGCGCTGTGCTTCTCTATTGTAGGTTTGCGAACCCATTAAAACAACGGTGTGTTTCCCAAGTTTAGACAAATCGTTTGGTATTTGGTAATAAGATGTTTCTGTTCCTGGTACCTCAACACGATCTGCTTGTGCCATTTGACCATTTCTCCCAATCAAAACTCCATCCCAATACACATCAAAAGCACCAAAGGCATTTATTTGAAGCCCTAACGATTGAGAAGTATTTTTTCGTTTTTGTATTTCAACGTCTGTTTCAAATCTAAAACTCGAACTATCCGGTTTACCCCAATCCATCTTCTGATGATTGTAATCAACATCATATGTTACATCGGTTGTAACGTACTCTTTGTAATAGTTACAAGAGGTACACATGAGAAGAAGTAAAACGATAAAAAAGTAAGATTTATACATAAGATAAAGATAGAACAAATATCGAATTGCCAAATGCTTTTGAGAAGCTTATAGAGCCGTTTGAATGTTTTCGAAAACGGTGCTTTCTTTTATGAATTAATCTTGTACAACAAAATCAATCAAAATGAAATCTCTAATAATCAAAACCTTAATTCTCTTTATTCCATTTTTAGGAATAGCACAGCAAACCGTTATTTCTGGTAAAGTTCAAGACGGCGCTACAAAAGAAACACTGCCTTATGTAACGGTAACCATACAAGACAATGCATCAAAAACATTGGCCACAGCCATAACAGACGACCTTGGCTTATTTACTATTGAAGCAACTCCAAATGGTTCGATCACTATCTTGTTTAGTTACACGGGTTATCAAAATCATACCCAATCTTTAATTGCAGGAAAACAAAAAATTGATTTGGGAACAATTGATTTAATTACCAATATGGTACAATTAAAAGCAGTTGAAATTAGCGGTCAAAAATCGAATGTTAGTTTAAAACTAGACAAAAAGGTTTTTGAAGTGGGTAAAGATGTGCTTTCGCAAAATGGCTCTGCTCACGATGTATTAAATGGAGTTCCATCTGTCGCTGTTGATGCTGCGGGAACGGTAAGTCTTCGTGGAAATAGTAATGTTTTAATATTAATTAACGGAAGACAATCTGGACTTACCCAAAGCAATGCGCTTGACCAGATTGCAGCCGACCAGATCGAACGAATTGAGGTTATTACCAATCCTTCTTCAAGATATGATGCTGCGGGTTCTGCGGGGATTCTTAATATTATATTGAAAAAGAACAAAAAAAGCGGTTTTAGCGGTCAGGTTAGATTGGTTGCCGGCTCGCCAAATGATAGTCGTCTTAATCCGAGCCTTAATTTTAAATCAAACAAAATCAATATTTTTTCCAATTTCAGTATTCGTTCTAGCGATTATGTGGGTTTGTACACCACCGATCAGGTAACCAATAGCACCACTTCTCCAAATTACATGCATCGCGTGCAGAATGAAGATCGTCACGACGATGGAAAATTGCTTTATATGGGTGCGGATTATTTTATTAATGAACATCAAACCATTACGGCTGCTTTTTTAAAGAATGCCACACATGATAATGATAAAACCGATTTGCGTTATCAGTACGATAGTGATCTAGGCCATACAACACCTGATAGTCTTTTGACAAGACACGGAAAATCATTGGAAAAACGGGATTACAGTCAGATTGAGTTTAATTATACACGAACATTCCAACAGAAAGCAAAAAAATGGACTATTGACGTTCAATACGATTGGTGGAACAGCGACAAAAAATGGGATCTTTCTACACAGCGTTTGCTTCCAGACACAATGGTTTATCCTGGCATTAGAACAAGTTCTATAGGAAACAGCAAAGATTTTCTGGCCAAGACCGATTTTATTCAGCCTATTGACAGTCTTTCTACTTTGGAATTTGGATTAAAAACTGAAATCAGAACGGTTACGAGCAATTATCTGGCAGAAGAACAACAGGACAATAATTGGATCGTTTATCAGAACATTGATAATGATTTAAATTACGACGAAACCATAACGGGCGCTTATACGCAATTTAGCAGTAAAATCAACAAGTTTAGTTATATGTTGGGCTTAAGAGCCGAGCTTACAGATATTGCCATTAAAGATGTAGAAAATGCTTATAGCGATAAAAAAAACTATAACAAACTCTTTCCTACTGTCAATCTAGCTTATAAGTTTGATGCTTCGTCATTGCAGTTAAATTACAGCAAACGCATTAAACGTCCGTCATTAAATGCTTTATATCCTTTCAATGAAGTCACCGATTTAAATGCACAATATATCGGAAATCCTGATTTAAATCCTTCCTACACAGATGCATTTGAAATGGCATTTCTTAAAAATTGGAAAACATTTACTTTGAATCCTTCGCTTTATTATCAATACGAAAAAGGCTTTATTCAAGATTATACGTATCGCCAAGATGATATCTTTCTAACAACTCCCATAAATATTGATTACGAAATAAGAAGCGGAATTGAATTATCGACATTATATAATCCGTTAAAATGGCTTCAGGTTAATGCCGAAATGAATTATTATCACTTCAAACAAAAAGGAAATTATAGAGACGAAAACCTAGATTATAGCAGTCAAAACTTTACTGCTCGATTAAGCACGCAGATTAAACTTCCTGCTAAATTTAGTTTTCAAGGCCGTTATAACTTTCGTGGAGAAAAACGCAATGCACAAATTACCAGCGAAGCATTACAATCAATTGATTTCGGGTTTAGCAAACTCCTCCTTAAAGATAAAGCCACTATTGTTTTTGATGTTACCAATGCTTTTAATCTTCGCCAATACAAAAGCGTTACAACGGGAACAGATTATGTCATTAAAGATAATAGCATTCCAAATGCAGCGAGATATCGCTTGAGTTTTGTTTATCGTTTTAATCTAACCGATGCAAAAGCAATTCGACAAGCCAATGATGCCAATAGAGATTGATGTTCGTACAATAGTTAAGAAAAACAAGAAGTTGTAGTATAAAACAGAAATAAATGAAGAAAATAATCATTATATTCACAGTACTTTTAACTGCATGTAATTCTAAAAAAAAAGTATGACTTCAACAGAAATATTTCCAAAAGGAGAACCTCTTTCTAAAGATTGGTTTACAGGCAATGCATTTTTGAAGCCTTTAATTGCAAGAGATAAAAACAATGAGTTTTCAGCAGGCAGCGTAACTTTTGAACCTGGAGCGAGAACGAACTGGCATACACATCCAAAAGGTCAAGTTCTGTTGGTTATTGAAGGCCATGGACTTTATCAAGAAAAAGGCAAACCTGCTGAAATAATTCAAAAAGGAGATGTAGTCAATATTCCCGAAAATGTAGAACATTGGCATGGTGCGAGCGCAACAACTACAATGGTTCATGTGGCAATCACTAACTTTAAAGAAGATACTCAAGTAACTTGGCTCAATCCTGTTACTGATGAAGAGTATAAAACTGCAAATGAAAACTAAATCATAAAAAAAGCCCTCTATAAACAGAGGGCTCTTTTCATTCTTTTTGTCAAAACTTATCGCCAGCCCAATGCAGGTGCAACGTGTTCTAAAATAGAAGACAAAATATGAATATTGTAATCTACACCAATGGTATTCGGAATAGTTAGCAATAAAGTATCCGCTTCTTGAATAGCTTCATCTTGAGCAAGTTCTTCAATTAGTTTATCGGGTTCTGCCGCATAGCTTTTACCAAAGATGGCTCTTTTGTCTTGCTCGATATAACCAAAACTATCATTGCCTTTGGCTTGTCCGCCAAAATAATATCGATCCTGCTCATTGACCAATGCAAATATCGAACGACTTACCGAAACTCTCGCTTCACGCTGATGTCCTAAATTTTTCCAAGCTTCTTTATACAATCTTATCTGTTCGGCTTGCTGCACATGAAAAGGTTTTCCGTTTTCATCGTACTTAAGCGTAGAACTCTGAAGATGCATTCCGTTTTCGGCAGCCCAAACCGCCGTTGCATTTGACGCCGCTCCCCACCAGATTCTTTCTCTTAATCCTTCAGAATGCGGTTCAATACGCAATAATCCAGGCGGATTTGGAAACATTGGGTACGGATTTGGTTCTGCAAATCCTTCTCCTTTAAGTTTATCCAAAAATTCTAGTGCTTTCTTACGGCCCATATCGGCATCCGTTTCTCCTTTTTCAGGTTCATAACCAAAGTAACTCCAACCGTCAATAACTTGTTCTGGTGATCCTCTACTAATTCCTAGTTGCAAACGACCTTCTGATATTAAATCGGCAGATCCAGCATCTTCTACCATATACAATGGGTTTTCATAACGCATATCGATTACGCCAGTTCCGATCTCGATTTTACTTGTTTTCGCTCCTACTGCCGCAAGCAAAGGAAAAGGCGATGCCAGTTGCTGCGCAAAATGATGTACTCGAAAATAAGCACCATCTATACCTATTTCTTCAGCAGCCACTGCTAAATCAATGGATTGCAACAATGTATCTGCCGCAGTACGAGTTTTATATGACGGATGATTAGCCCAATGCCCAAATGATAAAAATCCTATTTTCTTCATAATGGCTTTATTTTTTTATTCTCTCAAATATACGCATCAGAACCGATTAATGCTATACTTTACTCCATAATTGCACTAATTCTAAAAAAATACATAATTGGAATTTGATGCATTTTTATAATGTGCTTTTTGACAACTGATAAGAAAAAGAAAACATTCTTTCAAATTTCAATTTCTTAGGGGCGGCTTCCAATTTGCAACGTTAAGTTTCAAGTTTTCTTGTTTCAAGTTATAACTTGAAACATATCCTCCTCAAAATCATGCAATTATTCTCACTTTATGACATATTTTTGAATGGCCTAAATAATTTCTTCTTAAACGCCTCTCCCATATCTTTTCGTACTCCTCGATTTTCATAATCAATTATTGATATATCTAAACTAAAAACAAATAATTATGGATTGGATTATTACTACATTAAAAGATTATCCCGAACTGGCAATTTTTCTCACGCTATCACTAGGTTATTTTATCGGAAAATTTAAAATCGGAAGCTTTTCTTTAGGAACGGTTACCAGTGTTTTGCTTGTGGGAGTCTTAGTCGGGCAATTAGACATTGTAATTTCTCCCAACGTTAAATCTGTCTTTTTCCTTATGTTTCTTTTCGCCGTTGGATACAGTGTCGGACCCCAATTTTTTGGAGGTTTAAAAAAAGACGGGCTGCCTCAAATGCTTTATGCCGCAGTAGTATGCGTTTTATGCTTGATCTGTCCGTATCTAATAGGAAAGATTATGGGCTACGACATGGGATTAACCTCTGGAATGCTTGCAGGCTCTCAAACCATATCTGCGGTAATTGGTGTTGCGTCTGACACTATCAATCAGCTTAGTATTCCTGCCGATCAAAAAACGGCTTTAATTAACAAAATTCCAGTTGCTTACGCTGTAACGTATATTTTCGGAACTGCTGGATCTGCTTGGCTATTGGCTTCTCTTGGTCCAAAACTATTAGGTGGAAATCTGGTGGAAAAAGCAAAAGAACTCGAGATTCAGCTTGGAGGAGATGCCATTGGCGATGATCCAAGTATTGCCTCTGCTTATGATCGTGTAATATACAATGCCTATCAGATTGCCGCACATTCTTATGCTAACAACAAAACAGTTGCAGATGTCGAAAATGAATTGGAAAGAAAAGGCAGACGTTTGTTTATACAGCGAATTCGAAGAGGAAAAGAGATCATAGATGCTAGTCCAGAATTTGTAATTCAAGAAAATGATGTTGTCGCACTCGGCGGAAGAAGAGAATACATGATGAACTATGTTGCTGTAAATGAAAAAGAAGTTCTAGATATCGAACTTCTTAATTTTCCTGTAGAAGTTTTAAGCATCTTAATTGTAAAAAAAGAAGTCATCAACAAAACCATTGCCGATTTGCGTCATTTAAAATACATGCACGGCGTGGTCGTGAGATCTTTAAAGCGAGCTGGAATCCAGATGCCCATATTACCCAATACTGTTCTTCAAAAAGGAGATATGATCGAACTAATTGGTATTAAACGAGACGTAGATCAAGTTGCGACACATATTGGATATCCGGACCGCCCTACAAATTCTACAGATATGGCCTTTGTTGGTTTAGGAATTGTATTAGGCGGACTACTTGGCGCATTAACCATTAAAGTTGGCGGAGTACCAATAAGCCTTAGTACCAGTGGAGGTGCCTTAATATCTGGACTATTCTTCGGATGGCTAAGAGGTCAGCATCCTACTTTTGGGCGAATTCCAGAGCCTGCCTTGTGGATTATGAATAATGTTGGTTTAAACATATTTATCGCTGTAGTGGGTATTACAGCGGGACCAAGTTTTATCGTAGGTTTTCAAGAAGCTGGATGGGGGCTTTTCATCGCGGGTGCTGCAGCAACAGCCATTCCGTTAATCCTCGGACTTCTTATAGGGAGATACATTTTCAAATTTCATCCTATTATTACTTTAGGATGTGCTGCTGGGGCAAGAACAACTACTGCCGCCTTGGGAGCTCTGCAAGATGCTGTAAAAAGCAAAACCCCTGCATTGGGTTATACCGTGACCTATGCAGTTGGTAATACGCTGCTCATTATATGGGGTGTCGTCATTATTTTAATCATGAGTTAGTCGAATTTTTATATAATCTCTAAATATTTTAGTTATGGCAATTGATATTTCAAAAATAAAAACATCAAGAGAGGTAGAAAAAACACTTCAGACCCTCAGCCCATTTGAAATTAAAAATGAATTAATTCATTTGGCAGATGAAAGTGCGCTTAAATCTACGGCGATAACACTTAATGCCGGAAGAGGAAATCCGAACTGGATTGCTACAGTTCCTAGAGAAGCTTTTTTCCTTTTCGGACAATTTGCATTAGAAGAATGCCGCAATGTTATGGAAGAACAAGGCATTCTAGCAGGAATTGTACAAAACAAAAGCGGAGTGGCTTCTCGTTTTGAAGCTTTTTTATTGAAACATAAAGATACTCCTGCTGCTGCACTTTTAGAAAAAACATATCATTATGGTGTAGACAAACATGATTTTGATGGCGATGCGTGGATCCGTGAATGGATAGAAGCTGTAATCGGATTTAACTATCCTGTCCCAGATCGTATGCTAAGTCAGATAGAAATTATTGTTCATGATTATTTGGTACAGGAAATGTGCGGTGCAGGAAACAATAAAGGCAAATATGATATTTTTGCTGTTGAGGGCGGAACAGCTGCAATGTGTTACATTTTTGATTCGCTTATGCAAAATCACCTTACCGAGCGTGGTGATAAAATAGCCTTGCTTACGCCTACTTTTACACCTTATATCGAAATTCCGGAATTAGATCGATACAAATTTGATGTCGTTTATGTAGAAGCAAGTGGAGTTGGCGAAAACGGATTCCATACTTGGCAATATCCAAATTCTGAATTAGATAAGCTTAAAGATCCTGCGGTTAAAGTGGCTTTTGTGGTAAATCCGAGCAATCCGCCATCTTCTGCAATGAGCACTGACACGCTCAATTATATCGCTGATATAGTAAAAAATCATAACCCAGGTTTGATGGTTATTACAGATGACGTTTATGGAACTTTCGTTAATAATTTTAGATCATTAATGGCTATTATTCCACAAAATACCATCACGGTATATTCATTCTCAAAATATTTTGGCTGTACAGGCTGGAGACTTGGAACGATTGCCATTCATCAAGACAATATTTTCGATAAAAAAATTGCCGATTTAAGTCCAGAACTTAAAAAAGAACTGCACGATCGTTATTCTTCTCTAACATTAGAACCAGAAAAGATCAAGTTTATTGACCGACTTGTAGCTGATAGCCGACAAGTAGCTCTAAACCACACGGCTGGACTATCTCTGCCTCAGCAATTTCAAATGATGCTTTTCTCTGCATTTTGTTTATTAGATACTCAGGATGTTTATAAAACGCTTACACAGTCTATTATTCACAAACGCCTGAGCTTGTTATGGGAAGGATTAGAAGTTCCGATTCTAGAAGATCCGATGCGTGCAGGATATTATTCTGAAATCGATATTATGGTAGCGGCAAAACACTTTCATGGTGATGATTTTGCCAATTGGCTTAAAACAAATTTTGAACCCGTTGATGTTTTATTCCGTTTAGCAGAAAAAACAGCAATCGTACTTTTAAATGGAGGCGGTTTTGCTGGCCCAGAATGGAGTATCAGGGTTTCTCTTGCTAATCTTCCAACTGATAGCTATCTGATTCTTGGAAAAAATATCCGTAAAATTTTAATGGAATATGTAACCAGTTGGGAAAACTCAACAAAATAATAGAAGCTTAAATTAAAATATTAAACCTATGAAAAATTTATTTACTTTATTATTGTCCGTTTTATTAGTAACAGGTACTTATGCTCAAAAATTACCTAGAATTAAGATACTCGCAACTGGAGGAACAATTGCCGGACAAGGCGCATCTGCAGATCGCTCTGCTTATACTGCGGGACAATTACCTATAAAAGATTTAATCGCAGCGGTTCCAGGAATTGATAAAGTTGCCGAAATTTCTGGAGAACAGATTTCAAATGTAGGAAGTCAGGACATGACTGTGGAGATTTGGATTAAGCTGAATAAAAGAATCAACGAAATTTATAAAAATAATGAAGCCGATGGTATCGTAATCACCCACGGAACCGATACGCAGGAAGAAACAGCTTATTTTTTATCGCTAACGGTACGATCTGATAAACCCGTAATCGTTACCGGATCTATGCGTCCAGCAACAGCCATAAGCGCAGACGGTCCAAAGAATTTATATGATGCTGTAACTTTAGCTGCGTCTAAACAAGCAGCACACAGCGGTGTTTTACTGGTATTTAATGAATATATTTTTACAGGAAGAAATGCCGTAAAAACGAGCACTACTCACTTAAATGCTTTTACAGCTCCAAACAGTGGTCCAATTGGACAGGTGTATGACGGAAAAGTGACACTTTATGAAAGTCCAATTAGAAAAACCAATAAAAATACTCCGTTTGATATTACAGGCTTAACCACTTTACCAGAAGTAGCTGTTGTCGAATTATACGCTGATGCGCCGGCAACTGCCATAAATGCGTATGTAGCTTCGGGAGTAAAAGGAATTGTAACTGGTGGTTTAGGTAACGGAAATCTAAATAAAGTAAACTCAGATGCTGCGGCAAGCGCTGTTAAAAAAGGAATTGCTGTTGCAAGAGCTTCTAGAGTACCATCTGGAAGAGTTACTTTGTTTGACGAAACCGATGATCAAAAGCTTGGTACTATTGTCGCAGATGATCTAATTCCTCAAAAAGCGAGGATTCTATTAATGTTGGGACTTACCCAAACTAAAGACAGTAAAAAACTCCAAGAATACTTCTTTGAGTATTAATCCAATTGAAATTGTAAACTATGCGTATCTTACCTTCAATAATTTTGAGCGTTTTTCTGGCAGCTGGCGTCTATGCACAGCAAGAAAAACAGACTGATACCGTCCTAAATCATAAAACACCTTTGATCAAAGCAACCAAAGTTGATTTGCTTAATAATGTTGATTTAATTTTCAATACTCAATTAGGATTTAACACCTATATAGAAGATGGAAAATATACTGAAAGTAAATTTGAAGTAAACCAGTTTAGACTGGAAGTAAAAGGGAGAGTCTATAAGGACAAAGTATTTTTTAGGTTTCGAGACCGATATACTAAAGAAACAGAACCACAATCTACAGATAACATCAGCAGTTCTACCGATTTAGCTTTTATTGGGTATAAAATATCCGACAGAACCAGTATTGCAATTGGAAAAATGACAGCAAACTGGGGTGGTTATGAATTTGACATGAATCCGATTGATATCTATCAATACAATGATATTGTAGAGAATTCGGATAACTTTTTAACTGGAGTTCAGGTCAACTGGAAACTAAATGAAAATCATACCTTTTCTGGACAGGTTTTAAATTCTAGAACCAAAACTTTTTCTGAACTTTATCAAAATGTACCCAATGTAGAAGAAGCAAAATTTCCTGCAGCGTATGTAGGAAATTGGAATGGAAGTTTTTTAGACGGAAAATTTAAAACCATTTATAGTTTCAGTATTTTTCAGGAAGCCACAAAAAATGGAAAACCTGTAAATATGTATTATACCGCATTAGGAAATCAGTTTAGATCTAAAAAATGGCTCTTTCAATATGATTTCAAATGGAGCAGCGAAGATCTTGACCGAACAGGAGTTGTGAGTTCTTTGCTTCCAGATACTGTTTTAGATCATGCGGCAGAAAATGTTTATTATATCGAGCATTGGCTTAGAGCGGTATACTCTCTAAATGAACAATGGAAAATTTCGGCTATCGGAATGGTCAGCAAAGCTTCATGGAAAGATATTCCAGATCCAAATGTGAGTTCAAACCGAATTCGTACGGCTTGGGGCGTTATTCCAACTGTAGAATTTTATCCGATTAAAAACTTTAACTTGAAGTTTTTTGCCACTTATGTAGCTCGATGGTACGATTACAGTGATTATGCCAAAACAGATTTGGGACAATCTAACAACACAACAGGAAGAATTATGCTTGGTGTAATTTCTCCTTTGGTGGTATTATAATATTGTAAATTCACATAATACAAAATGCTGGAACACATCGTAAAACGCGATTTATTCCAGCATTTTGTATTATTTGTTCTCTCGCAGATGAGCAGTTTTTAAAGTTCTCTTTATTCTTTATTCTTTATTCTTTATTCTTTATTCTTTATTCTTTATTCTTTATTCTTTATTCTTTATTCTTTATTCTTTATTCTCTCCCCATCAAATATTTTAAACGAATAAAACAGATCGTACTATAAAAAGCAAAAAGCAGTATAAGATGCAATAAAACAGACGGATTATCCCATAAACTGGCACCCGATTGTACAATGGCGGTATATAAAACAATAAAAGGCGTTGTAGGCAAAAGATTAGACAGCCACTGCAATGCTAGCGGAAGCGATTCAAATGGCCAACTGTATCCTGTAATCAAGAAAATCGGATAAGTTGAAAAAGCCATCATCTGCAAACAAAGCAATTGCGATTTGAATAACGAACCTATAAACTGCGCCATCGGAATTAAAGTAACAATAAACAAGAGCAGTAATAAGCTTAACTCGAATCCGCTGCCTCTCATGGGTAAATTGAGCAGTTTGTAATTTACATTTAAAAAGAAAAAGCCATACGAAGCAAAAAGTATCAGATAGAATAATCCTTTGCCCCAAATTCCATTAGAAATACCCGAACCGAGCCATTCTCCTAAACGAGAACGCTGCCGCTCGCCTGCTACACTTTCGCATAAGCCAATTAATAAGGTTTGCTGCAGAATTAAAGCCAAAAGTCCTGGCAATAAAAATGCGCCATAACTCGATCTTTCGTTAAATAAAGGACGATAATCTAAGTTTACAGGCATCACATTTTCCATCGCAATGGTAGTACTCATTCCTTCCTTTTTCTGATAATATTGAAGACGTACTCCTGCTCCAACGGTCAAACATATCTGCTGCACATTTAATAACAAATCGCTCGATGGCAGAAATCTGGCCGCATTGATTGCCAATACTACATTGCTTTGTTTTAAACTCAGCAAATTCGCTTCTGTTCCTTCTGGAATATAAAAATATCCCTGACAATTGCCTTGATACATCTGCTCTTTTGCCTGTTCCAAATTCGAAAAATGAATCAGTTCTACAATTGGGGAATCATCTATATTTTGCTGCAGCAAACGTGATAATCTCGAACCATCATCATCTACCACAGCCAATTTTACATCGAATTCCTCTTTATTGACATAAATGCTTCCGTAAAAAAAAGCATACAGCAAAGGAGCAATAAGAAGCGTAAGCAGCAAACTATGATCCTTTACTACTTGCGAAGCTTCTCTCAAAAAGAGATTAATCAGCGATTGTTGCGGTTTCTTTTTCATCTTTAATCGAATTAAATTGACGTTTAAACAACAACATTGCTGTCGGGTACATGACCAAGCAAAACAACAAGAGTTTCGCAAATTCGCCTTGAGCATATTTTAAAGGCAAATTCATATAATACACCTTAAAAAAACCGTCTAAAAAAGCGGTATAAGGCATTATAAGCGCATAATACTGATCGTACCAAGGCATTGCCCACCTGGGAAAAGTAAATCCGCTAAACACAAAAGCAGGCGAAGTATAAAAAAGAGCCACATCCCCAGAAAGCATCACATCTTTGAACAAAGCCGATATAAACATACCGATGCCAATACAGGCTAAAGAAAGCATAGTGTATAGTCCAAAAAACTTTCCGGTGGCTGCAGGAATGCCAATATCAAAAAAAGGAAAGATTATCCCTGTAATGATGATAAAATTAATCCAGCTGATGGCAAGATGCGCTATTGTTTTTCCTATAATTGCAACAACAACAGAACCTTTTGATGAATCGTATAGTTCGTGCATCGTTCCTGTAACCCATTCATAATTTAAAGCCAGCATAGAACTGATAATTAGAATCATCTGCATTCCGACTGTTATTAAACCCGGAACCAAATATTCCTGATAATTGTAAGTTGGATTATAAAGCTGATAGGTTCTCAAACTAATCGGATTAGCAATCGCCATCGCTTGATCAGATTTCATTCCCGTTTTTACCAGTTTCTGCAAAATTACACCTGTGCTTCCTGTAATTACAACTTCGGCGACAGCTTTATAAACTAACTTAGCAGGAACAAGCGCGGCGGCATTGGTGTACAAAGTCACATTACTCGGATGCCGGCTGTAGATATTCTTTTGCAGATTTGCAGGAAAATGCACGGCGCCCAGTATTTTACCTTCTTGAATCAGTTTTTTAACTTCGGCTTCGCTGCTTACTCTTCTCGTAATCTGCAACGTTTCTTTTTGCTCTAATAAAAAAATCAGCTCTCGGCTTATGGCGCTTTGATCTTCATCCCAAATAGCAAATGCTAAGTTCTTGGCATCTTGTTTTTGGTAAATAAAAGCGTAAAAGAAAAACAACGCGACAGGAACAACAAGCATTACCAAGTAAAAAACCTTTAAACTCAGAATGCGCTTCCACTCCCTAATGATTATGTTCGTCATCAAAATCATTGAGGAAGAATTAAAGAAGCAGTCATACCAGAACGAAGGCCTTTAATCTGTGCAAGGTTTTCGGGTTTCACTTCTATTGTAAAAGTTCTCAATTCAAATTCTCCTTTATCTTTGGACGGAACCCAATTGGCAAATTCTAAGGTAGGCGCAATAGAATGCACAACGGCATCAAACGTTTCGGGCTCGCAACCTGGAACTTTAACTGCTGTCTTGCTTCCCACTTTAAGCAAATTGGATTTATCCTGTCGGATATTAAACTTAATTATCGTTGAGTTCTTTTTCTCTATGGTCATAATCGGATACCCAATAGAAATAATTTCACCCTGATGTGTAACCAAGTTAGAAATTACTCCGTCTGCTGGAGCATAAACTCTAGTATTATCTCCAAGTGCTTTTGTTAGTTCGTAAGCTTGTTCTGCTTGTTTTACGATGGCATTTGCGGTTTTTAACAATTCGGGTCTTGTACCATTTTTGAGCATTTGCAGATTTAACTGAGCGGTTTCCATTTCCTTTTTTGCGGCTTGAAATTTAAAATAGAAAACATCTTTTTCCTGTCCCGAGATCACATCTTCATTATACAGACGTTCCATGCGGTCATAAGTCGTGCTAAACAATTTATATTGCTCTTGACTGATTTGATACAGTTTAGAAGTCGCTTCTATCAATTCTGGTCTTGCTCCTTGCGTAAGCAGCTCCTGCTGTCCTTTTGCAGCATCAATTGCCGATAATGCCTGTGCTTTTATGGCGTTTATTTCGTTAGATCGAAGTACAGCCAGCAATTGTCCTGTTTTTACGGTATCGCCCTGTTTTACAAGCAACGAATCCAATCTGCCTGGAAATTCGGCCGCCACATCTACACTGGTTGCATCGACCATTCCTATAAAATTGCCATCTTCTTTATTGTTGTCTTTTAAGAAAAAAATCAGTCCTGCTATTACTACAAAGATTGGAATAATCAGCGCCCAGTAGTTTTTAAATATATCTTTCATCTATTTAATAAATTGCGTTATTTGACTTGGATTTCCTAAACTATTAAAATATTCCGCTAATGCCAGATAGTATCCTAAAACAGCTGTATAATACCCTTTTTCTATTTCTGTTTCTATCAATAAAGCATCATTAACATCTTTTGGCGACGAGAGCTGATTGTTCATTCTCTTGGTTATTAAACTGCTTGTCGTATTGGCTTCCTTTCTCGCTGCATCCATAGCCATAACATCATTTTGCAATGATGTCATTTTGTTCTTTGCCACTCTCGACTGCACCTGAAGCATTAAACTGGAATTCTCTTCTCCTAGTTTCGCTTCTTCTATCAACTGTTTTGCGGCTAAAGTCCTTTTATTGGTCTGTCCGTTATACAAAGTACATTGCAATTCCAGCCCTACAAACCAATCGGGAATAGAAACGGGTAAGTCTTTCTGATATAAATTGTAATTTCCAATGGCAAAAATGTTAGGCAAAGCCAATGATTTACTGATTTTTTCAGCAGTTTCTGCATAAGAGATTTTGTTGTTTGCAATTCTGTAAACCGGGTTTGTAAGCCAATACTCATTCATAGGTTTCTCTAGATTGATTTCGGCATATTTTAAAGTATCAGAAATCACTATTGCAGCGTCAAGATCAACTCCCATCAGTTTATTCAGCTCAAGATGGGCATTTTGTTTTTCCATCTTGATATTGTTATACTGAGTCTGCGCCTGAATTAAAACCACATTCGTCCAGTTCTTTTGGTATGGAGGCAGTATTTTATTCTTGACCAATTCTTCGGCGTAATTTTTATTTTTGTCTAAAGCACTTACAATCTGTTCTTGTTTCTTGATTAAAGAGTTGAGGTATAATATTCTAAGATATTGCACTGCAATTAAAAAATTAACTTCTTTACCGGCAATCTCAACACCAATTCCTGCCGAATTAGCAACCGATTGAGCCAGATCTATACTCGAGTTTATTTTGTTTCCAAGAAAAATAGGCTGACGAACTCCCACTCCTGCAACAAAATAAGACTGTTTGCTTAAACTAGGATTATAGTCTGGATAAATACCGCCAATAACTGTTTTTGAAGTATTATAAATACGATCCTGCGCTGCCTGCGATAAGTTGTTTCCCGTAATTTCATGGTAAATTTCGTTTGCCGTATTCACACTTTGCTGTGATGAACCTTCAACGATTCCGTCTTTAACGGTCTGTAGATTTATCGTAAGCGGACTGCTCAAATAAGAATAACTCGATAAAAGATCTACTTTAGGCAAATAGCCTTTCTTTTCTGCCTGAAGATTGTATTCGCCTGTCTTTAATGCAGATCTTGCCTGTTTGATGGTAATATTATTTTGCTGTGCTATAGAAAAACATTCTTCTAGAGAAGTGGTCTGCGCTTTTGTTTCCAAGCAGGATACAAAAAGACAAAACAAAATAAAAGGTTTGAGAAAACTTAGTCTTACGTACATCTATATAATATTCTTATGAATTGAAATTACTTTTAACTAGCGACTTCTTTGCTGTTTAATTAAAAACTGCAGGATAAAATAGAAATGAAATAAAAACTTATTATTCAGATAAATTCTGAAATGGTTTGAATGTATTTAGAATAGACTGTTTATGAAAATTTGGGGTCCTTAACTTAAACAGCGAAAAAAAGTATATCAGCAAAAATCATATATAAACCAATATACCAACTAGTTAAAGATAAAGATTTTATTTTATAAGTGCTATTTTAATTTACGGAAAATCAGCGTAATGCAATCTCCTTCTCTAAAACCATTTTTATGCCGCTCCTCTGGAGCTTTTTTGTAGATGCGAAATAGATTCTTCTATAAATATTTTGCTCCGCTAGAACGTTTAAATACAGTTCTTAATAATTTTGCTTTTATAACGTCATTCCCCACTGGCACATTTCTTGAAAACCAATATTATTATTAACTGATTTAAAACGTTTTACCATGAAAGTTACTTACTACGGACATTCGTGTTTTTCTGTTTATGCCGGCGGAAAACACCTTCTTTTCGATCCTTTTATTACACCAAACGAATTAGCCAAAGAGGTTGATGTAGATGCTATAAAAGCAGATTACATTTTTATCTCTCATGCGCATTATGACCATATTCTCGATGTAGAGCGAATTGCCAAAAATACGGGCGCAAAAGTGCTCGGAAATTTTGAAATCTATAATTGGCTACTGAAAAACGGAATCGAAAATGCACACCCCATCAATCCAGGAGGAAAGTTTGATTTTGATTTCGGAACTGTAAAATGTGTAATAGCCCAGCATCCAAGCAGTTTTATAGATGGTTCTTACGGCGGAATTGCGTGTGGTTTTGTACTTACAACAACAGATGGAAATTTCTATTACAGCGGCGATACGGCTCTAACTTTAGACATGCAGCTCATTCCTAAATTTACCAAACTTGACTTCGCTGTTTTCCCTATTGGCGACGGACTTACTATGGGAATTGAAGAAGCTATTGAAGCCGCAAAACTCGTTGCGGTAAACAAAATATTAGGCGTTCATTACGATACTTTCGGATTTATTGTAATGGATCATCAGAAAGCTTTAGAAGAGTTTAACAAAGCTTCTTTTCAATTATTCCTGCCTAAAATAAACACAACCATCGAGATTTAAATTAGTTATTTTTCTTTGCTATATTTCGCTAAAATGTGGGTTTTAGCGAAATATCATTTTATAAAAAAGACTACAGAAAACAACACCATTTTTTTTCATAAAAAAAAGGAATAGCTGCTGACACTATTCCTTTTGCATATAATGAAGTTCTGCTGATGAACTTCAAATTATATGTATTCCACAAAATTAATGATGTATTGCGCGGTAAGTTCCGGATATTGATGCTGAGGTCCGTGCCCAGTTGCCGAATACACAATCATTTGCGCATTTGTCATTTGATTGATAATCGAATACCAATTGTCTACAGCAAAACTGATATCATGATCTCCAGAAATGATTAAAATAGGAGTTTTGGTCTTTTTCAATTGTTCTCTAAAGTTTAAAGCATCTTCTCTAAAAGTATCTCCTCCGCCAAAATACAATTGAAAAACATCCATTGTAGAAGGAATTTTATCTACGGCTATCTTTTTATGAATTCTATCGTGCGAAGCTTTTGCTGCCAAACGGCTTGATTCTGATTTTGGTTCAAAAAACAGCACAATTTCATCATCAAAATCATTTAAAGGTTTGAGTGCGGCATCAAAAAAAGCTTGCTCAATAGGAATTTTGTTTTCTCCCGGCGGATTTGTTCCTACCAAAACGGCATGCGTTACCAAATTAGGATAAAGCAAAGTTGCCGTCTGTGCCACCAACCCACCATAAGACCATCCTAAAACAACAACCGAATCTAATTTTAAGGCATCTGCCAAATCTTTTACATCTTTGGCTACAACGGTAATGTCTGGAGCAAGGCTTCCTGTAGAAGAGCCAATTCCAGAATAATCAAATACGATAACGTTGAACTTTTCTGCCATCGATGCAACAAACAACGGATCCCAAGTATCTAGTGTTCCTCTAAAACGGTTCACAAAAATTACTGCTTTTCCTTTGCCGTACGAACGATAAGCAATTTTACGATCGCCTAAATCGGCAAAACGTGTTTCTGCGTCATAAATTTTTTCCATAATTATAAGTTAAAGATTGAAATCAATATTCGTTTTCATCAAGTAGACAAAGATTAAACCAAAACGCAGAACACTAACAATAAAGCATTTAACGATTATTCGTATGCTAAAGAATTATGATATTTCAAGAATCCAATCTTCTTTTTAACGATATATAATAATTCCTAAATCTGTTTTACAAACAATTCTTTTAGAATCAATACTTTATAAAAAAGGCATTCCTTTTGTTTTTTGTAAATGAAATAGTACTCTTTTCTAAACATTAATCTAACAGCTTCGATATGATGTATTTATCTACTAAAAAAACGATTATGTTTATTACTGGAACATTCATCAGCCATGCTTGCTGGAAAGAATGGATTGTTTTTTTTGAAAATGAGGGCTATAAAACGGTTGCTCCGCCTTGGCTTTACAAAAACGAATTGGCAGTCGATTTGAGACAAAACCATTCAGAGTCCAAAATTGCTTTAATTCGTTTAAATAACTTATTGGATTATTACACTGAAATCATTGACAAGCTTCCTGAAAAACCAATTTTGATTGGTCATTCCTATGGCGGACTTCTAACGCAGTTACTGCTTCAAAAAGAACTGGGATCGCACGGAATCTGCATCAATTCTATTCCGCCTGGTAATCTTATGCATTTTAATTTTTCGTTTTATAAAGCAATATGGAATCTTTCCGATTGCTTTAGTTCAACAAATAAGCCCTTTTTAATGCCTTTTAAGACATGGCAATACTATTTTGCGAACCAAATGCCGTTTGAAAAGCAAAAAGAAGCTTACGAAGCTCTATTGATTCCCGAATCAAAATCAGTTATACGAAACATTTATTCTAAATCGGCTAAGATTGATTTCAAGAAAAAACACAATCCGCTTTTGTTTGTATCGGGTTCAGAAGATGCTTTTGTTCCTGCTTCTCTAAATTATTTAAACTTTAAAAAATACAAAAACCTTCATTCTATCACTTGTTACAAAGAATTTCAAGAGGGCAATCATTTGAGTATAAATCAAGAAAACTGGCAGACTATTGCTGAGTTCATCGCCAATTGGCTAAAGAAAATTTCTTAATGGATTGCAGATTTTTTTTGTGTTCACGTGGTTGAAACCTCTTGCGGAATTTTTAAATGTTCCCGTGGTTGAAACCACGGGCTATGTTTAAACATGATTAAAAAAACAGAATCAATATTCCCACTAAATAATCCCTTTCTTAATTTCCAGCTTTTTAATCTTAGAATTTAAAGTCGACGGATGAATATCCAGAATTTCGGCGGCGCCACCAGCACCAGAAATTTTTCCGTTGCATTTTTTAAGGATATACAAAATATAATCTCGTTCATTTTCTAATATCGTTTTTATAGAAAATGATTCTTGTGCTGGTTCAGGATGCATTTTGGAAGACATAGAAAGTTCAATTTCTTTAATCGCATTTCCTTCTGTCAGCAAAATGGCGCGTTGCATTACATGTTCGAGTTCTCTAATGTTTCCTGGCCAATTGTAATTTATAATCTGCTGCAAAGCAAAATCGGAAAGAATAGGCGCTTTTCTACCCATTTTCTCACTATAAACTGCTATAAAATGATTAGCTAAATCTGGAATGTCTTCTTTTCTCTTTTTTAATGGCGGAACCATAATCGGAAAAACATGCAAACGATAGTACAAATCCATTCTAAATCGTCCTGCTGCCACTTCTTCTTCCAAATTTTTATTGGTTGCCGCAATAATCCTAACATCTATTTTCATTGGCGAAGTACCGCCTACACGCTCAATTTCTCTTTCTTGCAAAACACGAAGCAGTTTTACCTGCAATTCGAGAGACATCTCTCCTATTTCATCTAAAAAAATAGTTCCTCCATCTGCCAATTCAAATTTACCAATGCGTCTGTCCAAAGCGCCTGTAAAAGCCCCTTTTTCATGCCCAAAAAGCAATGATTCGGCAAGATTTTCAGGAATAGCGCCACAATTGATAATAACCAAAGGTTTGTCTTTTCTCGGAGATAAAGCATGTATGCTTTGCGCAATTTTTTCTTTTCCTGTTCCGCTTTCTCCTAAAACTAAAACCGAAGTATCTGAAGGCGAAACTTTCCGAATATAATTAAAAACTGTGCCCATTTGCGAACTGTTGCCAATAATCCCTTTAAAACCTTCTTGCGTGTTTACAGGAGGAGTTGTGCTTTTGACTTCCGTTTTTTTAATAGGCAGATTTAAATCTTCTTTCGAATAAATTTTAGCAATAAATTGATGAAAAAGCGTTTCAAGTGAACCTAATAATCGCAAGTGTTCTTGAGAATAAACACTAAGGCTACGGCTGTAAAAAGTAAAATGATAGCTCTGGATCGAGGCAATTGAAAGCGGAAAAACCAAATAAGATTTGATCCCAAAATTGTGTGCAATTAAAGCTTTAATTGGCGCTTCTTGCAGGTTGTTAATCAATGCTTCTTCGCTATAAATCACAGGCTTTTTATCTACTTTAGATTTCCTGTAAGTTTCGTTGATTTCTTTTTCTGACAATACCGCTATTTGCGAAAGTTTCTGCAAATTGATGATTTGATATTGTTCTAAATTTCTGCGGACAATTCCGAGATTATCATAATGCGTGGAAGTCACAAAACCCGTTTCCAAATAATCAAAAGGAATAAAAGTTTGAGCCGCTTTTGCAAATGCCAATAACGCCTCTTCTTTCTTTAGATTTGAATTTATAATTTCTGTAATTGCGGTCTGAAACTGAAACTGCTGCATGAGCTGACTTTCTAAGCTGTATTGCTGACGATAAAATGCAATTTCAAGAGTCGTTAGCACATCTTGATCTCGGAAAGGTTTTACGATAAACCCATAAGGATGAGTAGTTTTAGCTTGATCTAATACAGTTTTACTTGAATTGGCAGAAATAAATATGAAACCAATATATTTCTCTTTAAGAATATGCGCCAACTCAATACCATTTCGGCTTCCTTTGAGCATAATATCCAAGAAGACCAAATCTGGTTTTTCAATTTCAATTTGTTCCAATGCCTGTTCTACCGACCGCGCGATTCCGATAACTTCATAATTTGCTTTCTCGAGAATTAACTGTAAATCGTGAGCTTCAATAAATTGATCTTCTACAATTAAAATTCGTTTTTTCAAACCTGAAGAAACAGTTTCATATCCGTTATCGGGAGAATTTTTCATAAGTGGTTATTTTTTATCTATCTTGCACTTAATTTATTGATACAAAAATAGTTAATTATCACAATTAAAATTAGTCGTTTCCAAATTTAGATAAATAAAAATCACAATTAACCGTAATTTTCATATTATTTTTCAAAACATAAAAATTGTTTATTCCTATATTTGTTAATCCAAAACCTACTAAATTTAATTCTAATAAACCATGAAGCTACTTTACACGTTTTGTCTGCTGTTTTTTATTACAATTAATTCTCAGGCACAAAGCCATCCTGCAACAGCAAATTATGACTTAAAAAAGAAACGTCTATTAATTCACACCTGCTCTTCTTACTTATACAATTCAAATCAAGGCTCTATTGATGCCGATAGTTCTGTAGTTTTAACCTGCAAGGCCTATAAACTTCCTGTCTCTTTAGCTTATGATGAAGGTTTTAATGATGGTTCTTATCTAATTGGAAATGATTTAATTGAAAAAGGAAACATCGATGCCGCAAAAAGACTTTATTTGAAATCTAAAGGTGTCGATAAAATAAAACTGGCGCTACAATTGGGAATCTTTTATTTGTTCAAGCCTTTTACAAAACCAGACGATTTAAAAAACGCTAACCTTTATATCACCGATGCGGTAAAAATTAGTAATGAGCTAAAAATACAAAAGTGGCAGCATGAAAGTGTAATGCTTTTGGGAAAGTTTTATTTTCAAATCAACAACTATCCTGAAAGTAAAAAATGCTTTTTGCAAGTCGTAAACGAATGCCGAAAACAAAACGATAAAGCGGCGCTGGCACATGCATTATTCAATCAGGCGAGCTATCAATACGACTTAGATCCCGAAAAAGAGAAAATTCTAAAAGAAGCCGAAGCTTTGTTTAAAACATTGGGCTTTGAAGAAAAAAGATTGGAAACAAAAGCCAATTTGTGCACCATTTATTTCTGGCACGGAAAAATAAATGATGCAAAAAAAATACTCTATCAAAATATTGCCGATATGCGAAAAATCGGCTTCAGACAGCAGCAATTTGGAGAAACTACAATTGCGCACATCGAAGCCGTTCAGTTTAACATGAAAAGTGCTTTGTATTATGCTCTAAAGAGTGTGCAAACAATGGAATCTACCAAAGATTACACTTTTGCAGATATTTTTTATATGCGTCTAGGTTTAATGTATTTGCAGATGGGACATACCGATGATGCCATGAAAATGGCTGAAAAAAGCATAAAATACGGGCAAAATGTTTTTAGCAGTGGCAGCTGGTATAAAAGTTTCATCACGGCTACAGCCTCTTTGTCTGCCAAAGGAAAAAACAAAGAAGCCATAGAATATATGAATTCTATAACAAGCCATTATCCGCCTCCAAATAAATTTGATAACATGATTATGAATTTTGCCTACGCAAATTGTTATTGGCGAATTAAAAATTATGGCACAGCCGAAAAGTATTTTATAAAAGCCGGAGAAGCTGCAGATGCTTTAGATTCGCCACAGACTTATCGAGATCTCTGCAATACTTATTCGTCTATTGCTCTATTTTATGCAAATCGACAAAATCTGCCCAAAACAAAATTTTATATTGATAAAGTCGAAGCGCTTTCTAAAAAATATGGCAAGAACTACAACTCAGAAGCGTTGGAAATGTCTTTGTATAAATTGGATTCGCTAAATGGGGATTTTAAATCGGCTTTGGTACATCATAAATTGTATAAAAAATTCAGTGATTCACTTTTAGATTATTCTAAAAACAAACAAATTGAAGAGCTTAGAATTCAATATGAAACAGAAAATAAAGAACAAAAAATCAAACAATTAGACAAAGAAACCGATTTACAGCAAACGGCTTTAAAAAAATCAAAATTATTAAATACGCTTTCCATCTGGAGTTTGGTTTTATTGGCTCTTTTTCTTGGTTTATTATACAATCGATACCGCCTTAAACAGAGAACGAATGCTGAATTGGAATTTAAAGAAAAAGAAATCAATCAAAAGAACATTAATCTTAGACATTTGCTAGATGAAAAAGAATGGCTTTTGAAAGAAATCCATCACCGCGTAAAAAACAATCTTCAAACCGTCATAAGTCTTCTTAATTCGCAATCGGCTTATTTGGAGAACGATATGGCGTTGTCGGCCATTAAAAACAGTCAGCATCGCATTCATTCTATGTCGTTGATTCATCAAAAACTATATAGTTCCGAGAATATTTCGACGATCAATATGCCCAATTACATCAAAGAATTGGTCGAATATCTGAGAGAATCTTTCTCGCTTGGGCAACGCATTCGGTTTGAACTTAAAATTGATCCGCTCGAATTAGATGTTGCACAGGCCGTTCCGCTTGGGCTTATCTTAAACGAAGCGATTACCAATTCAATAAAATACGCTTTTCCAGACAACAGGACAGGAATGATCTATGTTACGCTCCAAGCGACAACCGAAGACAAATACCTGCTGACTATTGCCGATAACGGAGTGGGCTTTGATGCAAACATTAGCAACAAAAAAATCAATTCGTTTGGCTTAAGTCTAATAAGAGGTCTCAGCGATGATTTGGATGCGGCTTTTTCGATGGAAAACAATAACGGAACAATTCTTAAAATAGAATTCTCTAAAGAGTTTCCAATCAATGAAAAAAGAAGATAGTTTTCTATTGGATACAATTAATTTCAACACATAGAAACATAGTTTTGTTTGTATCTGAAAGAAGGCAAAAGAAACAAGTTTCTAAACATAGATAACTATGTGTTTTTAAATTAGTAAAATGCCTTTTCTAGTTCAAGGTCAACACTTTAAACCATGTCTCTATGTGTTTAGTATCACACTACAATGCTTATTTCTTTTGTAGCGAAATCTCACGAATCGAAATGGGTTTAGCGAAATATAGCGCTTTTAATCTTCATAAAAAGCGCTAAAACCTTATTATTAAAGCTTTTATTGCCATGGCATATAAATTGGTTTTCTAGGAAAGTTAACCCTTAAAAACCAATTTATTATGAAAAAATCAATATTGCTAATCATCATTTTATTTCTAAATTTTAGCGCTACAAAAGCCTGCGATAAATGCAGTTCCTACAATAACAATGATTTTAAAATAAAATCGGCCACAATAACTCATAAAGCAGATTTAGGTCTTACGGTTTGGGACATTAAAGTAGAAGGAACTGCAGGAAAAACAATGCCTAAACCAGTTGGCCAGTTAAATGGTGCGCCAGTTTTGGCCTATGTTTTTCCGACTACTTTAAAATCTTCTGATATTGGTTTCGGTCAAGCCGAAGGAATAGTAGCACTTGCGCTTACTTCTCATCCTGATTTTGAAGACACTCCGCTTTGGGATGAAAATCTTGACGGAAACTATCTAAATGACGGTTTAATCTGGCATGCACACTGGGTTTTGTTAGTTGAAAACAAACGTGTTGCCGGCGGACTTTCGGTTAGAGAATTTACAAAAGGAGATCCAAATGTGGTTCTTCCTCCAACAAATCCTGGAATGGCAATGTATATGGATAGTCCTGGTTTTAATATCGTGGCTAAAGGAAATTCTATAAAAGTAATCGTGCCCGATTTTAGAATCAACAACAAAACCAATTTTAAGTTTGATGCTGTCAGCTGCTATATGGAAGTTAGCACTGGCACTGGCGGTTCGCATGATTCTGAAGGCTCTAAGCCAATGCTCGGGGTATACAAAGTTTACACTGTTGCCAGCGGAAATCTTTCATTGCCTTATTCTGTAAAATAAAACATAATCCTAAAGCTTAAACACAATGAAAAAATCAATTCTCTTAAAAATGATCTTTATTCCTTATATAATTTTAAACACTTTAACAACAAAAGGTTATGCGCAAGGCGATTATGCTACAGACCCGCATTTGACTCCAGCCGTAAAAGCCTTTTTAAAACCTCTAAATTCTGGAGGAGCTCCATTAGAATCGCTTCCGGTTGCAGATGCCCGAAATGTATTGGTTGGCGCACAAAATGCTTTTAAAGTTGATTTGTCTGGAATTGAAGAATCTGAAAAAGAAATTACAGCTGACGGTTATAAAATCAAGCTGAATATTGTTCGTCCCGCTGGCGCGAAAGGAAAACTGCCTGTTTTTATGTTCATTCATGGCGGTGGTTGGGTGCTGGGCGATTATCCTACGCACAAAAGAATGGTTAGAGATTTAAGCGTTTTAACGGGTTATGTGGGCGTTTTTGTCAATTATTCTCTGGCTCCAGAACACAAATATCCTCAGCCTATAAACGAGGTTTATGCAACTGCAAAATGGATTTCGGCGCATGGAAGCGAAATCAATGTGGATGGAAGCAAATTAGGAATCGTGGGCAATAGTGCAGGTGGAAATCTGGCTACAGCGAGTGCTTTGATGGCTAAAGAAAAAGGAACGCCACTCTATAAAGTGCAGATTCTTTTCTGGCCTGTAACCGATGCCAATTTTGAAACAGAATCGTATAAACTATATGGCAAACAGCGCTTTCTGACCGATTCTTTAATGAAATGGATGTGGGATCAATACGTAGATCCTTCCAAAAGAAAAGAAATATACGCTTCGCCACTGCAAGCCAATTTATCTCAGCTGAAAGGTCTTCCTCCTACTTTGATTCAAGTTGCCGAAAATGATATTTTGAGAGATGAAGGAGAAGCTTACGGACGTAAATTGAGTGATGCTGGAGTTGTCGTTACAACTGTTCGCTACAACGACGTCATTCACGATTTCGGGTTATTGAATGGTTTAGCTGAAATTCCGCAGACAAAAGCACTTTTTATTCAAGCCGCAGCAGAACTTAAAAAGTATTTGAAGTAAGATTAATTCTTGAATAAAACAAACATAACAATCTGTAATTAAATATTTTACAAGAAAATAAATTTGTAAATTTAATTCTCAAAAACAATAAAAAGAAGTCGTTATGCTTGTACAAGAAAAAACTGGATTGATTGTAATTGATGTTCAAGGAAAATTGGCCCGAATGGTGCACAACAGCGAAAAGCTGACCGTTAATTTGGAAAAACTTATCCGAGGCTGTCAATTACTTTCAATTCCGATAATTTGGGCCGAACAAAACCCAAAAGGACTTGGCGCAACGATACCTGAATTAGAAAAGCTATTTCAGGATCAGAAGCCAATTGAGAAGTTTTCTTTCAATGCATTGGATAACGAAACTTTTAAACAGGCGATTATAGATTCTGGTAGAAAGCAGTGGCTAATCTGCGGTATAGAAGCTCATATCTGTGTGTATCAAACGGCAATAGGATTACTGGCCTATAATTTTGAAGTCGAAGTTGTAGCCAATTGTATTTCTTCCAGATCAGAGGAAAGCATTGTAATTGCTTTGCAAAAACTGCAGCACAAAGGAGCTTCAGTAACCAATGTCGAAATGTGCCTTTATGAACTTGTAAAAGATTCGAGACGGGAAATTTTTAAAGAAATTCTAACATTAATCAAATAAAAAGAATCATGTCAAAATCGAAAACTATTGTACTCATTCATGGAAATTTTGTGAACGACAAAACGTGGACAGAATGGAAAAAGTACTATGAACAAAAAGGATATACGGTTTATACTCCCGCAAATCCAGGACACGAAGGTGTTCCTGCCGAATTGAGAGCAAGAGTGCATCCTGATCTTACCAAAACTGGATTTATAGATATTGTTACGGCCATCAGCAAATTAATAGACAGTTTACCCGAAAAGCCTTTGGTAATAGGGCATTCCATGGCTGGCATGGCTACTTTAAAACTGATTGAATTAGGTAAAGCAGCAGCTGGAGTAAGCATTGATGGAGCGCCTCCAAAAAATGTGTTTCCGCCATTTCAAACCTTAAAAACAGTAATACCGGCTTTTGGCTTTTTCTCTACAAGCAAATATTTTATGGGAAGCAGAAAATGGTATGATTATGCTTTTTTTAATACCATTCCGGAATCGCAAAAAAGCATTGCTTTTGAGAAATTCGCAGTGCCTGAAAGCTATAAAGTCAGCAGAGAATTGGTTTTGAATTCTTTCTCTAATATCAATTTCAAAAAACCGCACGAACCTATTTTGTTTATTGGCGGCGGAAACGACCATATCTTCCCTCCTAATTTAACAGAGACAATTGCCAGCCGATATAAAGAAAATGCAGGTCGTGTCGATCTAAAAATATTTGATGGCAAAAGCCATTTTATTTGCGGAGAACCAGGTTGGGAAAGTGTTGCCGATTATATTTTAGATTGGTATGAATCGTTATAGAAATTATATATTTCGACTTTAAAAAATATATAAAAATGCTAGATCTTTTGGATTTAGCATTTTTAATTTTCTTTCAAACCATCATTCTGATTAAGATTGCTGCTCCCTTTTTATTTCTTCAATTCCGTTTCTATAACTTGTTACAGCAAAATCTGGAAAACGCTTTCTAAATTTTGAATCATCAAAAACATTGGCATGCTCATATCTTGGAAGCAATTCTTGGAGTTCTTTTGCTTGTTTACTGAAAAATGCACCAATGGTAAAAACAAACTTTGGAATAACTTTATATTTTAGTTCTCTCCCATATATTTCAGAAGCTAAGGCAATGAATTCTTTATAATTAAGATGGCTTTCATCGACTGGCAAATGCCAAGTCTGCACAAAAGCATCTGGTGTATTGCCTATTAAAGCTGTGGCACGGCTTGCGTCTGGTGTCCAAATTAGACTTCTTTTTTTAGAGTCTTTCAAAGGAACTTTTAGTTTTTTATTTTTTTTAATAGCATTAAAGATTAAAGTATTGGTAATGCTCTGCGTTTTGGCAGGTCCATAAAATTCAGGTGCACGACAGATTACGCCTTCCAATTGTCCCGCTTTTATTTCGCTTAGCACCATTTCTGCCATTTCTTTTCTAATTTCTCCCTTTCTGCCGACAGGTTCAAAGGCCGTTTCTTCGGTAAGCACTCTGCTGTCTTGTGGATACATATAGGTATTATCAAAAAAGACCAATTTCGTTTTATTGATTTTACAGGCTTCAATAACATTTCTTAAAATCAGCACAAACTGTTTTTCCCATAAGTCAGTATCCATCGGAAGTCCTAATGTAAAATAAGCTATTTCACTACCTTTGACGGCTTCTATTGCTTTTTCTTTAATGGTTAAATCTGCCGAAAAAACGGAATCTGTATCATTTACTTTTTGTGCTTTACGGCTTACAATTCGTATATCTGAGGTATAATTTCTTTTTAATTCTCTTGCCAATTCTTCTCCAATCTGTCCGTTGGCTCCTAATATAGTTTGCATACTGCTTAACTTTTTAAATTGCTTTGTTTTTTCTGACACTTGTATTTACTGTAGAAATTGTAGCAAGTCTCATAAACTCTAACTCATTTATATTCTACTTTATTGCTATTCTAGAACCTATAAATCAGTTAATTTATTTCTAAATTACAACAAAAAAACATACCATTTTTTCTGTGTTTATTATTAGTAAAATCGGAGAAAGTTTTGTTACTGAATTCTATAACTTTTTTTACTTCTTTTAGATCCTGATATACCTTTTGGGTAGTACACCAAACAAATAAGCGTCATAAATGTGATTGAAAAAATCATGGTTTATATTTTCCTATTTGCAAAGGAAATTATTTCGCTAAGACGAAAATTGAAAAATAACGAGTAACTTGTTTTTAATACTTTTAACTTTGGAGGTAAAAAACTGCATTATCCAATCTAAAACATGAGCCTGAATCATATTGAAATACATAAGGACGAAATGAAAACTATTGGAATAGATGTTATTCCAATTGGAGCATTTTCAGAGAAAGCTCAGTCGCCTCATCGCGATGACCATTATATGTTTATTGTACTGACTCAGGGAGTTTTTGAATTGGAACTGGACTTCAAACACATTACAATGTCCAATCATTGCGCCTATTATGTAGCGCCTGGACAAGTTCATTCTTATATCAATCAAAATAACTGTAAGGGATGGTATCTTTTTATGGATTCGCTTTTAATTTCTGAGAAATATACCCAAATCTTAAACACTAATTTAAATAGCAAACAGGGAATTCAACTGACATCGGATAATTTGTTGTTTTCTGCTGTTCCGTTGCTTGAAAATTTGCTCAAACAGAAAAAAGAATTCTTTCAGGATCAGACTGAATATTCGCTAACCGATACTATTTTGGGATTTTTTATTGGCGCTCTTATACAAGAAGACTCGGATAAAGAGCTTATTGGCAGACAAAAGTATCAGACCGTTAATATGTTTAAACAGCTTTTACAATCCCGATATAAAGAAAATAAAAAAGTAAAAGATTATGCAAGTCTCTTAAATATAACTCCATTGTACTTAAATGAGATTGTAAAACAAGTTACAGGCTTCACCGTAAGTTATTGGATACAACAGACGATTGCATTGGAAGCTAAACGTTTATTGTATTATACAGAATTGGATATCAAACAAATTGCTTTTGAATTAGGTTATGAAGATCATGCTTACTTTTCTCGTTTTATGAAAAAGAACATTGGCATGACTTCATCTGAATTTAGATTAAAAAACCATGATTTGTCCAATAACAGCCCTGTTATAGATAACCATTAAAACTTATAGCAGATATAATTTTGTCTTTGTAAAATTATTAATATACAAAGTAAAATTATGACAGAAAGTACAACTACAAACAGTACTCCCAAACTAAATCCTGAATCGATTACCAAACTTTTAATTCCTATTGTTATAACAGTTTTGGCAGTTTATACCACAATTGGTATTTCTCTAGGCATACTTCCAAAATTTATAAAACAAGAATTAGGATTTGACAATCTTGCCGTTGGATTAGTTATTGGTTTACAAGCATTGGCAACACTGCTTACACGAGCTTATGCAGGAAAGACAACAGATGTTCTGGGGGCAAAAATCAGTACAACACGAGGCATTTTACTGGTTTTATCTGCTGGTGCCTTATATATGTGCGCTTGCTCTGCAGTCTCAATTCCTTTATTATCGCTTTCTTTATTGCTATTATCCAGAATCGTTCACGGAATAGCCGAGAGTTTTCTCGTGACGGGAATGCTTACTTGGGGAATCGGACTTTTAGGACAGCAGAATTCTGGTAAAGTAATGACATGGAACGGAATTGCGATGTATGCCGGAATTGCAATTGGCGCGCCTTTTAGCCTGTGGATTGTCCAATTTGGAACTATAGTGACCTTTTCTTCAATCCTACTTTTAGCTTTTATAAGTTGGATAGCTTCCAAAGGATTGCCTATAGTTCCTGTACACAAAGGACATTTAAGAACTCCTTTTTATAAAGTAATCGGAAAAGTATTTCCGCAAGGAATTGCACTGGCCTTCTCTTCTATTGCTTTTGCGTGTATTGCATCGTTTATCGCTTTATTATTCAGCCAGAAAAACTGGAATGGTGCTTCTCTTGGATTTCTATTTTTTGGAGGTTCTTATATTTTAACCCGCGTCTTTTTCTCTTCTTATCCTGATCGTTTTGGCGGGTTTAAAGTTGCTATGATTTCTATCTTGATTGAGATTGCAGGTCAGTTATGTATAGGTTTATCTACTAACGGCTGGACAGCTATTTTAGGATGTACTCTAACCGGAATTGGATTTTCCCTTGTTTTTCCATCTTTAGGCGTACTGGCGATACAAAAAATAACGCCTCAAATGAGAGGAACAGCTTTAGGCGCTTATGCGGCTTTCTTCGATCTTTCGTTAGGAATTGCCGGACCAACGGCAGGTTTAATTGCGGGATGGTTCAGTTACCAATCCATCTACTTTTTTGGAGCATTTAGCTGTGTTATTGCCATTGCAAGCCTTCTTCAATCGGAGCGAAAAGAAATTCAGGCAATTGTAAACTAAAACATCAAAATAATTATGGATAAACTAATACGAAATATTGCGCGATCTATTTTTGTGGTAAAAGAAAAGGCGTTTCTTACTCCACATTACATCAGAATAACTTTTAAAATGTCTGACGCACAAGTAGATATATTTCAGAATATGCGTTCTGGAAGTAATAATAAAATTTATATACCCTCTGAACAAGCAACGTATTGCACAGATTATGACGAATCAATCTGGAATTCTAGCTTTTTCGTCGCGACACGAACCTACACCACGCGAAATATTGATTTAATTAATAAAACAATACAAATCGATTTTGTTGCACATGGCGATAATGGACCTGCTTCTAAATGGGCAGAAAATGCTAAATCGGGAGATTTTCTTGGAATTGCCATGAAAGAAAGTCAAAAACCACTTGTTCTTATTGCTGAAAACTATTTTATTGCTGGAGATGCTACTGCAATTCCAGTTATTTCAGCTATTTTAGAAACTTTGCCTTCATCTGCAAATGTTATGCTTTTGCTCGAAGTGAATTCTTATCGAGATACGTTTGTTCTGCATACCAAAGCCAATCTCAATGTAAAATGGATCTATAATTCTTCACCATTAAATGGAAGTCGATTGGCAGAAGAATGTATTGCTTTATTAGCGGAAGAAAAACAACAATATGTATTTGCTGCGGCAGAATTTGAAACGATTAAGAAAATAAGAAAACATCTAAAAGAAGAGCTTCAATTGGAACGTGACTGTTTTCATGCTGTTTCATACTGGAAACGCGGAAGTTCTGAAGAAGAATCAAATCAGGAAAGACAAAAACAACGAATAGAATAATGCAAAAGCCCTGTATCAAATAAGATACAGGGCTTTTTTTGACTCAAAAAAACAACAACATTTTTTATTTTACATCAAACCATAATTTGGTTGTCAATAAATCTTTTCCTTGTTCCGCTACAGCTGCTTGGTAACTAGCACCATTTAAAGACTGTTCTGTACCAGGATAGAAAAGACGCGAAGGAATTTTTCCGTCCAAAACAGTAGCAGGACCAGCTGTAAGAACTGGATAATCCAATCTTCTCCATTCTGTAAAAGCATCTAAACCTTGTCCGAAAAAAGAAATCCATTTTTGCGTACCAATAGATTTAGCATAATTTGATGCATCATATTTCACACTTGCTTGATCTAAATAAGTTGAAATAGTAGTCGAATTAGTAATTCCAAACTGATTCAAAGATGCTGTAATAGCATTTTTATAATACTGTTCTGCATCTCCCGAAATATATCCGCGGGCTGCGGCTTCTGCAAGATTAAACAATGTTTCTGAATAAGAAGCAATTACAGCTGGAGAAGCCGATGTCAAGAAATAAGTTCCAGGTTTTGATGTTTTAGCAAAACCTTGGCTATTAGCATCACTATTTGATAATCCGTTTGCACCTCCAACATATTTCCCTACAGTTGCATCTGAAGGCAATTGTGCAAAAACAGGCAAACGAGGATCTGACAATGCATATAATTGATCGACCATAGTTTTTGAAATACGGAAATCATCTCTAGTTTCAAACCAAGCCGAAGCTGGATTTTGCTGTGGTGAACTGGTATAAACAAATTGGAAGGTTTCGGCGTTGCTGCCAATTAATCCTCCTGCATCGCTTGTAGCATCTATAGCAGCTTGTTTTGCCAAACCTGGCTCTTTGTCTGAAATTCTCAGCGCAATACGCAAACGAAGTGAGTTTACCAGTTTTTTCCATTTCAAGATATCGCCTTTGTAAGCCAAATCACCTGTAACAGAACCATTTGCTGGATTTAACAAAGATTGCGCTTGTTTTAAATCATCAAGCAATCCTGTGTATACTTCTTTTTGTGTGCTATAGGCAGGCGTTACGTTTTGACCCGCTTCTTTGTACGGAATGCTTCCGTAAGCATCTGTCAGTAATAAAAAGGTCCATGAACGCAACGTTAAGGCGATACCTTTATAGTTAGAGTTTGCCTGAGCATCTGGAAATTTTATAATCGTATTCAAATCTGTAATTAGAGTCGAATATCCCTTATCCCACAATGACGTGAAAGAAGCATTAGAAACATCGTAACGATCTGGTTCTGTATATTGAATTTTAGCCCAATGCTGCACAAACAGCAAAGTCGAGTTAAAGTTATTTGCATCACCCCAGTACAAATCGGCACTTTGCTTTAAGGTACCTGTTAAAAGATACGGTGCAAGAGGGGTTTCAGTTGCATTTGGATTTTTATTAATATCGTCCAAAGTATCACTGCAAGAGCTCAGTGTCAATGCAAACAGTATTGTATATGATAGTTTTTTTAGCATGATTCCGAGTTTTTAAAATTTAACGTTAAGGTTTAAACTGAAATTTCTAGTTGTTGGTAAAGCCAAACTTTCCAATCCTTGCGCATTTCCAGTATTGAAAGCCGTTTCAGGGTCAATATTTGGAGCATCTTTGTAAATAAAGAATAAGTTACGGCCGGCAGCGGTAACGCTTGCTCCTTCTAATCCTAGTTTTTTAATCAGCTTTTTATTAAAATTATAAGTAAGTTTTATCTCTCTCATTTTTACGAAAGTTGAACTATAGATGTAAGCTTCACTAATATTGTATGATGCTTTATAATATTCTTGTGCGCTAATCACTTTATTATTAGGAGTTCCGTCTGCAAACACACCTCCGAAAATCATTCCATCATCATAAATCGTTGCACCACCTGGAGCTGCTCCGCCTGTTACCAAAGTTTTCGGATTAGCGGTATTGTTTCCTGGATAATAGTAGCTTAAACCTCCGTTTTCAGCACCACGTCCTGGAAGAGTCTGTGCTAAAACTCCTGTATAGTTACCTGTTCTGTTTGTTCCTGAGAAAAGTTCTCCACCAACACTAGCATCAACAAGGAACGAAAGCTCAAGATTTTTGTAAGTCAAAGTATTCGTAAGACCAGCTAAATAATCTGGAGTATAATGTCCTAATACTTTTTTTGTCGGATCTGCTTTTGGAAGACCATTTGCTCCTACCACAATATTTCCGCTTGCATCACGCTCGTAAGCTGTTCCGTACAGTGCTCCATAAGCTTGCCCTACAGATGCCAATACATCTACACCTCCAGAAGAACCAATCGTATAGTTTTTAATATCTCCTGCGTAATCTAGAATTTCTACTTTACTTTTGTTTTTAGAATAATTTACAGCAACATTCCACTTAAAGTTTTCTGTTTGCACAGGATTTCCGTCTAACTGTATTTCAATACCTTGGTTATTAATTTTACCTGCATTGATTAACTGCGAAGTGTAACCGCTTGCTGCTGTAGTTTTGATTTCTAAAATCTGGTCAAAACTATTGGTATTGTAATACGCGATATCAAAATGAAGTCTGTTTTTCCAGAAAGAAGCTTCACCACCTATTTCAGTAGAACGTGTCGTTTCTGGCTTCAAATTTTCATTCAGTTTTCTTTGAGAAGAAGTCTGGATCGGATTTCCGTCAAATGCAGTTTGGAAATTATAAACTGTAGCCAATTGGTACGGATCTGCATCGTTACCTACTTCAGACCATCCTCCACGAAGCTTTAAGAAATCTAATGTACTGCTCTTAATATTTAATGCATCTGTTAAAACCACACTACCGTTAATAGATGGGTAGAAATAAGAACGATTGCTGCTTGGTAATGTAGAAGACCAGTCATTACGGGCCGTAACGTTCAAGAAAGCATAATTTCTAAAACCAAACTGAGCAGAAGCGTAAGCACTGTAAACTCTCAATCTAGATAATGAGTTTGATGATGTTAACGGATCTCTAGAGTTTGTTAAAGTATACAAATCTGGAACCGCTAAACGTGGCGCTTTCTGATAGTTGTTGGCATCGCTATGGTTACGAATGTTGAATCCCGCAAGTGCATCTACAGTAAAATCATCATTAAGCTGTTTTGTATATTGAAATATACCCTCAGTATTTTGCTCATTTACAGTGTAAGCATCTTCTGCGTACGATCCGAAAGGAGTTCCATTTGTACCATATTTAATAGTATATTTTCTTCTATCGTTATAATAATCAACTCCTGTACGGAATCTGAAGTTTAATCCTTCAGCCAATTTCGCGTCTAAATGGATCTCTCCAATTAAACGGTTACGCTGTTGGCTTGTTGTATTGTAATAGGCATTCCAATATGGGTTGCTGTAATAGCTGTTATTCCAGTTGGTATTTCTATCTTTTTCCAATTCATTAATATCAACCTGACGTCCGAACCAAAGAAACTGAAGCATTACACCAGCCGCACGACCACCAGATGGACCACCTGGCAATTGAGGGGTATTTGTAGCGATATAATTGGCATTAACCCCAACTTTTACACTTTCAGAAATCTGATAATTAGTATTGATAGAAAAGTTGGTTTTGTTGATTTCACTGTTTGGTACAGTTCCAAGCTGTTTTTGATTGTTTACACCTAAACGGAAATCTGATTTGTCGTTAGCTTTTGCAATAGAAACACTATTATCGTAAGTAAGTCCTGTGTTGAAGAAATCTTTTACGTTATTTGGATGCGCAATAAAAGGAACTGCTTCTCCTTTAGAATAAAATTGTGGGATAAGGCGTCCGTCCATTCTTGGTCCCCAGCTTTCATCAACACCATCATTAACTCCTCCACCTTTTCCGTCTACATAGCTGAATCTTCCGTTAGATCCTTGTCCAAAAGTGTTCTGGAAAGAAGGCAAAGTAGCCACTTGAGAAACAGTTAGACCTGTATTAAAAGTAACACCAAATCCTCCTTTTTGTCCTTTTCCTGATTTTGTTGTAATAAGTACAACACCATGAGCAGCACGCGATCCGTAAAGAGCAGCAGCATTTGGCCCTTTTAAAACAGTCAAAGTTTCAATATCCTGCGGATTCAAATCGGCAATTGCATTTCTGAAATCACGAGTAGCTCCACCAAAATTCAATTGTGAGTTATCTACAGGAACACCGTCTACCACAAAAAGCGGTTGGTTGTTTCCTGCAATAGAGGTTTCTCCACGAATAATAATACGAGAAGATCCCATATCTCCTTGTGAATTGGTAATACGCACACCCGCTACTTTACCAGAAAGCGCATTCAAGAAGTTGGTTTCTTTGGTAGTCGCCAATTCTTTTCCTTTTACTGATTGAGTTGTATATCCTAAAGATTTCTTTTCTTTTGAAATTCCAAGTGCTGTAACCACCACTTCAGATAAAGCGTTTTGTTCTTCGGTAAGATCGATCGTAATATCGTTTTTGTTTACTACAACTTCTTGTTTTTTATATCCTAAATAACTAACTAAAAGTACATAAGGGAATTTTTGTCCTGTTTGGAAATAAAATTTTCCATCTGTATCTGTAATAACACCATGTGTAGTTCCTTGAATCGTTACCGAAGCCCCAATAATAGGCTCTTTTGTAACGGCATCGACAACTGTTCCTTCCAGTTTAGACTGAATTAGTGGCTTTGTTTCTTGAGCTTTAACTCCTATGGAAATCAAGAAAATACATAGCCAAGCATATCTTTTTAATTTTATTTTCATTACTTTGTTTTAGTTTAATAAATAAGGCGAGCTTAGAGCGCTTTGTGCTATTCTAGCTTTCCCTTTTAGAGATGACAATTTCTTTTTAAGCTTCTACCATTTCTGCTGCAACAGAAATGGTTTTTTCTTTTTATCTGCAACACATTCGTTTTTTCATTTTTACTTTTTTTTTTGGATTACTATTCTTTTAAATTGGCCTATAAAATTTTAACCCCTATTCGGGATTGTTGTACTTCTTAAAATTTATAATGAATTAAAAAAGAGGACTTTTAACCGTAGAATGCATAAGGACGAAAACTGCCAAATGCTTTTTGCTTATTTTGGAATGAAATATCGTGGTTCTAATCTCTGGCTTTTAACTTATATTTTAAACTCTACTAATTTGATAGAACAAAAGTAAATTAAAAATAGTATTCCCCAAATTTTAATTAAACTTTTTGCAAAAAAAATGTTAACCTTTTTAAACAGACGAGCATAAATAACTAAAAACAAATAAGTTATAAAAAATAGGCGTTTTTATGGTTTTATAAGAATTGTACTAAAATCTTAAAATTAGAAACCCTTTTCTGGCTATTTTAAATTCCAATTCAGGAAAGTTTAAACCAAAAAAAAACTCCAAGATCATAAGACCTTGGAGTTTCTATTTTTTGTATTTCTAACTTATTATAGCTCGTTGAATTCGTGTAGGGATTTCAATGTCGTTTCATAAAATAAAATGGCTGCAATAAGATTTCCTTTATCTGAGTAAGGCATCATTTTTCTTTGAAACTCTACTGTAGTATCTAAGAAACTAGTTGTACCTAACGCCTGACCATCTAAGATTTTTTTGTTGTCAGCCGTATCAGGAATACCTAGATCTGCCATTGTAACACCTGGTTTAGTAACCAAAGCAATGTAAGGAAGTGTTTTTACTAAAACTTTAATACGTTCAATGTACAATTCTAAAAGCTCTCCTTTTTGCATACCGCTTAATTCTTTTTGATCGTGGTATTTACGGATTAAAGCTGTTGTACTAATGATACTTCTTGGTGCGTTTTTTGCCTGTGCAGAAACAGCGGCAGTCGTCAAGAAGAAAAGTGCACATAATAAAATAATTTTACTCTTCATTTTCTTAATAGATTTGGTTCTTGAATAAAAACAAAAATATATAAATTAACTTAAAATGCAATTTTTAGAAGTCCTTTTTACTAAAATTATAATAATCTTTTAATGTTATTAGCAAAATAGAAATAAAACGCCTACAAATTACGATATTCCAATCGTTCTTTTTTAAGACTTAATGATTCTAAAACGCCCTGGATATTTGATCCAAATGCTTTTCTTGTTTCCGTAGTAATCCATAAAATCTTCGCAGACAAAAACAGCGTGCGCTTTTGACCAAGCCACAACTCCGCAATATTCGCTTCCAGATTCTCTTTTTAATTTCTGAATTTGTTTGCCTAATTTAAACCCTAAATATTTGTAGATGGTTGGAGTGTATACAGTGCCTTCTTCCAATTCTTCTAAGGCTTTCTCAAAAGTGGGTTCTTTATCGATAATCTGCATGTATTTTGCCATAACAGCATACGTTAAAACAGCATAATCGCGTATTTTTTCGCTGTCACAATTATCTTTAATATAAACAAAACCCGCAGATTTTCTAGCTTTAGTAACTTCGCTGCTATCCAAATTAAAGGTTGCATTGTTTTTTAGCGTAATCCTATAAGAATTATTGTGTAGTTTTTCGCTTTCAAATAGATTATCTAATCCGTACACATTTAAAGAAGCTTTAATAAATGCTATCGATGAACAATTTGTACGTTCACCTTGCTTAAAACTTTCAAATATTTTGTCTGAACTCAATTGCGAATACGAACTTGAACAAACAAACATTAGAAGTAAAAAAAATGAAGTAACCGATTTCATGCCTTATTATATATTATTTCTCAATTATTTTTTGAAAAACTGTATTAGATTTTTACAAATCTATAAAAATCCAACCATACTTTTACTTCTTTACTTTTTATCTATTAAAAAAAAGTGTTTTCTGAGCGCAAAAAAAACGTCTCAAATAAACTTTGAGACGTTTCTGTATTATTTTTTTTCTTCGTTATTCAATTTATCATCGAGTTCAGGTTCTGTGCCTTTAAACTTTTTCGAGTCAACATCATAGTTTTCATCATTTGTCAAAACTTCGTCATGATCTTTATATTGATGTTTTCTCGTATCGTTTCGATGATCTCCTCCACCCTGTTCTTTAGGATTCGGGTTTTTCTGGGTTTGATTATTCTTCTCCATAATTCCTAGTTTTTAAATGATTATTAAAATTAGCTCAAATACAATAGTTTGGTTTATATAATCATTTTTAAAAATTATAAAATAAAACTGCCCGATATTTTATCTCATGCCTATTTACTGTATTTCGAAAATCTGCTAAATATCGCTGTTTCCTATCTTTTCTGTCTTTTCTAAAAGGCAATAAATACAACAAAACTGTAACTGGCATATTATTAGAATACAGCAACTTAAATTAAATTTTAAAAATCATGAGCTTATATCAACTTCAAAAAACCGCCATCATTATTATTGATCCTTTTAATGATTTTCTTTCTGAAGGAGGAAAATTATATCCTGTAACAAAAGAAACCGTTGAAGGAAATCATGTGGTCAGTAATATAAAAAAGCTATTAACGGCTGCGAGAGAAAAGAAAATTCAAATTATCTATGCTCCACACCGCCATACACAAATAAGAGATTATCTAAACTGGAAATTTATGGCGCCTTCTCATTTAGGAAGCAAAAGTATTTCTCTGTTTGAAAAAGATTCTTGGGGAGCTGAATTTCATCCCGATCTTATTATGCAGGAAGGCGATCTTATTGCTCAAAATCATTGGACTGCGAGCGGTTTTGCCAACACCGATTTGGATTTTCTTTTGCGTCAGCATGACATTGACCAGATTGTTCTTGCTGGCATGAGAGCCAATACCTGCATCGATTCGACCGCAAGATTTGGTGTTGAATTGGGTTATCACGTTACCTTGATAAAAGACGGAATTGGGGCTTTTAATTGGGAAGAAATCAAAGCAACGGTCGAAACTAATTTTCCGAATTACGGACATGTTCTTTCTTCTACAGATGAATTTATAGATAATATTAATTCCTAAACGATGGAATCTTTTACAGAAAGCACTGCAACTGCTATAATTAATGCACCTATGGAAACTATTAATTTGACCGAATGGCTTTTTACTTTACAGGATAAAGAATATCAGGAATGTTCTGCTTCGCATATTGCAGCAGGAAATTCAGTAGCAGAAGATGGACGCAGAATATCTATAAATGTAGAACAGATAGCTGGGAATTTATTAATTCAGCATTATGTTGAATACATTTCTGAAAGGGATCACTGCGCTGTAAATTCAGTTTCAGATTCTTTATCGCCTCTTGGCCGAACCACTTTGATAATTAAGTGGGAATTGAAAGTTAGGAAACGATCCGATTCCTCTTGCGAACTCTCCAATCATGTTGTGATTTCACTTACCGAACATTTTCTTCAATTACTTAAAGAGGCTGGCATTTCAGATTTAGAGTCCATCCGTATTGGCATGAAAAATAATTTGGAAACACATAATAAAGAAGAAACTCCTTTGTTTGCAGTAAACATTGAGAAGAAAGCATTGTCTGGTATTTGGAGTTAAAAGCCGAATCATAAACATCAACTTATTATTTTGATTATAAAGGATTGGATTCTTCAACCGAATTACCCAAACTATTTTAATCGGAAGCAAACTGCCGATTTCTCAATAAAATAGCTATTTTTACCTCTAAGCAAATTAATTAAAATTTACCATAACTAATCCATCATAACCAATTTACACTATGTTCCCATATCTCGAAAAAAACTATACACAGGCACAATGGTTTTACGGCGCGTATGAAGCAAATATGCTAAAAAGCCTAAAGGGAAATGTCAAATTTATGAAGCAGACTGCTTATTTGATAAACAGCAATACGGAAGAATTTGAACCGGTTATAGGAACAGATTCAATTTCTCTTGAATTTAATGAGCAAAAAGAAATTGTTACAAAATGGAGTATCAGTGACACTTACGAAACTAAATATAAAAGTTTTATAGAAGATAAAATTCTCTCCATAAAGCATCACTCAGAAGATTTTGTAGAGCTATTTGAATATGATGCTGTAACGGGACTTTCGAATAAGTATATCAAAATAAATAAGGAGGGTTCTAAAACCGAACAGCGTCTAAAAATAGAAATTCAAAAAAATGGATCTATTTATCATTCAGATAAAGACTATGATATTCAGTATGACAGCGATGAAAGAATAATTTGCAAAAAAGCAAATTACAGAAACTTTGAGATTATATATGATTATTTATCTCCTGTAAAAAAAGGATATTATACCAAAACGTATCACACCGATAATGAAATTAGTACTTTCGAAAAATACAGTTATGAAGATGATACTTTGGTAGAAAAAATCATGTACCGTAATGATGCTGTTAGAAGTAAACAAATGTTTTTTTATGATGAAAGAAAAAGATTGTTCCAATGTCTCACCTTATACGATGACGATTCTTATGAAAATCACTACTATTTCTATAACGAGAAAGATTTACTAATTGAAGATAAAATATCCTATCCAGGAAGAACAATGGGAACTTGTGATTTTTTTGAATATGATATTCAGGACAACGTAATTAAAACGAGAGATAACAGTTTTCAATATACCTATGATCAATTTGGCAATTGGACTGAAAAACTGGAAATTTCCAACGAGAAGGTCGTTCAAAGAATCACTAGAGAATTTGACTATTTCCCGAAAGGTCTACACATTGTCTAAAAGAACTTCTTCTAAAAAAATAATGCTAATTTTACAGCATTATAATTATAGAAGAATATGTGGACTATATGCCATGAATGCCAAGGACAGGGTAAAATAAATCGCGGACTCACTAAAAAAGCGCAACGCCTTTATAAAACGGAATTGGCTTTGTATGAGAACAAGCAGAGTAATACTGCTCCGATACGTCCTAAGGCACATTTGCATTTGTGCACAAATTGTTCTGGGTCTGGATTAATGCAATCTGAAAACTATCTTGAACCCGATCTCACAAAACCGCATGTTGCCATTATTGGCGCAGGTATTGGCGGAGTTGCTCTAGCGGTAGCCTGTTTGCATCGCGGTATTTCGTTTACCATTTATGAAAGAGACAGCAACTTTGATGCCCGATCTCAAGGTTACGGACTTACGTTACAGCAAGCCAGTAAAGCAATGAAAGGGTTAGGGATTACTTCTTTAGGAGGTGTAATTTCTACAAAACATATCGTACACAATACCGAAGGAAAAATATTAGGCGAATGGGGAACCAGAAAATGGCTGGAAACCGCAATTAAAACGCCTACAAAACGCACCAACATACATATCGCAAGACAGTCGCTTCGTTTCGCTTTATTAGAACAACTTGGAGGAAATAATACTATCCAATGGGGACATCAATTAATAGATCTTACAGCATCTGAAAATGGTGTAAAACTAAATTTTCAGGTAAACGGCGAAATAAAAACCGCAAAAGCCGATCTTGTTATCGGTGCTGATGGTATTCGCAGTGCCGTGAGAAAGCTAATAATTGGCGAAGAGGCAACACCGCTCCGTTATTTGGATTGCATTGTAATCTTAGGAATTTGTCCTTTAAGTTCGCTAGAAGGGCTTTCGAGTGATTTACTAGATGGTGCAACAATATTTCAGACGGCCAACGGAAATGAACGTATTTATGTAATGCCTTACACTGCAGATTCTGTCATGTGGCAATTGAGTTTTCCGATGTCTGAAGAAGAAGCTAGAGAACTAAGTGCAAAAGGACCGCAAGCCTTGAAAGAGGAAGCCTGCCGAAGAACGCAATGGCATACTCCTATTCCTCAGATTTTACAGGCAACACAGGAAAATCTAATTTCTGGATATCCGGTTTATGATCGCGAGTTGTTGAGTTCAGAATTATTAGGAAAGAATCAGAATATTACTTTAATTGGCGATGCCGCGCATCCCATGAGTCCGTTTAAAGGTCAAGGTGCCAATCAGGCTTTGTTGGATGCTTTAAAATTGGCTAGAAAAATTTCGAAAGGCTGTAACGCTAAGTCCAAATGGAAAGAAAGAGGATTGAGAGAATGTGTATTAAACGATTTTGAATCTGAAATGCTCGAACGCAGCGCTACAAAAGTACAAGGCTCTGCAGATGCTGCGCAGTTTTTACATTCTGAAATTATACTTCAAGAAGGTGATGAACCGCGAGGAAGGTGTCTTAATCGAGAGGAAAACAGAAAGAATTAAATATAAAAGAGGCTGTATTCAAAAGTACAATCATTTTGAGCTAATAGGATATTGATAAAACTATTCTATCAGCAAACCCCAGCGGGGTAAAATATTTATAGAATTCAAATACGCCAAATAAAAAAAGCTCCAGAGGAGCGACATATATTCGATTATGAAAAAATATGTCGCTCCTCCGGAGCTTTTATATTGTAAAAAACATTCTTGGCTATAAATATTTCGCTTCTCTGAAGCTTACAAAAAGAAACAGCTGTCTCAAAAGGACAGCTGTTTCTTTTATGAAGTTCATTTTCAATCCTATACATGAAAATTAAACAATAATTTAATATTATTTTATAACTAAATCTGGCTTGATCTTTTTAATTTTATGATCTCATTTACAAACAATTAAATACTTGCGCCATGAAAAATACACAAATAAATTTCAGTCCAAACAATAAAACCTGTACAGACCGAACTTTGGTTTGTGATGGTGATAATAATGAATTAATATTTCGTAAAACTTATGTAGGAGATTGGGGAGATTGGGACGAGAAACCAGATGAAATTTTAAAAGATCAGCATCTTTATCTGGATCAAAATACAAGTTTTACAAATGCAATTTAAACTAAAAGCGACTTATTAAGTATTATAATTTAAGCATTACAATCCTGCGATTCTATCTATTACGCTAGAACGCTGATTGTATTGCTTAAATTTTCTTTGTTTATAAAATCCAAAATAAATTCTTTTACTTCTTTACTTGCTTCTGTTTTGGTTGCAAAAGAATTAATGTAGAATTCGTCATCCTTGTCGCTAATATGGATAATTTCTGTGTAGCCTTTAGTTATTAAACTCCCTTTTAGTTTAATAATGTTTACTTCTTGTTTTCCGTCAAGTTCTTTACGAACCTGTAATTTTATAGCTCTTTCCATATTCAAAAATTTTTAAATAATTAACTATCATTCAGTTATAAATTTAAAACATTTAATCTATCGAAATCAGATTTTAACACAGTTCGCAACGTATTATTTATCAACATATTATAAACATCTTTCTCTTTTTAAAAAAGAAATGCAAAACATCAGTAAAATCAATACTTTTCAAACTAATTTCCTGTAAAACCTTTGTCGCTCAGGGTTTTCATAAATGCAAGAAGATTCTCTTTTTCTTGTTCTGTAAGCGGAATTCTATTGCCATTATTTTTAAAAATAGGATCTAAATTTTCTGCACTCAAGACTCCATTATCAAAATAATCTAAAACAGCTCTTAAGGTAGCAAACTGACCAAAACTTCCGTAAGGTGCTGTATATTCGACATTTCGCAAACTTGGAACTCTAAAACTCATAAAATCAGACGGAATTCCGGTCACTCTGCCTCGTCCTGCCTCATTAGAATCTGTGTTTAAAGGAAAACCTATATTTCTAAAACTCTGATCTGTAAACAATTCGGTGCTATGACAGCTAGCGCATTTCTGCTGAAATGTGGCATAGCCTGCAGCTTCGCCTTCTGTAAACGTTTGCCCTTCTTTTCGTTTTACTTTATCGTATTTGCTATTAACAGAAATCAAGGTGTATTCGAACTGAGCAATACTTTTATAAATTCTATCGGGTGTAATTTCCTGATCTCCAAATGCGTTTTTGAACATCTCTTTATACGAAGCATCATCTTTAATTTTCCCGATAACTTCCAAAATCGAAGAATCCATTTCTTCGTGAGTTATAATAGGAACCAAAGGCTGGGTTTCTAATTGCAATCTGCTTCCATCCCAATTAAAGAATTTTAAAAACATCAAATTCTGAATCGGCGGCGCATTTCTAAGTCCCACTCTTCCTTCAATTCCAATAGCTCGCGCGTTATGGTCTGCAAAAGCATTTGCTTGGATATGACAGCTTGAACACGAAATGGTATTGTCTTTACTAAATCTTTTATCTGAGAAAAGCTTTTCGCCCAATTCGGCACCATATTTTGTAGGCTTGTTCAAACTCACATAACTGTTTACCTCTGGAAAATCAGTCGGAATAGGCAATGAAAGCTCAGGATTATCAAAATAAGTCTCATCAGAATCACTACTGCTACAAGAAGTGAAAAAGAGTACCATTAGGATAAAGCCAACTATTTTTTTCATTTTAATGAATTTTAAAATAGAGCCGTCTTTTAAAATTTCAGACGGCTCTGAAATATTTTTACAACATTTAGATTAAATTTAATCTGTATAAATCTGCTTTAATCCTTTTTAATCTGCGTGAAAAAATCTATTCGCAAAAATATTTCACGCAGATTTTATAAAGATTTTAGCAGATTAAAATTGATTTTTGCTTGATTAAAGTTTTCCAATAGCCCCTAGTTTCAACTAGGGATTTAAGAAATGTAAATTAGCTAGGCTTTAGCCAAACTAGCGTATTTAGGCTAAAGCCTTATTGGCGCAAATTTTATTTACCTCCATCTAAAGATGGAGGCAATTAATCTTCAAAACCTAAGAGTTAATTTAGTTTTCTACACTAGTTACAGAAAACATTCCTGTAATATCGTTTGTTCCGTTTCCTCCTAAATTATCGACAAATTTTACCATTTGCGCTGCAGTATGAACATTTGGAGTTGCATTATCGCCCATTCCTGTTCCTGTAGACAATGTAATTGTATTGATTTTACCGCTCAACAATTTGTCCAAATCAGCTTTAATTTTGATTTTCGGAGCATTTTTACCTACAGTTGCGTTTGTAGTAAGGTTTAGCGTAATATCTCTATACGCATTTACACCTTGCTTATACGCTCCTTCTTCTCCTGCAACAGTACTTCCTGTATGAATAGACATAGCTTTATTGTCTGTATCATAAAATCCTTCAACTTTTGTAAAACGATATCCTGTTCCCCATTCCCACATCATTGCCGTGTCGTTGGCACCAGCTGCTGCGTAAAACTTAGGAAATCTTGTTTGGTCTAGCGTATTTTGTTCTGTTTTAATACCCAAACCAAATTTAATCTGCTTGTATGACGCAGAAGGCACATTGCTCAAAACATAGCTTAATGAAGCTACTTTTGCCTGATCGATTACTGTTGCACCTTTGTCTAAATCATTTACGTTGTAAGGCACTTCACTTCCATCATCTTTTATTAGACGAATATTACTAATCACATATTTTACTTCAGAAAAATGATGCACTTGTCCTACCGCTGAAGTATTTGTAGACGCAGATGTTGAAGTTGCATCTCCCAAAACAATGGTTTTATCTTTGAACGTATTGTTGAATTCTAACGTTACATTGTTTGCTGCTGGAGCATCGTCATCGTTTGAACATGAAACAAATGCCAAAGCAGCCACTGATAATAAAAGGTATTTTTTAAAATTTTGCATTTTTATGATTTTAATTTCTGTACTGATTTTAAACCATTTAGCTAAATTATTCTAACACATAGAAACATAGTTTTCTAAACTTAAAAAAGGCGTTTCACTAATTTAAATTCACCTAGCAAACTATGTGTTAGAAACTAGTTTCTTTCAATTTCCTTTACCAAAAAAGAAAAATATATGCTTCTATGTGTTAAAATTCAATCTAACGCAATGGCTATTTTATTAATCGAAAGGAAGATTATAAAATAGGCGGCGGTACAAAAATTTCAAGGCAAGGTTCTAGTCGATCCGATTCTTTGTAGATTGACACTTTCTTGAGGGTTATAGTTTTTAATAGTGGAACCTGAAACTCAAATGCTGTGTTTAAAGCAATATCGATCTTTTTGCTAATGCTTCTCAATTCCAAATCGGTATTTTTTTCCGATTCTTGAAGTTCTTTCTTCAAATGGCATTTACCATGACATTGCAATTTTGGCTTGGCTTTGTTAACACAAAATTCTTTTTCTATAGCAACTTGATTCAGTTTAAAGTGCACCACGATAAGCGCCTGCTGGAAAGAAACCAGCAGGAACAGAATCGTCATTGTGATACTAAAAACTTTTTTCATTTTTAATTATAATTTCCTTTTTATGCACTTTTTTGTCATCCTGACAAACGTTGTCGTAGAACTATGTGTTAGAAACTAGTTTCTTTCTATTCTCTATTCTCTATTCTCTATTCTCTATTTTCTTTTCAACATTAAAAAAACTATGTTTCTATGTGTTTCAATTTAATTTTACTAAACAGATTAGAAATTCAATTTTAAAGACGTGAAAATATTACGTCCCATTCTCGGGATATTTCCCCAGTCAGCATAAGTACTGTAATACGCATTTAATACGTTCTCTGCACCAATTTGTATTGTGCTTCTCACCTTATTTATTTTAAAAGAATAATCGGCAGAAATATTCCAAATGGCATAAGACGCTGTCTGATCTTCTCCATATTCTGGACTGTAATTAATCTGTTCAAAATCACCATTTACAGAAGTCTGGATTCCAAATTTTTTATACATATAATGAATAGAAGTCAAATAGCTTAACGGACGTATAAAAGGCAGATTTCCTCCTTTATTATCCATTCCGCGTGCATAGGTAAGTGTTCCTTTCCAATGCAAATGCTCTAAAATATCGTAACTTACATTGGCAGACATATTTAAAAGCGTTGCATAATCTAATGACGTATATCCTTTTACTCCAACCGATTGATAATTCATCGGACTTCCCATGCTCAGGATTTTGCCAATAATATAATTCTGAATATAGAAATAGTTGACTTTTCCTTGAATGCTTAATCTTTCGGTTTTAAAACCTGCACTAGCATTTCCTTCATACGAAATTTCATTTTTTAGATTCGGATCTCCAATGTAATCATAACGGTCAAAACTATTATAGATATAATAACCGTAACCCTCAGAAACAGAAGGCGCTCTATGGCCATAACCCGTTCCGACAGAAAAATTAAACTGATCAATATTTAAGTTATATGCCGCATTTAGACTCGGCAGAAATCTCGTTTTTTCCTGAGGTGCTCCTGGATGAAAAATCCAATTGAATTCTACATATTTAGAATAATTGTAATTCACTCCCAATGAACCTCCCAAATGCACTTTGCTTTTTTCAGAAATGTCCCAAGAATTATTCATAGAAAGTCCTGCATAGCGAGTGGTAACCCAGGGCCAGCTGTAAGCAAACATCGTTCTTTCGCTACGATCTTGCGGATACATGCGCATTTCTGCAATAGACAAATTATCGTAAGCATTTAGCTGAATTTCAGAAGAGTAATCATTCTTTTTCAAATTCGCTTTCGAAACCAATCCGTATGTTGTGCTCCAACCCGGCATATCCATATGAACCAAGTTTTCTGGTCGTGTTGTATCGTCCATATAATGCTCAATGGCATTAAAATATACTTTAGTGTCCACTACTCTAACCAAACCTTCTTCGAACAATTGCTTATAAGAAGCTGAAGTAATTAGCGCTCGCGAAAGCCACAAATCCATTGGCAAAGCAGGATAACCCACATCTTTTGCCACATCAAAAATCGCGTCTAACCTAACCGATGATAAATCGCTGGTTTTATAAGCCAAACCTAACGAAGTATTGAATTTATTGTATTGAGAATGCTTTACTTCGTTGTTGTTTCCGTCGTAATAATTATCGGCCGTACGATACGAAATGCTTCCGTCTGCCACAAATTTTTTACCTGAATAAGCAATATTTCCTAAATTGAAAAACTGCTTATTATTAAATTCAAATCCTGTTTGATACGCTCCATTCCATTTCTTCTGAAGTCCAAATGGCGTGCTTTTTCTTTTTAAATCAATACTTCCCGCAACAGTTGCTCCATGCAAGCTTCCCTCCTGACCCGATTTAATATCTACTGCTGCCAGATTATTACTTTCAACATAAGACGTAATTGGATCCATTTTATCGGTACAAGCGCCAAAAACATGCATTCCGTCAATGGTAACCGTAGAACGTTCTGTACTCATGTTGTTTAATAAAGGTTCCCAAGCGTAAGCTCCGCGTTTTATAAAACTAATATTATCTGATGAAGACAAAAATTCATCCACAGAAACAGCCATTTTCATCTCGGTTTCTATTTTCTTTTTCGTCGCGTTTTTTACCGTTACTTCTTCTAAGTTTTTTATGCTATCGTGATGTGCATGCTGATTTTGAGCTGTAACTGAAAAACCCAAGAAAAGCAGCATTATAATATATTTCATGTTTTTAAAATAAAGTGTCAATATAAAGTTCACTTTTCACGCCTTCTACTCCTGGCGTATGATCAGTTGGAACTATAGTTCCCTTTACGATTAAACCGTTTTGGTTCATCATAATTAAGTTTAAGGTCCAGTTTCCTGTCATCGTATAATTAACAACACCGTGATACAAACCATCGTTTTCTTGTGTCAAATCCTTATTATTTGGCGAAGAATGATTTCCCATAGAAGGTTCTGGCATTCTAGGATCTAACTTTAAAGTGTATCCCACAACTTTAGAATAAGAAAACTGCGACGGATCTGGAAAAGTTCCTGCTGGAGTTGTTGGCTTATTGTATTTGTAAACACCCGCAACCAACGCGTTTTCTGAAACTGTAGGTTTTTGAGGCGAAATCAAGGCAATTACATATTGCTCGCCATCATTTCCTGCAAAAGCAGTCATATTGAGGTTTTTATTGCTTTGTTTTTGAACAGTAACATCTTTATTGATCTCATACTTTTGGTTATCAGCTGTAAAACTGATGTACAATTTCCAGCTTGCTGTTGTAGTGCTTTCTCCCGTAAAAACAGCATAACCGTTGTAGTATTTATTGGTAGAATCATACAACACATTATACTCATGCGGACAAGAACTTTTGCTTCCGTCGGCATTACTTATTATGGGTAAAAAAGTTACCGCAGCTGTCGTCAATTCTTGGTTGTTTTGAGTATTGATAATTTTAAAATGAAGCTCATTATATCCTTTATAAAAAGTTCCGTTTAAAGCTTCTATACTAATCTTATAGTTACCGCTTGTAAGAGATGTTGCTTCTTTAAATTCTAGATTTTCAGGAACTTCAGAACCTATTTCAGCTTCGTAATCTGTTTTATCAATTGTACAGGAAGTAACCGCAAACAATAGTGCGATTATCCAAAAATTAAAAGATTTCATTTGATGATATTATAAAAAACGTTTAAAATATAGCACCCTGCCATAAATTTTTGAATACCAAAAAAAGAGCCAAAATGCTGTGAGTGAGCCAAAAGAATGGCAACGTAAATGAAAATGGAAAAATTTTCCCTTTCAATTACAAAGAAGATCAAAATCAGTTTTTAGAATAATAAATTATATAATCCTAGCCTAAACTTAGAATTTTTAATTCGAGTAATTCTGCCAATCCATTCAAAATTCAGAATTGAATTTGGAATCTGGAACTTGGAATTTGGAATTTGGAATTTGGAATTTGGAATTTAAAACTAAATAGTGATCTCTACACTGTGTAGAGAGGAGGATGAAAAGTAAGATTAGAAGCTCCGATTGGTTTCTTCTCAAACAAAATTGAAGTGTTATCTTTTGATTCCATCACTGGAATTGCGCCAAAAGTGATTTCAGCAGTATTTTGAACATACACAAGCTCTAATTTGTCTTTTAGACTGTCTTGCATTTTTCGTTCATTATCAGAATATTTTTTAATGCTTTTTTGAAGTTCGCATCGACCGTTACAACTGTTAAAAGCCTGTTTACGCTGAACGCAAATCGTTTTCGCAATTTCTTTCTGATTGATTTTAAAAGAAGCATAAATAAACAAGCTGCCAAAAGATGGCGACATAAGTAAAATAGAAAGTGCTATGATGATTAACCTTTTCAAGTGCTTGTTCAAATAGTTTGCTGGCAAAAGTACATACTATTTTGTATTTATTTTAACTATTCTGATTTTTTATTTAATAAAAGACAGATCAATCTTTATTTACAAAAAACGGATTATTCATAAAATAACGAAATATCGTAAATAAAAAAACATCCATTTTTAAACAAACCCCTTAAAATAAAGACACTGCGAATAAGGCACGTTAATTGGCAATTGTTATGGCATTCTACTAAATCACTTAAAAATGCTACACATTATGAGACCAAAATTACAGCCATTTTCAGGTCAAAATCCAGCTTTTTGTAGAAAAGAAAAAGCAAACTTCTCTAGGAAAGATTCCGATAAGCTAAATTTTTTAACATCATTTTTCACTTCTTAATCTAGGTTAATCGATGCAGATGCTTTTCCGTAATAAGTTTGCATCAGAAACATCACAACATTGAACATCTATTAAACCATTTGTTAAAAAGTTAAACATATTTATTAAGTATTCAAATATTTCAAAATAAAATTAATCCTAAAATCAAAAAAATCATGAGCACATTTACAGTAAAAGACGGAACACAAATTTATTACAAAGACTGGGGAACAGGACAACCAATTGTTTTTCACCACGGATGGCCTTTATCAAGTGACGATTGGGATGCACAAATGATGTTTTTTCTTCAAAAAGGCTACAGAGTTATTGCACACGACAGACGCGGACATGGTCGTTCTAGTCAAGCCTCTGAAGGAAATAACATGGAAACTTACGCATCTGATATTGCTGAATTGGCTGAAGCTTTAGACTTAAAAGATGCTATTCATGTTGGGCACTCAACAGGTGGTGGTGAAGTAATTCGTTACGCTGCAAAATACGGAAAAGGTCGTGTTGCAAAAGCGGTAATCATAAGCGCAGTTACGCCAATAATGATTCAAAACGAATCTAATCCAGAAGGAGTTCCATTGTCAGTTTTTGACGAAATCAGAAAAGGAACAGGATTCAACAGAGCACAATATTTCTACGACTTCCCTATTCCTTTCTACGGATGGAACCGCGAAGGGCAAACTGTTCAAGAAGGTATCAAAGCAAATTGGTGGCGTCAAGGAATGATGGGTTCTGTATTGTCTCACTACGAAGGAATTAAAGCATTCTCTGAATCTGATTTTACAGAGGATTTAAAAAGTTTAGATATTCCAGTTTTAGTATTGCACGGAGAAGATGACCAAATCGTTCCTTATGGTCAAGCACCAAGAGCTGCAAAATTGTTGAAAAACGGAAAATTAATTTCTTATCCTGGATTTCCTCATGGTATGCCTACAACAGAGGCAGAAACGATCAACAACGATATTTTAGATTTCATCAAATAATCCATAACCACTGCCTGTAAAGGTTTATTTACAGGTAGTTTAATCTTCTCAAATTATGAGTTTTTTCCAACAACCCTCTTTTGATACGGTTACAGAAGCTTTGCAATGGTTGAGTACACAAGGTTTTACAGAAAACTTTAATCTGGATTCTAACTGTATTCGCTACAATAACAATACGCAAAGCATGTCACCAGAAGAATTCAAAATCGAATATCTATTCCGTTTTGAAGGAGATACCGATCCAGGAGATGAAGATATTGTCTACGGGATTAAATCTGAAATCTACAATATCAAAGGTGTTTTAACCAGCGCTTTTGGAATTTATGCAGATTCAATTTCTTCTGAAATGATTAAGAAATTGTCTACGCACTAATCTTAAAAAAACACGAAATATCGCTAATGATTATTGTATTTCATTAGCCTAACCAATTAAAAATCTTAAAAATAAATAGTATGAAACCATCAGTTAACTTATTATCACCAGATAATCACGCATTAGTATTAATCGATTTTGAAGGACAAATGGCCTTCGCAACGCACAATATTCCAGTAAGCGAATTACGCACGAATGTGGCAATTGTTGCTGGAGCATCGAAAATTTTCAACGTAGCAACAGTTGTAACTACAGTTGCAGAAGAAAGCTTTTCTGGACCTGTTTTTCCAGAATTAGAAGAGTTTTATCCAATTGCTACTTCTGGGTACATTGACAGAACTACCATGAATACTTGGGAAGACGAAAATGCTTATAAAGCTATCGTAGCAAAAAACAAAAAGAAAATTGTGCTTGCTGGACTTTGGACAGGCGTTTGTATCGTAGGACCTGCATTGTCTGCAATTGAAGAAGGTTACGAAGTGTACATTATTACAGATGCTTGTGGTGATGTTACTGCTGAAGCTCACGAACGTGCTGTACAAAGAATGATACAAGCTGGAGCAATTCCGGTAACTTCTATTCAATATTTATTAGAACTTCAAAGAGACTGGGCACGTGAAGCAACTTACGGTCCTGTTACTTCTTTAATGAAAAAATATGGCGGTTCTTACGGAATTGGTATTCACTACGCACATAACATGTTGAAACACTAATCGGACTAATTCATTTTATTATAAATCTCTTACGCTTCATTATGTTGGAATCATCAAAATCCATATTATCAAAAATCATTTTCCTTTGTATTGTTTCTTTTCTTTTGATAGGAAACACGGCATCGGCTCAAAGTTTTAAGCTGCTCCGTTACGATGAAAATTATGAATTCTTAAAAGATTCAAATAGAAACTTTTACGAACGATTAAAGTTCATTCCCTTAAATCAAGATAAAGACGTTTACATGTCAATTGGTGGCGAAGCCAGATATGAATATGTTGATTTCAACAATGAAGACTGGGGACGATTCAATATTGGGCACAACAATTTCTTACTCCAGCGTTACGATCTTCATGCCGATGTGCATTTGGGAAAACGCTTTAGAATATTTGCCCAATTAAGAAGCGCCCTAGAAGATGGCCGTGTAAATGGCGCTCGCGGAATAGACGAAGATCAGCTGAATGTGCAGAATCTTTTTGTAGATGTGAATGTATGGCAGCAAAAAGACAAAAAAATAACCGTCCGCGCTGGAAGACAAGAATTGGACTATGGTTCTGGAAGGTTAATTTCTGTTAGAGAAGGTCCAAATACGAGGCTTTATTTTACAGGAGGAAAATTAATGTACACTTCGTCAAGAGTATCAGTTGACGCCTTTGCCATGATGGCCGACACGGTTCATAACGGTGTTTTTGATAATAAAATGTCTAAACAGCTTAACCTTTGGGGAGCCTATTCTAAAATAATTTTTCCAAAAGCAGGAAATCTAGATCTGTATTATCTCGGATTCAGAAGAGATGAATCTGTTTTTGAAGAAGGAATTGCTCCTGAAAGAAGGCATACAATCGGTTCGAGATTATGGAAATACGGTGGCGGTTTTATTTACAACCTCGAAGCAGCCTATCAATTCGGAACTTTTGGTTCTGGAAATATCAATGCCTGGACTGGCTCTGTAGATATTGGGTATATGTTTGAAAACGTAAAATTTAAACCCACCATAAATCTTAGAAACGATTATATCTCAGGAGATAAAAATCAAGGCAACGGAAATCTTCAAACATTTAATCCGCTGTATCCAAAAGGAGGATATTTTGGTTTTAGTCCGCAAGTTGGACCAGTAAACCTTATCGATATTCATCCGTATGCTACGATGGATTTATTGCCACAGCTAAAGATGCAGGTCGATGTGGTTCTAAACTGGAGATTTTCAACACAAGACGGAGTTTATAGGCCAAGCGGAATTCTAAATCTTCGCGGAAGCGAGTCTGACGAAAGATATATCGGAACTGCCTATCTCGCCAATTTTACCTATAGCGTAAACAAATATATTTCGATTGTCAGCGGTATTCAGTATTTCAAAACAGGTGCTTTTATCGATGACATGATTCCGAACTCAAAAGACGGGGTTTTCTTTAATGCTCGTCTTGGATTCAAATTTTAATCAAATACATAAATTAATTTTTAACACATAGAAACATAGTTTTTGAGACGTAAAAAAGGCGTTTCACTTGCAATAACACACATAGAAGATGTACTGGCGCTATTTGCATTACAAACTTTGTCAAAGTTTAAAACTTTGACAAAGTTCTCACAAAGCATTCAACAAACTATGTGTTAGAAACTAGTTTCTTTCTCTACTCTTTTTCAAAGTAAAGAAAATCTATGTTTCTATGTGTTTAAAAAATTTCAACAACACTAAACCCTTAACAATGAAAACAAACACTTCAAAATACAGTTTTAGATATTCCCATCTAATACTTCTAATTATAGCATTTGCAGGCTCTCTTAGTAACAATGCTTTTGCACAAACAGCTTCAATCGGTTCTACAGTAACTTGGGGGAAAGTAGACGGAATTGCAGTAAACGGATTGGTTCAAGGACCATCTGCAGCAGAAGCTGACTTGCAAGTTGCCTGCGTTTTTGAATATACAGAAGGTGATATTTTTAACCCTCCTGCCCTTCCTGCCAACTTAAACGGAATGGTGCATTTAGACGATGCGTTAAAAGGCATTATTACAGAATTACGCAAAAGCGGCAGATTTACAGGTCATTCTCTTGAAACTTTATTGATTACGCCTCCAAAAGGAACTTTAGCATCCAAACAATTACTATTAATCGGATTGGGAGACCGCAATAAATTTACTCCCGATTTAATGATTAGTGTTGGAAGCACTGCCATGCGCGAAGCTTTACGTTTAGGGGTTTCAAACTATTCTTTTGCAAGCGATATTAAAGATGCAGGAATCGATTCTCCAACTGCTCTAGTAGCCGAAAATGTGGTTTTAGGTTCTTTCGAAGCTTATAGAACTCAATCGTATTTAAAAGAAAAAAAGCTAACAGATTATAAGCCTCTAACCAAAGTTATCTTGCTTGCTGGCCCCGCTTTTTATACCGTTGCCGGAGAAGGAATAAAAGAAGCAATTACCAAATTGAACGCTAAATAACGGAACTATGAAAGCAGATTTAATTTTATTCAACGGAAAAATTCATAGTTTCAACGCTGAAACTCCAAACGTTACAGCTGTTGCAATTAAAGACGGAAAATTTATTGCAGTAGGAAATGACAGCGATATAATGGATTTTGCATCTGAAGAAACCAAAATAATTGATCTTCAGAATAAAAGAGTCGTTCCTGGAATCAACGATTCGCACATTCACCTTATTCGAGGCGGATTAAATTATAATCTTGAGCTACGTTGGGATGGCGTTCCTTCTTTGGCAGATGCGCTTCGAATGTTGAAAGAGCAAGTAGATCGTACTCCAAATCCGCAATGGGTTCGTGTCGTTGGTGGTTGGTCAGAATTTCAGTTTGCAGAACGAAGAATGCCTACCTTAGAAGAAATCAATGCGATTGCACCAGATACTCCTGTTTTTATTCTGCATTTGTACGACAGAGCCATTATGAACAGAGCAGCATTGAGAGCCGTTGGTTACAACAAAAATACGCCTGCACCTCCAGGCGGACAAATAGAACGCGATTCAAAAGGAGAACCAACTGGACTTATTATTGCGACTCCAAATGCAATGATTTTGTATTCGACTTTGGCAAAAGGTCCAACGCTTTCTTACGAGCATCAGATTAATTCGACGCGTCATTTTATGAAAGAATTGAACCGTTTCGGAATCACAAGTGTAATTGATGCTGGAGGAGGATTTCAGAACTTTCCAGATGATTATAAAGTGGTTAACGAATTGAACGAAAAGAAACAATTGACCGTAAGAATTGCCTACAATCTTTTCACTCAAAAACCAAAACACGAATTTGAAGATTTCTCCGATTGGATTGATACCGTAAAATTATATCAAGGAAACGATATGTACCGTCATAACGGAGCTGGTGAAATGTTGGTTTTTTCTGCTGCCGATTTTGAGGATTTCCTTCAGCCAAGACCAGATCTTCCTGAAAACATGGAAGCTGAATTAGAAAAAGTAGTTCGCCTTTTGGTAGAAAATCGCTGGCCTTTTAGACTTCATGCGACTTACAACGAAAGCATTACAAGGTTTTTGAATGTTTTTGAAAAGATCAATCAAGATGTTCCTTTCAGCGGACTTCCGTGGATTTTTGATCACGCTGAAACGATTGACGAAAGAAATATCGAACGTGTAAAAGCTTTAGGAGGCGGTATTGCAGTTCAAAGCAGAATGGCGTATCAAGGAGAATATTTCACTGATCGTTACGGAGCAAAAGCAGCTGAAAACACACCGCCAATTAAAAAAATGATTGAGATGGAAGTTCCTGTCGGCGCAGGTTCAGATGCTACACGTGTGAGCAGTTACAATCCGTGGGTTTCTATGTATTGGATGACTGTCGGAAAAACTATTGGAGGATTGCAATTATACAATGAAACCAGATTGAACAGACAAACTGCTTTAGAATTGTACACCAGAGGAAGTGCTTGGTTTTCGCAGGAACAAACTAAAAAAGGAGATATTAAAGTGGGAATGTTTGCCGATTTAGTGGTTTTAGATCGAGATTATTTTACCATTGACGACGAAGACATCAAAAAAATCGAAGCCGATTTGACGATTGTCGATGGGAAAATTGTGTATGCTAATGGAGATTTTTCTTCGTTCTCGCCGCCTCACATTCCGATTTTGCCAGATTGGTCGCCAACCAATATTTACAACGGATATCCTGCGAGAAGTAGTTTCCAGAGTGCGATTGAAAAAAACGTAAAAGCGGATGCAAAACCAAAACTGACTTCGCAGATTCACAGCTGTACTGGAAGTTGCGATGTTCATTTGCACAATCACGATGCTGCGAGAATGAGCAATGTTCCAGTAAACAATTATAATGCATTCTGGGGCGCTTTGGGCTGTTCTTGTTTTGCTTTCTAAATTTTAAAAATATGATCGAAATTATAAAACAAATATTGAATTCCGATTTAGGAAATTCATTCAACAACGCGGCGCTTTTAGCATTTAGAGTGCTGCTGGCGATTGAGCTTTTCAGAGTACACGGAATGAAGAAATTCAGAGTCGAAAACGGTCAGAAAGAACAAGTTCCAAATCCGTTGCATTTGCCCGAAAAATTAAACGGTTTAGTTGCAACATTTTCAGATACTGTAATTCCGTTTTTCATTATTCTCGGACTCGGAACACGTCTTGCCGTTCTCCCAACAATTGGTGTCACTGCAATTGGGTATTTTGTGGTTCATAGAAATGATTCGCTAGAAGTGCGCGATGTTCCGTACATGTACACATTATCCTTACTATTGCTTCTTGCCCTAGGCGCAGGAACGTATTCACTTGATTATTATTTATTATCGTTACTAAACAATTAATTTTTAACACATAAAAACATACCTTTTTCAACTTTGTCAAAGTTTAAAACTTTGACAAAGTTCTCGCAAAGAACTATGTGTTAGAAACTAGTTTCTCTCTTTATTCTTTTCCAAAAACAAGAAAAATCTATGTTTCTATGTGTTTAATTTAATTCCCCTTAAACATAAATATTATTTACTAAACCTAATTTAAAAATGAAAACAAACATCGGAATTAAGCAAGATAACATCTCAAAAATCGTTGATGTATTAACTAAAATTCTTGCAGACGAATTCGTACTTTATACCAAAACAAAAAGAGCACACTGGAACGTTGAAGGCCCAGATTTCTACAACAAACACCTTTTCTTTGAACAGCAATACGACGCAATTGACAAAATTGTAGACACGGTTGCAGAAAGAATTAGAGCTTTAGGTCATTATGCTCCAGCGACTTTAAAAGATTTTTTAGCGCTGACACATTTAACAGAAGAATTAAAAGAGAAAAACGACAGTAATGGTTTTATCAAAGAATTGCTTTTAGATCACGAAAGCATTATTATTTATCTTCGAGAAAACATTAACCCTATTGCCAATGAATTGCAAGATGCTGGAACAAGCGATTTTATCACAGGTCTTGTAGAAAATCATGAAAAAATGGCGTGGATGCTTCGTGCACATTTAAACTAAAAACAAATTATGGAAATTCAACAAAAAAATATTTGGTACGTAACCCTGCTTCTCACCATAATAGCAGGGTATTGCGATACCGTCACTTTTGTCGCAGCCGATTCTATATTTTCGGCGCACGTAACAGGTAACTTTATCGTTTTTGCCTATCAGATTGTAAAAGGTTCAGACATTCATGCCTGGGTAAAACTGCTTACTTTTCCTGTTTTCATTATTGCTGTAATTACAGGAGGAAGAATTGCGCTAAAAGCAACCAATCGCTACACTATTTTATTTTGGGAAGGCATAATATTGGTTTTAAGTGGTATCGCATCCTATGTCTTTGGCTATTTGCAAAACTTCGAACAATGGACCATGTATACGGTTGCTATGACAACAGTTTTTGCAATGGGACTTCAGAATGCTTTTGGAAAACTTTATGCTAAAGAAACCTATGGACCAACCACTATGATGACAGGAAATGTGACTCAAGCTTCTCTTGATTTAGGAAGCTTATTAAAAAATGGGTTTAAAGATGCCGAAGTTCTTTTAAGTTTTAAAAAACAGTTTATAACCTTAATCGGATTTCTTGTTGGATGTTTTCTAGGAGCAGTTGCAGGAAAGTTTTTCGGATTAGGAACTTTAATTCTACCAGGAGCAGCCATGATTATTTGCTATTTATACCACCGAAAAAGCTAGTCAAACCTACATTTTCGGATTGCAGATTTCTGATAATATAGTATCTTTAAAAAATGATTTTAGTTCCCTTTTCTCGAAAAGGGAATTCTAAAATTGGTCCAAAAGAAATTTCTAAAAAACTCCAAATTCTTGGCTATTCCTGAAAATTCTGAAATTATACAAACAATGTAATGAAGGAGAAACTACTAATTGTTGAAGATGAATTTATAGTTGCAAATGATTTAAAAATCATGCTGCATAAAGCGGGTTATCAAGTTGTTGGTATTGCTGCGTCTGTAGCTCAGGCTCGAAAATTAATCGAAGAAAAAAGCCCTGATTGGATTCTGCTAGATATTATTTTAAAAGGCCAATTGACTGGAATTGATCTAGCTTGGGAACTTCGCCAAAAAAATCTGCCTTTTCTCTATATTTCAGCAAATACCAATCAAAGCACACTTGAAGCTGTAAAAGCTACACATCCGTACGGTTTTATGGTAAAGCCTTTTAGAGAAAAAGATCTTGTTGTAATGCTTGATATAGCCAGATATCGGTTTAATCAAGAAAAAGAAGATTTGGCAGTAACGCATGCAAATCCAGAAACTCAAGAAATTCAAGGAATTATTGGTCAGAGTCCTCTCCTAAAAGAATCCATTGAAAAAATAAAAATTGTCGCTCCAACCGAAACTTCTGTTTTAATTTTAGGCGAAAGCGGTACAGGAAAAGAAAGAGCAGCAAACGTCATACACGAACTTTCGGCACACAACTCTCATCCGATTGTAGTAGTAAACTGCGCCGCTTTACCTCAATCTCTAATAGAATCTGAGCTTTTTGGACACGAAAAAGGCGCTTTCACAGGAGCTAATGCCTTAAGAATCGGTAAATTTGAGCAAGCCAATAACGGAACTATTTTTCTGGATGAAATTGGAGAATTAACTCTTGACTCTCAAGTTAAATTATTACGAGTTCTGCAAGAAAAAGAAATTCAGCGTCTTGGAGGCAATAAAACAATTAAAATTAATGTTCGCATTGTAGCGGCCACCAATAAAATTCTTGAAAAAGAAGTTGCAGAAGGCCGTTTTAGATTAGACTTATATTACAGACTAAATGTGTTTCCGATACAATTGCCTTCTTTAAGAGAACGAAAAGAAGATATTGAAATGCTTGCTACTTATTTTCTGAAAAAATATGCATCAATTTCGAGAAGAAACGTCAACAGTATAAGCGCAAAAGCCTTAGAACAATTAAAAAATTATAACTGGCCAGGAAATATACGCGAATTAGAACATTTGATTGAAAGAAATGTACTTCTCGCCAAAACAAACGAAATTGAAAAATTTGATTTATCTTCCATTGCCCCTATCGTGCCTTTAGAAATCGGTACAGATAAAATAAAGTCTATGGAAGAAATGGAAAAAGAACATATTATGAATGCACTTCTAATGTGCAATGGCAAAGTTTCGGGTATCGGCGGCGCTGCCGAACTTTTAAAACTGCAACCGCAGACTTTGTATTCAAAAATGAAAAAATTAGGTATAAAACAAGGATATAATTAAAAATTTTAACCGCAGATTTAACCGCAGATTTAACCGCAAAGTTCGCTAAGGTTTACGCAAAGTACGCTAAGTTTTAATTAAAGATTAATTGAAAAATTTAAAGTTCGCAAAGGCTTTATTTAGACAAAGTTTTATCCGCACAAACCTTTGCGAACTCAATATTTAGATCTAGCTTAAGTTCTTAAAAAAAAATCTTAGCGAACTCTGCGTAAAAAACTTCGCGAACTTTGCGTAAACCTTGCGACTTTGCGTTTAAATCCCACAAACCATTAAAAACCAAAAATATGGAAACAATAAAACTAGAATTAGACGAGAAAAAACATGGAGCTTTCAACCTTTATGTAGACGATAAAAAACTCGGAGAAATGACTGTAAGCATCAAACCAGATTTACTGACCGTTTACCACACAGGAGTTGAGCCAGAAGCAGAAGGAAAAGGCTATGCTAAGAAACTTTTAGAAGAAATGGTCTCTTACGTACGCACCAATAACCTGAAAGTTTTACCGCTTTGTCCTTACGTTCACGCGCAATTTAAAAGACATCCAGACGAATACGAAGATATCTGGAAGAAATAATTCTTGATAAAATGGTGTAAATTTTCTCTCGCAGATTTGGCAGATAATGCAGATTTTTAGCTGAAAAAAAATTACGCACATTTTTTATAATCAACTTTAAAATCAAAATCTGCGTAAATCTCTTTAAATCTGCGTGAAACATTAATTCGCTGTTCTAATAATTTAAAACAAAAAACTATGAATACAGATATTTTAACAGATGGTATTCCTTTAAATGAAGCTAAAAAAGCCCTGATTCTCATTCACGGACGCGGTGCTAACGCTCATGATATTCTTTCGATTGCAAAACATCTTAAGGTGGATGACTTTGCATTGGTTGCGCCTCAGGCAGAAAATAGAACTTGGTATCCGTATTCGTTTCTAGCTCCTTTGAACGAAAATGAACCATCCTTTTCAAAATCATTGGAAGCGATACATAAAGTTGTGGTCGCTGTACAGCAAAACGGAATCGAAAAAGAGAATATTTATTTCTTAGGATTTTCTCAAGGCGCTTGTCTTGCTTTAGAATTCACTACAAGAAATGCAGCAAAATATGGCGGAATCGTAGCTTTCACTGGCGGATTAATTGGAGATCAAGTTTATGAAAATCATTATTCAGGAAACTTCGAAAATACACCTGTTTTTATCGGAACAAGCGATCCAGATTTTCACGTTCCTGTAGAAAGAGTTCATGCGACCGAAGAGCTTATGGAAAAAATGGGCGCAGATGTTACAAAAAAAATCTACCCAAATATGGGACATACGATCAGTCAAGACGAAATAAATTGTGCCAACGCATTAATTTTTAATAAAAAATAATGATTACGATAACTCGTGTTTACAGCGATGCCAATGGAGAAAGTCATTTTGAAGACTTTGAAGTTCCGTTAAAAAACAATGGCGATATCGGATTTTTATCTGACGATGAACCTGTCAAATCTATCGTTTTTAGAGAAGTTAGCCCTTCTTACGATTACGATTTTCACAATGCCCCAGATCGCCAATACATTGTTTTGCTGGAAGGAGGCGTAGAAATTGAAGTTCATTAGGAGAAAAAAGAACATTCAATACGGGTTCTATTTTGTTGGTAGAAGATACCACAGGAAAAGGGCACAAAACCAAAAATATGGAACCTAAACTGAGAAAATCTATTTTTATAAAGTTGGTTTAAATTGTTTCAGGTTTCAAGTTTCAAGTTTCAAGTTTCAAGTTTCAAGTTTCAGGTTTCAGGTTTCAGGTTTCAGGTTTCAGGTTTCAGGTTTCAGGTTTCAGGTTCTGTCGAACTTTGTCAAAGTTTTGAACTTTGACAAAGTTGATACTGTTTTCTTAATCTTGAAAAAGACTTAAAAAAAGAAACTAGTTTCTAACACATAGCGCTATGTGTATTCATGCAAGTGAAACGCCTTTTTACACAAGCTAAATCTATGTTTCTATGTGTTAAAACACTTTACACTTTCAAAAAAATCAATCCAAAAAATGTTCTTTTTTAATTCCGAGCTTCTTCATTCTAGAAGTCAATGTTGTAGACGGCAAACCGAGTAAAACAGCTGCGCCCTGCGGCCCCGAAATTCGTCCGTTGCATTTTTTTATCACTTTTAGAATGTGCTCCTTTTCTACTTCTTGAAGGGTTTTGGTATAAAAATCATTGACTAAAGTATCTGGGCTAGCCATTACAATTTCAGGAAAAATCATTTCTTTGATCTTTTCATCTTTGGCAAACAAGATGCTTCTTTCTACCATATTTTCTAGCTCACGCACATTTCCAGGCCATGCGTTAGTCATCATACTATTGAGTACTTTTTTAGAAAACCGTTTTACATTTCTCCCCATTTTTGTGGCATGCTTTTCCAAGAAAAAATGTCCCAAAACCGGAATATCTTCTTTACGGTCGCGTAAAGCAGGAAGCTTTATCGGATAAACATTCAATCGAAAATATAAATCACTTCTAAAACGGTCGCCATAAACTTCTTTTTCAAGTATTTTATTGGTTGCGGCAATAACTCTCGCATTCACTTTTATGCTTTTGTTTCCGCCAACCCTTTCAATTTCCTTTTCTTGTAAAACACGAAGCAGTTTACCTTGCAATTCTAATGGCAGCTCTCCTATTTCGTCTAGAAAAATGGTACTGTTTTCGGCTTGCTCAAATTTCCCGATTCTTTGTTCGGTTGCTCCTGTAAAAGCCCCTTTTTCATGACCGAATAATTCGCTTTCGATTAAGTTTTCGGGAATTGAAGCGCAATTTACCTTAATCATTTTTTGGTTGGAAACTTCAGATAAATTATGAATTGCACTAGCTACAAGTTCTTTTCCTGTTCCTGTTTCTCCCAAAATTAAAACCGTAGAATTTGAAGAGGCTCCTTGAGCAATCAATTCATAAACGTCTTTCATAGCATCGCTAGTTCCTATAATTCCATGAAAACCTTCCTTTTTTAGAATGTTTTTTTCTTTCTTTCCTAAAATATGCTGTTTCAATTTTTGCAACTCGGCAAGCGTATTTTCATTTTGTTGAGTCAGCATAATGTTTCTCACCGTAATAGAAAGCTGCACCACAATTCCTCTCAAAATACGATTAGATTCTCTGCTGAAAGTTTTAGCATTTTTAAAAAATAGAAAAAGTACATATCGATTTCCTTTTATATAAGGAAGCCCAATTCCAAATGCATTTTTAGAGCCTCTTTTATAAATGTTCTGAATGTAATCTGGATACTTTGAATTTGATAAATCGGAAGAAACTACATCAGCAGAATTAAGGCAATCATCAAAAAAGCCATCATTTATAGCATAACTTTTTGAATCTACATATTGATCTGTTGAATGAAAAATGAAATAATCTCCTTTGCTTTCATCAGAAGAAGCCAAAATAAAATCATCAAATTGAAAGTTCTCTTTTAATATTCCGTTTACAACAGATTCTAGTTCCTTTTTGTTTAAAGCCCGAGAAAGTGCTGTACAAATAGACATAATATTCATTTGTTCATTTTCTCTTTCCTGCAATCGGCTTATTGCGATCGCAGCTTTATCTAAAGGCTTTTCCATAAACGGTATTTATTGTGGTATTTTGGCGGTGATAGCGTAAAAATAAGGAATAGCATTTAGTAAACAAGTATAGATTTTCTAAATATGCCATTTTTAAATCATAAAATTACGATATATCGTAGGTACTAAAATCTGATACTTCTCCGAAAGCCTTGTTTTCAAAGCCTTTATTAAATCGGAATGTTATTTGGTTTGCTTTTGATGTTTTCAAAAAACAATGCGTTTTTATTTCTTAATCTAGGTTAATCGATGCAGAAGCATAACCGCCGTAAATTTGTAAAAGAAAAATCAATAACAATTTAATATAAAAAATACCATGGAAAATAAAATTTTAGGCTTACACCATATTACTGCAATTGCAGGTGACGCTAAACGCAATTTTGACTTTTATTCAAAAATTTTAGGATTAAGATTCATTAAAAAAACAGTGAACTTTGACGATCCAGGAACATATCACTTTTACTTTGGTGACGAAGTAGGAAGCGCAGGAACTATCTTAACCTTTTTCCCTTGGGGAGCAGGAATTCAGCAAGGAAGAAAAGGTTCTGGAATGGCAACTGAAATTGGATATTCTGTTCCTAAAGGAAGTCTAGATTTTTGGCAAAAACGCTTCGAAAAATACAACGTAATTTACAATAAACCAGCTGAAAAGTTTGGTGAAAAATATTTGACTTTCTTAGATCCAGACGGATTAAAATTGGAGTTAATCGAATCTAAAACAGACGATAACAGAAAAGCGTGGGAAACTGACGAAGTAAAAGCAGATGTTGCTACAAAAGGTTTTCATAACATTACGTTGACTTTAAACAATATTAAACCAACTGCGGCTATCTTAACTGATATTTTTGGTTATAAATTGATCGATCAAGACGTAAACCGTTACCGTTATGCTACAGATGCTGTAGAAAATGCTGCAATTGTTGACTTGGTAGAATTACCTGAAGAAAAACGCGGTTTAAATGCAAACGGAACTGTTCATCACGTAGCTTTCCGTGTACCAAACGATGAAATTTTAATGAAATTTAGAGAAAAAATCGAAGATTACGGCTTGCAGATTACTCCGCAAATTGACAGACAATATTTCCACTCTCTATATTTCAGAGAACCAGGAGGAGTTTTGTTTGAAATTGCAACAGATAACCCTGGATTTACAGTAGACGAAAGCTTAGAAGAATTAGGTCAAAACTTAAAACTTCCAGCTCAATATGAGTCTCAAAGAGCTGCTATTGAAGAGCATTTGGTTAAAATTAATTAATTTAAATACTAAATTGGGTTCATCCCGAATAACACAACTATATTTTGAAAAAGCTATCCTATTTAGGGTGGCTTTTTTTGTTTGGGGAATTAAAGTTTTTTTATTTTTTATTAAGAAAACATTCTATATTTGGAGGGAAAGTGGACAAAAATAAACTTTATGGGATATCAAATGATCACAAAATATAAGATTTTGATGAACTTGATATGCAATTGTATTAATCGTAATAAAAATGAACCTAAAGACAATCCAACATCACCGATATGAGAAAGGACTTCCCCAAGAAGGAAATTTTATACTTGGACAAAAAAAGGGATCCAATATTTTTGTCTATCAGGCATTCAATGATAGCATTGCAGACTATGCTATAAAAAATCAAAAATTCGGAGGAAGAGATTACAGCTTCGAGAGAATGACTTGGATAAAGCCCAATTTTTTGTGGATGATGTACAGAAGTGATTGGGCTGAAAAAGATAATAACCAAAGTCGCATTTTAGCTATTGAGATGACTTTTGAAGGTTTCGAAGAACTTCTCGCTAATGGTGTTTTGACAAGCTACGACAAATCATATGGAGATGAATCAACATGGCGAGAAAATCTAAGCAACAGCAATGTAAGGATTCAGTGGGATCCAGACCACAATTTTAAAGGAGAAAAGCTAAAACGTAGGGCCGTTCAAATCGGAATTAAAAATGAGGCATTACAAAAATTCAATAACGAATTCATAAAATCTATTCAAGATATTACCTCTTTTGTAAAAGAACAAAAAACGAAAATTGATAGCGGTGACGAATGGTTTTATGTAATGAATGAATCCATAATTGAAGTCAACAGCGCTTTAAAAAAGAAATTTTCAATTCCTGAAGTCTTTCGCACACCATTTGTAGAAGGAATAATTTCAGAATTTAACAATACAAAGACAATCACCCAAGCCAATTTTGAGAAATTGTTAATCGACAGTGATGAACCTGAAAGAGATGAATTTGTTGGTTATGTAAAAAATTACAAAAATTCTGAACTGTCAAGATATCTATTAAAAACTGCCATTGCGTACAGAAGAGATGATGAATTAGGAGCATTTGATTGTATGTGCGAAGACCTTTTAATGTTTAGTTACTTTGCTAGCAAAAATAAAGATGCAATTGATCTTCATTTAATTTTAGAAGCTAAAATGGTTGATTTTGACACTTGGTGTGGATTTGATGGTGAAATGATTTTTTATCCATTGGGTCTTCAACCAACAAAAGAGTACATAGCAGCGAATAAGGATTTTCTGGTAGAAAATATTGAAGGCTTTGCGCCCCAAACGGCCGACTATTTTATTGAATCTTTTAGTGAAGAATATGTGTATAAAGAAATCCATAGTAGAGCGTTTTGGTATTTTTGATCAAAAAACATGTAACAAAAAAGCCATGTAAAAATTACAATTTAAAAAGAAATAAGTGCATTAGCTCAAAAAGTATATGAAATGATTATAAAAAAAGCTGTCTACATTCTAGGCAGCTTTTTTTATAATCGTTTCATCACATAATTCTTCTTCGGAGCAATAAATTATCTATAAAAATGTTTTTTAAACACTTTTAAATCCCTTAGTTTTACTCCTCCAAACAATCCTAAACATGAAAAAAGTAATTTTCTTACTTTTACTAACTTTCTCTACCACAACCACTTTTAGCCAAAATGAATCCAATAAACTTAAGCTTCAGAAAGATAGATTGATGCTGCATAATGTTGCCATTTATCTTCGGAACGTTAATCAAGGTTCGATAGATATTGACAGCGCGATGATTTTGGCTAGCAAAGCGCACAAACTTCCGTACACGCTTGCCAATGATGAAGGTTTTAATGATGGATCTAACTTTCCCGGAAACAATTTAATTACCAATAATTACGCCCGCGGAGCAGAATTGCTATTGCCAAGATTAAATACAGTCGATCAAATTAGACTGTCCTTGCAAATTGGGAGTTTTTATCTTTTTAAAGCTGGCGCAAAAAAAGATGATCTAAAAAATGCGCTTTTGTATATTAACAAAGCCCAAAAACTGGCAGAAAAATCCAAAATTCAAAAGTGGCATTTTCAATCTAAATATCTTCTTGCCAAATATTATTACCAAGCAGACAAACCACAGCTTAGCAGCACCATTTTTTCGCAACTGGTTAATGCGGCAAGAAAAACACAAAACGAACAAATATTAGCAGAAGCTATTGACAACCAAGGCACATTTATGCCCGATAGCAACAAAGAAAAAGCAGTTATTTTAGCTGAGGCTTTGGCTATTTATAAAAAATTAGGCAACAAAGAAAAAGAGCTTGAAACCTATATGAAAATAATTCCGGTTCATTTTTGGACTGGTAAAATGAAATTGGCCAAACAAGAACTCCTTACAAGTCTTAATCTTCAGAAGAAAATTGGTTTTCTATACACACAATATACCGAAACTACTATTTCGTATATCGAATTATTCAACAATAATTTTAAGGATGCGCTATATTACGCTTTAAGGAGCGTTAGCTCGATGGAGAAAACAAAAGATTATGCTTTTGCAGATAGTTTTTACATACGCCTCGGCAATATTTACAACAGCACGGGCTATTATGATGATGCTATTAAATTTTATCAGAAAGGAATTGAATACAATCAAAGAGAAATTAATGCGGGGACTTGGTACAAAAGTTTTTTTGGTTCTGTAAGGGCATTAATGGATAATTCTAAATACTCAGAAGCTTTAAAATATCTGGAAAGCAACTCTAAAAAATACCCTCCAAAAAACGATTTGGATAATATGATCCTGAATCAGCTTAAGGCGCGCTGTTATGAAGAATTAGGAAAGTTGAAAGAAGCAGAAGCTTGTTATGAAAAACTTGATTTTTTTGCAAAAAAACTAAATTCGGCAGAAACGCTCAAAGATGTCGCGACCTGTACTTCGATTATGGCGCTGTTTTATGTCAAAATTAATAAACCTCAAAAAGCAGAAGAAATAACCAATCGCATTCTTGCTATGACTCATCATACAGAGGGTTTTAGCCGTTATGCTTTGGAGCTTACTTTATTTAAAATTGATTCCTTAAATGGAAATTATCTTTCTGCAACTGAGCACATGAGAAGCTATAATCGAATTCAAGATTCGATGGATAACATGCGTAAAAACCTTGATTATGAAAATTTGAAATTCAAGTTTGAAACAAGTGCCAAAATACAAAATATAAAATCTTTAAAACAGCAGACCGATCTTCAGAAACGTGAATTGCATTCTTCCAAACTTTTAAATACAATCTCTATAAGCAGTTTATTTTTATTGCTGATTATCATTATTTTATTGTACAACAGAGCCAAAATTAAACAGCGCAGCACGAGCCGTCTTCAATTAAAAGAAAAAGAAATTAAGCTTAAAAATGTAAAACTAGAACGTTTGGTCGAAGAAAAAGAATGGCTTCTAAAAGAAATTCATCATCGGGTAAAAAACAATCTTCAAACCATCATTAGTCTGCTTAATTCTCAATCTTCTTATTTAAAAGATGATTTGGCGATTTCTACCATAAAAAACAGCCAAAACAGAATTTATGCGATGTCATTGATCCATCAAAAACTATATAAGGAAGACAATGTTTCTATGATTGATATGCCCGATTACTGCAATGAATTGGTTGAGTATCTAAAAGAGTCTTTCAATGCAGAATACATTCATTTTGAAGTTCAAATTGATGCAATAGAATTGGATATTTCGCAAGCAATCGCATTGGGTTTAATTATCAACGAAGTAATTACCAATTCGATAAAATATGCTTTTAAGGATACGCAAAATTGCATTATTAGGCTTTCTTTATCTGAGATTTCAGAAAACTGCTATAAGCTGTTTATTTCTGATAATGGAATCGGCATACAGGATATCGTAGAATTACAAAATAGCAATTCGTTCGGAATGACACTTATAAATGGCTTAAGCAATACACTTGAAGGAGATTTAGCTATTAAAAATGAAAATGGACTTAGCTTTGAGTTAGCATTTAAAAAGGAATTTAGATAAAAAACTAATCTTCGGCGCCCATTAATTCTATTTTAGCCATAATTAAAGCAAGATTATTTTCTAAAGTAATCTTGCCATCACGCCATTCTTTTTTATTAGATCCTCTTGAAATTCTAAAAATGAAATCGCCTGTAAAAATGTAGCCAGAAGTTTCTCTTAAACCTGTTTTGGTTATTCTTTTCTGCGCTTCTCTCAAATCGATTTTTATTTCATTTTCATTTTTAAAAATGATCGTATCCAAACCATCAAGACCTTTTCTAAATTCATGTCCGCGATATTGAATCAGTTTGATTAAAGCATTCATAAACAGCAAAGCCCGATTCACGTTGTCTTTAGAAACATTTAAATCTAAAATCTCCAATTTATCTGGCTGAATATCTTGATTTAAAGTTTTGTCTTCCCAATATTGCTTGGTTGCCGTAATAATCTCAAACGGATTTTCTAGCTTATCGCTAATGGTCAACGGAGCATCGACATCGTTTTTGATGCTTTGAGCCAAATCAAGCAAAGGTGTAGATTTTGAAGGAACTCGAAGTTGCATTTCGTACGTTTTTTTTTAAATGGCAATTTCATTATTTCCTTTAAAATCCGATGAAAGTTGAGGAACATTTTTCCTCTTATATGCGGGTCCAATCCAGTGTCTGCTTTTAGGAAGCGGAATATTCATTTTTTCGCAAGCATTTTTAATTCCCATACTAGAAACTTCATAATGTTTTGCAATCTGCGGAATTGGAAATTTCCAAACCAAGCTATAAAGTTCTGATCGGGTAAAAGTAATTTTGTCCATAAATCAGATAAAATCAAATCAAAAGAAAATTCACCATCGCTATAATTTCTTATAGTAATGGTGAATTAAGAAAAATTAAGTACTACTCTACTCCGCCTCCTAAAGCAAGGTACAGGTTAATTGCTGCATTCAGTTTTTCGAGTTTTATGGTTACCAGATCCAATTCGTTTTGAAGCGAACTGTTCTGCGCTGCGATTACTTCAAGATAATTGGCCATTCCGCTCTTATAAAGTAGAGAAGCATCTGAAGTTGCTTTATCTAGAGATTCTGCTTTATCTTTTGCTAAAACAATACGTTCGTCTGCATATTTCAATCTAGACATGGCATCATTTACTTCGCCAACTGCTGTTATAAATGACTGTTTGAATTGTACAACCGCTTTTTCTTGTTCTAAAACTGCTACTTCATAAGCTGTTCGCAAGGCTTTTTTTCTAAAAATGGGCTGTGCTAAATTTGCCGCAATTGTTTTGGTAACAGAACCTGGAAAATTAAACCAGTTTTCAAATTCAAAAGAGTTCAAACCAATCGACGGACTCAGACTTAAAGTCGGATACATCGTTGCTTTTGCTAATCCCGTTTTAGCATTGGCAGACATTACCGCATATTCGCTCGCTTTTACATCTGGCCTTCTGCTTAAAAGTGAAGCTGGAATTCCTGTTGGAAAAAGTACCGAAACTTCGGCAGCATCAATATTTCCAGCTCTTTCAATCTTATCTGGATATTCTCCGCATAAAATCTGCAAAGCATTTTCCTGAACTGCAATATTCGCTTTCGCTAAAGGCACTAGCAATTCGGCCGTTTTTTTCTGAGCCTCAGTTTGGTTTACTGCCAAAGAACTAATAGAACCCGATTTGTATTGCAATTGCATCATGCTCAAAGTATTCGTGCTCAACTCGATGTTTTTTTCTGCAATTTTCAGCTGTTCATCTAAACCTAAAAGATTATAATAAGACTGCGCTACCTGAACAATAATTCGAGTCTTTAATGCTGAAAGGTTTTCTTTTTGAGCAAAATAAGCCGCTTTAGCATCTCTTTTCTGCATGGCTGCCTTTCCCCAAATATCGACTTCCCAAGAAAGGCGAAGATTAGCGCTGTAGTCATCCATATAATCTTTACCAATAAACTGTTGGCTCAAAGATCCATTCAAAGAATTTTTTGATGGATAAGAACGGCTCGCTCCAGCATCGAAATCTAGTGTGGGTAATAACGATAATTTGGCTTGTTTATAACTGAGGTCGAGCTGTTCCATACTTTTCATAGCAATGATAACTTCATTGTTTTTGATTAAAGCTTTTTCAATCAAAGCAACCAGCAAAGGATCTTTGTAATAGTTTTTCCACGGAAGCAAAACTGTATCTCCAGTAACCGCGACTTCTTCGCGGTACTTTTCTGGAGCATTTAAATCTGTACGAGAATATTTTTTGCCTACCACACACGATGTCATGATCGCTCCGGTAAGTAAAACCATTCCGATTTTATATAATGTTTTCATTCTTATTCTTTTATCGTTTGAACTTGAGTTGCGATCTTTTTTCTAGATACTTTTTCCTGTAAATATTGAAATACAATGAAAAGCAACGGAATCACAAAAACGCCCAGTACAACACCGCTAAACATTCCGACAGCCGCACTCACACTGATTGATCGGTTTCCAACTGCAGTTCCTCCAGAAGCAAACATTAGCGGAATCATACCGACAATAAAAGCTAGCGAAGTCATGATAATTGGTCGTAACCTTGATCGTGAACCTTCAATTGCAGCTTCAACTATCGTCAATCCGGCAAGACGTCTCTGCAAAGCAAATTCCACAATCAAAATGGCATTTTTAGCTAGAAGTCCGACAAGCATGATTAATCCGACCTGAACATAAATATTGTTATCTAAACCAACCGCTTTAATTCCCGCGAAAGCGCCTAAAATTCCTGTAGGGATAGAAAGCAATACGGCAAGCGGCAATAAATAACTTTCGTATTGAGCAGCAAGCAGGAAGAATACAAACAATAGACACAACCCAAAAATGGCAACTGTCTGGCTTCCTCCTGCTTTTTCCTCCAAACTTAAACCTGTCCATTCGTACGTATAATCAGATGGTAATTTGTCTAAAACCTTTTCAAGATTCCCCATAATTTGTCCGTTACTATAACCTGGCAACGCCATAGCTGTAATATTGACCGAATTATAAAGATTGTAACGGTTTACCGATTCTGGTCCGTACACTTTATGGAGCTTCACAATTGATTTTACTGGAACCATTTGCATATCAGCATTTCTAACGAAAATTTCATTAAACGCATCTTCATCCATTCTAAAAATACCATCGGCTTTTACATTGACACGGTAAAATTTACCAAATCTCGAAAAGTCAGCTGATTGATCTCCTGCAAAATACGTTTGGATATTTCCTAAAAGTTCTTTGATATTGACACCCATTTGGCGCGCTTTATCTTCGTCAACTTCCAATTCCAATTGCGGATAATCGGCTCTAAAAGTCGTGTAGGCATATTGAACTCCTGGCTGCTGCATAATCTGGGCGATTACTTTATCAGACATGGCTTTTAAAGTTTCTGGACTTCTCGCCATTCTGTCCTGTAATACAATTTCGGCACCACTTGTTACCCCAAAACCTTCAACTGGAGGCATTCTGAAAACCATAATCTGGCCTTCTTTAATTTTAGCCAGTTTTCCGCTTACGATATTCATGATTTCTTCAATATCCTTAACCGCTCCCCTGTCTTTCTTAGGTTTCAGTTTAATAAAACCTAATCCGTAAGCTGGGCTGGCACTATTGCTCAAAATATTAAATCCTGTAATACTTGTATTTACATCGATAGCTTCTAGAGGAGCCAATTCTTTTTCTAATTTCTGAATTACAGCTGTTGTACGATCCAAAGCCGTTCCTGGTGGCATTGATAAACTGTACACCATGAAACCATCATCTTCTAGAGGCACAAAACTTTTTGGTGTTGATGTCATCATGTACACTGCAAGCGCTGTAATTCCAGCCACTAAGCCAGCTGCAATCCATTTTCTTCCAATTAAAAAGCGAACGCCTTTAATATATCTACCCGTTAAATTGTTAAAACTCGTATTGAATCCAACGAAAAAGCGGTCTTTAAAAGTAGTTTTGTGCTCGTGATCACCATGTTTAGATCCGTGATTCTTTAGCAAAAGCGCACATAATGCAGGCGTTAATGTTAAAGCATTTACTGCCGAAATAATAATCGCAATAGCCAGCGTATAAGCAAACTGTTTATAGAAAATCCCCGAAGATCCTGTCATAAATCCGATCGGAATAAATACCGCTGACATCACCAAAGTAATCGAAATTACCGCTCCCGTGATTTCTGCCATGGCACTGTGTGTTGCTTCTTTGGCCGAAATTCCTTCGTCTTCTTCCATTTTACTGTGCACCGCTTCGACAACCACAATCGCATCATCGACCACAATTCCGATTGCCAATACCAAGGCAAAAAGCGTTAAGATGTTAATCGTAAATCCGAAAACCAAAAGGAAGAAAAACGTTCCCACAATCGCAACCGGAACTGCAATAGCTGGAATGATCGTCGAGCGAATGTCTTGAAGGAAAATGAATACTACAATAAATACCAGAATAAAAGCTTCAAAAAGAGTCGATTTTACCTGACCTGTAGCTTCATCCAATCTTTCTTTGGTGCTCATTACGTTAACATATTTAATACCTGGAGGAAAAGATTTAGACAATCGCTCTACTTCTTTGTTGATTCCGATTTCAATATCATTCGCGTTAGAACCCGAAGTCTGTAAAATCGCCATTGTAACAGCATTTTTACTATTCGATTTGTTATCACCGCTATATGAAATAGAACCAAATTCTACTCTCGCAACATCTTTAAGTCTCAAAACATTGCTGCCAACGTTTTTAACCACAATATTTTCATATTGTTCTGGTTTGTTCTTTTTTCCTTTATAACGAATTACATATTCTAATGCCGCAGAAGATTCTTCTCCCAATTTACCTGGAGCCGATTCTAAACTTTGCTCTGCAATAGCCTGAGTCACATCTGAAGGCACTAAACCTGCATTGGCCATTTTACGCGGATCCAGCCAGATTCTCATCGAATAATCTTTTACCCCAAAAATCTGAACCTGCCCTACTCCCGGAACACGTTTCATCTGAGGCACTAAGTTGATATTGGCGTAATTCTGCAAAAACAACTCATCATATTTGCTATTATCATCTGTATATAAGTTGAAGATAACAATCATACTATTTTGCTGTTTCGAAGTCGTTAATCCCATACGGATAACTTCCTGAGGCAATTTTGGAGTAGCTTGCTGTACTCTATTCTGTACGTTTACCGCAGCCTGATCTGGGTCTACACCTTGTTTGAAAATGACACTGATCGAAAAAGACCCATCATTACTCGCAGTAGATTTAATGTACTGCATATTTTCAACTCCGTTAATCTGCTCTTCTAAAGGCGTTACTACCGAACGGATAACGGTTTCACTGTTTCCTCCTGGATACGAACCACTTACCATTACAGTCGGTGGCGAAATATCTGGGAATCGCGTTACCGATAATCGGGTAAGACCTATAATCCCCAGTATAACTAGTACAATAGAGATAACTGTGGCCAATACTGGCCTGTCTATTATTTTCTTTAACATGGAAATGTTATTTTATTAAATGAAAAATTATTTACTGCTTGCGTTTTTAGCAGCGATTTTTGGAACGACTTCCATACCATCATAAAGGACATCGATATTATTCAGCGCCACTTTATCTCCCGGTTTTAATCCAGATTTTACAAAATAATCTGCTCCAGCGCTTCCAGCGATTTCAATAGGAACCATGCCTACTTTGTTTCCTTCTTTTAGAACAAAAACAAAAAATTTATCCTGAATATCTTTTACACTCGCCATTGGAACTGTAATGACAGATGACAAGCTTTTATTCAAGACAATTCTTGCAGAACCTCCAGAACGCAATTCTTTTTTCGGGTTTGGAAAGATGGCTTTCAAAGCAATTGTTCCCGTTGCGCGATCAATGTTTCCGCTGGCAACTTCTAGTTTTCCTTTTTGATCGTATTCGCTATCATCGGCCATAATTAAGCTTACGGTCTGATTGTTTTTTGCATCTTTCGAAAAAGCCAAATAATCTGCTTCTGTTAAAGAGAAATAAACAAATACGCTGTTAATCTCTGAAAGTGTCGTTAACGGAACGGCATCATTTGGCGTAACCAAATTTCCGATACGGTTTGGAATACGGCTAATATAGCCGCTTACGGGAGCTTTAATCAAAGAGAAATCGGCATTTAACTGAGATGATCCTAAAGCGGCTTTAGCCTGTGCTACTTGTGCAGTCGCGGCTTCGTAATTGGCTTGCGCTGTTTTTAACTGCATGTCTGAAAATACTTTTCCTTCGACCAAAGGTTTGATTTTCTCTACTTCTAGTTTTGCATTGGCCTGATTGGCCAAAGCGCTTTTGTAAGCTGCACGGCTATTGTTTACTTGTTCGGCGTAAACATCGCCTTTTATCTTAAAAAGAGATTGTCCTTTGGCTACATAGTCTCCTTCTTTTACATAAATAGCTTCCAAATAGCCTGATACCTGAGCTTTTATGTCAACGTTTACAGTACCTTCGACTGTTCCTGGATATTTCTTTTCTACTTCTCCTGTTGCCGAATTAGTCTGAAGAAAGTCTACTTCTGGCTTTGGAGGAGCCATTTGTGCCTCTCCGCTTTTTCCGCATGAAGAAAGGGAAATGGTTATTAATAAAATTGCAATCCTGCCAATTGCTTTATTATTTTTAAAAAACTGTTTTGTCATTTTACTTTTCATTTTTAAATGAATTACCTCAAATTTTGGCGCAAAATAACAGCGTAAAACCCGTTTTTTAGGGAAGAAATTTACCCAAACGACATATTTTGATACCGAAACGGAGGATTTTTTTTAAGGTGCTAAGTGGCTAAGATGCTAAGGTTCTAAGTTTTTTGTTTTGCCGCAAAGGTGCTAAGACGCTAAGTTTTTTCTAGAATAATGAAAAGGAATCTCGCAAAGTCGCTGAGATGCGAAGTTTTTATGCCACAGATTAAAGGATTAAAAAGAATTATTTCTCCTTGATTGAGTAGATTTTAACGCATTCTTTGTCATCCTGACGAAGGAAGGATCACACTAGAAGCTCGTCAAAGATTGTCCTTCAAACCTTGCCGAATTCCGTGTGTGATCCTTCCTTCGTCAGGATGACAAACTTGGTGTAAACCAAACTTTTCGAAGAAAAGAAGAATCTTTAAAACTTTGTGCCTCTAAACCTTTGCAACTAAAAAACCTCAGAATCTCAGCACCTTAGAACCTTAGCATCTTAAAATCAGCGATCCATCCACTGTTTAAAGAAAGGTGTTTTTTCTCTGCTAATGATTACCTCGCGTTCGGGGTCGAGTTTTAGTTGGATTTTGAGTTTTGCGTTGAAGTAGTTCGCAATAGATTTAATGCTTTCGGCACGAATGAAAAACTGACGGTTGGCACGAAAAAAGAGATTAGGATCCAATTCTTGTTCCAGTTCTTCCATGGTTTGTGGAATCGAAATAATTACGCCGGATTTTAGGAATAAATTACTTGTTTTGAATTCCGAATATATAAAGTCGATATCGGAAACGTCTACGCTTTTGTATCCGTCACGATAGGTTACTAAAAAGCGCATTCTGAAAACTGGTTTTTCAATCAGTTCTTTTAGAATTCCGGCGATATTGGTCACGCTGGATTCGTTTTTATTTAAAGATTTAAATTTGCTTAAGGCAAACTCCAATTCGTTCTTTTCGATAGGTTTCATCAGATAATCGATGCTGTTTACCTTAAAAGCACGAATCGCATATTCGTCGTATGCTGTAGTAAAAATTACAGGGCAAGTGATAGTAATTTCGTCAAAAATGGCAAAACTCAATCCGTCTGCTAAACGAATATCCATTGTAATCAAATCTGGACAAGGGTTGGATTTTAACCATTCGACTGTATCCACAACAGTATCAATGATTCCTAAAATCTCACAGTTAGGTTCCAGTTCTTCGAGCAGCCTTTTTAATCGGCTTGCGTTAATACTTTCATCTTCTACAATTAAAATTTTCATAACTTTTAAATTAATGGCAGACGTACCTCATAATAGCTGCTTGATTCATTAAAAATCGGCATTCTCTCAGATAAAATTTTATAACGAAATTCGATGTTTTTATTCCCTATTCCTGTTGAAGCCAAACTTTTTCCAGCGGTTCTCTGCAAGTTATTTCGAACAATAATATCACCAGAATCAGAAAAAACAGTAATGGTAAGCGGATTGGCCAAAGTGGCCATATTGTGTTTTACAGCATTTTCTACCAACAACTGCAAGGTTAATGGCGGTAAATGAAGTGCTAAAGAAGGAGAATCAACTTCAATTTTCAAATCGATTTTATCGCCTAATCTTTTCTTTAGTAAATAAAAATAAGCATTTAAGAATTCTATTTCCTCTTTTACAGTAATGGTATCTTTATTTGAATTGGAAATCATATAACGATATACTCTCGTTATATTTTCTAAGAACGAAGCCGCTTCTTTCTGATCTTCATAAATCAGCTCTGTCAAAGTGCTGAAATTATTGAACACAAAGTGCGGATCTAACTGCATCTTAAGAGATTCCAATTTTGAACGTGTTACCGATTCTTGAAGTTCTGATGCTTTAATTTTTAATTCGGCCGTTTCAATAGCGTTTAAACGCCATCTGTTTAGCAAAAATATTCCAGTATGAATGGCACTAATGAAAAGCGAGATAATCGCTGCCATAATTTTAGACTGCCAAATGGTAACCAAATCATTTTCTTCCAGCGCTGTACAAGGGTACAAATAATCCCAAAGGCAAGAAAAAAAGTAGTTTAAAAGTATGTTTCCAGCAATAAGACAAATAAACTGTGCTATTGCTCTAAATGCTGGATTTTGCTCCCAACTTATGTAGTAGTTTAATTTTCGGCCAACAAACAAAGTTAGTTCTGTAAGGATGGCGCAGTAAAGCAAAATGATGAAGATATCGAAGGTCTGATCTAAATCGAGCAAACCTTCCTCTTCAAAATTCCTATATGGATTTAGAAAGTAATAGGACGAAAGATAGACCAAAAAAACGGCTGGAATTACTATAACCCTGTAGTATTTATAGAAAAAATTCTTGCCTGTTTTTTTATTTTGGTTCTTTCTACCCATTTATTCCCTCAACTGTAAAAATTGAAAAATCCTATCTTATTAGTGTTCTACTAGAACACCTTCTTCTTTTTTGTCTGCTTTTATGGTAGCAGTTGGATTTTTCTCACGCATAACGCCCCATTTTAAGCACGTTGCACCCCAAGAAAATCCTGCACCAAAAGTAGTAATCAATACATTTTGTCCTTCTTTAAAATCATCTTTGAAATCCCATAAACACAACGGAACTGTTGCAGATGTTGTATTTCCGTAACGATCAATATTTACTTTTACTTTGTCAAAATCAATATTCAAGCTTTCGCTTACAGCATTAATGATTCTCAAATTTGCTTGATGTGGTACAACCCAATCAATTTTATCTGCTTCTAGTTCATTTTTTGCCAAAGCATCTTGCGAAACTTGGCTCATTGCTGCAACGGCTCTTTTAAATACAAAAGCACCGTCTTGTTTTAAATAATGCGTTCTGTGCAAAAGACTCTGCATAGAAGTTGGATTTCTAGAACCTCCAGCCGGTACAGCCAAAGAAGAAACTCCGCTTCCATCCGTTTTTAGAATCGTTTTCATTAAACCAGCATCAGATTCTGTTTTTTCTAACAAAACAGCTCCTGCTCCATCTCCGAAAAGAATACAAGTATTACGGTCTTCATAATCTACGATAGAGCTCATTTTATCTGCTCCAACGATGATTAATTTTTTGTAACGACCGCTTTCGATCATGTTTGCTCCCATTTCTAGTGCATACAAAAATCCGCTGCAAGCCGCATTCATATCAATTCCAAAAGCATTTGTAAGTCCGCTTTTATCGCAAACAATACTTGCTGTTGGCGCTAAAATATGATCCGGAGTTGCTGTTGCTACCAACAGCGCTTCTATTTCTTCGCGATCTACCTTATAGTTTTCGATAAGATTTTCAATCGCTGCTGCGGCAAGATCAGATGTTGCTGTGTCGTCGTCTGCGATTCTACGTTCTCTAATTCCAGTTCTTTTAATGATCCATTCCTCCGATGTATCAACAGTTTCTGAAATCTTTTTATTGGTCAAAATTGATGATGGCACGAAACCACCTATTGCTGTAATAACTGCGCTCATTGTTTTTATTTTTTTTTAAGCTTTGTACTCTTAGAACGCAATGCTTAATACTTTTTCTCTTCTTTTACAGTCCAGCTCAATTAAGAACTGATGCAGGAAATAGAGTTGTATTCCTTAAAAAGCCGATTAAATCTGGTGGCAATATCATTTACTGAGAAATATTGTTTTAAAAAAACCTGAACAAGCTAAAATCATTATACAAAATCCAATTAAAATAAATTAAAAATATACACCAAGTGCTATCTCGGTATTACTTTGGAATAAAATCTTTAATTTATTTTATTTTTAAAATCATACAATGCTATTTCAGTTTGTAGATAATTCCCAATTATAGCTGTTGCCATACTGATAAAAAAACCTATTGCATTTAAGTTTTTAGAGTGCCACAAAATTAATTTAAAAAAATCTGAAACTAGCAGACAATTAAGAATAATTAACAAAACTGCCTTAAATGTTAAAATATATTTTTGAAATTCGGCATCAAGCACTAAAAATTATAGAATCCCTAAAATCAAAAAAAATCTGTTAAAATTTATTTTGATAAAATTTCTTCAAAAAAACCTTGTAATTTTTATATCATTGTTTTTAAAACAAATTAATCTTTAATAATTTGGAAACGACAATAATGGAATATCTAGCCCTGCTGCCAAAATTCTAGTTTTACTTCTGTGGACCAAAGAATCCCAAAAACCGTATTTTTGAGGCACCATAATCAGCAAATCGGCCTCATAATTCTTTATTTCCTTCTTAATTTCGTTAATAACCGCATTCGATCTTACGGTTTTATAAAGATATTTTACGTCTTCAAATTCTTTTTCGATATTCGAATTCATTAAAATTCTGTGCTGCTCTTCTTTTAAATCGTCCAATTTTTCGTCTACGCTAAAAAATTCGATTTCTGCTCCAAAATCTCCTAAAGCATTTTTGATCCAGCTAAACTTTTTAATAGCCGAAAAACTCAAACTATCGCAGGCGTATAATACTTTTTTGATATTTAGGAAAAGGGCATTTTCAGGAACTGCCAAAACTGGAATTTGAAGATTCTTAATGGCTGTTGTAGTTGAATTTCCTAGTAATTCTTGTTCAAAAGAACGTTCTGCCATTCCCATTACAACAACATCTGCATTGGTTTCCTTGATAATTTTTGGAAGCTCATCTTCCAAAAAAGAATAGGTGCAAATTGCTGCTGTTTCAATTTTAAACGAATCTGCAATTTCTTTGGCTAAATTTTCTAGTCTAGAAATTGCTTTATCAATCTGTTTCTGCATTGCATCTGCAGTAATATGCGAGTTTGCACTGTGTACACTCAGCGAAAATGAATTAAATAAAACCAATTTTGCTCCTGTAGCTTTTGCAAGCCCAGCGGCATAATTAACTGCATTAGTGGCAATGGCAGAAAAATTTGTTGCGGCGATTATAGTAAGAGGTGAATTCATAAAATATAATTAAGCTTTTGCGCAAAATTGCTTAAATAAAGGCTTCAAGCATTTTTTATATAACTGAATGATCATTTTTAACGACTCAACCGTAAAATATCATTTCTGAAAAAACAGGCTTTCCTTTTTTGTTTCTTACTTTAAAAACCATAAAAAAATAATCGGCTCTGACCGTTTTAATATTTATTACTTTTACTTTTATTAAAACTTCAGCAATGGATGCCAAATCTTTATTAAAAGAGCATGTTTCTAAAATTGTCACCTTAACAGACGAACAGTTTGATTATTTCTTTTCGCATTTTAAAACAGAAACTTTTAAAAAAGGGCAAACTATTATTATTGAAAGTCAGGATGTTGACAAAGAGTATTTTGTAGTTTCGGGCTGTTTAAAGTCTTTTTATGTCAATGATGACGTAAAAATGTACATCCTACAGTTTGCTATGCCAACTTGGTGGGCTTCTGATTATGCGGCACTTTACAACAAAACTAAAGCTACAATTAATGTAGATTGTGTGTCGGATGTTGAAATTCTTTCTCTTTCAAATCAGGATCGAGAGAAAATCTGTAGTGAAATACACGAAATAGAACATTTTTTTAGATGGAGAACCAATCGCGGTTATGTCGCTTCTCAGAAAAGATTGCTTTCTTTTATGAATAATGACACCAAAACGAGATACGAAGAATTGCTTGCCCTCTATCCTGCCTTATACAATACTGTACCTAAACATTTAATCGCCGCTTATCTTGGTGTATCCAGAGAAACTTTAAGCCGATTGTACAACGCTTCTAAACCACATTGACGAATGTGATCTACATCACGTAATCTATTTTGAATACCGCCATTACTTTGTACTATAAATTAATAACAATTTAAAATACAGAATAATGGAAACTAAAAATTTTAAAATTTCGAATACTGAAAGTCAAGTAAACTGGATTGGAAAAAAAGTTACTGGACAACACAATGGAACAATTAATATCGAGAATGGTAATTTTACTTTTTCTAATGACGAACTTAGTGGAGGAAATGTCGTTATAGACACTACTTCTATCTCTATTCTTGATGTTACCGACTCTGCAACAAATCAGCAGTTTGCGGGACATTTGGCTTCTGAGGATTTCTTTTCTACAGACAAATTCAAAACTGCATCTTTAGACATTACGGCTGTTTCTAAACAATCTTCTTCAGCTTATTTTATCGAAGGCAATCTTACCATTAAAGCCATTACACATCCAATTGGTTTCAATTTGGAAGTGGAAAAAAATGAAAACGATTTGAAAGCTTCTGCTAAAATCATCGTTGACCGCACCAAATATGATATGAAATTCCGCTCTGGAAATTTCTTCACCAATCTTGGAGATACTTTGATTTACAACGAATTTGAATTACACGTAAACCTAACAGCAAAACTTGCTTAATACTTAGAAATCATGCCATATGTAAAAATTGAAGTAACTCGTGAAGGTGTTACAAGAGAACAAAAACAGCAGCTCATTTCTGGCATTACCCAATTAATAACTGATGTTTTGGACAAAGATCCGAGCCTTACACACATCGTGATTCAAGAAATAGAATTAGACGATTGGGGATTTGCAGGTGAACAGGTTTCTGTCTTGCGCGAAAGAGGCATTACAGCTCAAAAAAAATAATCATTTAAAATCAGAAAAATGAAAACAATTATAGTAACCGGTGCCTCAACAGGCATCGGTAAATCAATAGCTCAGTTATTTTTAGAAAAAGGCTACAATGTAGTGATCAATTCTGCCAATTTGCAGAATCTTGAAACTACTTTTAAAGAATTAGGACATGCGAATCAACTTGCAATGGTACACGGTGATGTAAGCAGTATTGCAACCGGAAAAGAATTAGTTGAAACTGCTTTAGACCGTTTCGGAAGTGTTGATGTATTGGTAAACAATGCGGGGATATTCCAGCCGCAAGCTTTCTTAGATGTTGAAGAACAAGACTTAGATCGTTTTTTAAACATTAATTTAAAAGGAACTTATTTTACAAGTCAAGCGGCTGTAAAACAAATGCTGCAACAAGGTGAAGGATCTATTATTAACATCGGAACTGTTTTAGTAGATCATGCCATCGACGGATTTCCTGCAACTGCGCCTATTTCTAGCAAAGGCGGCGTTCATGCCTTTACAAGACAACTTGCTGCAGAATTCGGAAAAAACAATATTAGAGTAAATGCGATTGCTCCAGGGATTATTAGAAGTCCGCTTCAAGCTAAAACAGGTGTCGATAATGCCGATAGTTTGGCAGGATTACATCTATTAAAACGAATTGGAGAAACCCACGATGTGGCGCAATTGGCTCTTTATTTGGCCGAAAGCAATTTTGTAACTGGCGAAATCATTAATTTAGACGGCGGACACGTTGCTGGACACAGTATCCGATAACTTCAAAACTTAAAATCATGGAAAATTTTGGCACAAATGCAGCTCTGATTACAGCTATGCTTATGAATTATTTTAACGGAATTTATACTGGTGATGTTCCTTTATTGCGAAGTGTTTTTCATCAAGAGGCAATTGTTGGTTTTGATATTAATGGGGAAACTCATTTTAAAACCGTAAATCAATATCTGGAAGGCGTAAAAAACCGTAAAAGTCCAAAGGAATTGGGAGAAGAATTCAAAATGAAAATCCTATCTTTAGAAATTATCAATAATACCGCTGTCGCGAAAGTTCAAGTTCCGATATTCGAGTATAATTATTATGACCTTTTAAGTCTTATCGTTGTTGATGGCAAATGGGTTATCAGTAACAAATTAGCAACTAAAGTAAATTAAAATACAATGTGGAATTCAACCAAAATAACACAATTACTAGGTATTGAGTATCCAATTTTACAAGGTCCAATGGGTGGTGGTTTTTCAACTGCCGCTCTATTGGCTTCTGTAAGCAATGCCGGCGGATTAGGCAGTTATGGCGCTTACACACTCACACCTGAAGAAATTAGAGAAGCTGGAAAAGAAATTAAACTAGCTACTTCTAAACCTTACAATATCAATTTATGGGTTAATGATGTTGACAAAGAACTTCTAAATTATCCTCCAGAAAAACTGGAAAAGATAAAACAGAATTTTAAACCTTATTTTGATGAATTAGGGATTCCGCTTCCTGATTTATCTTCGAACATTCCTTCTAAATTTGAAAAACAAGTAGAAGTTTTATTCGAACTCCAACCCGCTGTTTTCAGTTTTATTTTCGGAATTCCGTCAAAAGAAATACTGAAAGAAAGCCGAAAACTAGGCATAAAAACCATTGGCGCGGCAACAACTTTAGAAGAAGCACTTGCGCTAGAAGATGCAGAAGTAGATGCGATTATCGCAGCAGGATTTGAAGCTGGCGGACACAGACCTTCTTTCTTAAAACCGGCACAAGATTCTTTTACAGGATTGTTCAGTCTTGTTCAGCAATTAAAAGCAAAAACTAAAACACCAATCATTGCTGCAGGCGGAATCATAGACGCAAAAGGAATCGCCGCCGCTCTAACCTTAGGTGCCGATGCTGTACAATTAGGAACTGCTTTTATGGTTACAGATGAATCGGGCGCCGCGCCTGTTCATAAAGAAATGCTTTTTACTCATCCGAATGTTCCAACTACGGTTTCAAAATCGCTTACAGGAAGAATGGGTCGAATGATTAGCAATAAAATCTCTGACGCTGTTCCTTTTGAAACAGAAGTGCTTCCTTTTCCTCTTCAAACCAAATTAATTGCACCTTTAAAAGTAGCCGCACTCGCCCAAGGAAGAACCGACATGATTAGTTTTTGGTCGGGACAAAATACAAGCAATTTAAAATACCATAAAGCCAGCGAATTAATGCAGTATTTAATTGCTGAAATGTCGGTGTAGTTTTTTAACGCAAAGTTCGCGAAGGTTTTTTATATATAAATGCTGGAGATTTTAAGTTCGCAAAGGTCTTACTAGCTGTTAAGCTTGTGCGTAATTTTTTTTAATCTCGCAAAGTCGCAGAGTCGCAAAGTTTTTTTACCTCTCGCAGATTTGGCAGATTGAGCAGATTATATTTTTAATATTAAAAAATCCCAATGAATGTGCCAAATCTGCGAGAGATAAATCCTTTTAATCTGTTTAATCTGTGGCTTTAAAAAATAAAAAACTTTGCGACTCTGCGACTTTGCGAGAATTTCATATTGTTTTTCTTCACAAAGCTTTGCGAACTTAAAACGCAATCCAGAGAGAAAAAACCTTAGCGAACTTTGCGTTAAAAAACACAAGCCCAGCAGCGTCCAGTTCACCCCGAAATTTGTCCGCTTCAACATAATTTCGATTTCGTTTTTAAGGCTTTCAACGCACATTTGTACCGTTAAATAACTTTAAATATCAAAATCATGAACTCAAAAACAACAAAAATTATCTATTGGACAGGCGCAGTATTAACTTCTTTATGGTTTGGCGCAAGCGGTTTCTTCGAATTAACAAATAATCCATTGGTTTGGGGTATCACACAACAATTGGGTTATCCAGCACATTTCATTTACATCCTTGGCGTTTTTAAAGTAGCTGGTGTCATTACGCTTTTAATTCCGAACAAATTATTACGATTGAAAGAATGGGTTTTCGCAGGCATATTTTTCGATATCATCTTTGCTTTCTTTTCCAAAATTGCCGTTTTAGGTTTTGGCGCAGCAACCGATGCCATTATTGCTTTTGTAATGGTAAGTGTTACGTATGCAATGTATAGAAAATTATACACCGCAACTTATACTCCATCAGAAATAAACTAAAGAAAATATATCAAAATAAAAATGCCTAATAATTGATATTAGGCATTTTATTATTTTTTGTCTAATTCTCTACAATAAATCACAATGAAAAAGATCATTCTAATTCTCTGTTTTGTACTTTCAGCTTTGTTTTTTATAAGCTGTTTTATGTTTCCAGGATTATAAAATGAAGCCAGTTAATTATCTCATAAAAAGAGAGATTAACTGGTTTATCGGTTTTCTAACCAGCTTAAAAATGCCGTTGCTTTTTCTTTTCCAACCAATAATTTTTCTTCTGTTGGAACACTTAGTTTTACAATTATTTTTCGCGAAAAATAATGTTCTGCTTCTCGAATAGCCGAAAAATTAACCAAATATTGTCTGTTGATTCTAAAGAACTGAATTGGCGATAAAAGCTTATGAATTTCGTCTAAAGACTGCGTTAAGGGATATTCGTTTTTGTCTAAAGTCATAATCGTTGGCGTTTCGTTTTTGATGAAGAAAAACGCAATATTCTCGGTTAAAACGGTTTGATATTTATTGTTTTTGAAAACTAAAAAACTGCTTTTCCCTTTATTTTCGCCATTTCTAGTCAATAAATAATCAAAATCGGGCATGGCTTTTTTATTTCTCTGAAAGAAGTTTTTCAATTCTCCCGCTTTCTTTAAAGCCTGCGAAATGCTGTCTCTAGAAAAAGGTTTTAGAACATAATCAATTCCGTTTGATTTGAATGCTTCGATGGCATAATCATCAAAAGCGGTACAGAAAATGACAGGCGACAAGACCTCAACATTCTTAAAAATCTCAAAACACTGACCGTCTGCCAGTTGAATATCCATAAAAATAAGATCTGGCTGATCGTTTTCTAAAAGATAATCTACTGCGCCGTCAATGCTTTGTATATAAGACAAAATCTGAACATCGGGTCTGATGCTCAGAATTAATTGACCAAGTGCTTTGGCCGTTTTTACTTCATCTTCAATTATTATGATAGTCATAATTTAGTGGTATTTTTACTTTAAAGGTAGTTTCGTCTTTTTCAATTTCAATTTCTTTATGAATCAGGTGCATAAAACGCTGGTTGATATTATCTAAACCAACACCTGTAGACACAGCGCCTCTTTTAAGCTGAATTTTATTTTCAACTACCAAAAACTCATTTTCTGTATACAGTTTTATTTTGAGAGGTTTATCTAAAGAAACGACATTGTGTTTGATGCAGTTTTCTATTAATAACTGCAAAGTAAAAGGCGGAATTGCCGAATCGTATTGCTTTGGATCAATTTCATTTTCTAAAACAAATCCGTCTTCAAAACGCGCTTTCAGCAGATAAACGTATGAATCCAGAATTTGAATTTCTTCGCTCAGCGGAATCAAATCCATTTTTCGACTTTCAAGCGTAAAACGATAAAAATCGGATAATTTCAAGATAAAATCAGAACTCTGCGGATCTTGAATGTCGACCATAGATTTTAGCGTATTCAGACTATTAAATAAAAAATGCGGATTTACCTGTTGTTTCAATAATTCGTATTGAGCGCCAAGGTTTACCGCTTTTGTGCGTTCTAGCTCAACTCCCATTTGTTGCGTTTGGTAGTTTTGAAAAAGAAGATGCAAGAACATATAGACAATCAAGTTGATCAAAACTCCACGAAGTTCGAACATGATTGGCGCATCCATTTTTGAAACCTGAAACAGTTCCTGATGTGCGATTACCAAAATCACCATTAAGACAATCCCTAGAATAACACTCAGTAAAAGCTTCCAGTTAAAAAGGCTTTTATTGGCATGATTAGCAGAAAATTTTGGTAAACTATAAATATTGTAATACCATATAAAAAGGGAAAACAACAATGTAATCGAAGAGTTTATGACAATATCTCCAGATGTTGAACCGGCATCAAATAATTTAGGAATCGAAGCCAGAATCGCCAATGCAATAGAACTTCCCCAAATGAATTTGAGCGAAACCTGAAAACGTTTTGTTTTTTCCATATTGTAATTGGTTTGTTATGATCAAAGATAAGTTTATTTGAAAAAGATTTCACGCAGATTTAAATTGATTTTAGGAGATATGCGCAGATAAATTTTAATCTCGCAAAGTCGCTAAGGCGCAAAGTTTTTTTTATTCTCATTTTGTAGAGCTACTCACGGAGATCCCTCGTTCCTCGGTATGACAAACAGGGCGGAAAACTAGAATCAAAAAAAATCTGCAAAATCTGCTAAAATCAATTTAAATCTGCGTGAAACAAAAAATCTAAGCCTTCTTAACTCCCAAAATAGCACCTGAATTCATATCTTGAACAAAACCAATGATTTCAAAATCCTGTGCATTATAATTTTTAGGAAGATGAATTGATGCTGTTCCTTTTTTGGCTTTGTTTAAATCTACAGATTGGAGATTACGAACAATTTGATAATGCGATAAAACCCGATGCGCATTCTCGCCTCTTTTTACATTGCTTTTAGCTTCTTTCTGAACAACTGCAAGCAATAAACGACTATTTTTTGAAGTGCCTTCAACGTTATAATTTACTGAAAGTGAATTTTCATTTTGACTCGTCTCTAAATTTAAACTCGCCGAAACTGGCTTTGAAAGTGCCGATTTAATTCCGTTTCTGAGACTCGTTTCCTGAGAACCGATATAATCAGTTTTTCCGTTAATGATTACTTGAGGCGTATAAATCGGTTCTTTTCCCATAAATTGGGCGTAATCGTATTGTCTTTTGGTAAAATCGGCATTACTAAAAATGTCTTTCCAGCCCTGTTTGTCCCAATAATCGACATGATAAGCCAATACATAAACATTTTTATCTCGGTATTCATTCTGAATTTTCCCTAGCAATTCATCCGCAGGCGGACAGCTCGAACAGCCTTCGGAAGTATATAATTCTAAAAGTGCAAAACCTTTTGAGTTGTTTTGACTAAAAACGCTGTTTCCAATTAAAAAAAACAGCAGTATAAAACCACTTAAAATTTTTATCTTTTTCATAATTTATTTTATTTCCTGCAAGGTTTTAAAAACCTTGCAGGTTCAGCAACTTAAAACTCTTTTAAAGAATATTAATCTCAACGTTTATATTCCCTCTCGTTGCTTTAGAATATGGACAAGTCAGATGCGCTTGCGCCGCCAAAGCTTCTGCTGTTGAAGTGTCAATTCCAGGAAGACTAATATTTAATCTTGCCTGAAGCGAATATTCTCCTTCTGTTACGCACAAATCTACTTCGGCATATACCGCAGTTTCGGCAGGAAGTCTAACCCCAAGTTTAGAAGCCGCAATTCCTAAAGCTCCAATAAAACAAGCCGACCATCCCGCTGCAAACAATTGCTCCGGATTTGTTCCAGGACGTGAAGATCCCGGTGCACTTAATTTGATATTCAATTGTTCGTCTGAACTTTGAGAAGCTCCTTCTCTACCGCCTGTCGTGCGTGTTTTTCCTGTGTATAAAACTTTTGTTTCCATGATTTTTTTGTGTAAAATGTTATTTGTAAAAAGTGAAATGTTTATTGATATTGATTTTGATATTGTAATTGCAATTAAATTTGGAATTTGGAATTTACTTCGAGACATCAATTATCGCTTGTGCAAACGCCTTTGGATCTTCTTGGGGAACGTTGTGTCCGATTCCCTTTAAAACTCTGTGTTCGTATTTTCCGGTGAATTTGTTGGTGTACGCTTTTCCATCCGCGAAAGCGCCGTCAAAATCACTTCCTATTGTAATGGTTGGCACTTTAATCTCTGGTTTTGTAGCAAGGCGTTTTTCTAGATTATCGTATTTTGTTTCTCCTCCTTCAAGAGATTGTCTCCATTTGTAATTATGAATCACAATCGCTACGTGATCTGGATTATCAAAAGACTGTGCGGTTTGATCGTAAGTTACTTTATCAAAATTCCATAACGGAGAAGCGATTTTCCAGATTAGTTTATTGAAATCGTAAGTGTTTTGTGTGTAACCTTGTTTTCCTCTTTCGGTTGCGAAATAATATTGGTACCACCATCCTAACTCAGCTGTTGGAGGAAGCGGTTTTAAATTTGCTTCTAGATTCACCACCAAATAACCACTTACTGAAACCAAACCTTTTACGCGTTCTGGCCAAAGTGCCGATACTACCACCGCAGTTCTCGCTCCCCAATCGAAACCGCCAATTACAGCTTTATCAATTTTAAGCGCATCCATAAAAGCGATAATATCACTGGCTAAAGCAGCTTGTTGACCGTTTCTGAAAGTATCTTTCGAAAGAAAAGTCGTAGTTCCAAATCCGCGTAAGTATGGTGTAAAAACGTGATAACCTTTTGCTACTAAAATCGGAACGACTTCGTTATAACTGTGAATATCGTAAGGCCAGCCGTGAAGCAATATCACTGGAGTTCCATTTGACGGACCTGCTTCGGTATAACCTACATTTAATAATCCAGCGTTGATTTGTTTTAAAGCTCCAAGTGAACTGTTTACCTCAATTGTTTTTTGTTTTGAAGTTTGTGCTTGAGTAAAAGCTGCATTCATAAAAAGAATAGCGATTAGAATATTGGATAGTGTTTTCATAATTTTTATTATTTGATTAGTTGATTATCAGTTATTTTCTTCGTCAAAGGTATCTTGACATTGTTTGTTTTAAAAGGTAAAAAAAGGTGAAGTGGACAAAGTTGGGGCTGAAATGGACAGGCTTTAATTTGGGATAATTTTAACGCAAAGAGCGCAAAGCATTCGCAGAGAACACAAAGGTTTTTTTGAGTTGAAACTAAGTTTCTTTTAAGTTCGCAAAGCTGTGTAAATAAAACTTTGTGACTTCGCGTCTTTGCGAGATTAGAAAAACCCAATAATCAGACAAAGATCGCAGAGTGCACAAAGGATTTTCCCAAAGCTCACAAAGGTTTTTGAGTTGAAACTAAGTTTCTCCTAAGTTCGCAAAGCTTTGTAAGAATAAAACTTTGCGACTTAGCGCCTTTGCGAGATTAAAAAAGCCCAATAATCACACAAAGCTTTGCGAACTTAATATCTACTGACATTCTCTTTAAGCAGAACTTCACGTACTTTGCGAAAATACTTTGCGCACTCTGCGTTAAAAACTACACGCATTCAACGTGAAACTATTTTTTCATAACCAAAATCGGTTTCCCTTTTTCCACAATATAAGTCGCCAGTTCTGATGCTTTCGCATTTGTATTATTTCTAGCCGAATGCACCACACCTGCTGGAATAAAAAGCACTTCGCCCGCCTTTAAAGTCACTGGCTTTTCTCCTTCAATCTGATACTCCAGCGAACCTTCAACCACATAAATCACTTCTTCGCCCGGATGAGAATGTTTCCCAAAAGCCGAATGTCCGTCAAAATCGATTCTTGCCTGAACCATTTCGCGTCCCGGAACGCTTAGATCATGTTTTTGCAAATCAACGCGTTTAACGCCAGTTTGTGCTGTAATTTGATTCGGAACTAAAAAGGCAATGATTCCTAAAACAATAATTGCGATTATAACCCATGTTTTTTGTTTTTTCGTTTCCATTATTTTTTCTGTTTTTTAGTTTGCGTATTTTGTATTTGTTTAATAAAATTTGAATTAGTGTTTTCCTCTTAAACTTCTGAAAGCATCGCGAAGTTCAATAGTAAAAATTTGTGGCTCTTCCCATGAAGCGAAATGCCCGCCTTTGCTTACCTCATTATAGTAAGACAAGTTTTTGTATGCTTTTTCAGCCCAGCTTTTTGGTGCCTGATAAATCTCTCCAGGGAATACCGTAATCGCAACTGGAACTTTAATCTCAGCTGTTTTCTGTTCGAAAGCATTAAAATTGTTATTGTTATTTTCCCAATACAATTGAGCCGAAGAATTAGCTGTATTAGTTAGCCAATACAATGAAATATCGTCTAGCATTTCATCTTTCGTAAGTGCTTGTTCGGCATTTCCTCCACTGTATGTCCAATCATTGAATTTATCCAAAAAAAATGAAGCCAATCCAACAGGAGAATCTGTCAATCCATAACCTAAAGTCTGCGGACGTGTTACCATCATTCCAGCATAACCGCCACCTTTTGTATATAATTTGTTTAGTGAATTAAAAGCCGCTTTTTCCTTGACCGATAATCCTTGAGGAGCTGAATCACCGTCTTTTAGCGCCTTAGCAATATCAGCGGGAACTGTCGCTGGCATATTTACATGAATTCCTAACAAACCTTCTGGGGCTTGTCGCGCCATAGCATCTGCGATTACAGAACCCCAATCGCCACCCTGCGAAACATAATGTTTATAACCTAAACGTTTCATTAAAACATCCCAAGCGTTTCCAATTTTCTCTGGCCCCCAACCCGTTCCTTTTGGTTTTTCAGAAAAACCATAACCTGGCATTGACGGAATTACTAAATCGAAAGCATCTTCTGCTTTTCCTCCGTACGAAGTCGGATCTGTAAGCGGCCCAACCACTTTTAAAAGCTCAAAAACCGAACCTGGCCAGCCATGCGTAATAATTAGTGGCATTGCATTTTTGTGTTTCGATTTTACATGTACAAACTGAATATCCAGTCCGTCGATGTTGGTTATAAACTGAGGCAACGCATTTAGTTTATCTTCGGCCTTATGCCAATCATAATCTGTTCCCCAATATTTTACCAGACGCTGAATCTGATTTAATTGTACCCCTTGTGACTGATCGCTAACCGTTTCTTGATCTGGCCATCTTGTAGCATTGATACGATTTCGAAGATCTGTAATCGCTTCCTGTGAAACGGCAATATGATAAGGACGAATTAAATTCGCATCATTTTTATTTTGCTTGTCTTTGTTCTGTGCGAAAGAAGCTGATGCTAATAACATAAAAGTTCCCGCAGCAATTGTTTGAATAAAAGAATGTCTATTTCTCTGAGATGTTTTCATTTTTTTTGATTTTTAAATTAGTGTTATTTGTTAATTTCTTTGTCAAAAGTATTTCGATAACCCTTCATACGAAATCAGAAAATAGGTGAAACGGACAAACTCTAAGGTGAAATGGACAGGCCGTGAGTTGTGAATTTTGAGAGGTAAAATGTTTGAGAGATTAACCGCAAAGAGCGCAAGGATTTACGCAATCCCGATAGCTATCGGGAGCGAAGTTTTTAATCTCGCAAAGACGCGAAGTCGCTAAGTTTTATTCTCACAGCTTTGTGTTCTCAATACCTATAATAAGTTTGACTCTAAAAATATCTTTGTGTGCTTTGCGTAAACCTTTGCGCTCTTTGGGGTTAAATAAACAGCATGTAAAGCCTTTGTGAATTCCTGCCTTTGTGGCAAAATGAGCAAAAAAAAAATCAGGATTAGTATTTTACCACCATCCTGATTTTCTGAATTAAATTTAACCTTCACTTTTATCTTCTTCCTCTAAAGCCTCCTCCGCCTCTGAAACCGCCACCGCCGAAGCCTCCACCATTAAAACGGCCTCCATCTCTTTGGATATTTTGGAAATTACGCGTTTGCATTTCTCCGCGATCTCTAGAAAGAGCCGAGCGATCCAAATCGTTTGTAATGTCTGGATGTCCAGCTTCTCCGAGCGGTTTATTTGACTGTCCGAGGGTTTGATCTGCTTTAGGGAAATTATCGCGCTGCATTCCGTCTCCCATTCGGGTTTCGCCTCCTAGGTTTTGATTCGCTTTTGGCAAATTATCACGCTGAATTCTTTCGCCAGCACCATTTGCGCCAAGCCCTTCATTAGGTCTGTCACGCTGAATTCTCTCTCCCGCTCCATTTGCACCAAGTCCCTGATTCGGTTTATTACGCTGAATCGCATCGCCCGCTTTTTTGGACGAACCCAAAGTTCCTGCTTGCGTCCAGCCACCATTTCCATTATTGTAATGACTCCAGTTTCCGTTGGCATCTCTTTTATAAACATGTCCATCGTGACCAGCGTACACATTATTATTGGTATGAATCGTAGTTCCTCCACCTCTTCTATGCGTAATTACACCTTTATTTCCACCCGAAGTTTCATAACCAATTGCCGTACCGCGTCGCGTTGTAATATGACCTGTCTGCGCCCACTGATTTCCGTTTGTAGCAGCCGAATGTCCCCATTGTGCATACGCATTATGTCCTTGGTTGGTTCTCGCATAATTTCCCGTCCACGGATTATAAGTACTTGCAGCAGTGCGCCCGCCATACCAGCCCTGAACACTTGCAGAACGCCCGTATCTTCCTGTTGCAGGATTATACCAAGCCGAAGTTCCAGCAGCACCATAAGGTCCGTAAACGCGTCTTCCTGCGGCATAACCTCCCGTCCACGGATTGTAAACCGCTCCTCCTCCATACGCATAAGGCCACGGACGATAAATTGGATACAGTCCGCCATAATACATATAAGGCGGATAATACCATCCTGTGCCATAAGTCAATATCGCGCCGAATGTTGCACCAATAATAAAAGCACCTAAATAACCCGCTGTTGCACTACTTTCTACCGTTGTATCGGTTGTAGTTTGCGTTACATACGTTACGTTGTATACTGGCGAACTTGGCGGAATCGTATATATTTCTTTCGGCACAGAATCGCATGTTTTCCAAGGTCCGTTCGGATTTGTCGACATAAACCAAACCGCCTGAAAACACAAATAATACAAGTCGCCTACCTTTATAATCTTCTCTTGTGTATTGCTTGCATATTGCATTTTGGTTCCGTCAATAGGTTTAAACTGAGGCGTTCCTCCATCGTAGGTTACTTTTACTTTTGCCTCAGCATCCGATTTCTTTAAAATAGCCGTTGTTGGAACCTGTGATAACATTACCGCATCATTGGCTTCCTGCGTTCCTGGCACCGATGACAATACATTGGCACGCGGAGAATCTTTCGGAATTTTAGCAAAATCAGCAGGAAGACTATTACTGGCATAACTCCACGGTCCAGTTAACTCTTTAGACTTAAACCATCTTCCAGATAATAGTACATAATACTGACCTTTGTTTTCATCGGCAAAAATATCATTTTCAGTATTGTCAATATATAGTAATTTAGTTCCTGGAATTTTAACGAATTTCGGACTTCCGTTTATCGCAATCAATTCAGCAGGTTTATTGCTGTAGAAAACCTCTGGAGCGTTTCCAGAAGAAGGCGGCGGAATCATTTTCTTAACATCATCAAAATTCTGTCCCGAAGGCAGACTGCTTAAACCCGAAGGCAATTTGGTTGTTTTTGTCCATTTACCTGCAATATTTTTCGAAGTCAGCCAGATATTCTCTACCAATAAATAATAATCTTTTGTGGTTTTATCAAAAAACAAATCCCAATTGGTATTTACCACATATTGGATATCCGATTTTTCTACAGGCACCAAAACCGGTTCGCCTTGCACAATAAGCAAAATCGATGGATTCGTACTGTAAAAAATGGCTGGAGGATCGTTTTTAGCCGCAATTCCCTTTGGCGGACTTTTGGTATGACTTAAATCTGCCAAAATACGATCTACCGAAATAGGATCTCCGCTCTGAGGCAACGTTTCTTTAAAAAGCTTTTCCATTTCAGGAACTTTCTTTTCATCAAGAGCTGGAAACCGGATATCGGTTACCTGAAGATTTTTAATAAAAGCGCTTCGATTGTCTTTGTCTACCAATGTTTCTGCCTTCAAAGAAGCCACTCCCAAAACCTGTTTTCCATCTTTTGGAGTCAGCGAAAAAGCTACTCTCGCTGTAAGTTCCTTAAAATCTTTCCAGTCGTCTACCTGAGGCTGATAATAAACTAGTTTTGTCCCGTTATTTTCGGCTTCCCGAGGCCAGCCACGATCTGAAATTAATGTAGAGTCGGCAGTATCAGACTTTCCAGTTTCAGAACTTGACTGCTCAGTATCTTTATCTTTTTTGCAGGAGAACAAAATTGAACTCAAACAAACTCCAATTATTAGAAAAGCATTTCTCATAAATTTAAAAGTTAGATTATTCATTGAAAATTTATTTTCTCGATCGTCTTATAAAATTCTTTCGTATAAAATTAAATTCACCGCATAAATAAAACTACAAATCAGACACTTACTTTGTTTCAGATTATAATTTGAAACCAAATAAGTATCTAAATGCTCTTTCTTTTCTCAAACCAAAAATTTTTAATCTGCACCTATAAGGTAAGGTAAAATGAAGCATTGATATTGATTAGGAGCTGTTTCCCGCTATCCGTTACAATCTTTTGTGCTGAACCCCAGCACAAAAGGATTTCCACTTCTATCGGGGCTAGGGCACTCATTTTCAAAAGGAAGTTTTACAGAAAATTATTATTTTAAGTCTTTTGTGTTCTAACCTCAATCTAATCAATGGTTATAAATTATATTTATAACTATAAAAAATTATTAATTTGATTAATAAACACTTTCCCTATACCTTTGTCTCATCAAAATCAAAGAAATGATTTGAACATCTTAAAAAATAACTTTAAAAAATAGAAATCATGAAATTTACAAGAAGAGCAAACGCAAACTGGAAAGGTACAGGAATGGAAGGAAAAGGAACCATTAGTACACAAAGCACAACTTTAGATAATGCCCAATTATCATTCAAAACTCGTTTTGAGCAAGGTGTTGGAACCAATCCTGAGGAATTAATCGCAGCGGCACATTCTGGGTGTTTTACTATGCAGTTAAGCTTTTTATTATCTGAAGCAGGTTTCGTTCCAGAAGACTTAGATACAACAGCTAAAGTAACTTTTGAAGACGGAACGATCACCTTAATTCAGTTAGAATTGACTGGAAAAGTACCCGGAATTTCTGCAGAAGAGTTTCAGCAAACCGCTCAAAAAGCAAAAGAAATTTGTCCAATTTCTAAATTGCTGAATACTGAGATTACTTTATCAATCACTTTACTTTAAATAAATCCCAATACAAAAATCCCAAATTCCAAAGCTTTGTCTTCCTGAGCGAAGTCGAAGGACACGCCAGAAATTCCACAAAGAATATCACCAATCTTTGTAGAGTTGCTTGCGAAGATTTGCTTCGCCAGTTCGCTATCGCTTGAGTCTCCTTCGTCGAAATGACAAAACTGGGACAAAACATATTTACAATCTAAAATTTTATAAAAATGAAAACAATATTTAAAAGCTTTTTAGCATTCGCAATACTAATTTTTAGTTTCGCATTCACAAACGTAAACGCACAAACTAATCCTAAAATCAAAAATGTCGTATTGGTTCACGGTGCATTTGCAGATGGCTCTGGATGGCAAGGTTTATACAAAGTTTTGACTAAAAAAGGCTATAATGTAACCATTGTTCAAAATCCGTTGAGTTCTTTAGAAGATGATGTTAAAGCCACAAACTTAGCTTTAGACAAACAAGACGGACCCACAATTTTGGTTGGACATTCTTGGGGAGGAACAGTAATTACAGAAGCTGGAAATCACCCTAAAGTAGCGGCTTTGGTTTATGTAGCGGCTTTACAGCCTGATAATGGCGAAAATTCTGTTCAATGGTTGCAAACTGCTCCTCCAGCTCCAGAAAATGGTGTATTGCCTCCAGATGAAAAAGGAATTGCGTATTATGACAAAGCTAAATTTCACGCTGGTTTTGCGGGAGACTTAAGCAAAGAACAAGCCGATTTTATGTATGCTTCGCAAGGTGCTTTTCATGCGCAAGGCTTTTTAACACCAATAACTAAAGCTGCTTGGAGAACTAAACCTTCTTACGGAATCGTAGCGACTGAAGATAAAAGTATTGTTCCGAGTATTCAGCACGCAATGTACAAACGTTCTAACACCAAAATCACTGAAATTAAAGGTAGCCACGTGGTATTTATTTCTCAGCCAGAGAAAGTGGCAAATGTGATTATTGAAGCATCAAAATAATTGTGAATGGTTAATTGTTAATTATAAATTCATACATAAGCTTGTCATTTCGATTTCTATGATAAAACCAAATCTTTTTCATAAAAGGTTTGGTTTTTTATTACTGCAAAAACTCTATGGATTATTTTGTTTCTCACA
>NZ_JAXCWF010000007.1:0-321709 GCF_034044945.1 Flavobacterium sp. CFBP9031
AGAAACAAAATAATCCATAGAGTTTTTGCAGTAATAAAAAACCAAACCTTTTATGAAAAAGATTTGGTTTTATCATAGAAATCGAAATGACAAACTTTACGCTTACAAATTGCTTAAATCTTTGCGAACCTTGCGAAAAAACCTTGCGCTCTTTGCGGTTAAAAAAGACTCCCCTGCAAAAACTCAGGTTCTGGATTACTTCCAAAAGGAAAAGCATCAATCACAAAAAACTGTTTTACTTTGGGATCAAATTCCCTTAAAACAATTTCATTGCATTCAAATTGAAGATCAATTGTGGTAAAAAGTTCAGAAGCAATTTTCAGATTTTCGGGAGTTAATCTTCGTCCGATTGATAGGTGCGGGTTGTCGCTTTTTTTGAGTTTTAAAAACTTCAAAGTTTCATGAATCTTTTTCATAATCGGAACAAGATTTTTTTCTGAATCTTCATTTACACCAATAAAAAAAGCGCCAGCATTCGGAAAAGAATCAAAGTGATTTAAAGACACTTCAAAAGGCGTAAAAGTATCCGAAACTTTTGAAAGCTTCTGCTTGATAGAATCGAATTGAGACTCGTCAATTATAAACTCACAAATCGTAATATGGGCTTCAGAATTGCAGCTGTTGTACCAATCGATTTTGCTTTTCAAAAAGTCTTTCAATTTTTTAACAGGCTCGACTAATCCTTTAGAATAAAATACAACTGAATATGTTTTTTCCATAGCTGAAAAATGTTTTTACAATTTTAAAATCGGAATTATGATTTTACTGTCAGAATACCATTTTATTTGTAAAGGTTCTTTAGCGTCAGCAATAGTTTCGTCGCTCACATTTTTACCTGTACCGTAATTAATTTCCCAATTCGGATTTTTGTTGGCTCCTAATACAATTACAATTGAGCTTCCCTTTTCTAATTCTTTAGAAATTATAAAAGTTTGCTCAATGTCAATTGTTTCTATTTTATTAGGAGTCAATAACTGTCTTTTGGTTCTATCTTTTGCAAAACTGGCTCTTTGCAAATTATTGGTTAAAGCAAAATATTGACCTTTGGCTGTTTTTTCGTAAAGCTGTATTTCTACATCAATATCTTTTTTGTTGGTGCTTATTTTTAACGACGTTTTTAAGGAACCGCTAATTATAGTTGCATTTTCAAGAGGATCACTTTCAAAAACCAACAGATGTTTTTCTGGTTTAAAAATCGAATCTATAACTTTAGGAAAACCATTTACGTAGTCATCATTGTAGATGTTAATTTCAGATCGATCTGTTAAATCAACCGTTTGGTTAATAGAAACAGCCTTTTTAGGAGCTGTTTTTTGTAAGGAGTATTTCGAATTGCTGCCACTTAAATAAAAAGTTAGGTTATCATTGTGCATTTGGTCTAACGAAGCAACACTTTTCCATTCATTTTTGCCCATAATTTCAAAGTTTACTTTATCCTTCAAAATTTCAGGACGTTTTGCACCTTTCAAAATATGGTCAAACCATTGAAAGATAATAGCATTAATCGGAATATTTGCCGCCTCATCGATTGTGTAGCCTCCTAATTCTTTTCGAGGAGTGCCTTGCGAACCGCCATGATCATATGGCCCGATTATAAGATAATAATTGTCGCTTTTATTATATTTTTGGTACTGATTGTAGTAATACATCGCTCCAAGCTGATCGTCATCATAATAGCCAGTTGTGCTTAAAATAGGAATATTAATATTCGCAAATGCTTCTTTTTGAGGCGTCATATTTTGCCAGTAACTATCATAAGCAGGATGATCCAGCCATCTTTGAAACAAAGGAGAAGCATTGCCTTCAATTTTGTCTAAGGAACGGAAACTCGCTCCGGTTTTATAATATTGCGTAAAAACTTCGTCCCATTTTTTGCTGTTCAAAAAGCTATTGAGATCTGTTAATTTAGTATTGGTAACCAGATGAATCCATTTTAAGGCATAGCTCATAAAAATTCCATTTTGCATCGGAAAATCGATTCCGGCACCAACAGAAACTAACGGTACAATTGTCTTTAAAGCAGGATGTACTTTTTTTACAGCGCTCCATTGGCTAAAACCTAAATAACTGCCGCCGTATAATCCGATTTTACCATTGCACCACTGCTGTTTGCTAACCCAGTCCAAAATATGATACGCATCGTCGCCATCGTGTTCATAAGGTTCTATTGGATCATTGCTTAAACGTTTGCCTCGTGTATTGGCAACAAAACCCACATAGCCCATATTCGCAATTTCTTTGCAGTCACTAACTTCATTTCCTGCATAGATATTATATTTCATTACCACGGGCTGTGGTTCAGATACATTTTTAAGTCTAACCATCGTAGCAGAAATTGTACTTCCGTTGGGCAATGTAATAATGATATCGCGGTCTATTATATAAGTATCGGCTTCGATTTTTGCAATTATTTTATGAGCAAGTGAAAGCGTTTTGCTTAAAATCAAATAGCGAGAATATTGTCGGCACAATTGCGCAGCATTTTCTACACTAATGCTGTCATTATCTTGAACCGCTTTAAGCTGGGTTTCAAAATCGTTTTTAATGTCAGATAGTTTTAATTCATAATACCCTTCGGCCCAACTTTTTCCGTCTACATTTAAAGTATTGTATAATTTGTAGAACTCGGTTGTAAAGGTTTTTTCAAAATCAGCCTTTGTTTTAGGTTCTTTTGAGGCTGTTTTTGCATACGTTTTGTAAACAAATCCTAGAGGTCTGTTGGCAATACTGTCACCTAAAATTTCCTGCGAATAGGTCACAAAAGTTTCATGCATTCCTTTAAAATCTCCTGCAACAGATTGTATTCTGGCATAATTGTCTAAATAGGAAGCCCTGCTTGGATTTTTATAAAGAGGAAGTACTTTTTTGGCAAGAAGCGGTATGCTTTTGCTAAGAGACAGACTGTCTTTGTAATTGCTTTTTTCGAAATAGATTTTTTGTGAAGTTCCTATTTGAAAGGAAAAACAAATTAATAAAAGAATGATGCTTTTTTTCATCTTAAGAAACTTACTTTTTGAGGTATTGGTTTAAATTTGTGTTCTCAAAAATAGCATAAATTTCTTATAATCAATAAGTGGATTTTTATTATATTTAGAAAAGAAAAGCGTATGCTAAAGCTTTCCTTTTAGATGCAATCGATGAAGAATTTCAGATTTTAATAAACCGCTTCCGCCTCCAAAATGCTCAATGACTTCAACATCTGGCTGATGTTTTAAACAGAAAGAAGTAAATTCTTTTTCGACATGATCCTCTATTGCAGAACTCAAAAGAACAATATCAATGATATTATTCTGAAAGTATTCTTGTGCTTCTTTTTCATTATTAAAAGCTACTGCGTTCCAATTTTCATCTGCATTAACGAGACGAAGTAGAATAGCCAAAATAGCTTCATTTTTTCCTAGTAATAAAAATTGCAGTTGTTTCATTTTTTTGAGGTTCTAAGATTCTAATTATCTAATTAAAAGAATTACATGCAAATGTAGCGAGGGTTTGGGAAAAAGAGACTTAATCTAGGACAAGAAATATTTTTTTTTGGCTTTTTTCGTCCTTTTTATGTATGAATTTGATATTTTATTATGCTAAAATTTAGTTAAAGTATATTTTGGCAATATTTTGCAGTACAATCACTTAAGGTTTTTAATTGTAAATAATATTGTTAATTTTTTCATGCAATGAGGAAAACCGTAAGGTATTCTCTTTTAAGGGCTCTACTTTTGGCATGTTGAAATTTAAAAACAAATGCTGTTTTTTACCTTTTTTAGAATGCCATTTTTTAGATTTTAACTAATTCATGTTTTTTGGAGAAACATTTTTTTTGAATTAAATTTTGACATATTCATTTGATCGTGGGTACTTGTATAAAAAGTTTAGATTATACATTAATGTCTTATTTTAAGGGTTTTAAGAGGAAGTCGACGGACTGAATTTTAAAACCCTTTTTTAGCATATAAATGAAAAAGCGAGAAACCAAAACTGAAGGATATCGGTATTGATTTTAAATTTTTGGGGAGAAAATCCGTAATAGTTTTTGAACGCGGCCGAGAAATGAGAAACGTCTTTATATCCGCATTTATACGCCGCTTCGCTTACCGTAAAGGCTTTGGCTTGAAATAATTCTTTGGCATGCTCCATTCTAAGTTTGATGATATAGCTTTTGACAGTTGTTCCAAAACAAGCTTTAAAGCCTTTTTTTAATTTGAATTCGTTTAGCGAAATAAGCCTTGAAAGTTCAGGAAGAGTAGGTGTGTTGCGATAATCGTTTTCTAGTATTTTTTTTGCTTCTAAAAGTTTGCTGTAATCTTCTTCGTTGATATTTTCTGCTGGTAAAGGTTTGATAATTAATGTTTCGAGCTGATGAATAAGCAACTCTTTAATTTTGCTTTCGATGTAAATTCTTTTTAAAAGACCTTCTCTTGTGCAATTTTTTATCTCCGAAGTTACCCACTGGATTGCTGGTGTAAACGGAAGATATTTTGAGATTAAATAACCGGATTGCTTCTGAAGAATTTTTTTTGAAAATTTTTCATGCAGCTGCCAATCTTCGTTAATGATGTTATAATAAAACTCTTTAGAAAGAATAATCGAAAGATAGTTTACATTTTTGTGAGCCGGAATTTTAAATGATCCTTTAAAATTATTGGTGTAAAATATATTGTGTGTATTTTCTTTAGAATACTTTTCACTTTCCAATTGATCAATATGAGTTTCTATGTTACTGCTATAAATAAAATTCATAACAATCGATTCTTCGTCAATTTCAAAAAGAATAGTTTTAGAATTGGAGAAATACAATTGCGTATCCAATAGGACTAATCCGTCGGTGATGAAATGGCGACTAATTATTTTTTCCGAATGGTCATTTTCAATATGAACATTTTCTTCGGTTAAAATACTTTTCGGATAATATTTATCTCCAATTTGAATTTTAATGATGGGCGTTTGAGAAGTTAGAAGAGTGGCTTTGATTTTCAAAATATAATCCGTTTTTACAAAATAATAATCCGTTTTTCCCTATCTTTTTTGGAGACGTTGATGGTACTTTTGCAGCAAAGTTATTTATAATTAGTCTAATTAAAGATATGTCAGCTCAAAAATTTTTATTTGCCAGTTTATTTTTTCTAACCACGTTCTTATCATTTTCCCAGCAAAATCAGGGTTTCACAGTGTCTGGAAAAGTTGTTGAAAATTCTGGAGAAACAATTCCGTTTGCAACAGTTATAATCGAGAAAACAGGTTTAAGTGTTATTTCAGATGAAAATGGAAACTATATTTTAAAAAATGTACCATCAGGAAAACATACATTAAAAATCTCCGCAATGGGATTTGCAGTTCAGAAAAAACAGATTGAAGTTTCAGGCAATTTGGATGTTTCAATTAAAATGGAAGGCGAATTGCAAGAGTTAGAAAGTGTAACCGTGTTAGGAAGATCTCAAACGGATAAAGTAAATAAACAATCCTATAGTGTAACTGCCATTGATGCTAGAAAACTACACAACTCAACTTTAGATTTATCGCATGCTTTGGACCGTGTTTCTGGGGTGCGTAACCGTGAAGCGGGCGGAGTAGGTTCTAGATCGGAGCTTTCTATAAATGGATTCTCAGGAAATCAAATTAAAGTTTTTATTGACGGAGTTCCGATGGATAATTTTGGTTCTTCTTTTCAAATGAATAATATTCCGATCAATCTTGCCGATCGCGTAGAGGTCTACAAAGGGGTTGTGCCAATTTGGTTAGGAGGAGATGCTTTGGGTGGAGCAATAAATATTGTAACCAATAGTAAACCAAGAACTTTTGTAGATGCTTCTTATTCATTCGGTTCTTTTAATACGCATCGTTCAAGCATCAATGCGGGTTATACAGCAAAAAGCGGTTTTACAACAGAAATTAATGCTTTTCAAAACTATTCAGATAATAATTATTGGGTAAATGTAGATGTAGCCGATTTAAATACGGGTGCTTATTTCCCAAATCAGAGAGTGAGACGTTTTCACGATAAATATCGCAACGAAACCGTAATTGTAAATGTTGGGGTAACGGGTAAAAAATATGCTGATAAATTAATGATTGGTTTTACTGGAGGAGAAAATCAAGCAGATATTCAGACTGGTGCAAGAATGGTAAGTGTTTTTGGAAAGATTTACAGAAAAGGAAGCATTGTAATGCCTACTTTAAAATATCAGGTAAAAGATTTGTTTACTAAAGGCCTTAATGTAAATGTAACAGGTAATTACAATTTTGGATACGAACAGAATATTGATACTGTTTTTAGAAGATACAATTGGTTTGGCGATTACAAACAATATGAAGGAGCAGGAGGAGAAAGAAGCCGAACGCTTCGTAAGTTCTATAACAACAATGGTATTGCAACTGCCAACGCGACTTACACGCTTAATGATAGACACTCTTTTATGGTCAATAATACGTTTAATACGTTCGATCGTAAAGAAAGTGATGAGTTGGTTCCTGAATCATTGGTTTATAAACAGCCTAAAAAAACGCAGAAAAATGTTTTAGGTTTAGGGTATAAATTGGATTACAATGATAAGTGGAGTACTTCTGTGTTTCTAAAAGATTATTCATTAAAAACTACTTATTCTAGAAGTTACAATCCTTCAGGAGCTACAGGAGATATTGCTTATCAGAAATATGTAGACCATACTTCTACAACGGGTTATGGAGCGGCTACGAGTTATTATTTAAAACGTAATCTGCAGATTAAAGCCTCTTATGAAAAGACGTATAGATTGCCAACTCCAGAGGAAATCTTTGGTAATGTTAATGATAATTTAGAAGGAAATCTTGCTTTGAAACCTGAATCGAGCAACAATTATAATGTAGGAGCAAGTTATCAGACGAGTTTTAGCGAAAAGAATGCTTTATCATTTGATGTAAATCTTTTGCATAGAAATGCAGTAGACTTTATTCGTCCGACATTGAATAATAACCAAACCATGACAACCAATGTCAATCAAGGAAAAGTGACGAATTACGGTATCGATGGTGAGGTTAGATATTCATACGCGAATCGTTTTACGGCTGGTTTCAATGCTACATACCAGAATATTAGAAACAAAACAATGTACGAGCCTAATCAGAACTATGTGTCTCCTTTCTATAATGACAGAATTCCGAATATGCCTTATTTATTTGGTAATGCAGATGCGACAATGTTTTTTAATAATGTCTGGAAAAAAGGAAACAATCTTTCTGTTGGTTACAACTTGCTTTATGTGCATACGTACTATTTGTCTTGGCCAAGTATGGGAAGCAAAGACAGCAAACTGGAAATTCCGCAGCAGTTTAGCCATGATTTGAATGCCGTTTATACGATGGCAAACGGAAAATACAATATTGCTTTTGAATGCAAAAACCTTTTAGATAATAAGCTTTACGATAATTTCTCCTTACAAAAACCAAGTAGAGCTTTTTACATCAAGTTGAGATATTACTTCAGTAAATCAAATAATTAAATTTAATACAAACACCATAATACAATGAAAAAAAGTACAACATTAGCTTTATTATCAGCTGTTTTAGCTTTTACAGCATTTTCTTGCAGCAGTGATTCTGATAAATCAGGAGGTGAAACTGGCGGAGGAAACGATACAGGAAAAACGAAATATATTATTACTGCAACAACTGGTGCAGCAGGAATTGCAGATTATTTATTAACTGCAGACGATGTTTCTGCTGGAGTTATCACGACTACAGGAAACGGATTGGAGCAAGACGGAACATATCGTTATTACATTACAGCACAAAACAATTTCTTTAGTTTGCTTTACGGACAAGGAAACCCAGGAGCTGTTACCACTTATAACTTAAATTCTGAAGGGAAACTAGTTAAGAAATCTGATTTTCAAGCAGAAACGGTACACGTATTTGCTGCTGTAAACCAAGATATTTTAACGATTAAAGTTCCAAGAAGTGGTGCTTCTATTGCTTCTATGTACAAAATTGATGCTACAAAATCGCTTATTACTGGTGAAGCACAACAAGACACTAAAGTATTGGCTAAAAACGGAGAAAGAGCTTTCTTTACTTGGGCAACTCAAGTTGGAGATAAAGTGTACATGCCTTATATGAGTATTAAAGGAGACGGTGTAGACAACTTTGGAACTGCAAATCCAGATAGTACTTGGGTTGCTGTTTACAACTACCCAGAATTGAAGTTAGAAAAAGTAATCAAAGATAACCGTACAAGTTATTTGGGAGCTTATTTCACAAACGGATTATTCCAAGATGAAAATGGAGATGCTTACGGTTTCTCTGGTGCAATTGCAACTAGCAATGCTGTAATGACTTCTACAAAACCGTCTGCGGTTGTGAGAATCAAAAAAGGAACTACAGAGTTTGATAAAACGTACTTCTTTAATGTTCAAGAAAAATCTGGAGGATATAAAATTTCTTCTACAAGCTACATTTCAAAAGGTAAATTCTTATTGTTAATGTACGGAAATGTTGGAAAAAACAACGGTGCAGTTAAAATGGCAATTGCAGATGTTTACAACCAAACATTTACTTGGGTAACAGGTGCTCCAGAAACATTAACTTCTGTAACTAGCCGTTACAATATTACTTCAGAAGATGGAAGCTCTGCAATTGTAGGTATCAATACTCCTGACGGAAACTGGATTTACTCAATCAACGGTACAACTGCTGTTGCAATAAAAGGTATGAAAGTGGAAGGCGGACAAATTACTGCAATCCAAAAATTAAAATACTAATATTTTTTTGCCGTAAGTCCTTATTTTATGAGGACTTGCGGTTTTTTTATTTATCCTATTTATCTATCCAATTATGTTTTCTTCTTCAAAACCAAATAATAAGAAAAAAAGTAAAAAGTCGCTTTTTAAGCGCATCATGGCTTGGCTGCATTTGTGGCTCGGTTTAGCATCTGGAATTATTGTAGTTATTGTCAGTCTTACCGGCTGTATTTATGTTTTCGAAAATGAAATAAAAGATTTTATTGAAGACTGGCGTTTTGTAAAACCTCAGAAGGAAGCATTTTTGCTGCCATCGCAATTGGTTTCGATTGCAGATAAAAAAATGAAAGATAAAAAAGCTACCAGTGTAACTTTTGGTGCAAAAGATGAAGCTGCGATTGTAGGTTATTTTGTAGAGAAAAAAGAAGAAGGTGAAAGAGGAGGTCGTGGTGAAAAAGGAGAACAAAAAAGAGGAGAGAGAAAAAAAGAGCTAGCCCAAAATAAAGAAAAGGCAAAATCTGAACTGAAACCTCAAGGAAAACCTGGCGAAAAAGGAAAAGGAAAGGAAAAGAAGGGTAAAGGAGGAAGAAGACAAGGAACTTTTATAAGCGTTTATATGAATCCGTATACGGGTGAAGTATTAAATGTGAAGACTTTTTCTAGAGGAGATTCACCAGATTTTTTCAGATGGATTTTAAACGGACACCGCGCACTATGGCTTCCTTATGATATTGGAAGACCGATTGTTGGAGTTGCGGTTTTAATTTTCGTGGTATTATTAATTTCGGGAATCGTTTTATGGTGGCCAACCAAATGGATTAAATCCATTATAGATAAAAGTTTTAAAATTAAATGGGATGCCAGCTTTAAACGTGTTAATTATGACATGCATAATGTATTTGGTTTTTACAGCTGTATCTTCCTGTTTTTTATTGCCGTAACAGGCTTAGTATGGAGTTTTGGATGGTGGAGTAAATCTTTGTATTGGGTAACTTCTGGAGGAAAACCGCTGACTGAAAACCGCGAATCTCCAAAATCTGATACAACCAATGTAAAAGAGTTCAATATCACAACAGCTGATAAAGTTTTATTGAATTTAAGAAAAGAAAATCCTCAGGCAGCCGGAATTATGATTAGTATTCCAGGAAAACCTGCAGATCCGATTGGTGCTTTTGTTTACAAACAGAAACACACTTTTTATAACATGGATCGTTATAGTTTTGATCAGCAAAGCTTGAAGGAAATTTCGATTAAAACTCCTTTTTCAGGAAAGTATATCGAAGCCAATATTCCAGACAAAATCCGACGTATGAATTACGATATTCACGTAGGAAGCGTTCTTGGACTTACGGGTAAAATTATTGCATTTTTGGCCAGTTTAATTTCTGCCAGCTTACCCATTACAGGATTTATTATCTGGTGGGGAAAACAGAAATTTGGCAAAAAGAAACCTGCCGCAAAACCAAAAGTGGCAAGTAAAGCAATTCCCGCTCCTAAATTGAAAAATCCAGCAGAACAAGAAATTACTGCTTAAACATATTAAATCGGTTTTTATAATTCCTTTTTTGTTTTTTTTTTTGATAAAAGGCAAAACTTGTAAAAGTTTTGCCTTTCTGTTTTTTAATTATATCCGTTTGCTTTGAGCCATTCAGCACAATCTCTAGTCCAGAATTTGTTTGTATCACTTATGCCTAATCCAAATCCGTGACCGCCTTTTTCATAGATATGCAACTCTGCTGAAACGCCATTTTTCTTTAAAGCCAAATAGTAATTAATACTGTTTTCTGGTATAACAACTGTATCATCTGTAGCATGAATTAAGAAAGTGGGAGGCGTTTGAGAAGTCACTTTCTTTTCGTTCGAAAAAGAATCTATTAGCTCTTTTGAAGGATTTTCTCCTAGCAAATTGGTTTGAGAACCTTTGTGCGTAATTTCATTTTCCATAGAAATCACAGGATAAATCAGCAGTGAAAAATCAGGGCGTGCGCTTACTTTATAAGCAGATTCATAAACTTTATCATCATAATGAGTTGATGCCGTTGAAGCCAAATGTCCTCCAGCAGAAAAACCTAAAATTCCAACCTTATTAGGATCAATATTCCATTTTGCCGCATTTTGTCTTACGTAGCGAATGGCTTCCTGAGCATCTTGCAAAGGTCCAACGTTTTTGTTCTTCATTGTTAAATCAGTCGGCATTCTATATTTTAAGACAAATGCCGTAATCCCTAAGCTATTAAACCATTCAGCGACTTTTGTGCCTTCTTTATCAAAAGCCAAATGCGTGTAGCCGCCACCCGGACAAATTACAACAGCAGTCTGATTTGGTTTTGTTGCTTTAGGAATAAAAATGCTCAAAGTAGGAACAGAGACTTGACTTGTGCTTTGTAATTTTCCGTCTTTTAATTCTGGTTTCTCTTTATAATTGGTTGCTTTTACTTCATCTGGAATTTTATCCCATAACGAGATTACTTGATTTTGTGCATTCATAGAAAATAGCCCCGAAAAAAGAAGAAAACTCAATGTAATTCCTCTTGAAAATTGTGTTCTTGTAGTTTTCAATTTTGTTTATAATTATTTGGTTTGTAATACTATACGTTTTTTGCTTAAAAAATTGCAACCGATAGTCTTAATGAAGTGAAATTTACAAAAAGATACTTTCATAATTGTAAATTTCAGGACAATTTTACCCCTTAAAAAGGATGAATTTCACCCGTTCACTTTTAACAAATATATTGTTTAATGTGTAATTTTGTATTCTTTTTTTTATGTATTATGTTTATTTTAGAAGCTAAAATAATTTTTTATACAATATTATTTGGATTGTACAGATTAAAAACTATATTTGTGCAATCGATTACATTAATTTTCTTTGAAGGTGTTAATTTATTGATTTTAATATTTTTAGAAAGCAGTAAATATAGTCTTTTAAGATGACCAAAAATTACAAAACTATAATACCCACTTACTATGAATCAAACCGAAACTGTTGCAGTAAAACAAAGCATTAAATCTACAGGAAAATACCGTTGGAGTATTTGTGCATTGCTGTTTTTTGCGACTACCATCAATTACTTGGATAGGCAAGTACTCTCGTTAACATGGAGCGATTTTATCGCGCCAGAATTCCACTGGACCAATAACGACTACGGAAATATTACCGCTTTGTTTTCTATTTTTTACGCAGTATCCTTATTGTTTGCAGGAAGATTTGTAGATTGGTTAGATACTAAAAAAGGATTTCTTTGGGCAATCGGAATTTGGTCTGTAGGAGCTTGTCTTCACGCTTTTTGCGGTATTGCAACTTCAGGAATTATTACAGGAGAATGGTTTGTAGGGTTTCACGGTTCAAAAGAAATAATCAGCACAATAAGCGATACAGCATTGGTAATCAATGTAAGTGTGGCTTTATTTATTTTTGCTCGTTTCGTTTTAGCAGTTGGAGAAGCAGGTAACTTTCCTGCGGCTATTAAAACAACAGCAGAATATTTTCCTAAAAAAGATAGAGCTTTTGCAACTAGTATTTTCAATGCTGGGGCAACAGTTGGAGCTTTGGCGGCGCCCATTACAATTCCGTTTATTGCAAAATCTTTCGGTTGGGAAATGTCTTTCATTATCATTGGAGCTTTAGGATTTGTTTGGATGGGATTCTGGATGTTTATGTACGATAAACCTGAGAAACATACTAAAGTTACGCCAGAAGAATTGGCTTATATTCAGCAAGATGACATTGCCGACAGTAAATTAGTTGGTTATGTACCAGAAACGACTTCAAAAGTTTCTTTAATGGAATGTTTTAAATACAAACAAACGTGGGCTTTTGCATTTGGTAAATTCATGACAGACGGTGTTTGGTGGTTCTTCTTGTTCTGGACACCAGCGTATTTAAGTTCTGTTTACGGAATGGATTCTACAGAAGCTGCATTACCATTATTTGTGCTTTACATGATTACATTATTGTCTATTATTGGAGGTTGGCTTCCAACTTATTTCGTAGAGAAAAAAGGAATGAATCCGTACGAAGGAAGAATGAGAGCGATGCTAATTTTTGCATTTTTTCCATTGTTAGCTTTAATCGCACAGCCATTAGGATATATTAGTTACTGGGTTCCTGTAATTATCATCGGAATTGCAGGTGCGGCTCACCAATCTTGGTCGGCAAATATTTTTACAACAGTAGGAGATATGTTTCCTAAAAAAGCCATTGCAACCATTACCGGAATTGGAGGTTTAGCAGGTGGTGTGGGCTCAACATTAATTAATAAAGGATCTGGAGTATTATTTGATTATGCAAAAGATACCAATATGGCCTTTATGGGATTCAAAGGGATTGAGGCTGGATATTTCATCATTTTCTCCATTTGTGCTGTTTGCTACTTAACGGGTTGGATTGTAATGAAATCATTGGTTCCTAAATATAGCCCAATCACTAATTTATAAAGAAAAATGAACAGAATTGAAATATTTTTTTCGTTTCAATTATGCTATTTAAATATAAAAATATAATTTTGTGCAATCGATTACATTAAATTAAAATTATGACAAAATATAGTTCAAGATACGCGTCAAGCCCTGAAGCAGTAAAAAAGTATGATACACAGCAATTGAGAGAAGAATTCTTAATTGATGACTTAATGCAGGAAGATGAAGTTGTATTGGTTTATTCACACTACGACAGATACATTGCAGGTTCTGCAGTTCCTGTAAAAGGCGATTTAGCTTTAGAAACTATTGATCCGCTTAAAGCTCCTTATTTTTTAGAAAGAAGAGAATTAGGAATCATCAATGTTGGAGGAAGCGGTTCGGTTGTGGTAGAAGGAACAACTTATGAGTTAGGTTTTAAAGATGCTTTGTACATCGGAGCTGGAAATAAAGAGGTGGTTTTTAAAAGTGATGACAAAAATAATCCTGCTAAATTCTATTTAAACTCTGCGCCGGCACATACCATTTATCCTACTAAGAAAGTAAGTTTAGCTGAAGCTAATAAACTGCAATTAGGAACAATGGAAACGGCAAATCACCGTACCGTAAACCAAATGATTATTGGAAGCGTGGTAACCACTTGCCAATTGCAAATGGGAATGACAGAATTGAAACCAGGAAGTGTTTGGAATACAATGCCAGCACACGTTCATGATCGTAGAATGGAGGTTTATTTCTATTTGGATATTCCAGAAAATCAAGCCGTTTGTCACTTTATGGGACAGCCACAGGAAACAAGACATATCTGGATGAACAATCATCAGGCAGTAATTTCTCCGCCTTGGTCTATTCACTCAGGTTCAGGAACTAGTAATTACACTTTTATCTGGGGAATGGCGGGTGAGAACTTAGATTACGGAGATATGGATGTTTGTAAAATCACTGATTTAAGATAAGAGAATGACAAATTTATTTGATATAAAAGGAAAAGTTGCCTTGATCACGGGAAGTACACACGGACTGGGAATGGCAATGGCAAAAGGATTAGGTGAAGCAGGAGCAACAATTGTGGTTAATGGAAATTCTTCTCAAGAAAAAATTGACAATGCTGTAGCAGAATTAAAAAGTGAAGGTATCAATGCAGTGGGTTACAAATTTAATGTAACCGAAGAGCAAGAAGTTAAAGCAGCTGTTGCGAAAATTGAAAGCGAAGTTGGACCAATCGATATTTTAATCAATAATGCAGGAATTATTAAAAGAATTCCGCTATTGGATATGGAAGTATCAGATTTCAGAGAAGTGGTAGATATTGATCTTGTAAGTCCGTTTATCGTTTCTAAACATGTTGCAAAAGGAATGATTGAAAGAAGACAAGGGAAAATCATCAACATTTGTTCTATGATGAGCGAGTTGGGTAGAAATACCGTTTCTGCTTACGCTGCTGCAAAAGGAGGCTTGAAAATGCTAACTAAAAACATGGCAACAGAATGGGCTAAGTACAATGTTCAAATCAACGGAATTGGTCCTGGATATTTTGCTACAGAACAAACAAAACCGATTAGAGTTGACGGACACCCTTTTAATGATTTTATCATTAGCAGAACGCCGGCAGCTAAATGGGGAGATCCAAGCGACTTGGCTGGAGCAGCGATATTTTTATCATCAAAAGCGAGTGATTTTGTAAACGGTCACATTTTATATGTTGATGGAGGAATCCTTGCAACAATCGGAAAACCTTCAAACGAAGAATAATTTTCAAATTATATTTTAAAAGACATGAGCCAGAAATTCATACACGATAATTTTTTATTAGAAAATAAATATGCTGAAGAGTTGTACCACAATTACTCTAAAAATCAGCCTATTATTGACTATCATAATCACTTAAATCCACAGTTTATTGCTGAAGATAAAATCTTTGATAATATCACGCAAGTTTGGATTAACGGTGACCACTACAAATGGCGTGCAATGCGTACATTGGGAATCAACGAGCAGTTTGTAACTGGAAATGGATCTGATAAAGATAAGTTCTTAAACTGGGGAAAAACGGTTCCGTATACTATGCGTAACCCATTGTATCACTGGACACATTTAGAATTGGCTCGTTATTTTGATATTTATGATTTGTTGGATGAGAAATCGGCTGAGAAAATCTATATCGAAACTTCAGAAAAAATAAATTCTCAAGCTTACAGCACACAAAACCTTCTTAAAAAAGTAAATGCTGAATTAGTTTGTACAACAGAAGATCCAATTGATTCGTTAGAATTTCACCAAAAATTCGCCAACAATTCAACTGGAATCAAGATGAGTACGGCTTTCAGACCTGATAAAGCCATCTTAATTGCTAATGATGGATATAATGCATATCTGGACACATTAGGGGATGTGTCCGGAGTTGCAATTAACACTTATGCTGATTTACTTTCTGCATTAAGAAAAAGAATTGAATTCTTTAATGCAAACGGATGTAAATTGAGCGATCACGGATTGAATCAAATTGATTTTGAGAATTTTACGGAAAGTGAAGTAAATGCTATTTTCAAAAAGAAAAGAGAAAATGGCCAATTGTCTCCAGAAGAAGTTTTGAAATTCCATAGTGCTATTTTGGTTTTCTTATCAGAAACTTATCATGAGTTTGGATGGGTGCAACAATTTCACTTAGGAGCGTTGCGTAACAATAACGCACGTATGCATAGAATTTTGGGTCCAGATACAGGATGGGATTCTATTGGAGATTATCCGCAAGCGCAAAAATTATCAGCTTTCTTAAACGCTTTAGACAGTAAAGATAAATTGACTAAAACGATTATTTATAACCTGAATCCTGCTGATAACGAAGTTATAGCAACGATGATTGGAAACTTTAACGACGGAAGCGTTCGCGGAAAAGTACAATTTGGTTCTGGATGGTGGTTTTTAGATCAGAAAGATGGAATGACAAAACAATTGAACGCACTTTCAAACATGGGCTTAATTAGCTGTTTTGTTGGAATGCTTACAGATTCAAGAAGTTTCTTATCGTTCCCAAGACACGAATATTTCAGACGTATCTTGTGTAACCTTTTGGGAGACGAAATCAAAAGAGGAGAGCTTCCAAATGATATGAAATGGATTGGAAAATTAGTTTCTGATATTTCATACAACAATGCTAAAGAATATTTTAAGTTTTAAATAAAGTCTAACCGCAAGGTTCGCAAAGATTTACGCAAGGCTCGCTAAGTTTTCTTAATCCTTATAATCTTTGAAATCTGTGGCAAAAAAAATATAGTATGAGTAGAGTAGTTGCATTTGGAGAAATCATGCTGCGTTTATCGACAGAAAGACATTTGCGTTTTTCGCAATCTACAGCATTTGGTGCTACGTATGGTGGCGGAGAATTCAATGTATGTGTTTCGTTGGCTAATTATGGTGTAAATGCTGAATTTGTTACCAGACTGCCTGAAAATGAAATTGGTTTTTCTGCATTAAAAGAAATCAGAAAGATGAATGTCGAGTCTAAAAACATTGTTTATGGAGGAGAGCGTTTAGGAATTTATTTCTTAGAAACTGGAGCAGGAACTCGCGGAAGTAATGTCGTTTACGATCGTGCTCACAGTGCCATGTCGACTATCCAAAAAGGAGAAGTTGATTGGGAAAAAGTTTTGGAAGGTGCAGAATGGTTTCACTGGAGCGGTATTACGCCAGCAATTTCAGAAAGTGCAGCAGAAGCTTGTTTAGAAGCGATTAAAGTCGCTCATAAAAAAGGAATTAAAATTTCATGCGATTTAAACTATAGGTCAAAACTTTGGCAATACGGAAAAACTCCGAGTGAGGTTATGCCAGAAATGCTAAAGTACAGCAATGTGATTTTAGGAGATATTGATACGGCTTATTTCATGTTAGGAATTCCTAAAGTGAATCCGAATTATCAGGATGAAAAATCACTTCCAGCGGTATATGATAAATTGTTTGAATTGATTCCGAGCTTAAAAATTGCCGCAACGACACTTCGTTATTCTGTTAGCGCTTCGCATCAAAGAATCGGCGGAATTTTATACGACGGAAAAGCAATTTATAGCGCAGCCGTAAAAGAAGTTACACCAGTTGTAGACCGTGTAGGAAGCGGTGATGCTTTTATGGGCGGATTAATTTATGGTTTATTAGAATATCAAAATAATAATCAAAGAGCATTAGATTTTGCAGTTGCCGCTTGTTGTTTAAAACATACAATTGCAGGAGATTATAACTTGGTTACTTTAAAAGAAGTTGAGAATATGATTGATGGTGATGGTTCTGCATTAGTATCAAGATAATTTTAAATAAAAATGGCAAAATATTCAAGAATAGAAGTAGCTCAGACCATGAAAGAGAACGGTATGGTTCCGTTGTTTTTTCATTCTGATATTGAGCTGAGTAAAAAAGTTTTAAAAGCATGTTACGATGGAGGTTCCAGATTAATGGAATTTACCAGCAGAGGCGATTTTGCTCACGAAGTTTTCGGAGTTTTGAACAAATATGCTTTGGCAGAACTACCAGGAATGATTCTAGGAGTTGGCTCTATTACAGATGCGGCTTCGGCTTCTTTATACATGAGTTTGGGAGCAAATTTTATTGTAACACCAGTTTTTAGAGAAGATATAGCTATAGCATGTAATCGCAGAAAAGTACTTTGGTCGCCAGGTTGCGGTACTTTGACAGAAATTGCTAGAGCAGAAGAATTAGGTTGTGAAATCGTAAAATTATTTCCAGCTGATACGTACGGGCCAGAATTCATAAAAGCAATAAAAGGCCCATGTCCGTGGACAAACATTATGCCTACAGGCGGTGTTTATCCAACAAAAGAAAGCTTGAGTTCATGGTTAAATGCGGGGGCAACCTGCGTTGGTTTGGGTTCTCAGTTAATTTCTAAAGACATACTTGACAATAAAGACTTCGACGGACTTACTGCAAAAGTGAAACAGGTTCTTGACATTATAAAAGATATTAGAAAATAAGATTAAGGGGTAATCATGCCAACTCCTTATTTTATAAGTTTTTTTTAGATTTTTAGAGATTGTAATTGAACATTACGCTTGAAAAATTTAGCTAGCCATTCCTCACAGCCGGCTTTATTTTACTCAATCGGGTGTAATGTTTCATTTACAATTTTAAAGGCAGAAATAATGAAATAGGGTTTATAAATGGTTATTTATAACGCATTAAAGAAAATTCAAAATGAAAAAATTAAATAGAGTAAATACAGGATTAGAAAAGTTACAGCCAATTAAAGTAGTTCAGTTTGGAGAAGGTAATTTTTTAAGAGCCTTTGTTGATTATGCTTTTGACAAATTAAATAAAGAAGTTGATTTTAATGCCGGTATTGCAGTAGTTCAGCCTTTGAAAGACGGTATGGTAAATATGATTAATGAGCAGGACGGTCTTTATACCTTGTTTATGAACGGAATTAAAAAGGGTGAAAAGATACAAGATATTGTGTTGATTAATAATATTGTAAAAACGATAAACCCATATACTGAATTTGCAAATTATTTGGCTTTAGCCAAAGAAGAAGAACTTCAGTTTATTGTTTCTAATACTACAGAAGCTGGAATTGAATTTATTGAAAGTGATACTCCAGACATGCAGCCGCCAGTGTCATTTCCTGCAAAATTGACGGTTTTATTACATGAAAGATTTAAGCATTTTAATGGAGATGCTTCTAAAGGAGTTACAATAATTCCGTGTGAATTAATTGATTATAACTCTGAGACGCTTAAAAAATATATTTTGCAGTATGTTGATTTATGGAAATTAGAGGATGCATTTAAAACTTGGGTATCAGATGCTTGTACATACCATAGCACTTTGGTTGACAGAATTGTCCCTGGATATCCAAGAGCTGAAATCGAAGAATACAATAATAAATTAGATTATGAGGACAATTTAATTGTTGCGGCTGAACCTTTTTTCCTTTGGGCTATTGAAGGTGGAGATGATCTAAAAGCAAAATTGCCTTTCCATAAAACAGATTTGAATGTAAAAATCGTTGATGATATACGTCCTTTTAAAATGATTAAAGTTCGTATTTTAAACGGTGCGCATACGGCAATGGTTCCTTTTTCACTTTTGCATGGTAATAAATTAGTAATGGAAACTGTTGACGGAGATTTTACTGGAAAATTTGTAAACAGCGTTATTAGTGAAATTAGTGAAACTCTTGATATGGACAAAAATGAAATTACGGCCTATTCTGAGGAAGTAATGGACCGATTTAAAAATCCATTTATCAAACATGCACTTGCTGATATTGCATTAAATTCTGTATCGAAATTCAAAGTAAGAGTTTTGCCTAGTTTATTAGGATATTATAATGCTAACAAAGAATTGCCTGTTAATTTGACTTTTTCATTAGCGAGCTTAATTCGTTTCTACAAAGGAACATGGAATGGTCAAAGTTTGCCGGTTAAAGATGGTGAAGATATTACAACATTCTTTAACGGACTTTGGAAATCTGACGATTACGAGAAAATTGCTCGTTTAACATTGCAAAACAAAGGTTTCTGGGATCAAGATTTAACTGAAATTCCAGGGTTGACAAAAGCAATTACAATTGCATTAGAAGAAATTGATTCAAACGGAATTGAAGCTGGTTTTGCTAAGTTTCAAGAAAGAATAAAATAAAAAAACACAACAAAACAAAAGAACAAAGGTTAATTATGGCAACGCAGAAAAAATTAATAAAAGTACACCCAACCGACAATGTTGCGGTTGCTTTGGTGGATCTTACTGCAGGCGAAGTGATTGATTTTGAAGGACAATCAATTACCGTAGAGTCTGATGTAAAAATGAAACATAAGATTGCAATGGTTCCTTTTAATGTAGGGGACAGAATCATTATGTATGGTGTTTTGGTTGGAAAAGCAAGCGCTAGAATCGAAAAAGGCGGTTTGCTTTCTACAGCAAACGTAAAACACGAAAGTGATAAAGTTACTGGTAAAACAGAAACGATTGGCTGGAACGCTCCAAATGTTGATAAATGGAAAGATAGAACGTGGCAGGGCTATCATAGAGAAGATGGACAGGTTGGAACAGAAAATGTATGGTTATTTTTTCCATTGGTTTTTTGTGAAAACAGAAACATCGAGATCTTAAAAGATATTTTTGAGAAAGAATTGATGAAACCAAAAGAGAACGATTATCAGTTATTGTTGCGTTCTTTAGTGAAATCAGAAACGGGTGGAGCAGGAAATCAAGAAGCTTCAAACGATGCTAATTTATTCAATAATATTGAAGTGAAATTCATCACGCACCAAGGTGGTTGCGGTGGTATTCGTCAGGATTCTCACAGTTTAGCGAAGCTTTTGGCTGGTTATGTAAATAATCCAAACGTGGCTGGAGCAACGGTTTTGAGTTTAGGATGCCAGAATCTTCAGATTTCAATTTTCAAAGAAGCTTTAGATGCGATTAATCCAAACAGTAAAAAGCCTGTTTTAATCTACGATCAGCAATCTATCGGAACAATTGAAACGATGTTGAGCAGTGTTGTAAAAGACACTTTTGAAGCAATTAAAAAAGCAAACGAAATTAAGAGAGAACCAGCTCCATTATCTAAATTAAGAATTGGTTTAGAGTGCGGTGGATCTGACGGATTCTCTGGAATTTCTGCAAACCCAACATTGGGAGTGTTATCGGATCATTTAGTTGCTTTAGGTGGAACTACAATTCTTTCTGAATTCCCTGAATTATGTGGAGTAGAACAAGAATTAGTAAATCGTTGTATAGATGATAAGGATGGAAAACGTTTCTTAGACTTAATGAAATGGTACGAAAAAACAGTTGTTGATGCAGGTTCAGGATTCGATATGAATCCTTCACCAGGTAACATCAAAGACGGTTTGATTACTGATGCTATGAAATCGGCTGGTGCCGCTAAAAAAGGTGGAACATCTCCAATTACAGGTGTTTACGATTATGGAGAATATATTAGCGAACCAGGTTTTACATTGTTATGTACGCCAGGAAATGACGTAGAATGTACAACGGCTATGGTTGGTTCTGGTGCAAATATGGTATTGTTTACAACAGGTTTAGGAACTCCAACAGGAAATCCGATTGCGCCAGTTGTAAAGATTTCATCAAATACACAATTGGCAAATAAAATGTCTGATATTATCGATATCGATACTGGAGGAATTATCACGGGTGAAAAATCAATTGACGAAATGGCTGACGAAATGCTTGAGTTTATTATTGATGTTGCCAGCGGTAACATTAAAACAAAAGCTGCTATTTTAAATCAGAACGATTTTATTCCTTGGAAAAGAGGGGTGTCGCTTTAGTTTTATTTTTAGGTGCTAAGGTTCTAAGGAGCAAAGTGACAAAGGTTTATATAGAAGACGTACGATATAGTGCGTCTTTTTTTTTGTGTTAGGTTTATCTGTAGAGACGCACTGTCGTGCATCTCTTGTTTTTTTATGAGAAAGCTCCGAAGGAGCGAAATATTTATAGCAAAAGATTAGCCGGTTACAACATAAAGCTCCAGAGGAGCGACATATATTTAGGTTGCAAAAAAATATGTCGCTCCTCTGGAGCTTTATTCTCGATGACTAATTTTTATCTATAAATATTTCGCTTCTCCGAAGCTTGCATAAAAAAAGCCCATTCTAAAATGGGCTTATATAACTTATATGGTAAAAATAATATTAAAAATTAGTTCTTGTAGAAGATTTACGAATATGTAATTCTGGAGCAAGAACAACTTTCTTCTCTATTTTAATCGTATCTGTTTTGTCAACCTGTTCTAAGAAAACACGCGCAGACATTCTTCCCATTTCTAATGGCGACTGATCTACAGAGGTGATCGATAGTTCCATGAATTTAGTAAAAGGTTCGTTACTGAAACCGGCAACACAAAACTCATCAGGAATACTAATATTTCGTTCTTTTAACTCTTGTATTGCTCCTAAAGCAGCAAAATCACTCGAAGAAAAAATAGCATCAGGAGGAGTTTGCAACTGTAAAAGTTTATCGACAGCATCTTTACCAGCCTCTACGCTACTTTTAGTAAAAATAACATACTCTTCGTTAAAAGAAAGTCCGTTATCCAATAAAGCTTGTTTATATCCTAAAAACCTGTTTTTGAATATGTCTAACGATTGATCTCCAGAGAAATGAGCAATATTTCTGCAGCCTTCATCTATTAGATGCTTTGTGGCTAAATAACCACCTTTAAAGTCATTAATGGTTACAGAACTTACGCCATCGATGTGTTTGCTTCTATCAAAAAATATCAACGGTACATTTTTTTCTAAAACATTTCTGAAAGCGCTGTCATTTTCATCTGAAATACCCGTAACCGACATCATAATTCCGTCTACTTGTGCATCTACTAATGTATGGAGATTTTCGTTTTCTCTTTTAATGCTTTCATGCGTCTGACAAATAATAACCTGATAGCCGTGAGGATAAAGTTCTTCTTCGATTCCTCGAATTACAGACGCGAAAAAATTGCTATCAATACGCGGAACAATAACTCCGATATTATTACTTCTACCGCTTTTCAAAGCTAGCGCAAGTTTGTTTTGCTTATAGTTCATCGCAGCAGCAGTTTTGATTACCAGCTCTCGCGTTGCTTCCTTTATTTTAGGATTATTGTTTAACGCTCTGGAAACTGTTGCAGCTGTGATGTTTAATTTTTCAGCAATATCGTAAATAGTTACTTTTTCACTCATTCAAAAAAAAGTTTTTCAGATTATTTTTAGACAAAAGTACATTTTTTTTCATTATGTAATAAAAATTGTTATCGATTACCGTATTGAAAAACTCAAACGTTTTAGATTCTACAATGATAATAAATTATCTAATTTTTTGCATTAAATGTAATTAATTTTTGTAATAAAAATTAAATATATAATTTTTTTCTAAATTAATTTGGTGTCTTAGAACAATTTTTCTACTTTCGTGTAATCGATTACATAAAACTTGATGTTTTTGATATTCCAATAAGAAAAATCTGTGCAAATGATTACAAATAAGATGATCACGTTTAAAAAGATTCTTTTTTTAGCTGCTTTAGGGCTGTTAATAGCATCATGTGCAAGACACTCTTCGTCAGTTTCTTCAGATAATCCATGGAAAAGAATGGATTTGGTTATAAAAAGCATTCCACAAACCCATTTCTCAGATAAAGTATACAACATAAATGATTTTGGTGCTATTGCAGATGGAAAAACGTTAAACACTTTGGCTTTCCAAAAAGCAATACAAGAGTGTTCAAAAAATGGTGGAGGAAAAGTTTTGGTTCCAAACGGAAAATACTTAACAGGAGCCATTCATTTAGAAAATAATGTTAATCTGCATTTAGATGATCATGCTGAGATTCTTTTCAGTTTAAATCCAAAAGATTATCCTATTGTTCATACTTCTTGGGAAGGAACAGAATTAATGAATTATTCTCCTCTTATATATGCAAAAAACAAAACCAATATTGCAGTTACAGGAAAAGGAACTTTAAACGGTCAGGCAGACAGCACCAATTGGTGGATTTGGTCTGGCGGAAAAGGTTATGGGTGGAAAAAAGGTATTCCTTCTCAAAATGATCCGACAAATCGTGAAGTTTTGGTTGATATGGCAGAAAAAGGAATTCCGGTATCAGAAAGAATTTTTGGTGAGGGACGTTATTTAAGACCCAACTTTATTGAGTTTTTCGAGTGTAATACGGCTTTAATAAAAGATGTGAAAATTATTAATTCTCCTTTTTGGATTTTACACCCTATAAAAACAAACAACATGATTATTGACGGCGTAACGGTTAATAGCCATGGTCCCAATAATGATGGTTGCGATCCAGAATATTCCCAGAATATTTTAATCAGAAACTGCACTTTTAATACGGGCGATGATTGTATCGCAATTAAAGCAGGACGTGACGGAGACGGAAGAAGAGTGGCAATACCAAGTAAAAATATCATTGTACAAAACTGCAAAATGGTCGATGGCCACGGTGGTGTTGTAATTGGAAGCGAAATTTCGGCAGGAGTGAATAATGTTTTTGTCGAAAACTGTGTCATGGATAGTCCGAATTTGGATCGAGCCATTCGTATCAAAACCAATTCAAAAAGAGGTGGAGTCATTGAAAATATATATGTGCGAAATCTAGAAGTGGGAACTGTAAAAGAATGTGTTTTGAAACTAAACATGTTTTACAATGTATACGGATCTCAGACAGGAAACTTTATTCCAGTAATCAGAAATGTAAGCTTAGAGAATGTAACTGTAAAAAACGGTGGAAAATACAGCGTTTGGGCAGAAGGTTATGCAGCATCTCCAGTGGAGAATATTACACTAAAAAATGTAAAAATCCAGAAAGTAGATTCTGTCTATTTACTAAAAAACGTAAAAAACATAAATTTTATAAATACCTATATCAATGAGAAAAAAGTAGAATCTATCAACAATTAAACACTATCAATTAACCAAACTTTAAACCACATGAGTATTAAACAATTATCTGAGAAAAAAGATAAGTACTTTGTATTTTTCTTTTTCCTGAATTTTTTGCTGTGCAGTTCTATTTATGCACAGTCAACAACAATTGAAGGGAAGATTACCGACGCGACAGGTATGTCGCTGCCAGGGGTAAACATTAATGAAAAGGGAACTAAAAACGGAACTTCGACAGATTTTGAAGGAAGTTTCAAAATTAATGTATCAAGCAGTAAATCGACCTTAATAATTAGCTATTTAGGATTTCAGACACAGGAGGTAAGTGTTGCTGGAAAAACTAAAATCAATGTAAGTTTAGCAGAACAATCAAACGCATTAACAGAAGTTGTGGTTGTAGGATACGGATCTGTAAAAAAGACAGATCTTACAGGTTCTGTTAGTACCATTAGTGCTGCTACTATCACAGAAAGAAATACAATTAATCCTTTGGAGGCAATTCAAGGTAGTACGCCTGGGGTGCAGATTTCATCTTCATCAGGACGTGCAGGAGATGGATTTAAAGTAGTAATTAGAGGAAATAATTCCCTAATTGCAGATTCAAATAATCCAAGTGTGGTTGGTTCTTCGCCTTTATATGTTGTAGATGGTGTGCCAATGGATGGAATCGATTTCTTAAATCCACAGGATATTGCCAGAATGGATGTTTTAAAAGATGCTTCTTCTGCTGCAATTTATGGTTCTAGAGGATCAAACGGGGTTATCATTGTTACAACAAAAAGCGGAACTAGCGCAAAAGCTGGAATTAGTGTAACTTTTGATACTTCTTACGGAAATAAAATTGCGACTAGATTGCCAAAAATGATGTCTGGAGAAGAGTGGTGGAAATTTCACCAAGTTGCTTATATGAGTGCAACGCCTCTTACCCAAACGCCGGCACAATTGGCTACTTTGGCTGGAAATCAGAGTCCTTTATTGGTTTCTCGTGCCAATAGCGGTTACAATTTTGACTGGTATGATGCTGTACTTAAATCGGGAATGACAGAGAATAATTATTTAAATATTTCTGGACGTTCAGATTCTGGTTTAAGCTATAACTTAGGATTCGGAATCCAGAGTGATCGCGGTCTTATTGAAAATGATGCGACAGATAAATACTCTTTTAAATTAGGATTGAATCATAAAATAAATGATAAATTTTCTACAGGAGTAAACGTTACAATTGCAAGATTAGACAATCAATTAGGAAGTGATTTGGCAATGCAAGACGCATTCAGATTAAGTCCGTTAATGTCTCCTTGGGCAATTGATGCAAACGGAAATGAGCAGGTTGGAACTTTGTTTTTTCTACCAGGTAAATTAACTTATCCTAATGGTGCTTGGGCTATCAATAAAACTTCAACAGTTAATCCATTAATGGAGATTGCAAATTCTTCTCAAACAGAAAAAACATGGCAAACTGTAGGGAATGCGTATTTCCAATATCAGCCACTAAAATGGCTTTCGTTTAAAACGACATTTGCTGCGGGAATTATGGACACCCAAAATTCTAAAGCTTACACAGCACAAACAAATGCAGGGGTAACTTTAAACGGAAAAAACTCAGCAACTTTAGAAAACATAAACAACTTTAATTACACTTGGGATAATCAAATCGATTTGAAACATACTTTCAATGAAGTGCACGATGTAAGTGTTTTATTATTGCAAAGTTTGTATTCAAATACAGACGAAAACTCTTATATGTATTCTAATAGTCAGCCTTTTGATGTTGGTACAGATAATATGGGTTCTGGCGCACAAACGAGTTATGTAATAAGATCGGCTTTTGCGAAAAATACCTTAAACTCTTATGCAGTGCGTTTAAACTATGCGTTTAAAGATAAATATTTGGTTACCGCTTCTACTAGATGGGATGGTTCATCTGTTTTATCTGAAGGTAACAAATGGGAAAGTTTTCCATCATTAGCTTTCGGATGGAAACTTAGTAAAGAATCATTTTTAGCAAACAGCTCAGTTGTTTCAGATTTAAAATTGCGTGCTAGTATTGGTTATACAGGAAACGATAACGTAGCTCCTTATACATCTCAAGCACTTCTAAACCAACAGACATTCTATGCACAAGGTTCAAATGTTATTCCAGGTTGGCAGTCAGAAAATTTAGCAAATCCAAATTTAACTTGGGAAAAAACAAGAGAATATAACTTAGGTCTTGATTTTGGATTCTTAAAAAATAGAATTACGGGTACAATAGACGTATACGATAGATTATCAGACAATTTGATTTACAAACAGCAATTGCCATCAGAAACAGGTTGGAAAAATACGTTTGCAAATGTTGGATCTGTTAGCAATAAAGGTATAGAAGCTTTATTGACTACTAAAAACATTAAGTCTGGAAAAGTAACTTGGGAAACGACTTTTACTTTTACTAAAAACGTAAATAAATTAGAGTCAATTTACAATCAGGACAAAGTAAGTGATATTGGAAACAAATTAATACTTGGTGCGCCATTAAACCCAAATTACAATTATGTTTATGATGGAGTTTGGCAAGAAAGCGAAGCGGCTCAGGCAGCCTCTTACGGAATGGCTCCTGGACAGGCAAGACCAAAAGATTTAAATGGAGATGGTAAATTTAACCAAGATGATAGAACAGTAATTGGAAATCCAAACCCAGAATGGCAAGGAAGTTTATATTCTAAATTAGTTGTAGGACAATTTGATTTTAATTTCTCAGTCTTAACAAGTCAAGGGCAAACTGTTTTAAGTACTTTCCACCAAAACTTTGCCGATGTAAGCGATAGAGGACGTCAAAAAATAGCAATGGATTATTTCATTCCAACAAATGGTGCAGGAATCGAAGCTAATGCAAATACTACAAACCCAAGACCAGGTCCTGTTGCAACAGGTGCAGGAGCTTATTGGTCTTCTCTTTTTGGGTACTATAGAGATGTTTCTTACGTGAAAATCAAAAATATATCTTTAGGTTACACTTTAGATTCTGAATTATTGAAAAAACTAAAAATTTCTAATTTCAGAATTTATGTGAATGTTCTAGATCCATTTGTGTTTACAGATTTTGATGGTTACGATCCAGAATGGGCAGCTTCTCCTTTTGGAGTAAACCGTCCAGCGGCAGTAACTACACAATTAGGATTAAGTGTTAAATTTTAATAAAGATATTCAAATGAAAAAAATATTAGTAATGATAGGAATAATCGCTGCAGCTGTAAGTTCTTGCAGTGATTATATTGAAGAAGATAGCCGCTCTTTTGTACCGGCAGACGCAACATATAAAACAGCATCAGGATTTCAGTTATTGGTTAACACAAACTACGCTTGGCTAAAAGGAATTTATGGTGGAAACCCATGGCTTTTTGAAGCAGGAACCGATATGTATGCTGAAGGAAGAACTCCAGAACCAGCAGGATTAAGCCAGTATACACTTTTAATTCCGTCCTCAGACAACGTAGCCGATTTGTACAATTCATGCTACCAGCAGATCCAAGCGGTTAACAAGACGGTATATTATTCTACAATTACAGAACAAACACCAAATTTAAATACACTTGTTGGTGAAGCACGTTATTTAAGAGCCAATGCTTATTTCTTATTAGTGCAGACTTATGGTGGTGTGCCGATTGTTTTGGATAATATTACTACTCCAGTTTTATCTTTTACAAGAAATACTGCTGAGGAAGTGTACACACAAATTATTGCAGATTTAGATTTTGCTTTGGCGAATGTTGGAACTACGGCTTATGGTACTACAGGAAGAGTAAATAAAAGAGCAGTAAACGATTTGTTGGCAAAAGTGTATTTAACAAGAGGATATGAAACTTTTGGAAAAGCAGATGATTTCTCTAAAGCAGCAGCTTACGCCGATGCAGCAATTGCAGGCCAGACTTTAGCAATTGCATTCGACCAGCTATTTAAACCAGGAAATGATTTAAATGCAGAAACGATTTTTTCTGTACAATACGATAAAGCCTCTACAAGTACAGATCCGACAAAATTGGGTAACAATCAGTTTTACTATTTCAGTTCTTATTTAGGAGGAGCAGAAACGGGAGCTCCATTAAGAAGTTACAATTTATGTCCTACCGATTATGCTTTAGGCTTATATGAAAAAGGGGATGCTAGATGGAATGCTACTTTCATGACTGAAATTTTAGAAGGACCAGAAACGACAAACGGAGTTACAAAAACTATTTTATATTATCCGTACTACAGAAGTTCAAATCCATCTTCTTTAAAAATAAGACATTTTTACGAACCAAAATGGTTTACAGCGGCAGATAAAACGGCATACATGACAACGAATGCTTCTAGATTAGCTTCGACATTTGTTTACCACCCTTGGGGAGAATATTCTGCAGCTCATACGCTAATTAAAAACTTAGATTGTTATACTATTCCAGTTAAGAAATTTGACGATCCAGATCCAACAACTCCATCAAGCACCGGGCCTGTAAGTACAAGAGATATTATTGTTTCTAGACTTGGAGAAACGTACTTAGTTGCAGCAGAAGCTTATTTAAAAGCAGGAAACCCAGGAACAGGATTAGCTCGTTTAAATGAAGTAAGAAGAAGAGCAGGTGTTGCCAATGCAACTGCAGCTCAATTTAATATCGACTATATCTTAGACGAAAGAGGGCGCGAACTATTAGGAGAATACAAACGCTGGTTCGACTTAAAACGTACAGGAACTTTAGTTGCAAGAGCTTCAGCTCATAATTATAAAATTAAAGAAGCAAATTTTGTTGGTATAGACGGAAAACTTAAAATTTTAAGACCAATTCCACAATCAGCTTTAGATTTGAATCAGAATAAAGATTTTCCTCAAAATCCTGGTTATTAGTAATTTGTTAGTTTTTTGAGAACTATGTTTTTTGAAGTAGTTAAAAAGGGGTTTGACTATTGGTCGAACTCCTTTCTTAACTAAAAAGTAAAGATTAAAAATGCAAAAAATTAAATTAATCTTAGTGTTGTTTTTTAATGTCCTTGTAATGCAAAGTCAGCAGTACCAGGTAGATACGTCGTATACTATAAAAAGCACTTACACTAAGTTAATTAAGAAGCATGCGTTTATTACAATTCCAGAAATAAAAGCAAATCCAGATGTCAAAGAAATGTTTGATCTGGTTTACAATAAAGAGCAAGATCGTGTTTTGAATTTTGATGCTTTTATCAACACAAAAAAGAAAAAAAATCCTGCAGTGATTATGATTCACGGCGGAGGTTGGAGATCGGGAAACAAAAGCCAGATGCAGTTTATAGGAAAAGAAATTGCGGCAAAAGGCTATTCTTGTTTTGCAATCGAATACAGATTATCATTAGAAGCAAAATATCCTGATGGTGTTATTGATGTCAAGAATGCGATAAAATTTATTAAAGACAATGCGGCGAAATTTAATGTAGATCCAAACAAAATTGCGGTTTTAGGCTGTTCTTCGGGAGGGCAAATGGCAGCTTTGATTGGTACAACAAATAATTATCCGCTTTTTGAAGATAAAAATTTTAAAAGCCGGTCTTCTTCAAAAGTTCATGCCATAATAGATGTTGACGGCGTTTTGGCATTCAAGCATCCAGAATCCTCAGAAGGAGATATGGCAGCATTTTGGCTAGGAGGAAAATCAGATGAGATACCAGAAAATTGGAAAAATGCTTCTGCACTAAGTCATACAGACAAAAATACGCCACCCGTATTATACATCTGCAGCAGTATTCCGAGATTTCATGCAGGAAGAGATGATATGATCAAGATTTTGAACAATTATAAAATCTATAATGAAGTGCAGACTATTCCAGATTCGCCACATTCATTTTGGTTTTATGATCCTTGGTTTACACAAACAATCACGTACAGCGTACGATTTTTAGATAAAATTTTTAAATAATTTAGAATACAGAAATGAAAGCAAAAATCACCACAGCAATTTTATTTTTCGCGGGTTTAACTGCCATAAACGCGCAGAAATACGATATTAAGACGAACAAAACTTACGCCGAAATATCTGCAAAAACAGACGGAAAATGGGAAGGAAGAAAGTATAAAGGCGGAACTGTTTTTAAAAATGTGGACCGATTAAAATTGGCTCCTGAGCATACAGATCACTCTTTCGACATTCGTTACGAAGGGCCAGGCTGGGAAAATAACAGAATTGGATACCGTTTGTACTTAGACTGGAGAAATGCTATCGATATCTTCGGAAAAAAGACTTCAGAGAATATTCTTCCACTTGTAGGGCAAGACGGATTTGATTCTTATCACAATATGAGCGATTGGGGAGCTGATATTTTAAAAGCAGGAAAAGGAATCGGAATTGGTTCTATCGATCGTTATTTAAACAGCGAAAAATTGCACTTCCGTGAAGTAGATTCAACAATTGCAACAGTGGCTAATAAGTCGAACGAATCTACAGTAAAAGTAAATTACTATGGATGGAAAACAGCTTCAGATAAAATTGATTTTATTTCAGAATTGACAATCAAACCAGATCAGCTTTATACACAACATACAATTAAAGCTTCGCAAGCAATACAAGGAATTTGTACAGGAATTGTAAAGACAAAAACGGGTGAATTGCTTAAAAAAGAAAGCAAAAATAAAAAATGGGCATATTTGGCAACGTACGGAGAACAATCTTTGGTGCCAGACAAGTTAGGAATGGCAATTTTTTATGAAATTAGTACTATCGAAAATATTGCAGATACAGATTTAGATTATCTTTTAGTTTTTAAGCCAAGTACAAAAGCAGTGACTTTTTACCTTTTAGGGGCTTGGGAGCAAGAAGTAAACGGAATCAAAACAAAAGAAGAATTTGCACAATATTTAGATAAACAATTAGAAGTGCTGAATAAAAAAAGCAAAATGTAATTTTATGCGTAAATCTCTTTCTACAAAATTCATTTTTGGAAACATTCTGGTTTTACTGCTGATTTTTGGAAATAAAATCAATGCGCAAAATCAAACAAGTACAGAAAACAATGTTATTCCTTACGACTTAAAATGGTCGGAACGAACGGCACTTTCTATTTTAAATAAATATCCGAATGCTTGGCAGCTTGACGGAAATGAAAAACCAAAATGGGATTATAAAATGGGTTTTGTATTGTTGGGATTTGAAAAATTATATCAAAAAACAAACAATAAAAAATACCTGAATTACATCAAAGAATATGTTGATGGAATGATTGACAGTACGGGAAATATCAAAAAATATGATGTTAAGGAATATAATATTGATTGTTTAAATCCGGGAAAACTGCTGTTTAATTTATATGATATAACAAAAGATTCTCGCTATCTGAAGATTATTGGGCAGCTTAGAAATCAGTTAGAAAGTCAGCCGAGAACACCAAGCGGAGGATTTTGGCACAAACAGATTTACCCAAACCAAATGTGGATTGACGGTTTGTATATGGCAGAACCTTTTTATGCGCAGTTTACTGTTAAGTACGAAAAGGGAAAAAGTCTGGATGATATTGCGAAACAATTTGAATTGGTTCAGAATCATCTTGTAGATCAAAAAACAGGTTTGGTTTACCAAGCGTGGGATGAAAGTAAAGAGATTGCGTGGGCAGATAAACAAACGGGAACTTCGCCTACAATCTGGGGAAGAGGAATTGGTTGGTACATGGTGGCGCTGGTCGAAACATTAGATTATTTCCCGAAATCGCACCCAAAACATAAAGTTCTGGTGGAGTATTTGAATCAGATTGCAAAAAACGTGAATCAATACAAAAGTGATACAGGACTTTGGTATCAAGTTGCTGATAAACCAGAATTGTACGGAAATTATGTAGAACCATCAGCTTCTGGAATGATTATTTATGCTTTTGCAAAAGGTGCCAATAAAGGCTATTTGGCTTCAAGCTACAAAACCACAGCTAAAAAATCATTTGACAGTTTTGTAAAAGAATTTGTGAAAGTAGATAAAAAAGGAGAAGTGAATGTTTTGAATGTTTCATCAAATGTAGGTTTGGGCGGAAAACCATTCCGTGATGGAACAAACTATTATTATCTAGTTTCTAAAACAAAAGAAAACGGTGCAATTGGATTGGGGGCTTTTTTATTAAGTGCAATCGAATTAGATAAATAAATGTTTTTTATGGATAAAAAGAGAAAATATTTTGGTTTACTGTTTGTAATTATGGGGCTGCTTTTTTCATTTATAAATGCAAGAGCTCAAGAAACGACAATTGTTATATCTAAAGACTTGAAGTGGTCTGAAAGAATGGCTCTTTCTATTATGAAGCGTGACCCAAAAGCTTGGCAGATTGATAATAACGAAAAACCAAAATGGGATTATAAGCTTGGTCTTATTATGACTGCTTTTGAGAATCTGTACAATAAAACACAAAATCCAGTTTATTTCAATTACGTTAAAGAGTACTACGAAACAGTTATAAACAATTCTGGCGATATTCTAAATTATAAATTAGAAGATTACAATATTGATTATATAAATGCTGGAAAAGGACTTTTTGAAATTTATAAACAAACAAAAGATGATCGTTATCTTAAAGCGTTGCAGGTTTTAAGAAAACAATTGGAAACGCATCCGAGAACAAATTCTGGTGGGTTTTGGCATAAGAAGATTTACCCAAATCAGATGTGGCTGGATGGATTGTATATGGGAACTCCTTTTTATGCACAATATACAGCCGAGTTTGAGCAAGGAAAAAGCTTCAATGATATTGCAAAACAGTTTGAGCAGATTCACCAGCATACTTTAGATCCAAAAACGGGTCTTCTTTTTCATGCTTGGGATGAAAGTAAAAAAATGGATTGGGCGAATAAAGAAACGGGGACATCTCCCAATTTTTGGTCTCGATCTATAGGCTGGTACATGATGGCTTTGGTTGATGTGTTGGACTTTATGCCAAAAGAACATCCGAAAAGAAAAGAACTTATCCAGTATTTGAATGAGATTTCGAAAGCTGTTGCAAAATATCAAGATAAATCAGGATTATGGTATCAAGTTACAGATGCTGGAAATAGAAAAGGAAATTACCTTGAAGCATCTGGTTCTGAAATGTTTGTTTATGCATTTGCAAAAGGAGTAAAAAAAGGGTATTTGCCAAAAAGCTATAAAAAAATGGCAGAAAAAGGATTCGACGGAATTACAAAAAAACTCGTTACAGTAGATCCAGACGGAGAAATACATATTACTCAAGTTTGTGCCAGTGCAGGGTTAGGTGGAAATCCTTATCGAGATGGTTCTTACGAATATTATATAAGCGAAAAAATAAAAGTAGATAATTCGCATGGATTAGGTCCTTTTATTTTAGCGGCAGTTGAATTAGAAAAATAGTAGAATTTAAATAAATTTTGAAATGAAAAATAGTAGAAAGCAAAGTTATTTTATGTCGATTTTGATGGCTTGTTTTATGACCATTACAAGTTGTAAAGTAACATCGCAGGAACCAGCAAAAGAGATTGTGATTGGGAAAAATGCAAAATGGTCTGATAAAATGGCCTTGACATTGATGAAACGCCATCCAGAGGCATACATGATCGACGACGCTAAAAAACCAAAGTGGGATTACGTTCACGCTTTAGTATTGCATTCAATTGAAGAATTATACAAAAAAAATCCAGACCCTAGATACAAAGCTTATATAAAAGGGTATGTGGATAATTTGGTGCAACCTGACGGAAACATTAATACATACGAATTTGATAAATTCAATATTGACTTAGTATTGCCAGGACGTTTGCTTTTTGATGTTTATGCCTATACAAAAGAAGATAAATATTTAAAAGCATTGCAACTAATTCGCAAACAGCTTACAGAACAGCCAAGAACACAAAGCGGAGGATTCTGGCACAAACAAATTTATCCAAATCAAATGTGGTTGGATGGTTTGTACATGGGAGAGCCATTCTACGCAGAATACACAGCTAAATTCGAAAACGGAAAAAGCTTTGATGATATCGCGAAACAATTCGAATTGATTCAGCTTAAAGCAACAGATCCAAAAACGGGATTATTATACCACGGATGGGACGAAAGCAAACAAATGCCTTGGGCAAATAAAGAAACAGGAAACTCTCCAAACTTCTGGTCTAGATCTTTGGGCTGGTATGTAATGGCTTTGGTTGATGTTTTAGATTACATGCCAAAAGATCATCCAAAAAGAAAAGAGTTGATTCAGTATTTAAACAATGTTTCTGAGGCTTTACTAAAATTCCAAGATAAATCTGGATTGTGGTATCAAGTTACAGACAAAGGCGGTGAAAAAGACAATTATTTAGAAGCTTCTGGATCTGCAATGTTTTCATATGCTTTTGCAAAAGGAGCAAACAAAGGATATTTGCCAGCTAAATTTAAAAAAGCAGCCAACAAAGCTTTTGACGGGTTAACAACTGTATTAATCAAAAAAGTAGATCAAGATGGAGGAATTACGCTAACAAACTGTTGCCAAGTGGCAGGTTTAGGCGGGAATCCATATCGTGATGGATCTTACGAATATTACGTAAACGAAAGAAAAAAAGACAATGATCCTAAAGCAACAGGGCCATTTATTTTGGCCGCTTTGGAATTGAACAGATAATTTTTTTAAAGTTATGAGTTTGGAGTTATGATGCTCTACTTTGTCTTGCTGAGCGAAGTCGAAGCATCGCAAAGAAATTACTCACAGAAAAAACAAGTGACAAACCCGACAGGTTTCTAAAACCTGTCGGGTTTAAATAAAAAAAACAGTTAAAAATGAAAAATATAAAAATCATCCTATTTCTTCTTTCCATTTTTTGTTTCCAGAAGAATACCGCACAAGTCTGGACGCCAGATAACGGAGACGGAACATACACCAATCCGATTATTCATGCCGATTATTCAGATCCAGATGTTGTTCGCGTAGGCGATGATTATTATATGACAGCTTCTTCTTTTAATTGTATTCCAGGGTTACCGATTTTACATTCAAAAGACTTGGTAAATTGGAAAATTATAAGCTACGCTTTAGCTAAACAGCCTCCATTTGAAACCTACAATAGCGTACAGCACGGAAACGGAGTTTGGGCGCCAAGCATCAATTATCACAACAACGAATTTTACATCTATTATCCAGATCCAGATTTCGGAATTTATATGATAAAAGCTAAAAAAGCAGAAGGTCCTTGGTCTGAGCCACTTTTAGTTAAAGCAGGTGTTGGATTGATTGATCCGAGTCCGCTTTGGGACAATGATGGCAAAGCTTATTTGGTGCATGCTTTTGCAGGAAGTCGTGCTCAAATTAAAAGTTTGCTAGTCGTTTGTAGCATGAATCCAGACGGAACCGTTGTGAATAATGATGAAGTAATGGTTATTGACGGACACGAAAGCGAAGGCACAATTGAAGGGCCAAAATTTTACAAACGAAATGGATATTATTACATTTTTGCACCAGCAGGAGGAGTTCCAACAGGATGGCAGACTGTTTTAAGATCGAAAAATGTTTTCGGACCTTATGAAAAAAAGAAGGTTCTAGAACAAGGTTCGACCGCAATAAATGGGCCGCATCAAGGGGCTTGGGTAACGACTCAGACAGGCGAAGATTGGTTTTTTCATTTTCAAGATAAAGGCGCTTATGGCCGAATTGTGCATCTGCAGCCAATGAAATGGGTGAATGACTGGCCGGTTATGGGAGAAGATTTTGATAAAAATGGAATAGGTGAGCCCGTAACAACGTACAAGAAACCAAATGTTGGCAAAAAATATCCGATTGAAGTTCCAGCAACTTCAGATGAATTTAACGAGCCAAAATTAGGATTGCAATGGCAATGGCAGGCAAATAAACAGACCAACTTTGGTTTTCCAACTAGTTTGGGTTATTTGAATTTGTTTTGCAATACCACAACCAAAAATATTTTTAATGCTCCGAATTTACTCTTGCAAAAATTTCCAGCAGAAGAATTTACGGCGACTACAAAACTGACTTTTAATGCAAGATTAAATGGAGAAAGTACAGGTTTGATCGTTATGGGGTTAGATTATAGTTATCTGAATTTCAAAAATGAGAACGGAAAATTATATCTGAATCAGAAAACAGGAACTTTTGATAAAACGGTTTCAGAGACTGAAACCAAGCCTGTATTAATTGAGCAAAATACAATTTATTTAAGAGTAAAAATTAGCAAAGGTGCGATCTGTAGTTTTTCGTATAGTTTAGACGATAAAAATTACCAAACCATAGGAAAAGATTTTACTGCTAAAGAAGGAAAATGGATTGGAGCGAAAGTCGGACTTTTTGCTTTGGGTGAGATAATTAAAAATGATTCGGGGAATGTTGCTGTTGATTGGTTCAGAGTAACAAGATAGGTTGGAAATGATACAGTTTAAAAAACAAATAATGCTTTTTTTATGCCTTTGCAGTTTTGCTGTAAATGCTCAGAATACTTATAAAAGATGGTCAGATGTTATTCGCAAGAGTGATGTCGCTTGGTTTGCAAACGCAGACGCGAAAAGAGTAGCAGAAAATGTACTGCTCTACCAAAGAGATATTGGAGGCTGGCCAAAGAATATTCAAATGCAGGATGAGCTGACCGAAAAGCAGAAAAAAGATTTGATTGCTCTTAAAAAAACAGCTGTAGAAACTACTACAGACAACGGAGCAACTTGTCAGGAAATGCTTTTTATGTCTAGAATGTATGCGCAGGTTAAAGACGAACGTTATAGAGAATCTTTCTTAAAAGGCTTAAATTATCTGCTGGAGGCTCAATATGCAAACGGAGGATGGCCTCAGTTTTATCCGTTAAAAAAAGGATATTATACGCACATTACCTACAATGATGATTCGATGGTTAATATTATGAATGTAATAAAAGCCGTTGCAGACGAAACTGATTATTACAGCATTAAACCATCAAAAGAAATTGTGGAAAAATGCAGAAAATCATTTGATAAAGGAATCGATTGTATTTTAAAAACACAATACAAGCAAAATGGTGTTTTAACCGCTTGGTGCGCGCAGCATGATGAAGTGACTTTGGCGCCAGCAAATGCAAGAGCTTTTGAATTGGCTTCGTTAAGCGGTTATGAATCAACAAAAATAGTATTGCTTTTAATGTCGATTGACAAACCGTCAAGAGAAGTTGTTACCGCTGTAAAAAGTGCGGTAGAATGGTTTCAAAAAACTAAAATTACCAATTTAGAAGAAAAAAGAGTTTTAAATGACGCCGGAAAAATTGTAGATAAAAAAATGATTCCAGCAGTAAATGCCAAACCTATCTGGGCAAGATTTATGGATTTGGAAACCAATGAACCTTTCTTTTGTGACCGTGACGGAACTAAGAAAAAATCATTGGATCAAATAGGATCAGAAAGAAGAAATGGCTATTCATGGTATTCAGATGCACCAGAGGAAGTTTTAAAAAAATTTCCAGACTGGGCAGTTAAAAACGGTACAAAAGTAGGGGCAGCCGAAAAGAAAATTGTAGATTATATTACTGTAGCGCAAGATGGTTCGGGAGATTTTACCAAAATTCAGGATGCAATTTATGCAACACCCGCTTTTCCTTATGATAAAGTTACTATTTTTATTAAAAACGGAATCTACAACGAAAAAGTTAGAATTCCGGAATGGAATACTAATGTATTTCTGAAAGGGGAAAGTAAAGAAAATACCATTATTACTTTTGATGATAATTTTTCAAAAATAGCTTTAGGCAGAAATAGTACTTTTTATACCTACACACTTTTGGTTGAAGGGGACGATTTTACGGCATCAAATCTAACGATTAAAAATACTTCTGGTGAGCATGGACAAGCTATTGCGTTGTCTGTTGTAGCCAACCGCGCTAAAATTATTAACTGTAATCTTTTAGGAAATCAAGATACGTTGTATTTGTCTGGAAAAGAGGCAAAGCAATATTTTAAGGATTGTTATATAGAAGGCACAACAGATTTTATTTTTGGAGGCGCAACCGCCTTATTTGAGAACTGTACGATTCACAGTATCAAAAGCTCTTATATCACAGCTGCTTCAACCCCCGAAGGAACTTCGTTTGGTTTTGTTTTCAAAAATTGTAAACTGACTGCAAGCCCAGAGGCAAAAGAGGTATATTTAGGAAGGCCGTGGCGTATTTATGCTAAAACAGTTTTTATAAACTGCGAAATGGGAAAACAAATAAAGCCAGAGGGTTGGGAAAATTGGTCTAAACCAGAAGCTGAAAAGAAAGCTTTTTATGCCGAATACAATTGCACGGGCGAGGGTTTTCAGCCATCTAAAAGAGTGAAGTGGTCGCATCAGCTTTCCAAAAAAGAAGCAGGACAGTATTCTATAGAAAATATTCTAAAAGATAAGACTGCAAACTGGTATTTGAAGTAAGTCGCAGAATTCGGTCTCAGTCACGGTTTGCACTGAATACTGCAACTGAGACTAAAAACTAAAAATAAAAACATGAATATAAAATATCTATTCTTAATACTTCTTTCCAGCGCTTGTTTTGCACAAAATGGAGATTTTCCATCAGCAAAAGTAGATGCAATTGTAAAGAATATTCAGCTTCCGACAATACCTGCTTATCAGATAAATATTTTAAAACTGGGAGCAAAAGGTGATTCTGTTGCTGATAATAAAAAGGCTTTTGACAAAGCAATGGCGTTGTGTAAAAAGAATAACGGCGGAACTATAATTGTGCCAAAAGGTATTTATAAAATTAATGGTCCAATTCATTTTGTAAGCAATGTTAATCTTAAAATAGAAAAAGGAGCAAAGATTAAATTCAGCGACAATCCGAAAGATTATTTGCCATTGGTTTTAACAAGTTGGGAAGGTACAATGCTGTATAATTACAGTCCGTTGATTTACGCTAATAATTGCAGCAATATAGCGATTACAGGAGAAGGAACAATTGATGGAGAAGGAGGAAAGAACTGGAAAACTTTTAAAGCAAAAGAAAACGACGGTAAAAACCGAAGCCGTGACATGAATCACAACAATATGCCATTAGAGGAAAGAAAATTTGGAGAAGGCTATTTTTTACGACCACAAATGATTCAGTTTTTAAATTGTAAAAACATTTTAGTCGAAAATATCAGAATCGAAAATTCGCCGTTTTGGTGTCTGCATCTTTTAAAATCAGAAAGTATTACCATTCGCGGAATAAGTTACAAATCCTTAAATCACAATAATGACGGAATCGATCCAGAATACGCAAAAGACGTTTTAATTGAAAATGTGACTTTTGACAACGGAGACGACAATGTTGCCATAAAAGCAGGAAGAGATCATGAAGGAAGAGCTAATGCAGCAACGCCTAGCGAGAATATTGTGATACGAAATTGTAATTTTAAAGGACTTCACGGAGTAGTAATTGGCAGCGAAATGTCGGCTGGAGTTCAGAATGTATTTGTAGAAAATTGCAAAACGGCAGGATATTTAAAAAGAGGCATTTATTTAAAAACCAATGCCGATCGCGGAGGCTATATCAAAAATATATTTGTTCAAAATATCCAGTTAGACCAAGTAGAAGATTGTCTATACATTACAGCAAATTATCACGGAGAAGGAAAAGGCTATCAATCAGAGATATCAAATGTATATTTCTCTAATATTACCTGTAACAAAGCGTCAGAATCTGGTATTGTAATTCAGGGATTTGCAGATAAAAAAATCAAGAATATCTCTTTAAAAAACATAGAAATCAAAGAAGCCAAAAATGCGCTCTCGAATGAAAACGCAGAAAACGTCTTGATGACAGATGTTTTTATAGGTAAAAGAGCAACAGTGCCTACAGCAGTTTCAAAACATTAGATTTTTAACCTCATTTTATAGCTAAGCGTTTTTTTTAACGCAAAGTGCACAAAGAAAGCGCAAAGTTCGCAAAGGTTTAATAAAAGGAGACAAAGGCTCAAAGGTTCAGAGATTCAAAGATTCTTTGTGTCCTCATTGACAAAGTAAATAAAGAATAAAAAACTTAGCGAACTTTGTGTAACCTTAGCGCACTTTGCGTTAAAAAAACACTTCGCAATAAAACCACTCAGCATTAAAAAAATAAAAGAAAATGAAAAAATATATCTTTCTAACATTACTTATCACCACAGTAAGTTTTGCCCAAAAAACCTCTTTGTATTGCATTGGAGACTCTACAATGGCAAATAAAAAAGATCCGGACAAAAATCCAGAACATGGTTGGGCTCAGGTATTACAGCCTTTTTTCAAAGAAAACATAACAGTAATCAATAAAGCGGTAAACGGACGAAGCACGAGAAGCTTTATCAATGAAAAACGCTGGGATTCTGTTTATCACAAACTTAAAAAAGGAGATTATGTTTTTATAGAATTCGGACATAATGATCAGAAAATTGAAGACTCAGCACGATTTACCAATCCGCATACAGCTTACAGATACAATCTGATTCGTTTTGTAAAAGAAAGTAGAGAAAAAGGTGCTATTCCGATATTATTAACTTCCATCTCAAGACGTAACTTTAACGAAAAAGGCGTTTTGGTACCTACACATGGCGATTATCCTTTAGAAACTCGATTGGTCGCACAGGAATATAATGTGCCTTTTATAGATTTAGAATACTACACCGAATTATTAGAGCAATCTTACGGGCCAGAAAAATCAAAACAGCTTCATCTCCATTTCAAAGCGGGAGAAAATGCTTTTTATAATACAGATAAAGCTGATGATACGCACCTTTCCTTGTTAGGAGCAAATAAAATTGCTGAAATTGTAATTAACCAAATTAAGCTTTCGAAAGACGCTTCGCTAAAGAATCTTAAAAGCGGAATTAAGTAAAAACATTTTAAAATTAAGACAATGAATAGAGAGGGAAATTTGCATTTCCCTTTTTTCTTTTTGTTTCCTCTTTTGTTTTTTTAGTATTTAATATAAAAGAAGATAAAAAAAGTATAGATCAAAGATTAAAGAAATAAATCTAGCCTTATTTTAATATTATAAAAGCTTCTAAGTCTATTTAAGACTTTTTTGTTGATATACTTTTGCTTTGAATAATATACCTAAGAAAACAAAAATTATGAAAGCGGCTAATTTTTCATTAGAGTTTCAGTTGAATATTTCTGAAATTAGAAAACTTAACAAAATGTACTTTGAACACTTCTTTAAGGAGCGTCTTATATATGTTTTTTTTGTAGTTGCATTAGTGATGCTTTTTCTTGATTTTATTAATGAAGCCGATTTTTTTCAGTGGCTGATAAGTTGTTTGGTTACACTTGTTTTTTTGGTGATCATTCAATTCTTTTTTCTGGATGCTATATCTAGAACGATTTTCTGCTTAACAAAATGGCTTATCCAGTATAACAAATTTTATAGCAGATATAAACTCACTTTTACTTATTCTGATGTTTGTGTTCGATCTCCGTTAAGAGAATTAAAACATAAATGGACAAAAATTGAAAAAGTTATTTCGACTAAAAATTTCTTATTTCTCTACGTAAAAGAAAGAAATGCTTATATCATTTCTATTTCAAAGAAAGATCACAATTGTCAAGAGATTGAAGAATTGGTTTCATTTGTTGAAAAGCATGTCATGCACGTGATAAAAGTCTAATCCATTTTTAATAATAATATCAAAAATACCTTATTATGATTGTTTTATGGCTTATTGAAGCTAATGAATGATTGATACAGCTCTAATTTTGCTACATATTTTAGTAGCGAATCCCTCAGTTAATGGAGGAGTTTACTGTTTTAAAAAACAAAAAGATGCAAAAGGAGCGAGTTTTAGTGGTTGATAATCAAGGTTTTTTTCTGAAAATGTTTAAAAGAAAACTTAAAGATGAGTTTGAATTTTTAGAAAAATCTTTTACTGATCAATGTGAAGGGACAATAAATCAATATGATCGAATTATTTATGTAGTCTACAGGAGAGAAGAGTTGCTTAGTTTTTTACAAGAAGAAAAAAGAGCAAATACTTTAGTTTGTTTGTTTAATAGGCAACTTTACAAGAGCTTATCTTTTTTAGAAGAAATCAATAATTTGATTTTGTTTGATGAATCAAAAACGAGTCGTGAAATTTTTAAAGAAGTAAAACTCTTTTTGAAAATGAAATTAGATTTCAAAAGGGAAAAAAAGACAGTGAGGCCATCTAATCCATCACAATCAAAGTTTAATGAATATTACAAAGCAATGTATTTTTTAATGTGAAGTAATTTATTTTATTTTTTATATTTTTTTCGATCATATTATTTGATAGTAATGTGTTTAAATTGCAGGGTAATTGTTGTTCGTTATCCTGCTTTTTATTTATATTAATTTTCATTTTTTTTAGAAGTTTTTGATTTTTAAGTGTTATTATAACAATTAAAAATCTTAAATTGTTCTGAAAAAATAAAGAATAAAGAAAGAATGAAAAAAAGAGTATTATTTTATCTTCCAATTACTTTAGTTACGGTATTATTAGCGAGTTGCAAAGTTTCTCAAAATGTATCAGAAAAAACAATTGTTTTAAAAAATAGTAGTTCTTTGGCGCTCTCGCAAAAAGCAATTTCTATAAAAAGAGAGAATATTGGAGAAAGCAATGTAAAAGGAGCTTTTCCTATTTTAATTTCAAAAACAGATACCATTCCAGCACAGACAAACGATTTGAATGGCGATGGAAAATGGGATGAACTTTTCTTTACAACTGATTTTTCACCAAACGAAGAAAAAATCATTCAGTTAAAATGGTCTGATATAGATCCCAAGTTTACAATAAAAACCAGTGCACGTTTTGGAAAAAGAGAAGGAAAGGATCTTCCTGTTCATCCAGATACACAAGAGGTTTTAATGGCGAATCAGGTTCATAAAAAATTAGGTTATCAAAAATACCAAACAGACGGACCGACTTGGGAGAATGACAAAGTTGGTTTTAGACATTATCTAGATGGAAGAAATTCTAAAGATGTATTTGGGAAAAAGCTTCCAGGGATAACTCCCGAAAACGTTGGTATAAACAGCAAAGGCGCGGTTGAAGATAATTATCACGTGATGTACGATTGGGGAAGAGATATTTTTCCCGTTGGGAATTCTGTTGGTTTAGGCGGTTATGCATTGCTGATTGATAATAAAATAGACCGACTTGGAATTTTAGGCAATGACACCATAAATAATGTAGAAAAGACGACTTTTAAAATTGTAGCAGAAGGACCGGTAAATTCTGTTTTAAGCTACCACTATCAAAACTGGAAAGCCTCTGAAAATCTTTATCAAGTACAGGAAACAACTTCTATTTGGCCTGGAATGTATGGTTATAAAAATACTGTTTCAATAGATGGCATTAAAGGCAAAGAAACATTTTTGGCTGCAATTTCTAATTTGAATAATAAAAATCCGCTACAGGTTATAGAATCTGGAGATTGGATATGTCTAATTCAACACGATTATTTGACTTATGAACGCCAATGGATTTTGGGAACAGCGATTTTAGTTCCTGCAAATATTTATCAAGGTTATATTGAAGCTCCTAAAACAGGACAGCTGACTGATTCGTATTTGGCAAAATTAAAAGTTGATAATAAAAAAGAGATCAGTTATTATGCGATTGCAGCTTGGGAATTGAGTGCCGATAAAGGTTTTAATGATTCTGCATTTTTTACTAATTATGTGACCAATTTAGCCCAACAGCTTTCTGCTAAAATAAAAGTCGAAATAAAGTAATTTGAAACGATAGGCTGTTGTACAAAATGAGAGAGTTTTTAATTGTTTTAGCTTTTATAAGCGGATTGAATTTTTCTTTCTCGCAGCAGGTAACTGATGTTTTTCCTGATGGCACTCCCATCAGCAGCTGGTTTAAAAATGATCAGAAATTGCAATTAAAGGATTTAGGAAAGCAATATCGTATAACAGATTTTGGAGCTAAAAAAGACAGCACAATAATCCAAACGCAAGCCATTCAGGCAATAATTGACCTTGCATCGGCAAATGGTGGCGGTGTAATTGTAGTACCGAAAGGTGTTTTTTTGAGTGGCGCTTTATTCTTTAAGCCTAAAACAGCTTTATATTTAGCCAAAGGAGCAGTTTTAAAAGGCTCAGATAATATTATTGATTATCCAATTATGGCTTCAAGAATGGAAGGACAAAATTTGGATTATTTTCCCGCCTTGGTCAATGCTTATGGGGTAGATCATTTTTCTATTTCGGGAGAAGGAACAATAAACGGAAATGGAAAAAAGTTTTGGGAAGCTTTCTGGAAAAAACGTGGTGAGAATCCTGATTGCACGAATCTTGAAGTCTCTAGGCCAAGATTAATTTTTGTATGGAATTCAAAAAATGTTCAGTTTCAGGATGTAAAATTGATTAATTCAGGTTTTTGGACGAATCACTTTTATAAATGTAATAATGTAAAACTGCTGAATCTTTACATCTTTTCGCCACATATTGAAATTAAAGCGCCAAGTACCGATGCCATTGATCTTGATGTCTGCGAAAATGTTTTGATAAAAAACTGCTATATGTCTGTAAATGATGACGCCATTGCCTTGAAAGGAGGGAAAGGACCTTACGCAGATAAAGATTCAAATAACGGCCCTAATAAAAACATCATAATTGAGGATTGTACATTTGGATTTTGCCATTCGGCTTTAACCAATGGAAGTGAAGCGATTCATAATCGAAATGTAATTTTTAGAAATAGCCAAATAAAAGGTGCTTCTAGAATGTTGTGGCTAAAAATGAGACCAGACACGCCACAGCGATACGAATATATTTTAGTCGAAAACATTCAAGGCGAAGCAGAAACTGGACTTGCCATTTTTGCTTGGCGACAGTTTTATGATTTGAAAAACCGTCAGGATATTCCTTTATCTTATGGCGATCAGATTACTTTAAAAAATATCAATCTTAAATGCACAAATTTTTATGGGGTGGAAAAAGATCCCAATGTGAGATTGAGTAATTTTAGATTTGAAAATCTAAATATAGAGTCTGTAAAAACTAAGATGGATAAAAGCATTATAGACGGACTTGTTTTAAAGAATGTTTACTTAAACAAGACTCTTATTGAGTAAAATTTTCCTTTTTTGAGGAATTTTTCCGCTCAAAAATTAACAAATAGAAGAGGTATAAGCCATCTTTTTGGATGAAACTAGTTTTAATTTGATACTTTCTGCAGCGTATTAAAACAGTTGTTGTAAAAACACTTTCAAAGTAAGTGGTTGATTGCTAATGTATTGTATTTGCTGGTTTTTAATAAAGAACAGAAGTCAATTTATTGTAAAGGAAATGAATGAAAAACTGCATTAAATTTAACAGCAAAATTGTTGTAACTATCACACAAACTTTTATTTTTGTGGCTTAATTTAACAATATATAAGCATGAAAGATTTATTAGTAAAAATCAACGCCGAAATTGAAACATTCAAAGCTGAAGCTGAATCTTTGACTGAAAAAGGAATTAAAGCTGCTGGACCAAGAGCACGTAAATCAACTTTAGAAATTGAAAAACTTTTAAAAGAGTTTAGAAAAGTTTCTATCGAAGAATCAAAAAAATAATACAACTAAAACCTCGTCAATCGACGAGGTTTTTTTATGGGTTAAAGTTGTTGGGAGTAAAGAGTAAAGAATAAAGAGTAAAGAATAAAGAATAAAGAATAAAGAGTATAGAGTAAAGAGTAAAGAGTAAAGAGTAAAGAATTAAGAATTAAGAATTAAGAATTAAGAATTAAGAATTAAGAATTAAGAATTTCTCTTAACGTCTAAAAAAAACTTAGAATCTTAGAACCTTAGCATCTTAGTATCTTAGAAAAAACTCATATCCATTTTAGCTTCGTCGCAATCGAGCATGCTTCAACGGTATTATTAACTTTCATTTTTTCTAAAATATTTTGTCGATGACGGCTTACGGTATTGATGCTGATAAATAGGAGAGTTGCAATCTCTTTACTTTGTTTTCCTGCCTGAAGCATTTTAAGAATCTCTTTTTCTCGTGCAGAAAGAAAGAATTCATTTTCTTTCACATTCTGTTTTACAATATTTCCAGTTGCGGTATTTATTATTGCACCTTCATAGTGAAGAGCAAGAGAAAAATCAAAATTATAAAAGCAAAGTGCCAATTCTACATCTTCGTACTGATTCGAAAAATAGAACATCTTGTGTAATAAAGATTTCCCTGCGGTTTCATCATTCATTCTTAATTTACTGATTACACAAAAGTTTCTTCGTTCCTCAGTCGGAATCGTTTTTATGAACTGAAAAAAATGAAGTTCTAAAAGATATTTTTGCAGTACATCATCTGAGTTTAATTTGCCAAAAAGCTCTTCTTCCCAAATACTCTCAATTTCTTGCACTTGATCTTCTTTGAAAATTTCAAGTTCTTGAGCAATTTTGCCCGAATAGATGTAACTTTTATTGTTGTATAAATCGCTTAAAACGGCAATGCCATTTTCTAAATCAGCAAAATTCTGTGCCATTTCCTGACACGTTTTTAAAACCTTTTTATTATTTAAGTTTCCTGAGTTTTTTTGCTCCAAAAGCTGTTTGCTCAAATCATCTTTTATGTTTTTCATAAAAATGGTTATTTATAAGTATTGTCTTATGATTTTCTGCCGAATATATTTGTATGATTATATGGACTGAAATATAATAAAAAATGGGGTTTAAAATAATTATAAAATTCTTAATCATTTTACTTGACTTATTATCAAGTTGTTTGAGGTAAACATATTGCTTAAAAGGCTTTGTGTGAAAGTTGAGTGGATTGATTAATTAATGCTTAATAAATCAAAATCATGAAAAATCTTCTTTTAATCTTTTTTTTTATAAGTATAATTGCTGTTCAAGCACAAAATTCCACCATAAAAAGGCTTGACGGAAGTACAATTTCAACCGATAGTTTGACCGCCACTATTGAAAACCTTATGAGCAAAGCCGATGTGAAAGGATTAGCTATAGCTGTTTTTAATGCTAAAAAGCCTGTTTACATGAAGACTTTTGGCTTTAGTAATGTCGAAACCAAAAAGAAGTTAGAGCTGCAGACCAATCTTTATGGAGCTTCTTTGAGCAAAGCGGTTTTTGCTGTTTTGGTTATGAAACTAGCAGAAGAAGGAGTCATAACCTTAGACAAACCACTTCAGGATTATCTTCCGAAACCAATTTATGAATATGATTTTAAAGTATGGCACGAAGATTTTACAGAATTAAAATCATATCCAGAATATAAAAAAATAACTGCTAGAATGTGTCTCGATCATACTTCTGGCTTGCCGAACTGGCGTTGGTTTGAATCTGATGAAAAGCTCAAAGTTAAGTTTGAGCCAGGAACTAGATACAGTTATTCGGGTGAAGGGCTTACGTATCTTCAGGTCGTTTTGGAAAAAATTACTGGAAAAACCTTAGAAGAAATGGCTCAGCAAAGGATATTCAAACCTCTGGGAATGTCAAATTCAAGTTATAAATGGCAAGAAAAATTCGAAAAAGATTATGCTTTCGGATATGATAATGATGGAAAGATTCAGGAAAAAGACAAAGACAATGCACCGAGAGGAGCAGGAACGCTAGAAACTACGATAGAAGATTATAGCAAGTTTATAACGGCAATTTTGAATAAAAAAATATTGAATGCTAAATCATACAAAGAAATGTTTAGTCCGCAGATTCGCATTCGTTCTAAAAATCAGTTCGGACCAGGAGCATTAGAAGATGGAAACTGGAATGACCAAACAGAGCTTTCATACGGTTTAGGCTGGGGATTAGTAAAAAGCCCTTATGGTTATGGCGCTTTTAAAGAAGGGCAAGGTTCAGGTTTCCAACACTATGGAATTGTTTTTCAAGACAAAGGAACTGCAATGGTCATCATGTCGAACAGTTATCCAACAGGAAAAATAATTAAGTATTTACTGGAAACAGGAATAAAAGACACCTATACACCATGGGAATGGGATCAATATATTCCATATGATAAAAAATGAGGTGCTGAGGTTCTAAGATTCTAAGGTGCTAAGGAAGTAAAAACTTAGAACCTTAGAATCTTAGCATCTTAGAACCTTAGATAGAATTTCTATCAATAAAATTAAAAGGCACTTTTACCTGACCTTTTTCTTTATTCAAAATCATTCTTGCGGCGGTTTCTCCCATTACATTAAAATCGGTTGACATTACAGTAATGCCAAGCAAATCTTTTAAAGGAGTATCGTTGTATGAAATGATCCCGATATCTTTTCCTAGAACAAACTCTTCATCGCGAATCTGTTTCACTAAATTTACCAGATCAGATTCTTCAATAGTGATAAATAAATCTCCTTTTTTAAGAATCATATCATCGTAAACTTCACTCAGAATTTCAAAATTGATTTCGTGTTCCACACAGAATTTTCTAAATCCGTGCAAAATTCTTCGCGGATAAGGATAAACCGCTTTGTCTGGATATACTAGAATTAAACGTTTGTATTTTGATATTTTAGAAAGACCTTCTTTTAAGGCATTATAAATGTCATTTTCAAAATCCTGGTAAATCTTAATGACATCGTTACCTGTTCCTAATTTTATATTATCTAAAACTACGAGTTTTTCTTGTGGGATTTTTTTAATGGCACTTACAACATCATCAGTAAAGCTCAAATGTTTTAATTCATCTGTTTTAAAGTGCGTTGTAATAACATAATAATCGTAAGCACCTTCAAACTTATCTAAAATATTTAAGAATAAAGTCTCGTCACAGTGATAAATCTGTAGATCAACATGTGCATTTGCGCCCAAAGTATCAATAAATGAGCTGTAGGTTTTCATTTTATACGAACTCAATTTATTAGTCAGAAATAAAATATTGACCTTAGATTCCAATTTTGTTCGAGTAATGTAATAGCCTTTCCCTCTAATTGAAGAAATGATTTTTCGCTCTTTTAAAATATTATAGGCTTTCTCAACAGTATCGCGAGACATATAGAATTCTTCGCTGAAACTATTTATAGAAGGAATTTTTTGATTGATTTTTAAATTTCCGTTGGCGATGTTCTGAAGAATAGAGTCAACAATTTGTTTGTATTTGGGAACTCGAGAGTCTTCGTCTATTTTAATAAGTTTAATCATGTTCATTGTGAGGAAATTTATTTCGCATTTTAGCGAAACTCATTTTAATTCTAAATAATTTTTTTAAAAATCTCTTCTTTCAAAAAGAATCTAATTCACAGAATCATTTTTGTCATAAAAAAGAGAATTCGTCAAGGCTTGTAATCTTTTTTTTATGATTTCTAAATTTTGACCTTAATGCAGAATCAATAATTACGAAATCGATTGCTAAAATAGCCATTTTAAATTTATTTACCCAATAATTACAAGTCGTTATTTCTAATAATCTTTAGTTTTAACAAAAAATATGAAATACGTAAAGGATAGTACAGGACAGTTTTGTTTTTGACATTCTCTTATTTTACAAAACCAAATCACTATCTAACAAACCAAAAACTAAAATTTATTAAATGGAATCATTATTAGGAATCATTTTTCATTCTATCGGAGGATTTTCTTCAGGTAGTTTTTATATGCCTTTTAAAAAAGTAAAAGACTGGGCTTGGGAAAGCTATTGGCTTGTAGGAGGATTTTTCTCTTGGCTGATCGTGCCGCCAATTGCAGCGTACTTAACGATTCCAAATTTTACAGAAATTATTGCAGCAGCTTCTCCATCCATAAAAACCTTCACTTTTACGATGGGGTTAATTTGGGGAATTGGCGGTTTAACTTATGGTTTGGGCGTTCGTTATTTAGGAATGTCTTTAGGGAATTCAATTACGTTAGGATTCTGCTCTGCATTTGGAGCTTTAGTGCCATCCATTTATTATGATATTGTTCCAACAGAGGGTAAGATTTCGTTTTCTCACATGCTTACTAATACTGGCGGTCAGATCGTTTTATTGGGTGTGGTTGTATATCTAATCGGAATCGCCATTTCTGGAAAAGCAGGAATGCTGAAAGAGAAAGATTTTGCAACAGGTCACGAAGATAAAGACAAAGATTTCAACTTAGTAAAAGGTTTGATTGTAGCCGTGATTTCAGGAATTTTAAGTTCCTTCTTTAATTACGGAATCGAAGCTGGAAAATCTATGGCAGAACATGCTGTAGTAAATGGTGCAAATCCGTTATTTCAAAACAACGTGACTTATGTTGTTTTGCTTTGGGGAGGGTTAACGTCCAATTTTATCTGGTGTCTTTATTTAAATTTTAAAAATAAATCAATTAAAAATTACACCGACAAATCGACTCCAATAACTAAAAATGTCTTGTTTTCTGCTCTTGCTGGAACCATGTGGTTTTTACAGTTTTTCTTTTACGGAATGGGAGAAAGCAAACTTGGAAATGGTGCCAGTTCGTGGATTCTGCATATGGCAACCATCATTTTAACAGCAAACTTTTGGGGATTTTATTTGAAAGAATGGAAGGGAGTTTCTAGAAAAACTTTAAGAACTTTTTTCTGGGGAATCGGACTTATTATGCTTGCAATAGTTTTGGTAGGAATTGGTAACTCATTATAAATACAAGAAATAATTTAAAATACTATATGTCGAATACAAACACAATTAATAATATGAATTTTAAGCATGTAAGCTACCTTTGGGATGAAGCTAAGGCAGCCGCATTAGCAGGTGATGAAGTAGCGCTTTTTATTTATCGTTCTAACTTGTTAGGGGCTGATTTAAGATTGACCAACTACGGCGGTGGAAACACTTCTGTGAAAATTACAGACAAAGATCCTCTTACGGGAGAATCTTCTGAAGTAATGTGGATTAAAGGTTCTGGCGGTGATATTGGAACGTTGACAAAATCAGGTTGTGCAGCTTTGTATTTGGACAGACTTCGTAACCTTGAAAATGTTTACAGAGGTATTGAGTTTGAAGATGAAATGGTAGAATTGTTCAACCACTGTATTTTTGATTTAGCTTCTAAAGCACCTTCTATTGATACGCCTTTACATGGTTTTCTTCCGTTCAAACATATCGATCATTTACATCCAGATGCGGCAATTGCTATTGCTGCTGCGAAAGATGGAAAGAAAATCACAGAAGAATTATTTAACGGAGAAATTGGTTGGGTAGGCTGGCAGCGTCCAGGATTTGATCTTGGTCTTCAGTTGAGAGCTTGTTTGGAAGAAGCAGAAAAAAACGGTAAAAAACTACGCGGAATCATGTTAGGTTCTCATGGTTTATTTACTTGGGGAGATACTGCGTTTGATAGTTATATCAATACGCTGGAAGTAATAGAGAAATGTGCTTCTTACTTAGAAGATAATTACGGAAAGAAACGTCCAGTTTTTGGAGGTAAAAAAATCGACAGTCTTCCAGAAGCAGACCGTAAATTAAAAGCAGCAAAAGTAGCGCCAATCTTAAGAGGTTTCTGTTCGTCAGAGCGTCAGATGATTGGTCATTATACAGACGATGCAAGAGTTTTAGAATTCATTAATTCTAATGATCTTTCAAAATTAGCTCCATTAGGAACATCTTGTCCAGATCACTTTTTGAGAACTAAAATCAGTCCATTGGTTTTAGAATTAGATCCAAATGAAGATTTATCTGATGTTGCTGCTGTAAAAGCCAAACTAGCTCCTGCATTTGAGGCTTACCGTGCCATGTACAAAGACTATTACAATGCATGTAAAAAATCAAACTCGCCAGCAATGCGTGACCCAAATCCAGTTGTGATTTTATATCCTGGAGTTGGAATGTTCACTTTTGCTAAAGATAAAACAATGGCGCGTTTGGCATCTGAATATTATATCAATGCAGTAAACGTAATGAAAGGCGCTGAAGCAGTTTCGGAATATACTTCTTTACCGCACCAAGAAGCTTTTGATATTGAATATTGGTTGCTAGAAGAAGCAAAATTGCAGCGTATGCCAAAACCAAAAGCATTGTCTGGAAGAGTAGCTTTAATCACAGGTTCTGCGGGCGGAATTGGTAAAGCTATCGCTAAAAAATTCGCTCAAGAAGGTGCTTGTGTCGTAATTAATGATATTAATGAAGAGCGTTTGCAAGGTGCATCTGCTGAGTTTATTAAAGCTTTTGGTAAAGATGCCGTTTCTAGCACTTTATTGAATGTTACAGACGAAGTAAGCACAGAAAAAGCATTAGACGAAGCTTGTTTAGCTTTTGGAGGCGTTGACATTGTAGTGAATAATGCTGGAATCAGTATTTCTAAATCTATTGCAGAACATACTCTTGAAGAGTGGGATAGATTATATGATATCTTGGTAAAAGGACAATTTATTGTTTCTAAAGCAGGAATCGAAGTAATGCGCAAGCAAGGTTTTGGAGGAGATATTGTAAATATCGTTTCTAAAAACGCTGTTGTTGCTGGTCCGAATAATCCTGGTTATGGTTCGGCTAAAGCAGCGCAAGCGCACTTAACACGTTTAATGGCTGCAGAACTTGGAGCTGATAAAATTCGTGTCAATACAGTAAATCCTGATGCCGTAATTTCAGACTCTAATATTTGGTCTGGCGGATGGGCAGAAGGTCGTGCAAAAGCATACGGAGTTACAGTTGAAGAACTTCCAGCTTACTATGCAAAACGTACGTTATTAAATGAAATCATATTGCCAGATGATATTGCTAACGCTTGTTATGCTTTTGTTGGAGGTTTACTTGGTAAATCTACAGGAAACGCATTAAACGTAGACGGTGGCGTAGCCATGGGCTTTTATAGATAAAGATTGTTTAGGTTTTTTATATAAGTTTGTTTAAGCAAAAGTGGTTTTTTGTGGTCTAGCGTTCGAATTCTTTCGAACGTTAGATTTTTTTAGCATATAACAATTCGCTTTAACAAAGAAAACTTAACAAAAAAGTGAAGTAAAACGGGAGTTCACAGCGTATAAAGTTATATCTTGTAGACTCTATTAAAATATCAATAACTATGTTAATCGGATCAAACCACATCGAATCTCATAACGAAGATTTAATCAAAAAACACCAGAATAAATTAGTTTTTACAGCTTCAGAAATTAATGATACAGAAGCGATTATTCAAAAATTAATCGATTTTCAAATTGCCATTCCATCTTGGGCTTTAGGAACAGGAGGAACAAGATTTGGACGTTTCGCTGGAGGAGGAGAACCTCGTTCTTTAGAAGAAAAAATTGAAGATGTTGGTTTGCTTCACAAATTAAACAATGCTTCAGGAGCCATTTCACTTCATATTCCGTGGGATATCCCGACTGATTATAAAGCAATCAGAACACTTGCAAATCAGCATGGGTTAAAATTCGATGCTATGAACTCGAATACTTTTCAAGATCAAGCAAGCTCTGAGCACACTTATAAATACGGTTCTTTACAAAATGTAAACAAAGCGGTTCGCAAACAAGCAATTGCTCATAATATTGAAGTTATTAAACACGGAATCGAATTAGGTTCTGAGTCTTTAACTATTTGGCTAGCTGACGGTTCTAACTTCCCTGGGCAGTTAAACTTCAGAAAAGCATATCAAAATACTTTAGAAAGTTTAGAGGAAATCTACGATGCATTGCCTTCAAACTGGAAATTATTTTTAGAATACAAATGTGCTGAGCCTAACTTTTATTCTACGACTGTAGCAGATTGGGGGCAGTCTTATTCGTATGTTAAAAAGTTAGGCGACAAAGCGCAGACTTTAGTCGATTTAGGGCACCATCTTCCAAACGCTAATATTGAGCAGATTGTTTCTTTATTATTGATGGAAAACAAATTAGGAGGTTTCCACTTTAATGATTCAAAATATGGTGATGACGATTTAACGGCGGGAGCATTAAAACCATATCAATTATTCTTGATTTTCAATGAATTGGTTGAGGGAATGGATGCCAGAGGAATGAATCACGCCAAAGATTTAGGCTGGATGATCGACGCTTCTCATAACATCAAAGATCCATTAGAAGATTTATTGCAGTCTGTTGAGGCAATTATGATTGCTTACGCACAAGCACTTTCTGTAGATAGAAAAGCATTGGAACAAGCACAAGAAGAAAATGATGTGGTAAAAGCACAAGAAATTCTTCAAAATGCTTTCCGTACAGATGTTCGTGCATTAGTTGCCGAAGCTCGTCTTCGTTCTGGAGCGGCTTTAAATCCTGTAGCATTATACCGTTCGATTCAAGTAAGACAAAATCTTATCGAAGAAAGAGGTTTAAAAACAATGGCAACGGGATTATAATTATCAATTATTAATTGTTAATTATAAATTGACAATTGATAATTAACAATTTACAATTAAAAAGAATGAATGTAGTTGCGATTTTTGATATTGGTAAAACAAACAAAAAGGTTTTTTTATTTAACGAAAATTATAAAATTGTCTGGGAGAAATCGGTTAATCTGGAGGAAACCAAAGACGAAGACGGATTTCCGTGTGAAGATATCGAAGTACTTAAAAATTGGATTTTAGATAGATTATCTGAAATAAAAGAGCTTAAAGATTATGTTTTAAAAGCCATCAATTTTAGCACTTACGGCGCCAGTTTTGTTTATATAGACGAAAACGGAAAAGTTTTAACTCCTCTGTATAATTATCTAAAAGATTATCCAGAGGATTTAAAAGCTAATTTCTATGAAAAATATAAAGGAGAAAAAAAGTTTGCTGTAAAAACAGCTTCTCCAGTTTTGGGCAGTTTAAATTCGGGAATGCAGATTTACCGATTGAAAGAAGAAAAAACCGAAATTTTTGAAAATGTAAAATACTGCTTGCACTTGCCGCAGTTTTTAAGTTTTCTTTTAACGAATGAAGCCTATGCTGATATTACAAGTATTGGCTGTCATACCAATTTGTGGAATTTCAAAAAAATGAAATATCATAAATGGCTGAAAGAAGAAGGTATTTCAGATAAAATACCACCAATTCATTTTGGAAAAGATGTCATTATGACTCGCGATAATCTGGCAATTGGAGTTGGTCTTCACGATAGTTCATCGGCCATTATTCCGTATACAATCAATTTTACAGAACCTTTTGTATTGTTGTCTACAGGAACTTGGAGTATTTCTTTAAATCCATTCAATAATAAGCCTTTAACTTTTGACGAATCGCAAAACGATTGTCTGTGTTATATGCAGTACACAGAGAAACCCGTAAAAGCGGCTCGTTTATTTGCAGGAAACGAACACGAAGTGCAAACCAAACGTTTGGCGCAGCATTTTAATGTTCCGGTTGATACCTACAAAGAAGTTTATTTTGACAAGAAGATTGTAGCCAATTTGCGAGCGCTTAATTATCAAATTTTTTATCCTAAGAAATATAATTTTGATATACTGAAAGAATGCCCTTTTCAAAAAAGAGATCTTTCACATTATAAAAATTACGAAACAGCCTATCACCAATTAATGCTGGATTTGGTAGAACAGCAAGTTTTTTCTACCAATTTGGTAATTCATAACAGTCCTGTAAAAAAGATTTTTGTGGATGGAGGTTTCAGTAAAAATTCAATTTATATGAATTTATTGGCAGAAGCTTTTCCAGATATTGAAGTCTACGCCGCATCGATGGCGCAGGCGAGTGCTTTGGGTGCTGCATTGGCGATTCATGATAATTGGAATCCGAAACCCATTCAGAACGATTTAATTGACTTGAAATTCTATAAACATTAGGTAAAAACGATCTGTATGTTGTAAATTTGCTGAGAAACGTATTTTTTACATTTTTACAGTACACGCCAAAATGAACAACACACTAAATACTACAACATGAAAATTGGACTTTTTATACCTTGTTATGTCGACCAATTTTATCCAAAAGTAGGAATCGCAACCTACGAATTACTACAAAAATTAGGTTGTGACGTCGAATTTCCGATGGGGCAAACTTGCTGCGGACAGCCAATGGCTAATAGCGGTTATGCGCATTTAACAAAAGGATGCGACACCAATTTTATTGCCAATTTTTCTGGATTTGATTATATCGTCTGTCCTTCTGGAAGTTGTGTTTTGCATGTAAAAGACCATTTGCACGACGAAAAACAAGAAGAGAAGGCAACAGCAATTCGAAATACAGTTTACGAACTTACTGAGTTTATAACCGACGTTTTAAAAATTGACCACATTGACGGTAGATTTCCTTTTAAAGTGGGAATGCACGTGAGCTGTCACGGTCAGCGCGGATTAAAGCTTTCGCAAATGTCTGAATTAAATGCGCCATTTTTCTCGAAACCAGAACAACTACTACACAATATTGAAGGTCTTGATTTGGTTGCTTTAACGAGAAAAGATGAATGCTGTGGTTTTGGAGGAACGTTCTGCGTTACCGAAGAAGCAGTTTCTGTAAAAATGGGACAAGATCGCATTAAAGATCACGAAAGTCATGATGTGGATTATATTACAGGTGGAGATATGTCTTGCTTAATGCATTTGGATGGAATTTTAAAAAGACAAAAAAGCAGGATCAAAACCATTCACATTGCTGAAATATTAAATTCACTTGAAAACTAAAAATAGATGTTGAGTATAAAATTTAACCGCAAAGTGCGCAAAGTTTTACGCAAGGTTCGCAAAGTTAATTTTAATCTTTGCGAACTTTGCGCTTTTTCCTTTGCGAACTTTGCGGTTAAATAAACATTTCAAAATTGACTTTTAAATAATAGAAAATGTCATCAGAAAAAATAATACCGCACAGCGAAGCCGCAGCGAAGTTCAATAAAGACGTAGAGCGTGTCAATTGGCATGATGAAACGCTATGGTTTGTGCGTGCTAAAAGAGATAAATCAGCACATCAAATTGAAGATTGGGAACTGTTGCGTGAAACCGCTTCTCAAATTAAATTTAATGTGCTTTCTAATATTCACGATTATTTAGTTGAATTTGAGGCAAATGCTCAAAGAAACGGAATAATTGTACATTGGGCAGCCGATGCCAAAGAACACAACGAAATTGTGCATTCTATCATGGCTAAACATGATGTAAAGCAAATGGTTAAATCCAAATCGATGCTTACAGAAGAATGCCATTTAAATGATTATTTAGCCGAAAAAGGAATTGAAGTAATCGATTCTGATTTAGGTGAATATATCGTGCAGCTTCGAAAAGAACCACCGAGTCATATTGTACTTCCGGCCATTCACTTAAAAAAGGAAGACGTAAGCGAAACTTTCCACGAACATTTGGGCACAGAGAAAGGAAATTTTAATCCACAGTATTTGACAGAATCTGCTCGCCATAGTTTGAGAAATACTTTCTTGACTAGAAAAGTGGCTTTAACCGGAGTCAATTTTGCGGTTGCCGAAACAGGGGAATTTGTGGTTTGTACGAATGAAGGGAATGCCGATATGGGTGCGCATTTGGCAGACGTTCATATCGCTTGTATGGGATTCGAAAAACTGATTCCGAAAAGAGAACATTTAGGCGTTTTCTTGAGATTATTGGCAAGAAGCGCAACGGGCCAGCCTATTACAACTTTTTCAAGTCATTTCAAGAAGCCAAGAGACGGAAAAGAAATGCATATCGTAATTGTAGACAACGGAAGAAGCACACAATTAGGAAGAGAAGATTTTAGAAATTCGCTAAAATGTATTCGTTGTGGAGCGTGTATGAACACTTGTCCTGTTTATAGACGAAGCGGCGGTCATAGTTATCATAATGCGGTTGCAGGACCAATTGGTTCTATTTTGGCACCAAACTTAGACATGAGCAAAAATGCCGATCTGCCTTTTGCCAGTACACTTTGCGGTTCCTGTACCAATGTTTGTCCTGTAAAAATTGATATTCACGATCAATTGTACAAATGGCGTCAGGTTTTGGTAAAAGAAGGGCATACACCAACAGCCAAAACGGTTGCAATGAAAACGATGGCGACGGTATTGGCGAATCCAACGGTTTTTAATATTGCTGGAAAATCGGGAAGATTTGTAATGAAGAACGTTCCAGGAATGGTCAATAATAAAATGAATAAATGGTACGATCAGCGTGAAATGCCAGATGTTCCAGAAGAGTCTTTTAGAGAATGGTACAAGAAAAATTCGAAAGAATCTAAAAATAGAAAGAATGAGTAGTAAAGGCGAAATTTTAAAAAGAATAAAACTGAATCAGCCTAATGAGGTTGCAGAACTGCCTGATCTAAATCTTTTAGGTTCCGAACAATTTGATGTATTAGAAACCTACAAAACAGTTTTAAAAGGAATTGGAGGCGATCCTGTAGAAGTTGCTGATTATAATGAAATTATCAATTACATTAAATCGAATTACAATCTGGAGAAACGATTAATTACAACGCTTCCAGAACTTTCTGAGATTGCTTCTTTAGATTGGAAAACAGTTGATCCGCATTCGCTTCAAGATGTTGAATTAACGGTTGTAAAAGCACATTTTGGAGTAGCAGAAAACAGCGGACTTTGGGTAACGGATGCTATTTTAGGACAGCGCGTTGCACCTTTTATTGCGCAGTATTTAGCGATTATCGTTCATAAAAAAGATCTTGTACCAACGATGCAGCAAGCGTATCAGAGAATTGGAAACATGGAATATGGTTTTGGAACTTTCATCGCAGGTCCGTCAAAAACAGCCGATATTGAGCAATCTTTGGTTCTTGGTGCGCATGGTGCTAGAGGGTTGATTGTGTTTTTATTGGATTAAGAAAACAAATAAAAAATATAAAATAGTGAATGCAGAAAGGGTAACTTTTCTGCATTTTTTATTTTTCATTTAAAAGTGATTGATCATACGAGAAATAAAAAAAATCAGCTTGGTACGTTTTTTTTATTATTTTTAAAGTGTATAACTTACACTTAACCACACTTGCAATGAAAATCAAAAACTTATGTACAATGGCGATAGGAATATTTTTTCTGTCTACATTATCAAATGCTCAAACCAAAGCATTTCAAAAAGAAGAATTCAAACAATGGGCTCAAACTCCTCCAATGGGATGGAATAGCTGGGATTGTTACGGACCAACAGTTGAAGAACACGAAGTAAAAGCCAACGCCGATTATATGGCAAAAGAACTGAAGAAATTTGGCTGGGAATATATCGTGGTCGACATTCGTTGGTTTGTAGAAAACGACAAAGCAGGAGGCTATAACCAGACCGATCCGCGTTACGTAATTGATCAGTACGGAAGATATTTGCCCGCAATAAACCGATTTCCTTCAGCAAAAGACGGCCAAGGTTTTAAGCCTTTAGCAGATTACATTCATAAAAAAGGATTAAAATTCGGAATTCATATCATGCGTGGCATTCCTAAAAAAGCAGTTGAAGATAAACTGCCCATAAAAGGAGCAAATGGAATTACAGCAGATCAGGTTTATACCACCTCTTTACAATGCGAATGGCTGAGAGACAACTATACCGTTGTGGCAGACAAACCCGGAGCGCAGGAATATTATGATTCTATTTTTGAATTATATGCAAAATGGGGAGTAGATTTTATTAAAATTGATGATTTGTCAAGACCGTATCATGAAGCTGAAATCAATTTAATTAGAAATGCGATTGACAAATGCGGACGCAAAATTGTATTAAGCACATCGCCAGGTGAAACGCCAATTTCAGCTGCCGCTCACGTAAGCAATCATGCCAATATGTGGCGAATGGTTGATGATGTTTGGGATACATGGCCACACATTACGCACTTAATGGATGTAGCGCAAAAATGGTATCCGTACATTGCACCAGGAACATGGCCAGACTGCGATATGATTCCGCTAGGACGCATTTCGGTAAGGGGAGAAAGAGGCGAGGATAGAATGACGCGTTTAACCAAAGACGAACAATATACTTTAATTACATTTTTCAATATCTTCAAATCGCCATTGTTTTTTGGAGGAGATTTACCAAGTAATGATGCTTTTACCTTATCATTATTAACGAATAAAGAGGTCGTAAAAATGCATAACGAAAGCAGCGATGTAAAACAGCTTTTTCAGAAAGAAGGAAAAATTGCTGTGACATCAAAAAATACCAAAGATGGCAGTGTTTATCTGGCTTTGTTCAATATCTCAGATAATGCTTCGCAAAAAGTTTCCGTAAATCTTTCCGATTTAGGAATTTCTACTTCAGCCGAAGTTTTAAATATGTGGACCGGTGAGAAATCAAAAGTAACTTCAAAAGAAATAACAGCCGATTTAAAGCCTCACAGCTCAGTTTTATATCAGTTAAAAAATAAAAAATAAGCATCAGATTATTAAAATAAAAAAGCGGTTCCTATGAATTAGAAACCGCTTTTTTATTTTTAATATATGTTTTATTTAAGCCGTTTGATCATCTATAGTTGCATCAGGAGCATTTTTCTTTACCGATTCGATTCCGTTTTCTCTAGCAGATACACTTTCGTACATTTCGCTTGAACCAATAATTTGACCATTTCCAGCTTTTAAATTGAAATAAGGTTTACCGTTACTAGATTCTTTTCTATCATAACGATTATCATCTCCCGCGTTGGTTTTAACAGATTCAATACCATTGTTGCAGGCCGCTTTTGTAGTATAGCCTTCACTTGTTAAAATGGTTTGGCCATTACCAGCTTTTAGATTGAACTGGAACTCTCCATTAGCTCTAGTAGTAATTACAAATTTTCCCATGTAGTTTATTATTAAAGTTAGGTAATATTTATTTTGCTATAGATAAAAATACAAAACTTAGTAATATAAATCATACGTCAATTTGAAAAAATAATTATGTTAACAATAACAATTTGTTTTTGTTCAAGAACTTAAAAGATCAAGATTAGATTCCTAAGCGAAAATCAGAAACACTTTTTTCTTCTAGATTAATCTCTTCAAAAATACTCTGCGTTCCTTTGTCTACAGGGCATTGAGTACTAATTCCCATCCAGATTTTTTTAGGATAATTGTTTTTGTATAAACGAACCATTTGCCAATTCTTTTTATCTAACGAATAATAACTGGCAACTGTTTTTGTGTCAGAAGAAATTTTCATGTAAACAAAAGGCTGTTTTACAATATCGTGATTGTTATCATCAGAAGTACCCATTGTTCGAACCGTTACAACTCGATGATTGCCTCTTTCATCTTGTTCGAAACAAAATTTTTGATAAAAGCTATCATTCACATAAATATATAAGACACCAGCATTATACAAACCTTTTTCTGTAAACTCAGGCGTAACTTTCGCGGTAAGCGTAAAAGGTTTTGTATTGTCTACTTCAGATAAAAGCATTGGCGCTGTTGTATTCGACAATTTCCCGTCTGGATCAGAAAAATAATCAGATTTTTCGCCAGCTTTAAAAATGACTTTTTCGTTAGCTTCGGTTTTAATTAGCGTATCGGCGCCGTTTATCGCTTTTGTAAAATGTATAGAAGATAATTTAATGTCGCAAGGAGAACCGTTTACAAATGCAGAATCTGTTTTGGTTTCTTCTTTCATGGCTGTTTTTGCAGTTTCGTTTTTAGTATTGCAACTCGTTAAAGCAGAAAGACCAAGAAGGATAATGGCGTGGTAAAAAAATGTTTTCATAGATTATTTTTTTGGGATAGAAAGTGATATTTTTAGTTTTCCAAAAATAGAATGGCTTCAATAAAGAGGCAATACCTAAAATTAACCAATTATACTTTCTAATGCTTCAAAATTCTTCAATAGAAAACCAATTAATGACTACGTTTTTAGAACAAAAATTTGAAATTGGAGAATCAAATGATATCGAAATGTACAAACAATTTGTTATCAATTATGTCAAAATAGAGCAATGTGTAGCCGTTTTATCCGATTATCAATCCGATAAAAGTTATATTTATGCCGGAAGTTTCGGCTCTATTTTCGGGCTTCCAGATGAAAATGCTGTAATTGATTCTGCTTTTGAAGAATGTATTTTTACTAAAATCAATTCAGACGATTTGGTTGAACGTCATGTTTTAGAACTCAATTTTTATCAGTTTTTAAAAGAAATTCCAAAAGAAGAATACAGTAATTACAGTACTTTGAGCCGTTTGAGAATGAAAGATTCTAACGATAAAATTACGTATATAAATCACCGTACAATTTATTTGAACACATTTAATAACGGAAGTATCTCTCTTGCATTGTGTTTATATCTGCCATCAACAGATTTGCAGCCTCGAACTGGAATTGACGGAAAAATTTTTAATATTCAAACAGGCGAGGTAATCGAACCAGAAAAGTATAAAAACAATACAGAAAATATACTTTCAAAAAGAGAAATAGAAGTTTTGACGAGTGTAGCAAAAGGAAATAAAAGCGAACAAATTGCGACAGAAATGCATATTTCGGTTTACACTGTAAGACGCCACAGACAAAATATTATTGAAAAATTAAAAGTAACCAATACCGCAGAGGCCGTACAGACTGCTATTATTATGGGAGTGATATCGCTGTAGATTTTAAGTTTAAAATCGACACACAAGTAAGAATATTCCTTATATTTGAAGAAAAAAAATATTATGAGAAAAATAATTATTCTTGCTTTTGCATCAGCTCTTATAGCATCTTGTAATTCTAAAAATAGTAAAGATGAAAATAATTCTGTTTTGACAGATACTATAGCTAGTAATGAAAAAAACGAACCAGATGATACTATTTCTGTTTTTGAAGGAACGCTGCCATGTGCAGATTGTGAAGGAATAGAAACGGTTCTAAAAATTGATGTTGCAGATAATACATTTCAATTATCTAGTACATACAAAGGGAAACAGCCTGAAAAAAACTTTAAAGAAATGGGTAATATCAATACCGAAAGAGGTTTAGAGAAAGATCCTGATGGAACAATCTATATTTTAAACTGGGATAAACCAGAAAAAGATCAGGTTTATTACGGTTATTACAGTAAAAATCCCGAAAAACTATATCTGCTAGACAGAAACAAAAAAATAATAAAGTCTAAGCTGAATTATTTTTTAGAATTAAATGAATAAAATAATTTAGGCAGTTTAAATAAGACTTTTCAAAAAAAATATTACAAACTTAAATGACTTTGCAGTCTTTAAGTTTGTAATATTTTTTTACTTTTAGGCTAATAAAAAGTATCATCAATATTAAGTTTCTATTGATGAAGAAGTATCTATGAAAGAAATCAACGAAATTCTTAAAGCCTATTCGCAAGCAAAATCCGAAGGAAAAAAAACAGCTCTAGCAACGGTCGTTAAAGTTGAAGGTTCGTCATATCGACAACCTGGCGCTCGCATGCTGGTTACAGAAGATGGAGAATTGACCGGTGCAATAAGTGGTGGTTGTTTGGAAGGCGACGCGTTACGAAAAGCACTTCTTTCAATCCATCAAAAACAAAATAAATTAGTTACTTACAATACGAATAACGAAGATGATGCGGAAGTGGGTTTACAGCTCGGATGCAACGGAATCGTTCATATTCTTTTTGAATATATTGATGAAGAGATTTCGAATAATCCAATTCAGCTTTTGCAGCAATTGGAATTAGAAAGAAAAGAAGCTGTAATTGTAACCGTTTTTTCTTTGAAAAGAAATGCTTTTCAGATTGGAACAACTTTGTTTTTTAGAAAAGACAGTCCTGTTTTAAATCATAATAACGAGGTTTTAAATTTAATTTCGGATGTAAAAGAAGTGCTGAAAACTAAAACTTCTGTAGTGAAAAAACTTCAGGAAGAAAACGACAACGAAGCTTTAATCGAATACATAAAACCTTCTATTTCGCTTGTAATTGCTGGTGCAGGAAACGATATTCAGCCTATAGTAAAAATGACTTCAATTTTAGGCTGGAAAATTACTATTGGCGAAGGACGCGCAACACATGCAACTAAAAAACGGTTTCCTAAAGCCGATCAAGTTTCGGTGGTAAATCCAGAACAATTTTTAGAGAATATTGTTATTGACGATCAGACCTATTTTGCTTTGATGACGCACAATTACAAATATGATTTAGCTGTTTTAAAAGCGCTGCTAAAAACCGATTTTCATTATATCGGAATTTTAGGTCCGAAGTCAAAATTCAACCGAATGATAGACGATCTTTTGATCGAAGGAATAACAGTAAGCGAAGAGCAGATGAAAAGAATTCATACTCCAATTGGACTCGATATTGGCGCAGAAACATCTGAAGAAATTGCTTTATCGATTGTTTCGGAAATAAAAGCGGTAGCTTCAGAAAGAATAGGAACTTCGCTGAAATATAAAGAAGGCAAAATACATGATGAAATTCATTATGGAGAATAGATTTCAAAATAAAACAGGCATTATTATTTTGGCCGCTGGTAATTCTTCAAGATTAGGCAGACCCAAACAATTGCTGGAATATAAAGAATCAACTTTGTTGAAAAACACCGTTTCAGAAGCTTTGAAGGTTGAAAATTCATTTGTAATAGTCGTGATAGGTTCAAACCATGATTTAATCGAAAAAGAGCTTAATTTACCCGAAGTCACATTTGCATTTAATTCTGACTGGGAAAACGGAATGTCTTCTTCAATTGCAAAAGGAATAAAGGAATTATTGCTTCTAAATCCAGATTGTGAGCAATGTATTTTAGCAGTTTGCGATCAGCCTTTTGTGACAAATGCTGTTTTTGAAAATTTAATTATTCAAGCCAATAAAACAAAAAAAGGAATTGCCGCTTCATCATACTCTGAAACTTTAGGAACGCCAGTTTTATTTCATAAAAAATACTTTCAAGAACTTCTGGAGTTAAAAGGGCAGGAAGGCGCTAAAAAACTCATTAAAAAGCATACAGAAAATGTAGTTTCAGTTCTTTTTGAAAAAGGGAATATTGATATTGATACAGAGGAGGATTATTTTAAGTTGATTTCTTGAAGAAAGGGACAAGGGACAAAGTTGCAGAGTGACAAAGTTTTTTTACACAGCTTTTCTAGATCCAGTTTGTCATCCTGAAGAAAGGGACAAAGGGACAAAGTTGCAGAGTGACAAAGTTTTTTTTACACAGATTTTCTAGATCCAGTTTGTCATCCTGACGAAGGAAGGATGACACTAGAAACTCCATAAAGTAAATCCTCAATCTTTGTCGGCTCCCGCGTGTGATCCTTCCTTCGTCAGGATGACAAAAATAACCTTTGCGTTTCCGCGACTTTGCGAGATTAAAAAAGTAAAAATTAGTGTCTTAGCGTCTTCGTGGCAAACTGCCTAGCGAGACTCAAAACACTCTCAATAGCAATATCAATTTCCTCAGAAGTAGTAAATCTTCCCAAACTAAAACGAATCGAACTCAAAGCCTCTTCATCAGACAAGCCCATTGCTTTTAAAACGTGAGAAGGCTTAGAAGTAACTGCAGAGCAAGAAGCGCCATTCGAAACGGAAATATTTCCCAAAGCCAGAATCAGTTGTTCTGAATTCACGCCTGGAAAACAAATATTAGAAGTATTGTAAATTCGGTTTTCTGTATTTCCATTTACAAAAGAACCTTCAAATTGTAATAAACCTTTTTCAAGTTTGTCTCGTAATAGAGAAATTCTATTTTGATCTTTTTCTAATTCATTTACAGCAATTTCCGATGCTTTTCCTAAACCTATAATTCCGGGAACATTTAGCGTTCCGCTTCGTAATTTTCTTTGTTGTCCGCCTCCAAGAATTTGAGAAGACAATTTTATTTTGGCTTTCGCCGAAACATACAAAGCGCCAACGCCTTTCGGACCGTAAAATTTATGTGCGGATAAAGTCAAAAGATCAATTCCGAGTTTTTTTACATCAACAGGAATTTTTCCAACCGCCTGCGTAGCATCACACATAAAAAGTACATTTTTGGCTTTCAATATTTTAGAAATTGTACTGATATTTTGTATGACACCAGTTTCATTATTAGAAAACATTCCGATGAAAACCAGAGTTTTATCTGTGATTATTTCTTCTAAAAGTCGAAGGCTCAAAAGTCCGTGGAAATCAGTAGGAAGATAAGTTACTTCAAAACCAATGCTTTCCATAAAGTGACAGGTTTCCAGAACCGCGTTATGTTCGGTCTGAATGGTGACGATATGTTTTCGGTCCTGATCGGCTAAACCTTTAATTGCGAGATTAATTGCCTCAGTCGCGCCCGAAGTAAATATGATTTCTTCTGCATCGGCATTTATTAAATCTGCCGTTTGCCATGCTGCGTTTTCAATAGCTTCTTTTACCGTTAATCCCGCTAAATGTGTTCCTGTTGAATTTGCATACAAATCAGTAAAATACGGAAGCATTGCATTCAAAACTCGTTTATCAACACGTGTTGTGGCATTGTTATCAAGGTAAATGATTTTTTGTTGTAGCATAATTTGGGCTTAGTTCAGTAAAAATACAATTTCAGAATTAATCTACTTGAAAAAAATTAACCGCAAAGGCGCAAAGGGTTTTCGCAAAGAACGCAAAATTTTAATGTGTATAATTTTTGTTTCTCGCAGATTTTGCAGATCTAAACAGATTTTTTATTTATTTCTATCAAAAAGAATCTGTGTAAATCTTTTCATCGTATTCAAAATCTGCATTATCTGCCAAATCTGCGAGAGAAAAATAACTTAGCGAACTTTGCGAAAACCCTTTGCGCTCTTTGCGGTTAAAAAAAAGAAAGAAATTGTAATTATTCTAAATAAGAGTAATGTTTGAATTTTATAATTTTTTCTTACATAAGATCGCTAAATTTGTTAGAATGACAAAAGCGAATTTGCTAATTTAACAAATAGATTGAATGGCTTCTAAAAAAACAAATCAGAATAAAGTAACACCCGAAGATTCCAATTCGCGTCGTGACTTTATAAAGAAATCAGGACTTTTTACCGCCCTTGCCCTGACGCCGCCTTCATTGATTATGGCTACAGAAAAGAAATGGGATGAAAAAATAGCGGAATATTTAGAAACAGTACCGCTTTCTATTGAAGTAAATGGCACAAAACACAATCTAAATATTGAGCCAAGAACTACGTTATTGGATTTGCTTCGCGAACAGTTACAGCTTACTGGAACCAAAAAAGGATGTGACCACGGACAATGTGGTGCGTGTACGGTGCACGTAAATGGAACTAGAATTTTGTCGTGTCTGTCTTTGGCAACGATGCAGCAAAACGCACAGGTAACTACGATTGAAGGACTTTCGAAAGGAAAAAAACTGCACCCAATGCAGGAAGCTTTTATCAAACACGATGGTTTTCAGTGCGGCTATTGCACTCCTGGACAAATCATGTCTGGAATTGCTTGTATCAAAGAAGGCCATGCAAATAGCAGAGAAGAAATCAGTGAATATATGAGTGGTAACATTTGTAGATGCGGTGCTTATCATAACATTGTTGACGCCATAACGGAAGTGAAGGAAGGAGGGAAGGAAATATGAAAAACTTTCAGATAATTAAAGCTTTGTCGTCTTCTTCGGCAATTACAGGAAAAGCCAAAGATGATTCTTCTATGTTTATTGCGGGAGGAACAAATCTGGTGGATTTGATGAAGAAGAATATTGTCGCTCCAGATAAATTGGTTGACATTAACGGATTAGACTTAAAGAAAATAGAGTTCTTAAAAGGAAAAGTTTCGATTGGTGCATTGGCAAAAAATAGTCAGGTTGCCGAAGATGCTTCTATTAAAGAGAAATATCCTTTATTAGCGTTAGCATTAGCTGCTGGAGCTTCTCAGCAAATTCGTCACATGGCGACCGTTGGAGGTAATATGCTGCAGAAAACGAGATGCTCTTATTATTACAACACCGATATGCCTTGCAACAAACGAGTACCAAAAAGCGGATGCGGTGCGATTGGAGGTTCTAACCGAATGGCAGCTGTTTTTGGAACTTCGGATAGTTGTATTGCCGTTCACCCAAGTGATATGTGTGTGGCTTTGGCGGCGCTCGATGCAACAGTTTTGGTAGAAGGTCCAAAAGGAAAACGAGAAATTAAGTTTACTGATTTTCATAAACTTCCTGGAAATACACCAGAAAAAGACAATACACTTGACAGCAGAGAATTGATTACTGCTGTTGAAATTCCAGATAATAATTTTACTAAAAATGTGCATTATCTTAAAGTGCGTGACAGGACGAGTTATGCTTTTGCATTAGTGTCTGTTGCTGTGGCTTTAGATGTAAAAAATAATACCATAAATGATGTCAGATTGGCTATGGGAGGTGTGGCACATAAACCATGGCGATTGACTGAAACAGAAAAATTCCTGAAAGGAAAAACAGTTTCTGAAGATCTATTTAAACAAGCAGGCCATTTGTCTATGAAAGGTGCAAAAGGATTCGGGGATAATAATTTTAAAATAACGCTTGGAGAGAATGCAGTAGCAGAAGCACTTACAATAGCAGCATCAAAATAATTAAATTATGAGCAAGACAAGTAATATTAATAGAGTTGACGGATTTGCTAAAGTAACGGGTTCAGCAACTTATTCGGCAGAATATAAAACAGCAGGCGTTGTTTATGCCTGTTTGGTAGGAAGTACGATTGCGAAAGGAAGAATTAAAACCATTGATACTAAAAAAGCGGAATGGGCGCCAGGAGTTTTGGCTGTAATTACGCATTTAAATGTGGATAAACCTGCTGGCTACGAAAAAGCAAAAGACAAGCATAATTTTGGTCAGCCCTTGCAGATTTTCAAGGATGATTCGGTTTTGTATTACGATCAGCCCATTGCTCTGGTTATTGCCGATACTTTTGAGCGTATGCGATATGCGGCGAGTTTAATTAAAGCCGATTATTTTAAAGAAGAACATTCGACAGAACTTAAAAAAGCAGCTGAAAAGGAAAAGAAAGTCGAAACCGATAAAGGAAATGATTACCATCGCGGAGAACATGATGGTTATAAAAATGCTGAGGTTGTTCTAGAAACCGAATATACGATTCCAACCGAGGTGCATAACCCGATGGAACTGGCAAATATTATAGCCAAATGGGACGGAAATAAACCCATTTTATATACCAAAAGTCAGGGTGTCGAGGGAACGCGTAAAAGTGTTGCCGGAGTTTTTGGAGTGCCTGTCGAAGATGTTGAGGTTCACGCCGAATATCTTGGAGGCGCTTTCGGAATGGGATTGCATACTTGGCCGTATGAAATAGCGGCTTTAATTGGAGCCAAAAAACTAAATCGTCCAGTTAAATTAGTACTGCATCGCGAACAGATGTTTACCAATGTTGGTTTCAGGCCTTACACGATTCAGAAAATGGGGCTTGGGGCAACTAAAGATGGAAAACTGACTGGATTAACGCATGAAGCGGTTGCAATGACTTCAAGCTATGAGGATTTTATGGAAGGTACCGTAAACATGTCCCGATTTATTTATGATTGTGCCAATGTTTCGACACGTTATAGAATTGTGCCTTTGGATACTTGCACACCAATCTGGATGCGTGGACCGGGAGAGGCGACAGGCTCTTTTGCCTTAGAAAGCGCAATGGACGAATTGGCTTATAAATTAAACCTAGATCCGATTGAATTCAGAAAACGCAATTATGCTGAAAAAGATCAGGAACAAAATAAACCTTGGAGCAGTAAATTTCTTTTAGAATGCTACGAAGCTGGAATGGAACGCATAGGCTGGAAAAACCGTAAAAATGAACCGGGTTCTGTTAAAGAAGGAAACTGGCTAGTGGGTTACGGAATGGGAACTGGAACTTTCGGCTGTTATCGAAGCCCAACTTCTGTAAAGGCAAAATTTTTGGCTAATGGAGATTTGGTATTGCAATGCAGTGTAAATGATATGGGACCAGGAACGGCAACTATGATGACTGCTATTGGAGCTGAAGTAATTGGTTTGCCATCTGAAAATGTAGTTATCGAAATGGGAAAAAGCGGATTGCCAAAAGGCCCAACGCAAGGTGGTTCGGCAACGACTTCGTCTGTTGGTTCTGCTGTTCATGATGCTTGTAATTTATTGGTGAATAAAATAATTGAATTGGGAAGTAAAAATTCTGCTTTAAAAGGAATCGCTCTCACAGATTTAACTTTTGAAAATGGTGCAGTTTCTTCTAAAAAAGACAAATCTAAATCGGTTACATTAGCGGCGCTCTTAAGCAGTAATAAATTAGAAGATTTTGAAGTAGAAAATCTTTCTAAAGCCGCAGAAGAAGCGAAGAAATATTCGATTTATTCGTTTTCGGTTCATTTTGTAAAAGTATTAGTGAATCCGAATTTGGGTAAGATAAGATTGGCTCATGTTGTGTCTTGTGCCGATATTGGAACCGTAATCAGTCAGAAAACTTCTGCTGGACAAATGTTCGGTGGAGCAGTAGGAGGAATCGGAATGGGATTGATGGAAGCATTAGAAATCGATCATCGTTTTGGCCGTCCAATCAACAATAATTTCGCTGATTATCATGTTCCTGTAAATGCAGATATAGAAAAACAAGAAGTGTTCTTCGTTAATAAAAAAGACCCAATCAGTAACCCAATGGGAACAAAAGGTTTAGGAGAAACAGCTTTAGTCGGAATGGCGCCTGCAATTGCAAATGCCGTTTTTAATGCAACTGGAAAACGTGTTAGAGATTTACCAATTACATTAGATAAAATTATTGAGACCGCAAAGGTTTAAGCATAAAAAACGATTACAATAATCCCTTTGAGAATAAGATCTTAAAGGGATTTTTTTGTGAGTAACCTCATTTTTGTCATTTCGACGAAGGAGAAATCTTCGCGAGAAACTCGACAAAGAATGGATTATTACTGCGGAGCTACTTACGGAGATTTCTCCTTCGTCGAAATGACAAGATTGCGTGATAAGGCTTTGAGAGCTTATGTAAAATCGGCTCTTTGTGCTTAAATAAAAAAGTCGCAAAGCTTAAAAAACTTTGCGACTTTGTGCCTTCGTGGCATATATCATTAAAACTTATTTAATCGTAATTGGTAATTCAACAGTTGTTTTATCCCATCCAATAACAAGATTTGTTACATTGCCTTGAGTTGTAAATGCAATAGATAAAGCTTCGATTGTTTCGCTTACAGATTTAACTGGAACAGAAACTCTTACAACGTCTTTGCTTTCATCATAAGCATAACCACCCCATAAATCCAATTCTTTATTGATAATGATCGTCCATTTATCTTTTTCTGGAATAGCGAATAAACTGTAATATCCTGCAGGAACTTTTTTACCGCCAATAGTTACATCTTTGTAGAATTTAATCTCTGTATTTTCATTAGCACCAACTCTCCAGATTTCTCCAAACTTTACAACATCGCCAAAAATAGTTCTTCCTTTTGCAGAAGGTCTTGCGTAAATAACTTTGATAATCGGATTTGGATTATCTGTTTTTTTGAATTTAACCGCCTTGTTTGGGAAATAAGAAATATCAACAGGGCTGTTGTCTAATGGAGCAAATTTCACCACTTCTTGTGCCTGAACTGTAAAGGCAGCAAACAATGTAACTGCCAGTAAATAAATTTTTTTCATAGGATTACAATTTTTAGAATAACTACAAAGTAAGTTAATAATGAAGAAAAATCATATAATTTACAGTTTGTTTTTTGTTAATGAATTGGTAATAACGAATTAATTCTGAGACTCCTTTTTCTTTTTAGCATACCAATCCTGCATAATGTAAAAAGCTTTTTTCTTTTCACCATCATTTGAAATTAAGCCTTTACGATTGTAACCGTCCTGAATACCTGGAAGCAATCTTTTCGGAGATCTAAAATCAACCAAAATCCACGGACTTGTCCCGCTTAAGTGAGGAATCTTTTCAATCATTTTTAGATTCTGAATGTATAAATATTCCTGATATTCCTCTGTCCAACGTTCGTTTTTCTCTCCATGAAAGCCCGCTTTTGCATCACCTCCAAATTCAGAAACGAAAACAGGTTTGTTGTATGGTGTAGTCCAGAATGTTTTTTCAGCATTTTCTAAGTTACCGCCATACCAGCCTAAATATTGATTGAAAGCAATAATGTCAAGCGATTTGCCAATTTCGTCGTCAATCTTTCCGTTATGCGTTAATAAAGCGGCGCTAATTAACCTTGTATTATCCAATGATTTTGTATGATTTACCAAATTCGTGATAAAAGTATTTCTAGCGTCAGAAACTGGAGTTTCATTTGCCATAGACCAAATCACAATACTCGCTCTGTTTTTATCTCTTGTAATAGCAGCCGTTAATTGATCTTGGGCATTTTGATACGTATTTTTATTAGTAAATTCAACAGTCCAGTAAACTGGGATTTCTTCCCAAACCATTAATCCCATTTTATCAGCTTCTCTAACCATGTTTTCGTTATGCGGATAATGTGCCAGACGAACATAATTACAGCCTAATTCTTTTGCCCAATTTAGTAAACGCAGCGCATCTTCTTCAGAATTAGCACGTCCGCCTTTTGCATTTTCTTCGTGAATAGAGATTCCTCTTAAAAAGACTGCTTTTCCGTTTAATAAGATTTTATCACCTTGCGTTTCAATTGTTCTGAAACCAATTTTGTCGTTTAATTTTTTTCCGTTAAAGTCAACAATAACATCATATAATTTCGGATTTTCTGGCGACCAATAAGAAATCTTTTTCGTTGGGATTTCAAAGTTTAGAATTCCCTGAGCATCTGCTTTTCCTTTGTAATTGATTTTTAATTCAGGAATAGCAATCGAAATCTGATTTTTTGATGGATCTAAATTATTGATCTTGATGAATCCCGAAATAACATTCGCATTACCTTTTTTCAGCTGAATAGTGTAATCTTCTACAAAAGATGCTTCTTCTTCAATTAAAGTTACATCGCGCGTGATTCCGCCATAATTCCACCAATCTGTATTCACAGTCGGAACATCTTCTTTATGGCGCGTATTATCAACTTTTATAACCAAATAATTGCCTTTGGGCTGAACAATAGAAGTCACTTCGTAATTAAATGGCGTAAAACCACCTTCGTGAGTTCCTAGTTTCTTTCCGTTCAAATAAACATCAGCTTTGTAATTGATAGCTCCCAAATATAAAAACAAACGTTTGTTGGCTGCTAAATTGTAATCGAAAGACTTTTTAAACCATACATTTCCTTCATAATATTTCAGTTCTGTAACCTGCGAATTCCAATCGCCAGGAATAGTAATTGTTGGCGATTTATCAAAATCATATTCTACCAATTCCTGTTTGTTTTGAGCATGATAATTCGTGAAAAATGCTCCTTTTGCTGGTTTTTCCTGTTTATCGTATTGGTCAAGGTGAAAGCTGTAAAAGCCAGTTTGGTACGGATCAATTATGTAATTCCAAATTCCGTTTAAAGAAGTAGTATTTCGGTTTGACACGTTAGAAATTAAACCTTGTGATTGTCCAATTGCGAACGACGTCAGGAATAATAATGTTAGAATTTTTTTCATTGTAAATTTGTTTATTATGTATTTTGCCACAAAGGCGCTAAGGCACAAAGATTTTTTCATTCGTTTTTTTGTCATCCTGACGAAGGAAGGATCACACTAGAAGCTCCGCAATCTTTGTCACCAATCTTTGTAGAGTTACGAGTGTGATCCTTCCTTCGTCAGGATGACAAACTAGGCGATAAAACTTAGAATCTTAGAACCTTAGCAACTTAGGATCTTTTCACTCAACTGGAATCTTCAAATATTCCCCTTTAAAACTCTGGTTCAACGCCGTCATTTCAATCGGATTGCCAGAACCGTCAGGGATAACCTCTATAGAAGCTTTTCCGTTTGCCATTCTAATAGATTCACTTCCCGTTGGTGTTCCTTGGTTTTTTAATGTTTTTCCGCCTTTTAGACATTGAAAATAGACACTCGCTTCATAATCCAAACAGCGTAAATTGTTATTGTCAATTGCAATTGCCGTAACCAGATAATTGCCGTTTTTTAATTTTTCCGAAGACAATTGAAGCGAAGAAGCAGTATCATTTTTATTGAAGCGATAATTGACTTTTATCGTATCAGAAACCGTTTTTCCATCTTTATTTTTACCAATGGCAATTAAAACGTTTTCTCCTTTTTTAAAATTGACATCCCAAGTTAAACCATTTGCAGGATAAAGGGAAAGATTACGCTGTTTTTCTCCCAAAGATTTCCCATCATGAAATAGCGTTACTTTCTCGCAATTACTGAAAACACTGATTGTTCTTGGCGTATTTTCTGGACCTTGACGTTCCGTCCAGGTATGCGATTCGATGTAAGCGAAAGGTTCTTTTGCCCAATAACTTTTAAAAACATAATATGCGTCTTTTGGAATTCCGTTTCGATCCGTAAGTCCTTTTTGGTTCATATATGGAATATCGTCTTCTGGACGCAGCGGCGTTGCAAAATCCTTAAATGCCCATTGAATATTTCCCACAAACGTTGGGTCATTCTCGGATATATGCAAATGCCAATCAAACAAATCAACTATATAGTTTTCGCTCCAATCGCCAATTTGGGCAATGTTAGCCACTTTAGTCTGTACAATAGCTTCTTCCCATCCTTCAGCTTTTATTACATTTTCGCCCGTTACAGGATTTTCGCTGTGGCGCCCAACATGACTGTCTCCGCCATACTCGGCATGAATAAAATGCTTGTATTCTTTTTTGTAGACATCAATTGCTTTTTGGTAGCTTTTATAACTTCCAGAATACCAACCAGACCAGATAGAGGGAGAGAAGATATCTACAATATGAGATCCTTCATAATATTTTCTGATAGCCGTTTTTCTTGTCGGATCAAGTTTATGAGCAATATCATTCAATTCATTTAAAAACACATTGGTTTTATCTGCGTTATCTCCATCAGGAAAATCTGGAAGCCAGTTGATTTCATTTCCTAAAGACCAAATTATAATACTTGGATGATTGTAATTTTGATTGATGATTTCTTCCAGCATGTTTTTGGTGTTGGTTTTCCACACTTCATTTCCAATTCCGCCACGACACCAAGGAAGTTCATCCCAAACCAAAAGTCCAAGTTCGTCGCAAGCTTTATAAATTTCAGGATCTTGCGGATAATGTGCTAAACGAACAAAATTAGCGCCCATTTCCTTAATCGATTTCATATCAGCCCAATGCTGTTCGTTGCTCATAGCAGCTCCAACTCCAGCTTGTTCTTCATGACGGTGTGTACCGCGAATTAATAAACGTTTTCCGTTAAGGTAAAACGGACCATGATCTTTAAATTCAAACCATCTGAAACCTACTTTTTCAGAAACACTATCTCTAATTTGATTTTTTTCTGATAAAACAGCAGAAAGTCGGTATAAATTTGGTTTTTCAGTATCCCAAAGTTCTGGGTTTTTGATGTTTTCGAAAGTAATTGTTGAAGTTTTATCTGAAACCAAAACGGTTTTACTTGCCACTTTTTTCCCTTTCGGGTTTTTTAAAGTTATCGTCAATGATAAATCTTTTGAATTCTCAGGGTTCACAAAAGTAGAAACAATTTGCACCGAAGCTTTTTTAGCAGAAACTTCAGGAGTTGTAATTTTTATATTTTCGATATGATTTTTGTATTTCGAAACTAGCCACACATCACGCGTGATTCCGCCATAAATAAAGAAATCGCTTTTTTGAGATGGAATAATTTCAATATCATAACTATTATCCACACGAACAAAAATATCGTTGTTTCCTTCTTTGATAAAGTTGGTAATGTCTATTGAAAAACCAATATAACCACCAATATGCGAACCAGCTTCTTTTCCGTTTACATATACTTTTGTGGTTACATTTGAACCTTCAAAGTATAATGAATAAACATGGTTTTTATCGATTTGCGCAATATTTAATTTCTTCTGATACCAACTGGCATCGCGTCTGTATCCTGGATAGAGGTCGGTTGCATCTTCGGCATTCCAAGTATGCGGTAAGTTTAAAGAAGTCCAGTTGGAGGCTTTTTGCGCTTCGTTTAGTTTTTGAGTGTCATTTTCTAAATAAAGCCAATTGTCATTGATGTTCATCTTTGTCTGAGCAAAACTGCTGCTCAGACAAATTTGAAACAAAACAAAAAGCGCAAAAATTGAAAATGTATTGTGTTGATATTTCTTCATGTGTGTTTAGGTTCAGAGGTTCAAAGGCTCAAAGATTCCAAGGTTCAGTAGTACAAAGGCAAAAAAGCTTTGCTACTTTGTTACTTTGTCACTTTTTCTTAATAGAGCTTCCAAAAAATAATAATCGGCATAGATTATAGGTTCGTCAATTTCATCATGTTTTGGCCAGTTTCCTGTACTGTGATCAAATAGGAACGGTGCTTTAATTTTAGTATCTAAAATATAGTTATCCGTTTGTACCGAAGCCATCAGTTTATCGGCGAAAGCCAGATAACTGTCATTTTTGGTATAACCATGCAATTCATATAAAGCAGATGCCATCACCATTGCAGCCGAAACATCGCGCGCCGAATTTGGAATACTAGGATCTTTAAAATCCCAATATGGAATTCCGTCTTCTGGAAGGTTTTTATTCGTCATAAAAAACTTTGCCGTTGCTTCGGCTTGTTTTAAATAAGCAGGATCTTTTGTATATCTGTACGACATCGTAAATCCGTAAACTGCCCATCCTTGACCTCGTGCCCAAACCGAATCGTCATTGTAACCTTGAAGTGTGGTTTTCTTTCTAACTTCGCCTGTATTTGGGTTATAATCGATAACGTGGTAACATGAATTGTCTTCTCTAAACTGATTTTTCAAAGTTGTATTGGCGTGTTTAATCGCAACATCGCGGTATTTTGGATTTCCAGATATTTTGGATGCTTCAAAAAGCAATTCCAGATTCATCATATTGTCGATGATAACCGGATAATCCCAAATTTCTTTGTTGAAATCCCAAGAACGAATCGAACCCACTTTTGGATTAAACCTTGTGCACAAAGTTTCAGCGCCTTTAACAATTACCGCTTCGTATTCTTTCCTGTTTTCCACTTTTAGAGCTTCTCCAAAACTGCAAAACACTTTAAAACCTACGTCATGCGAATTACTATTGACACTTTCTTTTTTGCTGAAAGGAGTCCATTTTTGAGCTTGTTCTTTATATTTTGAATCGCCTGTTAATCGGTACAATTGCCAAAGATTTCCAGCAAAAAAGCCGCTTGTCCAATCTCTCGACGGCACTTTGCGAATCTCAAGAGTTTTTATATTCATACTTCTAGGCATAGACATAGAATCTACTGGATAATCGAGTAACATTTTGTAACGCGTTTCCAGTTTTTCTGTCGCTGCTGAGGTCGTTTTTGTTTGAGTATTAATTCCGGATTTGCATGCTGTTACCAGCGATGCAAACCCAAGAATTAAAGAAATGAAACTGACATTCTTCATATTAAAATAATATATATTTTGTGATCGTGATTTTTAGACACGAATTTGACGGATTCGCTATTGCGAAAACGCAGATTTGGCTTTTTTTTCTTTTATCTGCTAAATCTGCAAGATCTGCGGGAAACCAATTATGCGAAACGTAATAAAAAAAACCGTTTCAATCCGCGCTTTTGAGATAGCAAACCCGTTTCATCCGCGTTCAATTAATAACCAGGATTATTTGGTTTTAAATTCGGATTAATAGCCAATTCTGTTCCAGGCAGCGGCCACAAATAATCTTTGTTTGGATCAAAATTGGCATGTGGTTCTAAGCCATCTGGTCCAAATACTTCGGGTCCGATTTTAAGTCTTTTAATGTCGTACCATCTTACATATTCAAAAGCCAACTCTAATCTTCTTTCATCAATAACCATTTTTCTGAAATCTGCCTGAGATAAGCCCGGAGTTACGTTTGCTGGAAAAGAAACTAATTTACCCGCTTTGTTTCTTGCTCTTGCACGAACACGGTTTACATAACCATTAGCTTCTGTTGTTCCCGGATTAATTTCGTTTAAAGCTTCTGCTGCTGTCAGCAAAACTTCTGCAAAACGCATGGTAATGTAGTTGTGCTGAGAAGTTCTTCCGTTAGCACCTGCTTTTCCTGGAAAACGGAAATATTTGGCAATGTGTGGGCGAGGTGCTTTTTCATTATCGCTTGAAGGAAAGACTTGTAATGCTCCTCCTGGTCCGGTTTTCTTTCTGATAATGGTATCAAAACTTACCGCTCTTCTATAATCTCTCTGATCCCAAGTGTTGAAAACTTTTAAAGACGGAACGGCAACAGAGAATCCTTGTCCGTAGCTATAACTATCATCTTTTAAAGATCCAGTAAAAAAGGCGGTATAATCCTGACCGTAATTTCCTGATGTTAAGTTATTAAAGTCAATTGTAAAAAGTGGCTCTTTTAAAGTAGCTGTTTTAGTAGCGTTAAATAAATCCTGAAAATCAGCATCCAAACCTAAACCAAATTTAGCTTCGTTGGTAATTACAAATTTTGCTTCATCATATGCTTTTTGAAAATTTCCTAAAGTCAAATAAACAGACGCTAGATATCCTGCGGCAGTACCTTTCCCTGGAACAGCTTTTACTTTTGGTTTATCCTCCAGCCATTGTTTCGCAAATTCTAAATCGGCAATAATTTTTGGATAAACATCCGCTTCTTTTGTTTTTCCAATCGAGTTTACCTGATTCACATCATTCACCACAAAATCAACATACGGAATATCACCAAAAAGGCGCACTAAATGATAATAAGCAAAAGCTCTTGCAAAATACGCTTGAGCTGCAATAGCGTTGACTTTTGCTGGATCGCCAGGTGTTTTTTTAGCACCTTCAATCGCCTGATTTGCGGCTGTGATAATTACATACGATTGAGGCCAAAAGTTTGCCACAAGCGCGTTGGTATCATTCATTGACATATCGTTTACATCAATACGAGCCGCTTGCGTTGTTCTGTCGCCAATATCAGACATGTCGTCACGAAGCATAAGGGCAATTGTAAATTCTCTTCCCCAATAATTATTGTGACCAATGTTGGCAAATGCACCGTTTACAGCAGCCTGCAAATCGTCTGTATTATTAAAAAAGTTCTCTGGACGAATAATTCCTATTGGTTTTTCTTCTAGATCAGAACAGCTAAAAAACGCCATTGTTCCAAAGCAAAGAAGAGCTATATATTTTTTCATAATTGTTTTAGATTAAAATTTTAAATTGAATCCTGCTGTAAATGTTCTTACGTTTGGATATCCTCCATAATCCAATCCTAAATTGGTATTACTTCTAGAATTCGTGTCGTTCAAGTAATTCGTTTCAGGATCTGTTCCTGGATAATCAGTAATGGTCCAAAGGTTTTGTGCACTGATGTAAAAACGAACTTTGCTTAATCCCATTTTAGAAACAACTTTTTCATCTAAACTATATCCAATAGAGATGTTTTTTAAACGGATATAACTTCCATCATAAACAAATCTTGAAGTGATTCTTTTTGTTCTTGCCGCATTTGCAGGAACATTTGTATCAGTATGAGTTGGTGTCCAAGCATCTAAAACTTCAGTTGTAGCGTTGTTATTTCCAGAAGCCAATTCCATCAAAGTATAGTTTAAGATTTGACCTCCTTGCGAACCTTGAAAGAAGATATTCAAGTCAAGATTTTTATAAGTGAAATCATTGTTGAATCCGAAGATGAAATCTGGGTTTGGATTTCCGATGATTGTTTTATCTTGAGAATCCAATTTTCCGTCACCATTTACATCTCTAAATTTTTCACCACCTGCAACAGTTTCAAAGTTTCCTGGTAAGACAGCTTCACCTTGCTGAATTACGCCATCATAAATAAATCCAAAGAAAGAACCTACTGGCTGTCCAACTCTTAAAATTTGCGATTCTGTTGCTAAGAAATGCCCAGGAGCAGAGTTGATTAAAAGATCTTTGTTATCAGCCAATTTTAAAACTTTGTTTTTGTTTGAAGAAATATTAAAGTTTGTTGACCAAGTAAAATCAGAACCAATAAAGTTTCTGGTATTAATACCTAATTCCCATCCTTTATTTTCTAATTCTCCCACGTTTTGAAGCTGAGAAGCAATTCCAGAAATTCCAGGAAGTGGCCTGTTGAACAATAAATCTTTGGTAATCGTTTTGTAATAATCTGCTGTAATACTAATTCTATTATCAAACAAACCTAAATCAATTCCGTAATCCTGCTGATACGACGTTTCCCATTTTAAGTTCGGATTGTCTAATGAAGTCAGCTGAACCGAATTTGTAATTACATCACCGCTTACATAATAGATTTCAGAAAATCTAGAAAGAGTTGAGTAGGCACCAATTGAAGGGTTTCCTGTTGCTCCGTAACTTGCTCTTAATTTTAAGTTTGAAACCGTTTTATTGTCTTTTAAGAAGTTTTCTTTACTAATGTTCCATCCGATTGCGCCAGAAGGAAAAGTTCCGTATTTGTAGTTTTTACTAAAACTTGAAGAACCGTCACGTCTTGCTGTAAATGTCAATAGATATTTGTCGGCATAATCAAAATTCAACCTTCCAAAAGCAGAGATTAACTCAGTTTCAGATAAACCAGAATCAGGTTTTAAGAAAACAGTTCCAGCGCCTAAATTTCTATATGAATTCGTATTCGTCAAAAATCCTCTTGAAGCGGCATACGAATTTTCGTTTTTGTTTTTCTGGTAAGAGTATCCTCCAAGAACTGTCAGTATTCCTTTGTCGATAATTTCGCGTTTGAAAGTCAAATAGTTCTCTGTCAGGAAAGACGAAAATCTTGTGTTGTTTACAGAAGCTTCTCCTTTGATGTTTTTTCCGGCAATTAAAGTGGAAGGAATAAATCTTCCTGTTTGCGAATTATTATCGGTTAAACCTAAAGTAGTTTTAAAATCAAGATCTTTTGTAATTTGGTATTGAGCGAAGAAATTGTTTCGGTTTACGATAGAAACAGTTTCCAAAATATTTTCCATTGCCGTTGCGTATGGATTATCAATATCGTCACCAATTGGAGCAGTCGTTGTATAAGTTCCGTCTGCATTGTAAATTCCTTTATCAGGCATAAAACGATATGCAGAAGCAATTACACCTGCAGCACCAGTTCCTCCAGCACCTGTCTGACTTACGATTCCTTCTTTGTTCTGCTTGCTTGTAAAAGTGTTTAAACCTACTTTAAATTTTGGAGTTAAATCGGCCTCAAGATTTCCAACAATCGTGTATTTGTCAATTCCAGAATTGATTACAACTCCATTTTGGTTGAAATACGTTCCAGAAACATAATATCTGATATTTTCAGATCCGCCTGAGAAAGACAATTGCGTATTCGAAATCATTCCTTCACGATAAATCTCATCTTGCCAGTCTGTATTTGCAGGACCTTGCGTGTGCGTAGTAAAACTTTTTCTATAAGCTGCAAATTGATCTGCATCTAATAAATCTAATTTATTATTTACGGATTGAATAGAAGTCGAATTGCTAAACTCAATTACTGGTTTTCCTGGTTTTCCTTTTTTGGTTGTTACCATGATAACCCCGTTAGATCCGCGAGAACCATAAATAGCAGTTGCCGAAGCATCTTTTAAAACTTCAATAGAAGCAATATCCTGAGGAGCTGGCATAGAAACACCTGCAAAGCCGTCTACAACAATCAGGGCATCTCCACTGGCATTGATAGAAGTTCCTCCACGCACTCTAATTTTTGTAGGAGCTCCAGGTTCGCCACCATTATTGGTCATTACCGAAACACCCGCTGCACGACCTTGTAAAGCTTGTTCTGCATTTAAAACAGGAAAAGCAGTTAGTTCTTTTGCCGTTACAGAAGATACAGAACCCGTAATGTCACTCTTTTTACGTGTACCGTAACCCACCACGATAACTTCATCGAGTGCTTTTGTATCTGGTTTTAAACTTACATTGATAACATTTTTAGTTCCAACTGGAACTTCGACCGTTTGAAATCCTACGAAATTGAAAACTAAAACAGCATTTTTCTCTCCTACAATTACAGTATAATTTCCGTCCATATCGGCAGAAGCGCCTACAGAGGAGTTTTTGATATAGACATTAGCACCTGGAAGCCCGAGCAAATCTTCGCTGGAAGTTATTTTTCCAGTTACTTTTCGTTCCTGTGCATGCATCACGATATTTACCAGTAAAAAAGATACTAGAAAACACCATCTAAACGATTTGTTTTTGTGGTTTGTAAACATTCATTTTTTGGTTTTAAGGTTAATAAGTTAGATAAAGTAGAAAAGCAATAAACTCATTCCGATTATGATGATGACAAAGAAAATTTGCAGCAATAAGAATTTTGTTTTTTTGATTTTCATATCGCAAATGTATAGGCCGAAAAAGAAATAGAAATACAAAAAAGGGTATCTAAAAATACAGATACCCTTTTTTAAGCCTTTAAAAATGCGAATTGTTTAAATAAGATTTTAAATGTGAGTTGTAAAAAGTAAATAGTAAAAAGTAAATAGTTTAGTTACCTCTAACAATTCACATTTGACATCTCACATTTAACATTTAATATTTAACATCTCACATTTCACAATTTAATCGTAGGAGATTTATAAAATTTGTCGGCGTATTGAGATGGAGTTTCACCGTACTTTTTCTGAAAGCATTTGCTAAAGTATTTCGGATTGTTGAAACCGACTTTATAACTGATCTCAGAAACCGTTAATTTGTTTTGTTCTAATAATTGAGCCGCACGTTTTAATCTGATTTCATGTATAAATTCGTTTGGCGTGCAATTGGTCCAAGCTTTTATTTTTAAGAATAACATCGTTCGGCTTACGCCTAATTCTGAACAGAAAAACGGAATATCGAATTGTTCGTTTGAAATATTTTCTTCTACAATTTTGAATGCTTTTTTCAATAATTCTTCATCCAGAGAAGAAACCGTAATTTCTGACGGAATAAAACTGTCTTCACTTGAAAATTTGATTCTCAAACGTTCCGTTGTATTTAGAAGATTTTTAACGCGAAGCCTGAATTCCATTAAATTGAATGGTTTACTAATGTAATCATCGGCACCGCTTTCTAATCCTTCAAATTTGTAAACTAATGACGATCTCGAAGTCAGCAGAATAACCGGAATATGGCTGGTTTTGATGTTTTCTTTGATTCGTGAACACAATTCAGTTCCTACCATTTCTGGCATAATCACATCGCTGATAATCAGATTTGGAACAAATTTTAAAGCTTTCTCTAAAGCAATTTTACCATTTTCGGCTTCGATAATATTGTAGTCTTTTTTGAGCAGGTTTTTCATGAACTTTCTCAAGACTTTATGATCTTCAACAATTAAAATCGTTTGTTTTTCTTCGTTTACAATTAAATCTTCAATGTCATCATTTTCTACAATTTCTGAAGTTTCTAACTGAGCTGCGTATTGTGCAATATCGTCACTGATTTTAAAATCAGGAATAATTTCGTTGTCCAGAAGATGTTCACGCCCAAGCGGTAAAGTCACTTTAAAAATAACTCCGCCAGAAGGTTTATTGGTAACATCAATTTTTCCTTTATGAAGTTTAACAATGTTTTTAACGATAGAAAGTCCGATTCCTGTTCCTTTATTGTAATTTTTCTGAACCTGATTATGTGTTGGAACTTCAAAAAACAGATCGAAAATTTTATCGATATGTTCCTCGGCAATTCCTACACCCGAATCTTCAACGGCGATAAACAGATTCTGCTGGTCTTGATTGATTTTAATTTTGATCGAACCGCCTTTTGGAGTGTATCTAAAAGCATTTGAAATCAGGTTATAAAATACGCGTTCCAGTTTATAGCGGTCAAAATAAAGCAGAATTTCTTCGTTTTCAGTTTCAAACGTATAATCGTATCCGCCGTCTTTGGCATATTCGATAAATGAAAGAAAGATTTCTTTGGTAAATTTGACAATATTTCCGTTTGCAGATTCCAGCGTAACCTGATGATTTTCCAGTTTTCTAAAATCCATTAAACGGTTAATCAAACTCAAAAGATGATTCGCGCTTCCTTCAATAACCAAAAGTTTTTTATACATTTCGTTGGTTCCGTTGTAATCGGCTAAAATTTGTTGTAACGGCCCTAAAATCAAAGTTAAAGGCGTTCTAAATTCATGCGAAATATTGGTAAAGAAATCTAGTTTCAGCTTATTGTTTTCTTCAATACGCTGCGTTTCCAGATATTCCAGTTCGAGTTTTTGTTTCAATCTCGCTTTCGATTTCATAATCCAAATCAGGCCATATAAACCTAAACCAATTATGATTCCGTAAATCAGAAATGCCCAAATACTGCGCCATGGAGCAGGATTTACAATAACGGTTAAAGTTGTTGGAGATTGATTCCAAACGCCGTCATTGTTGGCGCCTCGAACCTCAAAAGTATAAGTGCCCGGATTTTGAATCGCAAAATTAGCTTCACTGTTTTTAGTAGTTGTCCAGTTATTTTCCAAACCAACCAAACGATAACTGTATTGGTTATTTTTGGATCGAATGTAATTTGGAATCGCAAAACTGATCGAGAAATTTGCCTTGTCATAATCCAAAGTGATCGTTTTAGTATAGCCAATGCTCTGTTCTAAGATTCCGTCTTTATCATGCGCATTTACTGTTTCGTTTTTAATTTTCAAATCGGTAATTAAAACCTGAGGAGCATACTTATTTAAGGAAATTTTTGTGGCATCGAAAAAAGTTGCACCTGACGGGCTTCCAAAATAAAACTGATTGGAACCTAATTTTAAAGCCGAATTATCGTTGAATTCATTACTCGCCAAACCATCTTTCTGATCATAAATTACAACCGATTTTTTAATTGTATTGTACTTGATAATTCCCTGATTAGTACTGATCCATAGGTTTTTATCGTCATCTTCTAAAATCGAATGAATAGAGGTAATAACCGTATTTCCAATTCTAAGATTGATTCTGGTGAACTTTTTTCCATCAAAAACATGAAGTCCTTTGGCTTTTGTTCCTACCCATATTTTATTCTGAGAATCTTCAAACAAAGTCAGAATATCATCTCCCGACAAAGCCGAATGATCGTAAAAGAAATGTTGTATTTGGTATTTCTTAGAATCAAAATTTTGAAGCGAAATGCGATTTAAACCATTTTGTGTTCCAAGCCAGATTGAATTTTGTTTGTCGATCAAAATACTGCGAACCATATTATTGGTTAGAAAAACAGGTTTAGAAGTATCATTTCCAATAATTTGGAAGGTTTTGCCTAATGTGTTGTAACGAATTAAACCTTTGCCAAAAGTTCCAATCCATAAGATTTTATTTTCAGCTTTAAGAGAATAAACACCGCTTTCTTTCAGTAATTCGGTTAAATCAGATGCAATTCTATTATCTTCCATTCTTTTAGAAATGGTATTGTAAGCCGATAATCCTTTCGAAAAAGTTCCAATCCATAAAATATGATCGTCTGCAAGACACATGGCCTTGATATCATTTTTATGAGTTTGTCCAGTTTTACTATTGATATAACTTACAGCTTCGGTAGTTGTATTGTAAATGCTAATTCCACCGCCTTCAGTTCCAAAATAAATGTTTTGGTTTTTATCTGCAATAATAGAACTTACAACATCAAAACTCATTGGAATCTTTTTCGAATTCTGATTGTAATTGGAGAAATTGACATTCGAAACGTCCCAAAGATTTACACCTTTGTAATAACAGCCAATCCAAATAGAACCTTTTTTATCCATAAAAATAGATTTTACTTTGTCGATTCCGTTGGCATTAGTGCTATTATTGATTTTTTGAATATTTTTCTCTTTACCTAAAATATAAATTCCGTCATAAGCGCCAACCCATAGAGAACCTTGATTGTCAATCACTAAAGAGCGAATGTCGGTATTGATTTCGCGGTATTTTTCAGCCGGTAAAAAAGAAATAAAAGCTTTTTCTTTTAGATCGAATTTTAAAAGTCCTTTGTTTTTTGTCCCAACCCATAAGCTGCCATCTTTGTCCTCAATAACCGATTGAACGTTTAGTAAGTCAGTTGTGTTTAATGGATAATTTTTAAAAGATAATTTACCATTTTTTCGACTGGTCAATTGGCATAAACCTTTCGTTGTTCCAATCCAGATTTCGCCTTTTTTAGTTTTTAAAATGCTCAGAATATTATTGCTTGGAAGAGTAGAAGCATCACCATCGGAATGAAATACGGAAGTAAATAATCCTGATTTTTTATTGAAAATCGTTAATCCTTTTGAAGTTCCAAACCACATTTCACCGCCAATTTCCCTAATACTCCAAACCGCATTATTACTTATAGTATGATTGGCTTTGGTGTGAAGATATCTTGTAAAGCGATTCGAAACGGGATCATAGCAATTTAGTCCGTTGTAAGTTCCCACCCAGATTTTTCCTGAATCGTCTTCTTCAATGGCTAAAATATCATTATTGCTAATCGAAAATTTATCAGTTGCATCATTCCTGAAAATTGTAAATCGGCTTCCATCATATTTATTAAGACCATCGCGGGTTCCAAACCACATCTGCCCAAATTTATCCTGATGAATGGCAATGACAGAACTCTGCGAAAGCCCGTCTGTTGTAGAGAAATTTTTAAGACGGTATTTATTTTGGGAAAACAAATTCCCGAAAACAAATACAATTGCGAGAAAAGCTATTTTATATTTCATAGCGTTTATTTTTAGTTTCAAAGTTGCAAAGGAGCAGAGATGCAAAGTTTTTTTAGTTATGATTTAATCTCGCAAAGTCGCTAAGACGCAAAGGTTTTCTCATTTTTGTCATTTCGACGAAGGAGAAATCTTCGCAAGTAGCTCCGTACAGAATTTCGTCAATCTTTATAGAGTTACTCGTGGAGATTTGCTTCGCTTGTTTGCTATCGCTTGAGTCTCCTTTGTCGAAAGTGACAAACTATACTTAATTAATGATTAAAATGAACAAGTAAAACTTTGCGTCTTAGCGACTTTGCGAGATTAATTTTAAACACATAGAAACATAGATTTTTTCTTTTTATAAAAAAGGCATTTAAAAAAAACTAGTTTTTCACACATAGCTTCACGCAAAATCTATGATTATTTATGTAAGTGAAACGCCTTTTTACGTTCCTAAAAGCTATGTTTCTATGTGTTTAAATTTATTTTTTCAAACGTTTATTTAATTGATAATCGTACAAAGAAGGAATCTTCTCAATTGGCGTATTCAAAAATTCAATATAGGGATCAATGTCGTATTTGATTTCAAATTTCGTATTTCCGTGAACACCAATGATTCTGGCTAAAGCGCCGTCTTTCATTCCGTACAATAAAACTGGTTTTGATAGATCTGGATTTTCAACCTGAACATTCAGATTCCAAAACGTGCTGAAAGGACCGTGAGAAGGTTTCCAATAATCTGCACCTCCGCCGCCAAATAAGGCGTAACTATTATTTTTGTCTGTTTTTATGTGAACGGTAATATTATCAAATAAATTTTGATGATTGGCTCCTGAATGCTGATCTAGAAGTGGGTCAGTAAATATCTCGCAGTTTTGATACACATTTTTAGTTGCAAAAGTGTTGAAACTTAAAGGATGGACGGCAGAATTATAGATTTTGAGATTCTTAACCAAAATATTGTGCACGCCGCCTAAAGTTACGGTGTAATGCGATAAATGCGGTCCATCGGTTGTAATATCTTGAATGGTAACGTTAGCAACTTCTTCGGCTAAAATTCCGCTGTCGGCATTGGTGATTTTCACATCTTTAACCCAACTGTTGAAAAGACGAGTTAAGAAGATACCATTATTGCCAGGTTCTACGTGATGCGCGACTCTTGGAATATCAGGAAACGTAAAACGAAGATGCTCGATACCGACTTCGTTTAAATGTTTCCACTCAACCAATTGCGCCTGATAACTTGGCTTAATTGAAATGGTTAAAGGTGTTTTTAATGTGATTTTGGAACCCGAAATTTTAGTAATTTCAACCTGCTGTCTCACAATGGGAAGTTTTGGAAATTTCCAGTGATGCGAACCCGGTTTTACTTTAGCTCCTTGATATAAATCGTTGATGATTTCGCCATTTTCGCCGTCTTTATTAAAAAGCTGCAGTTCAACAACATCACCGACTTTTAAACCTTTGACATCAGAAACTGTAATGACATGCTCGCCCATTTTTCCCGAACTGACTTTCGCCAACGGATTAGACTCTGGTTCGTATTTATCCAAATACGATTTTACGCGTTCGCCCGAAACTTGCGTCCAGATAAAACCTCCAGACCAAGCGTATTGCGAGAAAGGCAAATCGATATTGTTTTCAGGTTCGCGCTGTCTTTTATCAAAAGCGGTTAAATATTCGCGAAGTTCAGCCAAAACATAAGAATCTTTAAGATACATCATCGGTCTTGGGCAGTAGATTTCAGTTCCATTTTCGTTAGAACCTGCGCCACGAAGTACAAAATTGCTTCTTTCTATATAGAGAATTTCACTTAAGATAATGCGTCCAGCTGGTAATTGCAGAATGACATTTCCCTCAGCAGCATTCGCGGCTTTAAAGGCTTTTAAAAGCGCTTTTGAATCGTCCAAATTGTCATTTGCTTTTACGCCAAAATCAATTGCATTTATGACTTTTCCATTGGTTTCGGGAATCTGGCTTTCGCCGAAGTGATATCCCGCATAACTAAAATCTGGAAGATAATTGGTTTTTGAAGTAATAATTTTGGGTATTTCCTGTGCCAGTAAAGTGTTTATAAAAAAGCCACAGGATATAAGAATGGCTTGGCGAATCATGGTTTTGTGGTTTTTGTGGTTAGTTAGTTTTTTTGTTTTGCCACGAAGGCACTAAGGCACGAATTTTTTTTTATCCACAGATTAAAAGGATTAAAAAGATTTTTTTTCACGCAGATTTGGCAGATTATAGAAGATTTTATTATGTATAAATTATCTGCGTTCATCTGCTTAAATCTTTTTAAATCTGCGTGAAACAAAAAAATAAAAAACTTTGCGTCTTAGCGCCTTAATGGCAAACAAAATTATAAAGATCGTTTGATCCCTAATTCAAGTCCGCGTAGTTCTGCTAAGCCTCTTAAACGGCCAATTGCAGAATACCCCGGATTTGTTTTTTTCTTCAAATCATCCAGCATTTGATGTCCGTGATCTGGGCGCATTGGTAGTTGAGTATTATTTCTTTTTTCAACTTCCAAAATGGCTTTTACAACTTCGTACATATCTACATCGCCTTCCAAATGATTTGCTTCGTAAAAACTTCCTTCTTCATCGCGCTGCGTGCTTCTTAAATGAATAAAATTCATTTTGTCGCCATGGCGTCTCACAATTCCAGGCAAATCATTATCGGCGCGAACACCGTAAGAACCTGTACACATTGTAAATCCGTTTGATGGAGAAGGAGCGGCGTTCATTAATTCCATCAAATCTTCTTCGGTACTTACGACTCTTGGTAAACCTAAAATTGGGTAAGGAGGATCGTCTGGATGGATAGCCATCAAAACACCTTTACTCTCAGCAACCGGAATAATTTCTTTCAGAAAATGAAAAAGATTATTCTTTAAAGCCTGTCTGTCAATATGATTATAAGCACTTAATGTTACTAGAAAATCTTCAACAGAATAAGCTTCTTCAGCCCCTGGAAGCCCAGCCAGAATATTTTGTTGCAATTTTACTTTATCTTCTGATGTCATGGCTTCAAAATAGCTTTTTGCTTTTTGTTTTTGTTCTTCAGAATATTCGTTTTCTGCACCTGGTCTTTTTAAAATAAACAATTCAAAAGCAGCAAAAGCATTAATGTCAAAACGTAAAGCTTTTGAACCGTCTTCAACTGTATACGATAAATCGGTTCTTGACCAGTCTAAAACAGGCATAAAGTTGTAACAAACACATTTGATACCGCACAAAGCCAGATTGCGAATGCTTTCTTTATAATTTTCTATATACTGAAGATAATTTCCAGTCTGTTTTTTAATGTCTTCATGAACCGGAATACTTTCTACAACCGACCAAGTTAACCCAGAAGCACCTTTTTTAGGATCGCCGTTTTCGTGTTCGATTTCAACTTTTCGCTTAATGATTTCGTCAATACTCCAAACTTCCCCGTTCGGAATATGGTGTAAAGCCGTTACAATTCCCGTTGCTCCAGTTTGTTTGATATCTTGTAAAGAAACAGGGTCATTTGGTCCGAACCATCTTAATGTTTGTTCCATTTTTTATTTTTTTTTATTTCTTGCAAGGTTTCCAAAACCTTGTAGGTATTTTAATTTATAATAATCTACAATTTAAACCTGCAAGGTTTTGGAAACCTTGCAGGAGAGGGGTGAAATCTTAAATGCTTGTTGCAGCAAATCCGCCGTCAACTTTTAAGATAGTTCCAGTAACAAATTTTGACATATCGCTGCATAAAAATAAAAGTGCACCGTCAATATCTTCTGGAGTTCCAAATCTTCCCATTGGTGTATGTTCGATGATTTTTTCACCTCTTGGAGTCAGTTTTCCTTCTGGAGTAAGCAATAAAGCGCGGTTTTGTTCGCCAATAAAGAACCCAGGAGAAATAGCGTTTACACGAAGTCCTTCGCCATATTTTTGAGCCAGTTCCACCGCCATCCATTGTGTAAAGTTGTCAATTGCCGCTTTTGAAGCAGAATATCCTACAACTCTTGTTAAAGGTCTTTGTGCCGAAGCCGATGAAATATTGATGATGTTTCCTGATTTCTGTTTCGCAAAAAGTTCGGCAAAAACCTGAGTTGGAAGCATTGTTCCGATAATATTTAAATCAATAACTTTTTGCAGATCATCGCTTTTCATATCATAAACCGCTTGATCAGGCTGAATGGTTGCGCCCGGCATATTTCCGCCAGCTGCATTAATTAGAATATCTAGACGGCCGTATTTTTCAACAATAAAATCTTTGGCTTTTTCTATTTCTCCCTTATTTAAAACATTCGCTTGAACGGCAAAACCTTGCCCGCCGTTTGCTTCTATGGCTTTTACTGTGTTTTCAGCTTTTTCCAGTGATTGCGAAACGATTCCGACAATTACACCTTGTTGTGCCAAGGTATTTGCAAATCTGCTTCCTAAAACTCCAGCACCACCTGTTATTAAGGCAATTTTTCCTTGTAGATTGAATATTGAATCCATTTTAATTTTTAATTTTCAATACTTTAAATTCCAAATTCCAATTTGGAAATAAAGCACATTTTTGTATAATTAATTTTTACTTTTTTGATTTATTTAGCCCCATCAGTTCATATTGAGTTTGGAATTTGGGTTTTCAAATTTGGAATTTAACTTTTGATTGTTTCAATCAATTCCAAAACCCTTTTGGTTTCTTTTTCGATTGTCTCGTAAGCACCATATTCCATTACTTCTTTGCTAATTAATTTGCTTCCCATTCCCACAGCAGACACACCAGCGTTAAACCAAGTTTCGATATTTTGTTTAGTAGTATCAACACCTCCAGTTGGCATAAAAATTAAGTTTGGAAAAACATCTTTGATGGCACTCATAAAATCTGGACCTAAAATGTTTCCGGGGAAAAGTTTAATGAATTTTACTCCAGCATTTTCAGCAGCAATAATTTCAGTTGGCGTCATGCAGCCTGGAGCGTATAAAACTTCTTTAGAAATTAAAAACGAAGCAATTTCAGGAACAAATCCTGGGCTTATAAAAAAGTCGGCTCCAGTTAAATAATACGTTTCTGCTTGTGCTAAATTTTTGATGGTTCCAATTCCTAAAAGCATTCCTGGCATTTCAGCGTTTCTTACTTCAACCATTTTTTTGAAATTAGAAAGCGCTTCTGGACCGCGGCTTGTATATTCTACTGCTCTAATTCCAGAGTTATAAAGTGTTCTTAAAATCGTGATGCTTTTGCTTTCCTCTGCATTAAAATACAATGGAAGCATTCCTTGTTTTACAATGACATCAATCGAATTCTGAATAGTGCTCATGACTTATATTTTTACTTTAATAACGATTTTTTTCAGTGTTCCTTCACCAATCATTGCGGTATGAACATCTTCTGGAAACAGAATAGCGAATTGTTTTTCCTGCATTTCAAAAAAAGTATCTGGTGCATCATGGAAAAATCTAACGTCTCTTTCATCGCTGTAGTCGCCATTCGGATTCACACATTTTTCTCTTGGCTTCCATGCAAAAGTTTCGGGTCCTTTAATCGAAATTTGAATATCGATGTTTTTATCATGACATTCAAATCCTTTTACAGCTTCTTCCTTTGTATTTCCTTGTCCAACAATTACAATTAGTTTTAAACCTTCGCCAATTTCAAAAGCCCCTTCTTCTAGATTGGCAATGTCATTTTGATTAACATAATCAAAAGCTTTTTTGAAATTTGGATGCAGACCGTAGTATTTTGGTGCATTTTGTAATGAGTCTAGTATCATTTTAATTGATTATTATTTTTATTTTTCAGTGTTATATGTATATTTGCGTGTACGCACACGGTGTTTTACAAATGTATGCAAAAAGTGATGTAAAACAACTTATTTTTAATAAAATAAATTAATTTTACCCGACTGCTTTTATTTTTTTAACTTAAAAAGAATCAATATCATAACAATTAAAAAAATTGCCGAACTAGCTAATATTTCTACCGGAACTGTCGACAGGATTATACACAAACGCGGACAAGTAGCGCAGGAAACCGTAGATAAGGTGAATGCAATAATTGAAGAGTTTGGTTATACCCGAAATATTTTGGCAAGTAATCTGGCACTGAATAAAAAGTTTCATTTTGCAGTTTTCCTTCCAAAATCGGAAACTTTGGAATATTGGAAAAGTCAAACTGACGGAATAGAAAAAGCAGCTGTGGAATTCAGTAAATTCGGAATCGTATTGGATTATTTTTTCTACGATTATAATTTGGCATCGTTTAAAGAATCGGCTCAAAAAGTATTGGGATTTGATTGCGATGGTTTATTGTTTGCACCGATTTTTTACGAAGATTCTGTTCAGTTTTTAAAGGAATATGAAAAAAAGAATATTCCGATTGTGATGATCGATTCGAATATTTCTGAAGAAAACGAACATGCTTATGTAGGGCAAGATGCTTTTCAGAGCGGTTATTTAGCTGGAAGATTAATTAGTTTTGCCGTAAAAAATGAGCGACAAGTTTTAATTTTTAAGATTACTAGAGAAATCGAAAGCACTTCTGTGTATCAGCAGCGTATAAAAGGTTTCTATTCGTATTTTCAAGACCATGATGAATTGACCAATTTTAAATTTTCTGAATTTACCTTAAAAGATTCCGGAATCGATCAATTGAGTTTAGAAATGTTTTCGGGTGTAAACAGCGTTTTTGTACCCAATTCTCGAGCGTATATTGTTGCCGAGTTTTTAGAAAAAAACAATATAAAAGGTGTTCGAATTATTGGTTTTGATTTGCTGAAAGAGAATATCGAATATTTAAACAAAGGCGTAATTGATTTTTTAATCAATCAAAGACCCGAAGATCAAGGTTATATGGGTATTAATTATTTGTATAAGAAATTGGTTCTGCAAGAAGAGACGGAGCGAACGCATTATATTCCGTTAGAAATTATTTTGAAGGAGAATTATTTTCCTAGAAAATGATTTTTTCTAAAGTCTAGTTTGTCATTTCGACCGAAGGGAGAAATCTTCGTAAGAAACTCCGTATAGATTATCACCAATCTTTGTAGAGCTACTCGTGGAGATTTCTCCCTTCGGTCGAAATGACAAACTGTATGGAAATAGGTAGATATAAAAAACTTTGCGCCTTAGCGCTTTAGTGGCAAAAATAATTATTTCTTCACCTTCACAATCAAAGGATTATTAACCTTTTCCGCAAAAGAGCTCAAATATTTTTCCCATTCCTGTTTAGTTTGAAACGGACTTCCTTTTTTCCATCCAAAGCCAACATAATAAATAGCTTTATTGTTCTTAACAGCAATATTTCCGTACAGATTACTTAGATCTTTTTCGTCTGTTACATGATTGTCAAAATTGATTAAATTGCCTTTAGGAACAACCAATCCTGTGCCAATTTCAGAATCGTCGATTGGCTCCCAATAGCTTAGCCAGCCTTCTTTTACATTTGTTCCAGTTGTTCCTTTTTTATCATGAAGCGTTAATCCGGCAGCAATTTGCTTAGTTCCCGTAATATTGATTTCAAAACGAGAAAGCTGACTTCCGTAATCTAAACTAATTAATTTCGATTCCGTTATTTTATTGCCTTTTGCATCCCAATCGGCATAGGTCAGAATAAAACTCGTTCTGATAGGCCCTGTTGTAATGGTTTTCCAGCTGATGAAATTTTTAGAAAAATAATATTTTCCATCAACATTTACAGCAATTCCACCCACACCACGGCTGTCACCTACATGAAAGTTGTCTAAACCTTCGCCGGTATCTTTATGATACGTTCCGGTTCCGTTTGTGGCTTTTTCATACCATTTATTAATGATTGGATAATCTACTCTTTTTAGCCAAGCATCGATTCCGCTAGTTAGAGTACCTCCAGGAATTTTATCTTCAACCATTTTTTGAGCCACTGGCCCGTAAGTTCTAAAAGCTACTTTATTGTTTTCCCACGCATAGTCATCTGTACGTTCTGGAACAAAACGAGAATAGCAGCTAACTACTTTTGAAGCATTTGGATTTGTTCCAACTAATACTTCAAAATCCTGTTTAGAAGCAGCTTTGATTTTTGGCTGAAAAAGCAAAACATCTGCATTTCCGTCGTCATCATTATCTACGGTTTGAGTTTCTAAGAAAGTATTACTGCTAATGTCTTTTACAGCATAGTTTTCAAGTTTCGAATCGGTATTTAATCCAAGTGATTTTTTAGTCAATTCGATGGTTTCAAATTCTCTGTCAACTTTTAAAAAGTTGGAAATTGTAATGATTTTATTCTGAGAAAAAGCTGCAAAATGGGCTGTCAGAATGGTTATGATAAAAAGATGTTTTTTCAAAATGTTATGATTTTAATATTTCTCAAAATTAGGTTTGATAGGATTATAAAAGTACAAATCAAAACGGAATTGAAAATACAGAATAGGAGTAATTCTGTACAGAAGTTTGAAAATGAGCAGAAAAGCTTTATCAAGAAAATAGATTATTTTCCGTAATTTACATTTCCTGATTTTGAGTTCGGGAAGAATTTATAAATAAATGAAAATCAACAGAAATGGTTAAATGCATAATTTTCGATTGTGACGGAGTATTGGTCGATACTGAGAAAATCGGTAACGGAATATTGTTGTCAATGGCGCAAGAACATGGATTCGAGATGGAACTGGAAGATGCTTATCGTTATTTTAATGGCCGAAATCTAAAAGATTGCTTCAGACATATTGAAGAAGCAATCAATCAGAAACTTCCAGAAAATTTTGAAACAGAATATCGCGAAAAGAGTTTTGAAGCTTTTAAAACTCAGGTAAAACCAATGGAAGGAATTGTTGATTTTATCGAAAATATCGAAAAATTAAAAATTCCATATTGCGTTGCCTCTAGCGGACCAGTAGATAAAATTCGTTTGAATCTTGAAGTGGCTGGGTTACTCGATAGATTCGAAGATAGAATATTCAGTTCGTATCAAATTGGGAGCTGGAAACCCGAACCAGGAATATTTCTTCACGCCGCTAAAGTAATGGGTTTTGAGGTAAAAGAATGCATTGTTTTAGAAGACAGTAAAGCTGGTGTAAGAGCAGGAGTAAGCGGAGGATTTAAAGTTTATGGTTTTGCCAATGGTTTCAATAATGAAGATTTAGAAGAAGAAGGAGCAGAGCTTTTTAGCTCATATGAAGAATTAAGTGAAAAGCTTGGACTTTAAGTTTTGTTTGTTTTGTTTCAAGTTTCAGGTTTCAAGTTAAACCCGACAGGTTTTTAAAACCTGTCGGGTTTATTTGTGCGACGGCAGATTCTTAAGAACTTTGTCAAAGTTCAAAACTTTGACAAAGTTTAATTATCTAATTGGTAAATTTTCTAATTATCAAATTCTCTCATTAAAATGTAATTTGTTGCATTAAAATAAATTTTTATATATTTGAGTTTCGACATTCTCTTTTTTGATTTGGTAATATTGAATAATTGTTATTACTATATTTAAAAAGAAATGTTTTTTGTCCTAAAAAATGATTTTTCCCAAAGGATCTTTTTTAGGAAGTGATTTCCCAAAGTCACTGCATTAACCTACAGACCGCACAAAAATGACGAAACTTAAAATCAAGATTTTATTTCTATTACTGTTATTTATTTCTCCAATTATCAATTCCCAAATCAAAAAGATTGGAGTTCCCTTTATAGCCAATTATAGCCCCAAGACCTATAAAGCTGCATCAGAAAATTGGGATGTTTTGCAAGATTCCAAAGGCATGATGTTTTTTGCCAATCATTTTGGTATTATGCAATTCGACGGTGTGCGTTGGGCTATTGTGACACAGCCAGAAAACCGAAGCATGGTGCGGTCGATGACAATTGATAAAAGCGATAAAATGTATGTGGGTGCGCAAGGTGATTTCGGGTTTGTGATTCAGCTTCCAAATGGGCAATATCAATATACTTCTTTAGTAAAATTGCTTCCTAAATCGGCTCGAAATTTTGGGGATGTACTTCATACGGTCATTCGAAATAATGAAGTTATTTTTTTCTCTTACGAAAGGATTTTTATTTACAAAAACAATACAATCAAGGTAATTAATGCCAAAACCTCTTTTGATGATTTCTTCGAAGTGGGAAAAGAAATCTATGTTACAAACAATGAAAAAGGATTATTAAAGCTGAAAGGAAATGAATTAATTCCAGTTGTAAATAGCCAGCAGTTTGTTGGATTGCAGGTTCGAAAGATTTTTCAAACCAAAAATGGACTTTTAGTATTAACTCAAAAAAATGGACTTTTTATCTTCGATGGAGAACAGGTTAAACCATTTATAACGGAAGTTGATCCTTTATTAAAACAAAATCAGATTTCGGCAGGAATTGAACTTTCGGACGGTTATTTAGGAATTGGAACCCGTCAATCGGGGTTGATAGTTATTGATAGTGAAGGATATTTGATTCAGCATATTGACAAACAAATGGGACTTCAAAACGAATATGTTACCAATTTTAAAATCGATGCGGAAGGCAATCTTTGGGTCACGCTCAAAGGCGGAATTTCATTAATTCAGATTTCATCTCCTTTATCCAAAATTATTGACGGTACAAATTCTGAAACTAAAATTTACTGCAGTCAGATTTACCAGAATAAATTGTATATCGGTACAGATAATGGCGTATTTTGGCTCGATTGGGAAGCTTATAAAAGTGGAAAAAGAGAAAATGTAACGTTTCAGTATGTTTCTGGAATGTCTGAAAATGTTTGGAATATTGGTGTTTTTGGCAATTCGTTGTTAGCATTTGAAAAAAATGGCATATTTGAAATCAGTGGAAATTCCGCGAAAGCGTTAGCCAAAATTGATGGCGCTTGGCAAGGAATCCTAATCCCGAATCGTCCTGATTTGCTTCTTGTTGGCGGTTATACCGGATTGTATCTTTTAAAAAAAGTAAACGGTTCGTGGATTTTTCAGCACCGAATAAAAGGTTTTGAAGAAAGCAGCAGAATTATGGAAACCGATAAACAAGGAAACATTTGGATTGCACACGGCTACAAAGGAATTTACAAATTGAAATTCAATGCAGTATATAATTCAGTTGCTGATATTCAGTTTTATAATGATAAAAATGGATTTCCGTCGAGTTTGTTTTTGAATACCTTTAAAATCGATAATCAGATTTTGTTTGGAACCACAAAAGGCGTTTACAGACAAGATGTATCTTCAAAAAAAATGATTCCAGATCCTGTTTTCAAGAAATATTTGGGATTAGAAAATCATATCCGATTATTAAAACCAGATCAGCAGGATAATATATGGTACATTTCTGGTGAAAATACAGGAAAAATGAGCAAACAGAAAAACGGAAGTTTCAAGACAGAAGAACTTCCCTATCGAAAACTTCGATACCTATATGTTCCTGGATTTGAAAATATTCAAACGACAAAAAGTGGTGATGTGTTTTTTGGAACGCAAGAAGGCTTGATTCATTACAGTGCCATTAAAAACAAAAAATATCAAACGAAATATAAAGCGGTTATTTCAGAAGTAAAATGCATTTTTCCAAAAGATAGTTTGCTGTTTTCTAGCCGTTATGATGTTCTTCCAAATAAAACGGGATCGGTAAAAGATAAACTTTCAACAGTATTAGCGTATTCTAACAATGCACTTCATTTTTCTTTTGCATCGCTTTGTTTTGAAGACGCCGATGCTACAAAATATGAATATTGGCTGGAAGGCTTTGAGCCAACGTGGTCAGATTATAGTCTTCAGACCGAAAAGGAATATACCAATTTGCCTGAAAACGAATATGTTTTTCATGTAAGGGCAAAAAACGTGTATGATGTGGTCAGCGAAGAAGCTGTTTTTCGATTTGAAGTTTTACCGCCTTGGTACAGAACTTTTTGGGCATACTTATTTTATTTTACGCTTTATAGTATTGTAATTTATTTAATTGTGAGATATCAGAAATCTGTTGCTGAGCGTCAACGCCGTCAATTAATAGAGAATCAGGAAAGAGAATTGCTTCGAAGCCGTGCAGAACTTAACGAACAGAAACTGACATTCGAACAACAGAATATGGCTATTGTGCGAGAGAATCTCGAAACGACAATAAATCTTAAAAATGCTAAAGTAGCTTCAAATACAGTCAATTTGATTCATTTAAATGAAATTCTACTTTCTATTAAAGAATTGATCGGACAGATTGATAAGAAGAATGATCCGAATGTAAATTTCAGCCTGCTGACGAAAATCAATAAATTGATTGACCACGAATTGCAGGGAGACAAACATTGGAATGAATTTGAAGAAATCTTTAATCAATTGCATGATAATTTTATGCAGCGATTAAAATCGAGTTATCCAGAATTGACTCCGCGCGATATGCGATTGTGTGCGTATTTGCGAATGAACTTCAATACAAAAGAAATTGCTCCGCTTTTAGGAATTTCTGTTCGTGGTGTTGAAGATACCCGTTATCGCATTCGTAAAAAATTGCAGCTTCCATCAGATACAAACATCACCGAATTTATTCTCAATTTTTAATTTTTCTCATTTAAGTGAAATTTTAAGTGATTTTATGCATTTCATCGATGATTTGTTACATTTCTTCGATAGTACCGTAGTCAAACCGTACTCAAAAATGTAAGTCTTGCCTGATTTTTTAGTTAATATTGCTTTGTTATTGTCGGAAAATACAAACTATTTTTTTTAAATGGTTTTTATTGAAGAAATAACATTTACTAACTAAAACCTATTTAAAATGAAGCAAAAAGACTTTTTTTTCGGCCGACCACCGAAAAGTAATTCCTATTTATTAAAACAATTTTGTGTGGCAGTTTTATTTCTACTGCTGCCATTTCTTAAAACTCAAGCCCAATGTAATACATTGGTCTGGTCTGATGAATTTAATGGCACTACGGTAGATTTGACCAAATGGCAAAGCATTTCAGGAAATGGCTGTCCGTCGCTCTGCGGATTTGGAAATGCCGAAGCACAACGCTATGATCCGAATCAGGCGACAATTGTAAAAGAAGGTGCAAACAGTTATTTGAACATTCAGGCAAAGTATGAGCCGAGCGCTTCATTCCCAGATCAGCCGTATGCTTCTTCAAAATTAACTACAGAAGGAAAATATTCTCTAAAATATGGAAGGGTTGAAGCCCGTATGAAGTTATCTAACGGACAAGGCGCGTGGCCCGCTTTTTGGATGCTTCCTGTAAACGGAAACTGGCCGTTTACCGGTGAAATTGATATTATGGAAGCCAAACACAGAAATCCGCAATCTGTAGACGGAACGATTCATTATGATGGAAACGGATATCATTTTACGGGAAGAAGCTATAGTTCTCCGACAGATTTATCTTCAGATTTTCACGTTTATGCGGTAGAATGGGGACCAAATTTTATCAAATGGTTTGTTGATGATGTTTTATTTCATACAGCAACTCCAAATACGACCGTTAATGGCGGATGGCCTTTTAACGATAGTCAGTTTTATATCATTTTAAACCTTGCTGTTGGTAGCGCAGGAACGCCTTATACCAGTGTAAATGGAGCGGGAGTAGCGCCAGTTCCAGGTGATTTCCCAGCAAAATTACAAGTCGATTATGTTCGTGTTTACGATGGGAGTTTTAAATATGCGGTAGCAGGAGATAACAAAGTATACCAAAATGAAACTAGTAAAACCTATTCTGTAAATGCAATTGCGGGGGCGACCTATAACTGGACAGTTCCAGCAGGAGCAACAATTACATCAGGACAGGGAACAAATTCGATTACTGTAAATTGGGGAACTACTGGAGGAGATGTTTCTGTGGCTGCAACGGTTTCTGGCTGTAATGTCAATACTTACAAACTAGCCGTTACAACCGAGCCAGCATTGCCAATAGAAAAAATACATGAAGATTTCCAGAGTAATCGAAATGTATTGTATCCTGTAAAAACGGGAGTTTTGACAGAAGCTGTCGCGAATCCTTCGGCCACAGGAATTAACACTTCTGCTTTGGTTGGAAAATACGTTCGAAATTCAAGTGAATTGTACGATGTTTTGAATATTAGAAACGTAATCATTACCAATGCGAACGATTATGTGTACGGAAGAAAAAGACTTTCGTTTGATATTTATACTTCGGCTCCTGTCGGAACAAAAATTTCGATGCAATTGGAAAATAGCAATGTAACAACTGCAACCAATTATCCGTCAGGAAGACATAGTGGTTTTAAAGCGACGACAACAGTTCAGAACAAATGGGAAACGATTGAATTTGAATTTGAAAAAGTAATCGATCCAAATACGAGCGCATTAGCGATTAATAATGTGGTAATTCTTTTTGAATCGAATTCAAATTCTGGAGCGACATATTATTTTGATAATCTACTGACTAAAGCAGCGCCAGAAAAACCAATTATTGCAACAGATGTTTTGCAAAATTATGATGGAGCAAATAAAATTATAAAAGGAACGACAACGGGAACGTATTCTGTTGTGGCAAATCCTGGGGCTAATTCGGTTAACGCTTCCGCGAATGTGGCGAAGTACGTTCGAAATGCATCTGAGCAATATGATGTGCTTTTCTTTAATACACAAACTTCAATTGAAGATGCGGGATTATTCAAAAGTCAGACCAATAAAATTATGATTGATGTTTATACAACGGCGCCAATTGGTACAGTTGTAAGCATGAATTTTGAAAATAGTGCGACTTCGCTTCCAGCCAATTATCCGACAGGAAGAAATAGTAGTTACGTAGCCATTACAACCAAACAAAACCAATGGGAAACATTAACTTTCTACTATAATTCCAGTCCGGATGCTGGAACTTCGAATCTGGCAGTGAATCAAATGGTTTTATTGTTTAATTCGGGTTCGTACACAAGCGATACATATTATTTTGATAATATTAGAATTGGATCGACTAAGCTTCCAGATACTTTTACGCCTGGTGTTGTGTATGAAGATTATCAAACGATTCATAATATTACATTTAGAGATGCTATTGGAACGTATACAGCAAACACAGCAAATCCAAATGCAAGTGGAATCAATACTTCTTCTAATGTTGGAAAATACGTTCGTAAATCAACGGAGTTGTATGATAATTTCTCGTTCAACACGACTTTAAACAACATAGGTGATTTTAAAGCGGGAACAAAAAAGTTTGCAATGGATGTTTACACTTCTGCGCCAGTTGGATCAATTATTTCATGGCAAGCAGAAAGTAGTGCTTCAGTTCCATCCAATTATCCTGTTGGAAGACACAGTATTTATCAGGGAGTGGTAAAACAGAGCAACGCTTGGCATACGATTACTTTTACGTATGTAAGCACGCCAGACGCTTCAACTCCAGACAATGATGTCAACCGTTTTGTTTTCTTGTTTGAACCGGGAACTAATTCTGGAAATACCTATTATTTTGATAATCTGAGAGCTTTAAATTTAGCCTCTACAGAAACTCCAAATGTGAATTTAGCTTTGGCTAAAACAGCAACGGCTTCGACATTAGAAAATGCGACTTTTACTGCAAACCAAGCAACAGATGGAGATGGAGGTACAAGATGGGCGAGTTCTTTTGCCAATGCAACCGAATGGATTTATGTGGATTTAGGAAGCAATTATACACTTAACAGAGTAGTTTTAAAATGGGAAGCTGCTTATGCAACTCAATATAAAATACAGCTTTCAACTGACAATGTTTTTACAGAAAATGAAACCATCAGTACACAAACGGCAAGCGATGGCGGAACGGATGATTTAGCGGTAAGCGGAACAGGAAGATATCTTCGCATTTTATGTACAGCAAAAGCTTTGGCTCCTTACGGATATTCATTGTATGAAATTGAAGCTTACGGATCTTCTTCAACGGCTAGAATGGCTTTGAATGTTGCCGAAGAACCTCAGGAAGAAGAAACTGTTTTTGCAGTTTATCCAAATCCGACAACAAACTATGTTCAAGTTTCATCTCCTGAAAACTTAGACAATAAAGTGATCACGATCTATGATAACTCTGGAACTTTGATTTTACAGAATAAACCTCAAGGGAATGAAAGTGTAATTGACGTGAGTAAACTTCGCAGAGGAATCTATATTTTAAACTTCAAATCAGATCAAAAGAGTTGGAGTAAGAAGTTAATTAAGAAATAATTTTTAAATCCGTTGGGTGCAATTCAAGGAGGGCAGACCAGTTGCACCTGGCGGAATTATTTAGTCATTTTCAAATGACTTTAGTTTTAGAATCTAATTATTATGTAACCCCAAAATTATTTAGATATGAATAAAATTAGACTTCAAAGATTTTCTTTTTTGATGACGCTTTTTTTAGTGTTTTCAAGCCTAATGCATGCTCAAGGGCCTGTACCGTTTACGATTAGTAATAATTCGACATTTGCAGACAGCGACCTATATGTTGCCATTGTAGGAATCGATTATACTACAGGAAATCACGTTTGGGTCAATGCCAAGACAAGTCAGGTTTTGCCCATGAATGCTTCTTATAATACAGTTACAGGACCCACTTATGGAGGAAACACAGGACCGGGACAAAACTCAAAATATGCCGCATGTTTTACAAAACTGAGCGAAATTCCAAACAAAACTTTCACTTTGCCATTAATTGCAGGATGTAGAGTTTTTATTTCTAAAGGCTCACAATTGTACTTTTACTTTTTTGGAGCAAGCGGAGCGCCTTCGGGATATGCATCGCCAAATCCGCAGAACGCAACAGATCCAAATCAGGGAATTTTGTATGAAATGATCGAATTGACTAATAATCAATATGGTTTCTTCGGAAATCCAACAAGAGTCGATTCATACAAATATCCAATGGGATTGGAATTGTTTGGAGCTAACGGATATCAAAAGAAAGTGGGAGATTTAAAAAAGCATGCTGATATTGTTGCGGCTTTTAAAGCGAATGTTCCAGCAGAATTTCAAGGCTGTGTCAATGATGCAACTGGAGAAATTACCGCTCCTTCTAAAACAGCTGCTTATGCTGAAGGATCAGGACCATACGCCAATTATTTAAAATCATATATCGATGCGATTTGGAATAAATACAAAAATGAAGACTTGATCTTTTACGCAGGAGATGCGGGAGTTTTTAAAGGAAGAGTTATTGGAGAACAATTAGAAATGGTGGGACAATCTGGTGCTTTTGTCGGAAGAACTGGACGTGTTCAAAATAGGCCAACAACGCAAGAAGCACTTGAAGGAAAAGGTGTTTTGGACAGAAGATTGGTTGATGGAGATTTAGATCTTGTAATTCAGGCTCAGTTAACAGCAGCGATCAACCGACATGTGGTAAATACTACAACAGCAAATCCGGGACAGCAAAATTGGTACGATGCATCGAAATATTATCAAGTAAATCCAACCAATCATTATTCTAAGTTCTGGCATTTACCAGGAATTAATATTGATAATTTGGCTTACGGATTTGCGTATGATGATGTTGCCGATCAGTCGCCATCGCTTCATTCGCCACAGCCAACAAAAGTCATTGCTACATTTGGAGGTTATTTTGGACTTAATACGCCTTCAGTTCCAGCTACAACAGATGTAATCACAGTTTATAAAGATTGTAACTACACAGGGTTCTCAGCAGGATTGACAATTGGAGATTATAATTTGGCTCGTTTAAATTCTTTAGGAGTTTTAAATGATGATATTTCATCACTTAAAATTACTCCCGGTTATCAGGCGATTTTATATCAAGATGATAATTTCGGCGGAGCTTCAACTGTAATCAATTCTGATAATTCTTGTTTGAATACCACTTGGAATGATAAAGTAAGTTCAATCAGAATTATTGCAAACGGAACGACAACTTTAGGAAACCAGACTTTCTTTCTTCAAAACAGAAACAGCGGATTATATATGGATGTTTGGAATTCGAGTACGTCAAACGGAGCAGGAATCAATCAAGGCGCTTTGAATTCTGGAAACAATCAGAAATTTACTTTCACGCATTTAGGTGATGGATTGTATAAAATCATTGCGAACCACAGCGGAATGTCAATGGACATTAATAACTTCAATAAAGCAAATGGCGCAAGAGTAGAACAGTATCCATACAATGCTACCACAAATCAGCAGTTTATTTTGGTTGCAACAGGCGATGGCTATTATAAAATTGTGGCCCGTCATAGCGGAAGAATTGTTGAGGTGGCAGGAGCAAGTACAGCATCGGGAGCGATCGTTCAGCAATGGGATAACAACAATCAAACTTGCGGACAATGGAAATTGGTTCCAGCTACAAGTTCTCAAACTTCGGTATTGATTCAAGCAGAAGATTATTCAGCAATGAGCGGTATTCAAGTTGAAGCGACTACCGATACAGGTGGAGGTTCAAACGTTGGTTATACAGAAACAGGAGACTGGCTGGCGTATAACAATATTAATTTCCCAACAACTGGTTCTTATTTAATTGAATATCGAGTAGCAAGCGGTGTTACGGGCGGAAGATTATCTTCTGATTTGAATGCTGGAGCTGTCGTTTTAGGAAATGTTGATATTCCGAATACGGGAGGTTGGCAAAATTGGCATACCGTTTCGCAGACTGTAAATGTAAATGCAGGAACATATAATTTCGGAATCTACATTCAGAATACAGGAATGAATATCAACTGGATTAAAATTACAAAAGTAGTAGGAGGAACAGCAAGAATGGCTTCAGTTGAAACTGGTGAAGAACCAGCTGAAACTGTTTTAAATGTTTATCCAAGTCCAGTTGAAAATACGTTGTATGTAACAACAGATCTTTCTGGAGGAACTGCAAAAATTGTAGATTCTCAAACAGGATCTACTGTAGCATCTCAAAAAATCAACAACAATAGTTTTGATGTTTCGCATCTTAGAAAAGGAATCTATTTTATAGTTTTTGAAAGAGATGGAAAACAAACGATCAAACGATTCATAAAGAAATAGTTTTAGATTAAAGTGATTTTAGATTGCAGATTTTAGATTTTAGATTAATTTGAAATCACTTGTACACTATCCTAGTTGGGATTTGGCTTTGCCAAATCCCAATCTAAAATCTAAAATCTAAAATCTAAAATCTAAAATCTAAAATCTAAAGTCTGAAATCTAAAATAAAAAAATATACAACTCAAATAACCGTCCCATGTTTACGAGTTTATTAATCTATTAAAACAATTATTATGAAAAACAATTACAAAAGAATGCTGCAGAAATGCATGATTATTTTAGTGTTGGGTGTCTTTAATTTAGTTTCGGCCCAAAAGAAAGTAATAGCTTACGTTCCCAACTGGATCGACTTGAATGCTTTTTCGAGTACGATTCAGTACAGTAAATTAACGCATATTAATATTGCTTTTGAAAATCCTGATGCCAACGGATATTTGAGTTTTAATTCAGGAAGTAATGCCATTATTAATGCGGCGCATGCCCAAAACGTAAAAGTTTTTGTATCGCTTGGAGGTGGTTCTGTTTCTGAAGGCGGACCAATTCGTGATAATTATTTCAATTTAATTACGCCAGCCAACAGAACGGCTTTCATTCAGAAAATTTACGATTATGTTGTAGCCCATAATTTTGACGGTGTAGACGTAGATCTAGAAGGTCCAGCAATTAATGGAGATTACGGCGGATTTGTAATTGCCCTTGCCAATAAACTGCATGCCAATGGCAAATTGATTTCAGCAGCGCTTTCAGAAGGATATGGTGGTGCCAATGTACCTTCATCTACTTTTGCAGCTTACGACTGGATCAATATCATGGCTTATGATGCAACTGGGCCTTGGGCGCCAAATAATCCGGGACAGCATTCGCCTTACAGCATGGCGGTAAATCAGTTTAATTATTGGACAGGAAGAGGATTGCCAGCAAGTAAAGCTATCATTGGACTTCCGTTTTATGGCTACGGTTTTGGAGCTTCTGCCAATCAGGGAATTTCTTATGCTAATATTGTAGCGCAATATCCAGGAGCGGAGAATCTGGATCAGGTTGGAAATACGATTTATTATAACGGAATTCCAACTATCAAACAAAAAACGACTTTTGCGATTCAAAACGCAGGCGGAGTTATGATTTGGGAATTATCTCAAGATGCAACAGGATCTAAATCCTTACTGACAGCCGTTAATCAGGTAATTACAGGAAGTAATCCTCCAGCAACTGGAACTACAATTCAGGCTGAAAATTATAATACGATGAGTGGTGTTCAAACCGAAGCAACAACCGATACAGGCGGCGGATTAAATGTTGGATATTGTGACACTGGCGACTGGATGGCTTATTACAATATTAATTTTCCAACTTCTGGTTCTTATCAAATAGAATATCGAGTGGCAAGTGCAGTTACAGGCGGAAGATTATCATCTGATTTAAATGCAGGAACTATTCAGCTTGGTGCTGTAAATGTTCCAAATACAGGAGGATGGCAAAACTGGCAGACGATTACTCAAACGGTAAATGTAAATGCTGGAACGTATAATTTCGGGATATATGTTCAGAACACAGGTTTTAATATAAATTGGTTTAGAATTACAAAATCGGGTTCAACTGCAAAATCTGCTCCTGCAAGCACAGAACAATCAATTGCGAGTTTAGAAATTTATCCGAATCCGACTGAAAGTCAGCTTTTCTTCAGCACAGAGGTTTCTGGCGGAAATGTAAATGTAATCAATACAGAAGGCGGTGCGACTGTTTTTTCTCAAACCGTAAATAATAACAGCATTGATGTTTCGACTTTAAAAACAGGAATTTATCTGATTTCGGTAGAGAAAAACGGAATAAAAACGGTAAGACGTTTTATTAAAAAATAATCATAACCCATTTGCCATAATGGTTTTAGATACATTAAATTTTAGGTTTTAATGTGATGAAAAGGGCTGTCTATTTGGACGGCCTTTTTTATGATGAAAGCTTTATGTTTAACCGCAAAGAACGCTAAGGTTTGCGCAAAGAGCGCAAAGTTTTTTAAGACTAAATTTTATAAAATAAAAAAGTTCGCAAAGCTTTAGGTTTAGCTTTGCGAACTTTGCGTTTTTAATAGGTTTGCAGAGATAAAAAACTTTGCGTGCTTTGCGGTTAAAAAAGAGAATCACTTGACATTCTTAATTTCACCATTTTTCAAATCAACTGTAAAATGATCTGCTGGAACTTCGTGCATAAATTTATTGAAGATGATTAGGAATAACTTCATCTGTTTTTGGAGCGGAGTGTCTTTTGAAAGATCAGCTTTGGAACCTTCTAAAAATAAATCAGACAAAACTTTATATTCTTTTGCTCTTTGAATTCCAACATCAGCCAAAGCCAATTCATCTGCACTTCTAAAACGATAAAAATCTACTAGAAGATCATAACCCGTCCAATTAAAGTTTTCTTTTTTGAGTTTATTCTGAGTTAGGATTTTTTCTGATTTAGCTTCAGCTTCTTTCCATTGTTCTTGAAACTGCTCTTTATTTTTTAGTATAAAATCAAAATCTTGATCGGATTGCATATTGGCTAAAACCAGTAAATCTTTTGCAGAAACATTCAATATAAAATCTTTGAAAGCGTTAGGCCAATCGTCTTTTAAGAAACGAAGTCGAACTAATTCTTTTAAATGAAAATCGGTAAAATCATGATAGTTTTTCGTTTTTAAAATATCAATATTCCAAATGTCTTGCATGTTCTGACTTTCCAAAAACTGATATTCCATTTTGTATAAATCAAAAAGTTCGTTGTACCTCGGAACATTATCAATAGTAATGGTTTGAATATCTACGAGATTATCTTTTTTGAAACTCAATAATTTATAAGCAGGAATGTAGGCTGCAAGCGATGGAGTCTGAATGTTAACCAAAGTATTTCCTTTTGCTGAAGTTCGAACTCCCGTATCGTTGATATGCATATGACCTCCAAAATGAATCTTCAATCCCGCATCTGCAAAAACTTGTGCTACTTCTTCGACAGGAACTCGGTTTAATTGCCATTTGTTTGGACCAAGCAATTCTTTTATTTCTGCAGAAGCGTCATCATTAAAATCAATCATTGGAAAATGGCTGAATGCGATTAAAGTTTTTCCTTGTTTTTTGGCTTCCGCTGAAATAGTTTCAACCCATTTTATAAGATGTCTTTTGTTCGAAAGTACATTGTTATAACCCGTGCTGGCTTCGCTGTAATTCTTAGAGTCTTTCTCTGCAGAAGCATTTTTCTTTGGGATATAAACATTTCCGTCAATGGCCATCAGCCAAAGTCCGTCTATAGGCTCTACGACATAACTAACATCTGGAACTTCATAACCAGGTGCTACTTCGTATACGCGATTTGCCAATTTGGCGCTTTCTAGAGCTTTTTCGAATGTATAATTCTTGCTTGAATAGGTAGAAAATGGTATTGCCCAGAATTTGTATTTTTTATTTGGATGAAAACCAAAATCATGAAGCTGATCTGTAATTCCTAAATAACCCATTTTAGCAATATCGGCGGTAACAACTACTGGCTGTTCGGTGTTTAAATTGGGCTTATAAAGGCCGTCTTTGCTAAAAATGGGCTGACTTTTACCATCATTGCCTAAGAAATCTTCTTTTCCAGATTCTTGAGCAAATGGCCCAACCGGATCGTGATTTCCTGTGGTGATGAAGAATTCTATTCCGTACTTTTTGGTGTATTGTTCTAATATTTTGGCTAATCCGCGAACGTGAATTGGCTGTCCGTCATCGGTATAATCTCCAGGAAGTGCGACGTATTTGATTTTGCGCTTAGCGATATCTTCTAAAGCGGCTATAAAGGCGAAATAATTTTCATTGAATATTCGAGTAGAATGTAGCTGAGATGACATCGTTCGCACCAAAACATATTCTCCCGTTTTCGGATTTATAACGCCTTTATAATCTGAATCTGAAAATCTTCCGAATAAATCCTGTAGATGGACATCAGATAAAAATGCGATTTGTGTTCCGTTGAGGTTTTTTACTTTTTGTGCGGATGCTACGTTATTGAAAAAAACTAGGAGCGAGATTATGTATAATATTATAAATTTTGAATTCATAGGTTTTGTTTTTTTTACCGCAAAGAGCGCAAAGAGTTACGCAAAGTTCGCTAAGATTTTTAAGCATGATTTATAAAAATCGAAGAACACAAAGCTTTGCGAACTTTGCGTTTCTAAACGCAATCTTAAATAAAAAATCTTAGCGCTCTTTGCGGTTAAAATTATTATTATTTCAATTTTCAGGTTTCCCGTTCCAGAAATAACTTGAAACTTGAAACCTGAAACCTGAAACAAAAAAAAACTATTTTCCAGTAACAGGATTATTTCTAACATAACTTCCATCATCGTATTTAATTTGGTACGGTGAATTGAAGAAAGTGCTTGGAAGATAATAATCGGTTGTGATTATTTGTGCGCCTGATTTTTTAGCTGCTTCAAAATGCGAATAATCGTTGGCACGCGCTTCTTTGGTGTCAGAATCTGCTCTTGTTCTTATTAAATATCCTTTTTTAACTAAATCTTCAATCTGCGGATCTTCAGAATTATTTCTGAATAATGTTGCGGCTTCTGGTTTTCCGGGTTCGGCGTTAATGAAAACGGCGCGTCCCTTAAGGGACGGATGATTCAATGCGTACAAATCTCTTTTTGCGCCGTTATTATCTAATAGGAATAAAAATCGTCCTTTGGCTTCTTTTAAAGTTGGCCAGTTGTCATGCAAAACGGCTTCTTCGAGTGTTTTGTATTTTCCTCGCACCATATCTGGCGTAATCAATTTGTCTTTTCCTAATTCTTTTCGAATTACTTTATCCATTTCATCAAAAACGGATGCAGTGAAATCTTCTGGTTTTGTTCCGAAGAAATTAGCATCGCCGTCTTTTGGCTCTAAAGTGATAAAAACGGGAATATGATTTGGATTGGCATCAGACCATTTTTTTAGTTCCTGCAAACAGATTTCAAAAGTGTAGCAAGAAGTTTTAAAATCGATATCCGGCATGTGGAAAACTTTAAAACCCGGTTTTTTCATTAATCCATCTGGGTCGTAAGCTTCTTCAGATTTTGCGATATCTAAACCTTTCGGATGAGTATATTTTCCGCCTTTCGCGTCAGCAAAAATATCAATTTCCAGATTGCGTAGACCTTTGTTTAATTGATCTGTAATACTGATGTGAGTATATTGTAAACCCTTAAGCGAACGAGAAGTGTCTCGTGCCTGAATAGTATTGTATAAGTCCGTTTCGATCGCGTGACGGTAACTGTTATGCGATCCGATAACTTGAAGCTGGTTCATTTTCAGATTGTCGTTTTGGGCCTGAACGCTTAAAGCTCCTGCTAATAATAAAGTGAACAAAAATGGTTTCATAATTCTAAAATGTAATTGATACTGTTGATTGGGACGCATCAAAAGAAAATTGCATTTTTTGAAAGGGACTAAGTTAAAAGCTGCTATTGGTTTCTATGTTAGATTAAAAAAAAGAAATCGCAAAGACATTTCTATTTCTGTCTTGAAAAAGTAGTATTAATACAACAAACGTGTTTATTTATTAATTTAAAGATAACCTTGACGCAAAAAGCATTGGCTTTTCATTTTATTATTTTACGATATTAAAAAGCCTGTAATTATAATATGAATAATCCTGAAATTTTTGAACAAACGTATAATCAATATTGGAAAAAGCTCAATGCGTTTTCTTATACGATGACTCAGGATAAAGACTTGGCGCAGAACATCGTTCAAGATGTTTTTGTGGATTTATGGGAAAGAAAAGAAGAGCTGAATATTAATGCGATTGAACCTTTTTTGTTTCGCGCGGTTAAGAATCAGGTTTTCAAACATTATCAGAACAATCGTTTTGATAAGACGATTCTGGAAGAAAAATTCGAAGACTACATTATTGACAATTTTTCGACAATTGATCCAGAAGTGATGGATCTGCTTTATGCTGCATTAGATAAACTTCCGGAGAAAAGAAAAGAAGTTTTGCTGATGTATAAATTTCAAGACATGACAATCGATCAGATTGCAGAGGAGCTTGGAATTTCGAAACAAACCGTAAAAAATCAGATTTCATCTGCGGTAAAACAACTTCGCGAAGGCTTAAAAGACTTGGCTTGGCTGGCGCCATTCATTATTTTCAATCAAAAATTTTAAAATAACTTTCGCTTGATGTTTTCATAATATTTGGCGATAGTACGATTTCGAGATTCTGGTACTTATTCATAACAATAAGTATTTATGATAAAAAGAATCAAACATAGTTTAGAGTATTTGCTAGATAAAAGTTCGCGAGGAAAAACTTCATCAGCAGAAGAAAATTTATTACATGATTTTGCTTTCAGCGAATATCAAAAATCAAAGTGGGATAATGATTTTATGGGAAATCCAGAAATCGAATCTCAAAACATGTACGATGAAATTCAGTTAAGAATTGGAAAGAAGAAATCTTTCCGTCCTTATTTAAAATATATAGCTGCTGCCAGCATTCTTTTTCTGCTTGGTTTAGGATTTTTCTTGAGACCAAATGTTTTAAACCAAAAACAAATCACATTTAAAACGTCATCGATTCCCAAATCTATCCAATTAAGTGACGGTTCGAAAATTTATCTGGCAGCAAACTCATCATTTCAGTATCCTGAAAAATTTGTAGGCGATCAAAGAACAGTTTCTTTAGTAAAAGGAAACGCGTTTTTTGAAGTCGCCAAAGACAAAAAACATCCTTTCATTATTCATTCTGGCGAAATACAGACAAGAGTTGTGGGAACTTCATTTCACATTCAATTATCAAAATTAAACTGTAAGGTAATTGTAGTAACCGGAAAAGTAAATGTGTCTGGAAAAGGGCAGAGTGTTGATTTAGTACCGAATCAGGAAGCTTTATTTGAAGGTAAAAAATTAACCAAACAATTGGCCGATAAAGCATTTTTGGTGAATTGGTATAATGAAGATGTTACGTTAGATCAAACTACTTTAAAACAAGTAATCACCATTTTACAATATAAATACGGAGTTTCATTTGAGTATAATAATAAACACGTATTAGCAATGCCGTTAACGGTATTCATTAAGAAGGACGCGACATTAGAAAATGTTTTGGAACAAATAAATTATATCACAAACCTAAAATTCAAAGTCTATGGCGAAATAGTAAAAGTGGATTAAAAACAAAAAAGCAGTTGCGGGAACAACTGCCATTAATAAATTAAGCATCGTAAAAACAATTACTTAAATCATGTATTTTAAACCTTCTTATTTAAATCTAAAGAGTTTTGTCTTTTTAGTTCTAGCTTTACTTGCCTTTCAGAGCGGTTATAGTAAAACTTTATTAAAAGAGTCAAAAATAGCAAATAAAATAGAAAAAGCGACTCTTGTCTCTATTTTTTCAAAATTAACAAAGCAGACCGACTACAAATTTAGTTACGGACAAGCCATAATTGCTGATAATACGGCTTATACAGTAAATTTTAATTCAGAGTCTATTACGGCGATTTTGAATGACCTTTCTAAAAAAGCCAATTTCAATTATAACATTAATGGTAAATTAATTTTAATTCAAAAAACAGCTGAGCCAAAAGCAGTAAATACCAAAGCAATTGAGAGAATTAAAATAAAAGGAAAAGTCGTTGACGAAAATAAATTGCCTATTCCTGGAGCATCTGTAATAGAAACGAGCACTTCAAACTCAACAGTGACGGATTTTGACGGTGTTTTTGAACTTACTGTTGGAGAAGGAAAAACAATCGATATTTCGTATGTAGGATATAAATCTAAAACGGTTCCTGCACAGAGTGGTTTTATGACGATTCAGTTAGAGCCAGCTACTGCAGAATTAAATGAAGTTTTGGTTGTTGGTTACGGAAAACAATCTAAAAAAGACGTTACGGGAGCAGTTACACAATTGGAAGCGGCTAACTTTAAACAAGGAGTAAGCATTTCGCCAGATAATTTAATTCAAGGAAAAGTTGCGGGTGTTCGTGTGGTTAGTACAAGCGGTGAGCCAGGAGCAGGAGTAAACGTAACCATTAGAGGTGTTGGATCTATTAGAAGCGGAAGTACGCCTTTGTTTGTTGTTGACGGAATTCCATTGTCTAATGACGATGTGAGCCCATCTGGAACGAATGTTGGTTTTGGTAGTTCGCAAGCTAAAAACCCTTTAAACTTTTTGAATAATAGTGATATCGAATCGATTACAGTTTTGAAAGATGCATCTGCTTCTGCAATTTATGGAGCAAGAGGGTCTAACGGAGTTGTTTTGGTAACGACTAAAAAAGGAGCAAAAGGAGATGGAACTCTAACTTTTGATTCGTCTTTAGGAATTTCTACTGTAGCAAACAAATTGGATGTTTTGAGTGCAGGACAATACAGAAATGCAATTAAAGATAAAGCTTTTGACCATGGCGGTAATACAGATTGGCAAGATGTTATTTTTAGAGAAGCTATTACAAAAAGCAATTCGCTAGCATTTTCTAAACAGACAGAATCAGGAAATTACTATGCTTCTGTATCACAATTAGATCAAGAAGGTATTATTAGAAATAGCAATTTTAAGCGTTTGACAGGAAGAATTAATGCTGCTGAGTCATTTCTAGACAATAAACGTTTAAAATTAAAATTTAATCTTACGGCTAGTGAAACCAAAGACGATGGCGTTCCTACAAGTGATGACGGAGGTTCTAACGGACAATTGTTGGTACATACCTTAATGGCAAACCCAACTAGATCGGTTTTTGATGCAAATGGAAATTATACCAATTTTAATATGAATGCGCATTACAATCCAGCGTATTTATTAAGCATTTATACCGATCAGACTCGTACTTTGAGAGTTTTAGGAAATTTTGAAACTTCTTTTAGAATCGTGAACGGATTAGAGTATAAATTGAATCTTGGTATCGATCGTTCGATGTCAGAGAGAAATACTACTATTTTTCCAAACTTAACAGATTTGAATCCGAAAGGGAAATATGTTCAGAATAATTTAGATTCTAAAAACTCTTTGGTAGAGCATTATCTGACGTACAATTTAAATTTGGATAAGCATAAAATAGAAGCTTTAGGAGGTTTTTCATATCAGAAATTTGAAAGATCGGGAACAAGTTTCAGTATCGACGGAATTTCAAACCAAGGTGAAGGCGTTCCTCCTTCAATAAATCCAGGTTTTAAAGGTACGCAATCTGGAACAACAGGTTATGCGCAGGAAAATGAGTTACAGTCTTATTTTGGAAGATTGAATTATGGTTTTGATAACAGATATCTTTTAACAGCTTCTATGAGAGGTGACGGATCAACTCGTTTTGGTAAAAACAACAAATATGGTTATTTCCCATCATTTGCCTTAGGATGGAATATTGCTAACGAAAGTTTCTTAAAAGAATCTTCTACTTTAAACAACTTAAAACTTAGAGCGAGTTGGGGACAGACAGGAAACCAAGAAGTTGAAAATAAAATTACGCAGGCAAGTTATTCATTGTCTGGAGCTGATGGATATTATTTATATGACGATTTAAATCTAGTAAACGGAGTTTCGGTAAATAGAACACCAAATCCTGATTTGAAATGGGAGGTTGTGACGCAATTTAACGTAGGTTTAGATTTCAATTTATGGAATGACAAATTGTACGGAACGTTAGATTATTTCAATAAAACAACTACAGATGCTATTTTGAATGTTCCTTCTCAAGCTTTGAGTCCAACCACTACAATCTGGACCAATATTGACGGTAAAATTATCAATAAAGGTATCGAGTTTATGTTGGGGTCAAAAATAGTAGATACTAAGAATTTTTCTTGGAACATTGACATGAACGGTGCAACATTAAATAACAAAATTGAAGATCTTCCAGTTTCAGAAATCTTAACGGGAACAATTTCAGGACCTGGACAATCTGGAGTAAATGCAAATATTTATAAAAGCGGATATGCAGCGGGATCATTCTATTTGTTGGAACACATTGGTTTTGATGCAAATGGAGGGAATATCTTTAAAGATCAAAACGGAGACGGTGTAATTGATAATAGTGATAGAGTTATTATTGAAGGAGCACTTCCAACTTTCTACTACGGATTTAATAGTGATATGAGATATAAAAACTTTACGTTTTCTTTCTCTATCATCGGGCAAACAGGTGGTTATTTATTAAATAATACAGGTTTAAATGCATTAAACATAAACAATTTAGCATCAGACCGTAACGTGGCAACAGGTTATTATGAGTCTGGAGCAAATGCTGCAAACTCACCAATTTTGTCAACTCTTTTCTTAGAAAAATCAGATTTTATTAGATTAAATACAGCTCGTATTGGTTACAATTTTGACTTGAAAGGATTAAACTGGATCAACGGATTAACGCTTTACATAACAGGTCAGAACTTAATTACGATTACAAACTATACAGGTTACGATCCGTTAATTAACAGTCCGAAATCAAACGGAGGAAATCAATCTATTGGTATCGATTATGCAAGTTATCCAACTTCTAGAACATTCAGTTTTGGAGCAACTTTAAAACTATAATTATTATGAAGACAAATACAATTTTTAATATAAAAACATTAGCAATATTTTCTTTTATATGGCTTTTTGCAAGCTGTACCAACCTTGACGAAGTTGTTTTGGATGAGGTTTTAGGAGAAGATGCTTCAAACCCTGCCGGAGCTCTTGCAGCTGCTTACGACCGTTTGGGAGACGGAACTTTTGTAGATCACGGAGGTATTTTTTCTTTGCAGGAATATACGACAGACGAAGCAATTTTGCCAACACGAGGAAGTGATTGGGGAGATGGCGGAAAATGGAGAGATATGCATGAGTTTACATGGAAATCGGATAATGCTGTTGTAGTGGATAACTGGAATAAATTGACAAACGGAATTACACGTTCGTTAACTGCAATTCAATCAGTTGAAGAAAGTTCAATTCCCGAGAAAAAATTGTTTTTAGCGGAAGCGAAAGGTCTTTTAGCGTATTATTTGTACACCACATTAGATTTGTACGGACAAGCGCCTTACAGAGATCCGATGAACCCAAATGCGCCTTTACAGATTTTAAAAGCCGATACGCAAATCGATCAATTGATAAAAGATGTTGAAGCTCTTCTGCCAGATTTAGCAGAAATGGGAACACAGCAAACACATCACGGAAGATTTACAAGAGAAGCAGCTTATGGATTCTTAGCAACTATGTATTTGAATCGTGCGGTTTTTAAAGATCGTTTCAATGCATCTTCAAGCTTTAATTTTACTGAAGCTGCGGCAACCGGTACAGGAACAGATATGGATCGTGTAATTTATTATACTTCACTATTGATTGATTCTGGAAAGTATTCTTTAGAAAGTGATTATTTTAAAAACTTCGCAAGAGACAATGATAAAGGAAAAGAGTTGATTTTTGCTATTTCTCAGAAGATAGATTACATCAGAAACGGTTCTAACAGTTTTGCTTATGTATGTATGGAGCGTAACCAGAGAACATCTGCAGCCAATAGAGGAACAAATGCGGCTTGTACAACTCCTGAGTTTTTTGCAACATGGAATGGAAATCATGATGATCCGAGATTTCAACAGAAATACCAATATTCTGACGGAACTTGGTTTAAAAACGACGGAACAGATGTAAGCGTTCCAGCAACAGATATTGTTCCTAAAAGTGCTAATTTACCTTGGTTCCACTTTAATAGAGGAATTGAATTTGGACCGCAATACGGACCAATCTTATTATCGTCTGGTTCTTTAGAAATGGTTAACGGACGCATTAAAGTTTCTCCGTTATACATGGAAAAAAGTACAACAACAAGAATGGATTTTACGCCTTCGTTAACTTTCAAAAATCCAGCTCAGGCAGTTTTTGCTCAGAACGAGATCAATCAAGGAGCACGTATTTTTAAATATGAATTTGATCCAGAAGGAGGAAACGGAAACAGTAATGTTGATATTCCTTTATTCCGTTTAGGAGGAATTTATACCATGAGAGCCGAAGCTTATTTCAGAAAAGGAAATACGGGTCAGGCAATGGATGATTTAAACAAATTGCGTACAAGCAGAAAAAGAGAATCTCTATACGGAAGCACACCAGGAAAAGCTTTGACTGCAATCGATCAGACTGTTTTATATAACGAAATTGGTTTCGAATTATACTGGGAATTATACAGAAGACCACAAATGATCCGTTTCGGGAAATTTGATCTTCCAGGAACAGCAAAACCAGCTTCAGAACCATACAGAAGAGTTTTCCCAATTCCGCAGTCCACTATCGACGTAACTAAGGAATTCAAACAAAATCAAGGATACAATTAAGTTTGTGTGTTAGTTTATTTTTTTATTTTTTTTCAAAAAGCCTGCTTCAAAAAAGCAGGCTTTTTCTTTTAAAGACGCTAAGGTTCTGAGATACTAAGATGCTAAGTTTTTTTTAAATCTAGAGATGCACTGCAGTGCATCGAACATAAAGTATATAAATCTTAGCATCTTAGTATCTCAGAACCTTAGCATCTTAAAAAAATATAATAAACGAATAGTTAAATGTAAGTGTTATCTGATTGATAATGAGTATATTTGAGTATGTGTTGAACATTCTTAAAATGTTTAAAAATGAACAGTATAAAATAACTCAAAAAGAATAAAAATCATGATACATCAAATTGATACCACAGATAATATTGTTGCCTTTAGAGCATTGGCAGAAGTAACAAAAGAAGATTTTTTGACTACAGTAACTCCAGCGGTTGAGCATTTGGTAAAACAAGTCAATGAAATTAATTTTTTATTGGTCTTAGATACAGACATTAAAAATTTTACACCAGGCGCATGGCTAGAAGATGGGCTTTTGGGACTTAAGCATTTAGGAAAATGGAATAGAGCTGCAATTGTTACCGATACAGAAGAAATTATCTCCTTTACAAACGGATTTAGCTATATTGTTCCAGGTGAATTTCGTGGTTATAAAAAGGCTGATTTTAATAAAGCATTAAATTGGGTTGAAGGCAATATTTCTTAATTCAATCTAATCAAAAATAGAAAGAGCGCTTATAAAGTAATAAGCGCTCTTTTTTATGATAGTTTATTTAAACGTTTAATGATTGTATTCGATACCGCTGCTTGCCTGCGCATCAATTTTTTCTTTAGATACCTGACTGTATTTTTTATAACAAGCCGATGCTAAAATTGGTAACGCAAGACCGCCTACAACAGCGCCTACTTTTTTATGTCCCGTTTGCTTTAAAACTGCCGCTGCAACAAGAGCACCGACACCAGCACAAACCATTTGTTTTACTGACAGATTTAACGGTTTACTTTCAGGTTTAATTCCGTGTAATAATGGGTCTATAAAATTCAAATTCTCCATAATGCCAATTAATTTTAATTATACTTATTTGTTATTTTTTAATTTTCAATTTTTACTGTTTTCAGTATCAGTTTCACTTTCAATTTTCTCAATTTCGACCTTTTCCTTTTTTATAGCTTGGCGCAATAGAGCAAAAAGACTCATATAAACATTTGCCATAAAAACTAGAGAAAACCCTGCCAAAATATATCCTCTCCAATCATTTAACAAAAGTTTATAATCGCAAATAATCAGAAAGGCAATTGTAACATAATGGCTAAAGCAATATTCACAGGTGAGAAGATAGAAAAACTTTCTTGACAGTATAAATTTGTCATTTTTAGAATGTCTGACACACCATTCATGCGGTTCTCTAAAAATCTCTTCATGTGTGACAGTCCAGCTGATGCAGGCAATCGGAATTGCTAATACAAAAAGCCAGACAATTTGAACTGCTATAGACATAAATTAATGCTTTACAATTTACGATAATTTTTGCTATTCTCTAGGATGGTTTTCAGGATAATGTTCGGCGTCAAAATCATTCAATTCTTCATCCTTATCCAAATCTTCCTCTTTTTCACGATTATTTTCGTAATCTAAATCAGGATCATATTCATCGTTTAAGTCGTCTTCTGTACCGTCATTTGTAATGGCATCATCTTCGTTGATGATTCTTTCCTCATTCGGAATGTTTTCTGAACGAATAGTAGTATTGGGTTCAAAATCGCCTTTTAGATGCGTAGGATCTTCAATAAACTCTTCCTGATATTGATACGGATCTTCATCTCGTGCATAATTATCATTATCAACTAGCGTATTTTGTTCGTAATGATCGGGATCGCTTTCGCCAAATTCTCGTTCATCATGTTTCAGAACTTGTTTAAATTCATCTTCATTAGAATAAGAACCATCTACAAGTGTGTTTTGTTCGATATAATCAGGATCAAATTGACCATAATCATGGTTATGTTGCTTTTCCATAATAGTGTTTTTTTGATTTGTTATTTATTTCCAATATTGAATCTTCACGATGAAGACCTTCCTAAATCTTTTACAGTTTTCACTGTAATCCGTGTCTGTAGCTTTTCTTTAAATAACCTATTTTCGGCTTTTAATTTTTTCTGGCTTGTACTTTTATAAAGTCACTAAGAAAAGCTGTATTTACAAAATTACCCTGTAAATAGATCAAAAACCTTATAGAAAAAAACATTATAGTTGCATAATTAACAGTTATTTATATTATAAATGTTGTAAGAAATTATGTAAGGCACTTGTGTTTAAACAATCTACATTTGAAATGAGATTAATGTGCAATTAAATTTAAATCAATATGGCATCAGATAAGGTAACAGCATGTTGTAAGGCTTTAATAGAAAAGAATTTAACAATAGCATTTGCAGAAAGCGCTTCGGCAGGAAAAATGTGTTATGAATTTTCCACAGTTTTTAATTCCGGAAGAATTCTTATAGGAGGAATGGTTTGTTATCATTCGTCTATGAAAGAAGATTTGCTTCATATTCCGTGGGGAACAATTGAACAATATAGTGCCGAATCTGCAGAAGTTACCAAGTTAATGGCTCAGAACTTTTACCGTTACATTAATTCGGATATCTGTGTGGGTTTAACGGGATTAACTACACCTGGCGGAAGCGAAAGCGAGTCTAAACCTGTTGGAACTATTTTTATCCATATCATTTTTGGCGAAATACAAATTGCCAAACGTTTTGAGTTTAAAGGAAATCCAGAAGAGATTATTAATCAGGCAATAGATGTTGTAGCCGATTTGATTTTGAGGGAAATTTAATAAACCAATCAAACGTCCCTACGGGACGACAACTAATTAAACATTTTTTTTTCTACCGATGAGATGTTCCTAGCGGAACATTTTTTTTATGATAATGGATTGAAATTTTTAAAATTTCTTGATTTATAAGATTCGAAGAATGTTCCTTACGGAACATTTTTTAGTCTTAAACTAACACTCATATGACTTTTAGTAGCTATCCGAAAAAATAGAATGTTTAAAATTTATATCACTAAGAGAAAAAATGTTCCGCTAGGAACATCTCATCGGTAGAACTTTTAATGATGGATTATTTTTTTCGTTCCGTAGGAACGTTTGGTTGGTTATGGCAAATACATACACACAATTGCATATACAATTTGTATTTGCAGTAAAATACAGAAAAGCATTAATTGCAAAAGATTGGAAAGACAAATTACATCAATATATTACGGGTATAATTCAAGCCAATAATCATAAAATGTTATGCATTAATAGTATGCCAGATCATATGCATATTTTTATAGGAATGCGTCCTACACAATCCATTTCCATGCTAGTCCAAAATATAAAAACAGAAACTAGCAAATGGATTAAAGATGAAAAATTGGTTGCTGATTTCTCATGGCAAGAAGGGTATGGCGCTTTTTCATATTCAAGAAGCCATGTGCCGAATGTCATTCGGTACATTCAAAATCAAGAACAGCATCATAAAAAAGAAACATTTTTAGAAGAATACCAGAAACAGCTGAAAGCTTTTGAAGTAGAATTTGATAATCAATACATTTTTAAAGAACCAATTTTATAACGTCAAACGAACGTTCAGATGAGGTGACCCAAAACGCGCATGTTTGTATATATTACGACCCATATGTTCCATCGGAACATTTCATCGGTAGAAAATTAACAATCATTCATTTTTTACGTTCCGTAGGAACGTTTGATAAATTGAGATTAATTTAAAATGATAATCAATCAAACGTCCCTACGGGACGAAACGAACCATCTATTTATTTTTTTTTCTACCAACCAAATGTTCCGATGGAACATGATTTCAATATTCTTTTATTTATTTTTTAATATATAACGAACCATTTTTAATTGTCTTTTTATCCAACAAATCTTGTTGATATAATTTCTCTAGAATAGACGTAGCTTCAGAAGTCGATTTATCTAAAATTACAGCATACTCTTTTGGAGCTAATGTTGGGAAAATTTCAAACAAATCTAGTGGAGTTTCATTTTTAATGGTTTTCTTTTTTGCATCAGGAAATAATGCTAATAAAGCATTTTCATAAGAGGCATAAGGTTTAGAACCGTAAACCGTTAATTGGTTATTATCAGCATCGGCTAAAAATAAGGTTGGGAAACCTCGTACTCCAAGCGTTTTGGCTAAATTTAAATCTTCTTGAAAAAGCTTTTTGGCTTCTCCTTCATAATCGGTTTTTAGTTTTTGAACATCCAAACCAGCAATTTTTGCTGCTTCTGCTATGTTTTCCCATTTGGCGATGTTCTTTTTATCGATATAAAGCTTTTCGCGAAGAATACGCATAAAAGAAACCGCTTTTGTTTTACTCTGCATTTGAGCCGCTTTCATAGCAATGCAAGAAGGATAAGAAGAATCTAACGGGTCTTCAATCCAAACATTTCCGTCAATGGGCATTTCGTAATATAAACTCGCTTCATTCCAATGATGTGCAACGTCAGAAGGTTTGCTTATTCCGCCACTGTTATAACTCCAATCGGGTAATAAGCCGCCCATTCGGTAATCAATTTCAAAATAATCGCCATATTCAAGTTTTAATTTTCTAAGCTGAGGTTCAATTCCCCAGCAAGAAGAACAAATAGGATCGGTATAATAAATAATTTTTACAGGTTTATTTTCCGTTGGAATAGCCGTTTTTTCATTCGATTTTTCGCCAACAGGCATCTCGCACATTCCGCTAACAGGATCACACAGTAGCGGATTTGTTTTGTCTTCACTCATTTTTGAATTTGTTTGTGACTGGCAGCTGGCACTGCAAATCAAGATTAATAGTAGCGACAGTATTTTCATAGAAATTTTTAAAATGACTCCCGAGTTTTTTAACTTACTGCAAAGTTCAGCCGAATATCATCGCCAGTCAATTAGTCAAAAAAAAGTGACTAGAAAAAAAACAATTTTTACGAATTGTCTATTCTTCTAAAAAAAATAAACTTCTAGTATTAAGTAGTTGCAATCTTACACTGTTTTTGTGTATTTTCACATTTGATTAAATCTACAGCCAAAATGAATTACATTCAAAAAATTAAACGCCTCTTCAATTTGTCTGAAAATGAAAACTACGGATTTTCAGAAAATCAAATCCTCGATCTTGAGAAAACATTAGAGATTAAACTTCCTTTAAAACTCAAAGAATACTATTTGGAATTAGGGAAAGAAGAAAATCTTAATTACAGTTTTAACAGACTTTTGAAACCTGAAAATGAAATCGGATTTTCAGATGATAATTTTCTGGTTTTTTACGAAGAAAATCAAAATGTAGCTTTTTGGGGAATTAAAAAGGAAGATTTATCAGAGGAGAATCCTCCAGTTTACGGCAATTACGATACAATCGAAAAATCAGACTGGGAAATTGAAACTGAAACAACGGAGAACTTTTTTCTACTAATGGCAGTTTTCAACGGTACATTGGGCGGACTTCAATTTAATGGAAATCATTTTGGAGAAATTGATTTGGAAATTGTAAAGTTGATTGAAGAAAATTATGCACTTGTTCCTGAAATCAGTAGAGAAAACCAAAAGGTATATACAGATGATTTTTATGCTGTAATCAGTTTGTCATTCGATCAAGAAAAAAATTGTACGGGAGCTTTTATTGGATCAAGCAATCAAGAACGGTTTGATGCCATTCTGGAGAATATTGATATCGATTGGTCATATCTTTCGTATGATGATGAAGATGCTTATGAAGATGATGAAACAGAATAAATATGTGGTTCAGTAAATTTACTTTTTTCGATAAACAATCGGCTTTAACAGAATCAGTTTCAGAAGATTTCTTTACCAAATTATTTTCAAAAGATGAGTTTGACAATTTTCCTGATATCGAGAGTTTGTATCCAAATGGTAGAGATCCAAAATATTTCCCTATTCCTCAACAGCTAAGGCTTCCGAAAGAATATATCGAACTTTTGCAGTATTCAAACGGTGGTGGAATTATAAATGGCGAACGTGAATTTGGCTTTTTTTCGTTAGAAGAAATTCGCCAGATGTATATAAATTACGGATTTCCAATTTGGGCGCCGGCATTTCTTCCAATAGCTTTTAATGGTGGAGGGAAGTTTTATGCTTATGATCTCAGAGAAAACGAGGGTTTCCCGATAATTCTCATTCCTGCTGGAAATCTTGGATATGATGATGACTGTTGGGTGTTTTTAGGAAACTCGCTAGAAGAAATCTTGAATAAAAACACAAATGTAGAAGATGAGCTGGATGTGCTTTATCCTGAAAAAGAACTATCAGAAAATGAGATTCGATACAGAGAACTCCGCCTTGAATTAAAGGAACTAGAAGACAATAAATCAAAAGGAAAAATGGATTTAAAAACTTTTCTGCTTTCGAAAAAACGAATCGAAACGGATTTAAAGAAATTATAAGAAAAACGAATAAAATATAATGAGAGAATTAAACTATTTAGTAAAAATAGATGGCAACGAAGCGCTTTTAGAAAAATTCATTGAAGCGATTGATAACAATACAGTTACAATTGATAAATCGTATCCAAATCCTTATGTATTAGATTCGGGTGAAAAATTTCTATTATCATCCATAATTGAATATTTTTTCCAGACCAGACCTTTCTCAAAAGAATTTTATATTTCATTTGTCGAAAAACTTAGAAAACTTACTGGATTTGATAGTTATCGTTATACATTAGGATTGCAAGCAGACGAATTGGTTTTTAATAGTTTTGAAAGAGTAAAAAAAGGCAAATACAAGATTTTTATACCCAAAACAACAGAAGAGATTCCAGAAGCCATATTGACGGAAGTGCAAAAAGAGCTTTTAAGTTTTATATGCTATATTGCCGTTTCTCATATTAAATACGGACCAAGTTATGCCACAGTTACTGTAAACGAATATTTTGATGTTGTAACAGAATTGGGGTCTGACGAAGTAGCTCAATTAAAGAAAAACGGAACAGGAAAGCTTCCAAAAGAACTTACAGAATTTAAAGACAAAGATTTAACAGCTAAAGCCAATGATGTTTTTGCAACAATCAATATAAAACTGATTACAGAAACAGAAGAAAGTTATAGAAAAGCATTACACTTTGTAAATAATCTTTTGAAGACGGATTTTCCTAAAAGCTATGAAATCGCATTTTCATCTAAAAACAAAGAGTTGCTTGCAATAAAAGGGCTTCCAAAATGTGGGCAGAACTATCTTTTTGCTGGAGCTGTTCAATATTCGAACCTTCACAAGGATATTTTAGAATATATTAATCTGGCTAAAAAAGAATACGAATGGTACAACAATCTTGAAGACGAGAATTGTGCGATGCCATCGACTTTTGCTGTTTTTGCTTTAGGATTACAAAAAGAAAAATATTTTGATACGCTAATTGAGTATTATAAAACAGTAGATGGCGAACATCAGTCTCTTCAGGTCAAATTTACGCCTGTATTTTTGGAGAAGTTCGGCATAACCGAAAAATCTATAAAAGTCTTTATCAATGCTGTTTTATCCATGCAGGAACATCCGCATAATAAGACTTTCATTTCTCATTTTTCAAATGAGAATAGCTTGAAATTATTGTTGGATAGCAAGGAGAATTTCATTTCGTATTATTTTACTGAAGAAGATTTAAATGAATATTCAAATAGTGGAGATAATCCTCAGGAAATGGCAGATTATTGTTGGGAAAGCATTATGTATACGATTTTTGGGCAAAGTAAAGATTTTGCTAAAATTGCCAGACAATTATCAGACGAACAAAAAATACTATTTGAAAAGTTGTTTTAAATAATTTCAGTAGTTTATAACCTGAGATCAAACGAAAAAGTAGTTAGAAATATTTGCAGTATAGATATAATACTCAAAAAGGAAATAAGATTAATATGAAAATGTACATTTTAGTAAAACAGGACGTTCCAGACAAATTGGTTCCGGTAATAACTGCCCACGCATCTTTGGCTTGTTTTAGAAAATTTGAGCAAAACGAAAATATGCAGAAATGGGTAAACGGAATATTTAAAAAAGTGGTCTGCGTGGTTTCTGAAACAGAATTTATAAATGCAGGAAAAGAACCGGACCATATTATTTTAACCGAGTCGGCATTAGATAACCGAGAAGTTTGTATAGCATTTGTACCACGGGAAGAATACTCTAAAATATTTAAATTTTTTAGAATGTGGACACCTCAAGATAATTTGTAATTATGAATGCAATAATACAAATCGAAGAACTCAGCCATAATACCTTTTTCTGGAAGTATTATTTCTGCTGGTCACGAGGTTTTGATGAGAAAGAAGAAGTAAATATTGATGAAGCTCTAGAAGTTGTAGAAATTAATGAAACAGAAGCTTATGAATGGGAAAGGATATTTTTTAATTATGATGATATAGAAGAAAATCCAAGATATGTTGCAGGCAGAATAAATGATAATTTAAATTTTGCAGTTGAGTTTGCCGAATATGAAATCAATTTTTTTCTGAATGATATTTACATAGGAAATTTAGGAGGACATTTTGAAGCTTGGTTTTTTACTTTGGATGAATTATTGGCTTTTGAAAAATATCCTAATCTGTTTCTTCTTTTTCTTCCAATGACAGGAATACAAGAAAATGAAATAGCTGTTTTAAAACCAATAATGGTAAAACATTTAAATGCAATTCCAAAGTTTGAAGCACATTCAGAATATATCTCAGACTGCATTTTAAATGGATTGGTAATGCAGTCTCCATTTTTAGAAGTAAATGACATTGGATTGACAAATACGGAAAATCATAGCGTAAGAAACATAACAGATTATCCACGTTATAAAGAAGAGGTAACAATATTAAATAAGATTTTGTTTTCCTTTATAAATGAGCAACGATAAGCAACTTTGTTTCTTAAAGCATCATTAAATTTTCATTAACAAAATCTAATTAAGCATTAGTTTATATTTGTAAGAAACAAATTAAATTTAAGATCAAAAGGTCTATGAAAAATAAACTTTTAAAAATTTCTTTTCTTCTGTTTCTGCTTTTTTCCGTAAAAGGATACAATCAGAACGTAAAGCTTTTAAATATAAATCAGCTCAACGAAAGAATTAAAAACGGAAAAGACAGCACTTATGTAGTCAATTTTTGGGCAACTTGGTGCGCGCCATGTATAAAAGAATTGCCACATTTCGAGAAATTGGGAGCAGAACATAAATCAGAGAAAGTAGCTGTTTTATTGGTCAGCTTAGATTTTAAATCCAAATTGCAATCGAATGTAATTCCGTTTGTGAAAAGGAAAAATTTAAAGAATGAAGTCTTTCTTTTAAACGAAAGTAATCCACAAGAGTTTATTGATAGAATTGATCCGAGCTGGTCTGGAAGTATTCCAGCTACGCTTTTTATTAAAAATGATAAAAGAAAATTTGTTGAAAGCGAATTTACCTACGAACAATTATTAACTGAATATAAAAAACTGTAAACCATTATGAAAAAAATAATCTTATTACTAGCATTAGCATTTTCTGCTTTTCTATCTCATGCACAAAATGCTGTAACACTTAAAGCGGGCGATGCAGCTCCAGATTTCAAACTGAAAAATGTGGACAACAAAGACGTTTCTTTTGGATCTTTTAAAGATGCAAAAGGATATATTGTTGTTTTTACGTGTAACACTTGTCCCTATGCTATTGGATATGAGCAGAGAATTATTGATTTAGATAAAAAATTCAAATCTCAAGGATATCCTGTAATTGCAATCAATCCAAATGATCCCGAGGCTTCTAATGCAGATACTTTTGCAAAAATGCAGGATTTGGCCAAAGAGAAAAAATATTCTTTCCCATATTTATTTGATCCAGGACAAAAAATCACTGATGAATATGGTGCAAAACGTACGCCTCACATCTTTATCGTTTCTAAAACTTCAAAAGGAAATGTGGTAGAATATGTTGGAGCAATCGACAATGATCCAGAAGGAAATAATCCGCAGAAAATAAAATATGCAGAAGATGTAATTGCATCACTTAAAAGCGGTCAAAAACCAGCAATTACACAAACTAAAGAAATTGGCTGTACAGTAAAAAGAAAAGCAAAAGCTTAATTGTTTTGTTTCAAGTTTCATGTTTTATTCCGTTGCGTTTAACCTGAAACCTGAAACTTGAAACCTGAAACAAAAAAAAACATAAAATACAAACGCCCCAAATATGGGGCGTTTTTTTGGCATGTATGGTGAACAAGTTTACTTTCTATTTTTTATCAATTTTGTAAAGTCTTCCTTGATCGGTAACGGCGTATAATGCTTCATCTTTTCCTTGCGTAATATCTCTAAATCTTTGACCTTGTCCTGCTAATATTCTTTCTTCACCCGCTACTTTATTGTCTTTAAAAGCTAAACGTATAATATGCATGCCGCTCAATGAACCAATAAAAAGGTTATTTTGCCATTCTGGAATACGGTTTCCGGCGTAGAAAGTCATACCACTTGGTGACACTACAGGATCCCAATAATAGACCGGTTGCTCCATTCCAGTTTGTTGTGTAATACCTTCTCCAATTTTCGTACCACTATATTCAATTCCGTAAGTAATTGTTGGCCAGCCGTAATTTGCTCCAGCTGTAATTCGGTTAATTTCATCACCACCTCTTGGGCCGTGTTCACTTTGCCATAAGTCACCCGTTGTTGGATGAACAGCCAAGCCCTGCGGATTTCTATGACCAATAGTATAAAGTTCTGGCAAAGCCCCCGTTTGTGTAAAAGATGGATTTCCTGGTGCTGCTTGTCCGCTTGTTGTAATGCGTACAATTTTACCCAAACTGCTCGTTACAGCTTGCGCCAACGGACGAGTTTGTAAAACAGATCTTTCTCCAATGCTTACAAATAAATTTCCAGTTTTGTCAAATACAATGCGGCTTCCGTAATGCAGCGTGCTTGCGTTTGGCGTATTCGAACGATAAATAACTGTTACGTTTTCAATTGCAGTTTCATTATCAGATATTTTTCCTTTCGCGACAGCGGTAATATTTCCCCCAGCAACAACTTCAGAAAAAGCCCAATAAATCATTCGGTTAGTGGCATATGCTGGATCTAGGCAAATACCTAATAATCCGCCTTGATCTGCAGGATTTACAGCAGGAACGCCTGTTAATGCCTCACCAATAACTCCTGCTTGGGTTACAATTTTAATTTTTCCTGCTTTTTCGGTTACCAAAAGACGTCCGTCAGGAAGATACGCAACTCCCCAAGGAGCGCTTAAACCGCTGGTGATTATTTTAGCTTCATATTCTGTGGTAGTTTGAATACTTCCTGCTCGTGTTTGTCCAGAAAATGCGGGCTGATAAGTAGTGTTGGCTGTACCCGTTTCTACAGGTGGGCCAGTTGGTCCTGGGTCGGTGCCTGGATCAGTATTGTCATTATTCGAACAGCTGCCAAAAACAAGAATGGTGGCCAGAAGGAAAATACTTTTTTGAATTATCATAATGCTTTCATTTTAATGGTTAAAAAATAATTTTTGCATTATCGAACATTTCGAAAAAGAGGTAGAGATTCGTTAATTTGAAATGGTCAGTTTCGAACGAAATTCTCGGTTCTATTTTCAATTAAGAATGCCTAAATGCTTATGCCATTTTATATGAAGCAGAAGAATTTCAAAAACAGAAATTAAACTTCTTTTGGAAAAAGCATTTAGTGGGACATGCCTAATTGGAACGGAAAATTGTGACAAAATATTGCCAGTACGAATTGTATTGTTTTTTTCTTAGCAGAAATTTAACATTCAAAACTTCAATAAAAATAGGGCTGAAGTCTTATTTTTAAAGAGAATTTTAAAGACTCTTTAATTTTTTCATGAAGACTGGAAAAACTTCATTTAATTCTTCAAAAAGAGGATTTTTGCGGTTTTTTAATTTGATTTCGCTAAATAATTTTAATCCTAAAGCAAATTGAACTGCTTCAGATTCGTTTGCGAAAATGTTCTTAGATTTTATTCTTTCGATAATTCCGAATATTTCATCGTGATTATCAAATTCGATTCCGAGTTCTTTTGCTGGTTCGGTTTCACCATTTGAATATTCCTTAAGGCTTAAAGTAAGATAATATTTGTTTGATCTTTTTTCCATGATATTTGTAATTCTAATTTTATTTTAGCCACTTTTCGACCAATGTTTTAAAAGCTTCTTTGTATTGTTCGCCGACTGTGATTTCTATTTTATCTATAAAAATGGAGTTTTTACTAATAGCACTTATTTTGTCAAGCGAAACAATAAACGAACGATGAACACGCATAAATTTTGATGATGGAAGTTTTTCTTCTAATGCTTTAAGCGAAATAAGAGACATTAAAGCTTTTTGAGAATCTTCAAGATGTACTTTTACGTAATCTTTTAAACTTTCGATGTAAGTGATGTCTTTTAGAGAAATTCTAACCCATTGGTATTCTACTTTCAGGAAGATAAATTCGTCATCTGCAGCAATTGTTGTAAAGGTATTATTGGCTTCTTCGGTTAATTGCAAAACTTTGCTTGAAGCACGTAGAAATTCTTCGTAACTGAAAGGTTTTAAAAGATAATCTACAGCGTTTACGCGATAGCCTTCAATTGCATAATGATTGTAAGCTGTTGTAAAAACGATTTTAGGCAGTGGTCCAGCTTGATCTTGAAGAAGTCTTGCCAATTCCATTCCAGTCAAATTAGGCATATTAATGTCTAAGAAAACCAAATCGGGTTTTGTTTCTCTAATGATGCCCATTGCGTCTACAGCATTATCGCAAGTTGTTATTAATTCTAAAAAAGGAGTCTGCTGTATAAACGTTTCTACCAGTTTTAAAGCCAATGGTTCATCATCTACTGCTATACATTTTAATACGGTCATTGCTCTAAAGTTATTTTGAGTTTAATGTTATATGTTCCGTGATCGGTAACTCCAAAAGATATATAATGCTGATTTGGATAAATCAATTGCAATCTGCGTTTGGTGTTGGTTAAACCAATTCCGCCTTCATCTGAAACCGATGTTTTTTCGAAAAAAGTATTTTCTACTTCAAATTCTAGATGTGTATTATTTTGCGAAAGTTTAATGTGTATTTCACTTTTATCGGTTGCATGAACACCGTGTTTAAACGCATTTTCTACTAAAGGTAGTAATAACATCGGAACAATTGGATAATCGTGCAGTTTTTCGGGGATTTCTGTGGTAATAGTCAATTTGCTATTGGCACGAAGTTTCATCAAAGCGATAAAATCTTTTAAGAATTCTACTTCTTTAAGCAATGTAGTTCGTTCGCCTTCTGTGCTGTAAAGCAAGTAACGCATCATTCGGCTTAAAGTATGTAGCGCATTTCTAGAATCTTCGATATCAGTATAAGTCAAGGAATAAATGCTATTCAAAGAGTTAAAGAAAAAATGCGGATTAATTTGCGCTTTCAGCATGGCCAATTCTGCCATTGTTTTGTCTTGTTCCAGTTTCTGTTTATGCTGTGCTGCTTTTTGCCAATGCGTTAGCATTGCCCAACTGGTGCTTATTCCTAAAACCAATAATGTCAAAGTAAATACGTAATTATCAAAATACGGATTTTTATATTTTTTAAAACCAATAGCCTTGCTAATTTGAGTATGAAGATCGGTTTGTGAGGTATAAAAATAGGCAATTAATTGCATGGCAATAATCGCAGCAAATGCCCAAATTAAGAATGCCGAAGTATTGTCTTTAATGATGGTTTTTGGAACTATTTTTTTTGCTGTAGAATAAAAAAGAATCATTAATAAAAACAATATAATACTCTGCCAAAGCCAGAATGCTTGCGGAAGCACAACATTCCAAGTCAGTGGAATATAAAACAGCATAAGATACCCTAATAGAGACCAGCCAAGAATGTGTAGTCCAGTAAATAAATAAGGTCTAAAAAAGTTCGGTGCCATTATAATTTGTGATTTTTAGGGCAATATTACATTTTATTTGGATATGAAAATTGGGCAATCGCTAAACCCCGATTTAGAGTCTCTAAAAAGCATTTTAGAGCCGACGGGATAAAAATTAAACACTTGTTTAATATTTAAAAAAAATCCATCGGTTGTCATCTTACCTTTATCGATTATATCGGGCTCTTCGTCTATTTGAAAATTTTTGCATGTTATATTTTAGTTCTTTTGTTGTCATATAATAGATAAATTACACATTTTTCAAGATGAATAAGCAATCATTTTTAAGCATTCTTGCAGCATCACTTATTATCGCTTCTTGCGGTAAAAATGACAAATCGGCACAAGCCGGAGGAGCTCCGCAGATTAAAGAATACAAGACTGTTACATTACAGCCAGAATCAGCTACGTTAAACAGCGATTTTCCGGCTAGTATACAAGGACAGCAAAATATAGAAATCCGCCCAAGAGTTGAAGGATATATCGATAAGATTTATGTGGATGAAGGAGCAGTGGTAAAAGCTGGCCAGCCATTGTTTAAGATCAGCGCTCCAGAATACGAGCAGCAAGTTCGTACTGCAACGGCAAGTATTAAAAGTGCTCAAGCAGAGGTAAGTACAGCAAAATTGGCTGTGAACAAAGTAAAACCGTTGGTTGAAAAAGGAATTATCAGCAAATACGATTTAGAATCGGCTCAATATACTTACGAGTCTGCTATGGCTTCGTTAGCGCAAGCAAATGCTGCTTTGGTAAATGCTAAAGTTAATTTAGGATATACAACAGTTACAAGTCCAGTAAATGGAGTTGTAGGATCGATTCCTTTCCGTTTAGGAAGTTTGGTAAGTTCTAATACTGCAGAACCTCTAACGACAGTTTCGAGCATTGGTAACGTGTACGCTTATTTTGCAATGAATGAAAAAGCACTGCTCAATTTTACTAAAGATGCAGGAGGTTCGTTAAATCAAAAAATTAAAAGTATGCCAGCAGTTTCTTTATTGCTTTCTGATGGTTCATTATACGATCAAAAAGGAAATATCGAAACGGTAAACGGATTAATCAATACAGAAACTGGTACGGTAAACGTTAGAGCACGTTTCGCAAATCCAAAAGGAATTATCAGAAGCGGAAGCAGTACAACAGTTCGTATTCCGACGGATGTAAAAGAAGCTTTGATTATTCCTCAAAGTGCCACTTTTGAACTACAAGATAAAATGTTTGCAGTAGTTGTAGGTAAAGACAAGAAAACAAGAAATGCAAATATCACAGTACTTGACAATTCTGCAGGTAATTACTATGTAGTTTCAAGCGGTTTAAATCCTGGAGATGAAATTGTATTAGAAGGAGTTGCCTCATTAAAAGAAGGAACTGAAATTAAACCTAATAATCAAAGCCAAGAAGCAGTTTACGCCGATTTAAAATAAAAAAAATGTTTAAAAAATTTATACAAAGACCCGTACTCTCGACGGTAATATCTGTTATTATCGTCATCTTAGGTGTTTTAGGCCTAATTGAGTTACCGATATCGCAATATCCAGATATTGCGCCTCCAACTGTAAACGTTGCAGCTAGCTATACAGGAGCCAATGCTGACGTGGTACTGAAAAGTATCGTTATTCCGTTGGAAGAACAAATTAATGGTGTAGAAAACATGACTTACATGACTTCTACAGCAACCAATGATGGTAATGCTTCTATTAAAGTTTTCTTTAAAGTAGGTACCAATCCAGACTTAGCAGCGGTAAACGTTCAGAACAGGGTTTCTAGAGCAACAAGTTTATTGCCAGTAGAGGTAACTCAAGCAGGGGTTACAGTAACCAAAAGTCAGAGTAGTAACTTATTGATTTTCTCTTTATACAGTGATGATAAAGCTTACGATCAGACGTTTCTTCAAAACTATGCAAAGATTAACCTTGTACCGCAAATTCAGCGTGTTGTTGGGGTAGGAGATGTAACCGTTTTTGGTGCAAAAGATTACTCGATGAGAATCTGGCTGAAACCAGATGTAATGCAACAATATAAACTGATTCCAAGTGATATTTCGGCAGCTTTAGCCGAACAAAATATCGAAGCGGCACCAGGTAAATTTGGTGAAAATGGAAATCAGGCATTTCAATATGTAATTAAATATAAAGGACGTTTAACAAGTGCTGAGGAATTTGGAGACATTGTTATAAAATCTGTTGGGAATGGACAGATGCTGAGACTTAAAGATGTGGCTAAAGTAGAATTGGGATCTTTAAGTTATTCGTCAACAATTAAAACAAACGGTGTAGAATCGGCTGCGATGGCAATTAGCCAGACGCCTGGATCTAATGCTCGTGATGTAATTATCAATTCTAAAAAATTGATTGAAGAAGCGGCAAAAAGTTTTCCAAAAGGAATGAAGTACACTATTATGGTGGACGTTAACGAAAACTTGGATGCTTCTATCGAAAAAGTAATTCATACTTTGGTTGAAGCCTTTATATTGGTTTTCATCGTGGTGTTTATTTTCCTTCAAGATTTTAGATCAACTTTAATTCCAGCAATTGCAGTTCCGGTTGCGATTGTAGGAACGTTTTTCTTCCTGAATTTATTCGGATTTACGATCAACTTATTGACGCTTTTTGCGATGGTTCTTGCCATTGGTATTGTGGTCGATGATGCGATTGTCGTCGTCGAGGCCGTTCACGCCAAACTCGATCACGGATATAAATCGGCTAAAAAAGCGACAATTCATGCGATGGACGAGATTTCTGGAGCAATTATTTCGATTACATTAGTAATGGCCGCGGTATTTATTCCGGTAACTTTTATTGGAGGATCTACAGGAGTTTTCTACAAACAGTTTGGTATTACACTGGCCGTTGCGATTATTCTTTCGGCAGTAAATGCCTTGACTTTGAGTCCGGCTTTGTGTGCGCTTTTATTGAAACCGCATGCTGACGATCATAAACATAAAAGCTATTTACAGCGTTTCTATACTTCATTTAACGTGGCGTTCGATAACGTTACCGCTAGATACAAACGTTCAGTAAGTTTCCTTTCTGTAAAAAAATGGATTGCATTAGGTTCTATTATAGTTGCTGGTGCGGCATTGGTTTATATGATGAAAACTACGCCTTCAGCTTTCGTTCCTTCAGAGGATCAGGGAACTGTTTTTGCTAACATTAGTTTGCCGCCATCAGCTTCGATGGAACGTTCAGATATTATTGCAAAAAGAGTAGATAGTATTGCAAAGACAATTCCAGGCGTTAAAAATACACTTCGTATTGTGGGGCAGAACTTTACCGCTGGAGCTGGTAGTGCCTACAGTATGGTTATTGTAAAATTATATCCTTGGGATCAGCGTGATCTTAGCGTTGATGATGTAATCGGACAGCTTTTTGCTAAAACAAGCGGTATTCGTGAGGCAAGTATATTCTTCATTTCGCCTCCAACCATTCAAGGTTTTGGACAAAGTGGTGGATTTGAATTCCAATTGCAGGATAAAGGTGGACACACGACTTCTGAGTTCTATAAAGTGAATAATGAATTCTTAGCTAAATTATCTGAGCGTCCAGAAATTCAATATGCAACAACGCCGTTTAACCCTGGTTTCCCTCAGTATATGATGGATATTAATTTAGCGAAAGCGAAAGATGCGGGAGTTTCTATAAATACGATTCTGTCAACGATGCAAGGTTATTATGGAGGATTGTACGCTTCGAATTTCAACAAATTCGGAAAACAATATCGTGTAATGGTTCAAGCAGCGCCAGAATTTAGAGCGAATACAGAAGGATTGAACAAGATATTCGTTCGTAATAGCGCAGGAAATATGGCGCCAATTACCGAGTTTGTAAAAATGACAAGAGTTTTTGGACCAGAATCTATTTCGAGATTTAACTTATTTACGTCAATCTCGATTACAGGAGCGCCAAAACCAGGTTACAGTTCTGGAGATGCAATTAAAGCAATTCAGGAAGTAGCGGCAGAGAATCTTCCTGCAGGTTATGGTTACGAATTCTCGGGTTTAACGCGTGAGGAATTAGCATCAGGAAGTGAGACGATTTTCATCTTTATTTTATGTTTGGTTTTCGTTTATTTCTTATTGAGTGCACAGTATGAAAGTTACATTCTGCCATTTGCCGTATTATTATCAATTCCGTTTGGACTGGCAGGAGCCTATTTGTTTTCGATTATTTTCAAATTAAATAGTAATATTTACCTGCAGATTTCCTTAATCATGCTTATCGGACTTCTGGCGAAGAATGGTATTTTGATTGTCGAATTTGCTTTGGACAGAAGGCGTAAAGGATTGCCAGTTGTACAATCTGCAATTGAAGGAGCTGTAGCGCGTTTACGTCCAATTTTGATGACATCATTTGCCTTTATTTTAGGATTGGTTCCATTAATGTTTGCTTCTGGAGCTGGAGCTGTTGGTAATAAATCGATTGGTACTGGAGCCGTTGGAGGTATGTTAATTGGAACTATTTTGGGAGTATTTGTTATTCCGGTTCTGTTTATCATTTTCCAAAACTTGCAAGAAAAAATAAGCGGTCCAGCGAAAGATGGTTATGATGATGAAGACGACGATGAAGACGAAATTCATTTAATAGAAGCTCACAAAGAGTAAAATTTAATTACAAGAAAAATGACGAATAGTTCAAATAAATATATTCTACTGGTAATAACAGCCGCACTGATTAGTGCGTGCTCTGTTACCAAGAAATACGAACGCCCCACTACTTTAAAAACAGATCAATTGTATCGCGATGAATCTTCTACAGATTCAACTACAATTGCAGATATGCCTTGGAATACCGTTTTTAAAGATGAAAAACTGAATGCTTTAATTCAAAAAGGATTAGAACAGAATTTAAATCTGAAAAATGCAATTGAGAATATTGTTCAGGCAAGAGCTTCTTTACGCCAGAGTAAATTGGCTTATTACCCGTCATTGCAATTGGATGCGAATGTAACGCACAATAAACAATCTCAGGCAGGATTAAACTTTCCAGCAGGAATCAATATTAATACCCTGACTACAACTTACAAATTAGGTGTAAGCAGTTCTTGGGAAATTGATGTCTGGGGAAAATTAAGCAGTTCTAAAAGAGCCGCTTTGGCAACCTATTTAGCTTCCGATGCTGCAAAACAAGCAGTTCAAACGCAGTTGATCGCCGATATTGCCAATAATTACTTCTTGTTATTATCGTATGATGAATCGCTAAGAATTACGGAAGAAACGTTAAAAACTCGTATCGAAAACGTTGAAACGATTAAAGCTTTAAAAGAAGGTGCAATTGTAACTGGAGCAGCGGTTGTTCAGAGTGAAGCCAATCAGCATGCAGCAGAAGTTTTAATTCCAGACTTGAAACAAAGCATTCGTGAAACCGAAAATGCTCTAAATATTTTACTTGGACAAGGGCCTGGGCCAATTGATAGAGGCGTTTTAGGAACACAGATTATTCCTGAAAAAATTGCAATCGGAATGCCTGCTCAGTTATTGAATAATCGTCCAGATGTCCGTCAAGCGGAATTTAATTTCAGAGTTGCTTTTGAATCGACTAATTTGGCTAAAACGTATTTTTATCCAAGTCTGACGCTTACCGCAAGCACAGGATTTTCAAATTTAGAATTGAATGATTTCTTCAGCCATTCTATTTTTTATTCGATTATTGGAGGATTAACACAGCCTTTATTCAATAATGGCTTAAATAAAATGAGATTGACTACAGCGCAGTCACAACAATTACAAGCATACAATAACTTCCAGCAAAGTCTTTTAGTAGCAGGTCAGGAAGTTTCAAATGCCTTGTATGCGTATCAAATGGCTGTTGAAAAAGAAGATTCTAGAGCGAAACAAATTGCAGCTTTAGAGAAAGCAGTAGACTTTACGCAAGAACTTTTAGAATATAGTTCTGCAACTAACTATACAGATGTATTAACATCACAGCAAAATCTTTTAGCAGCACAATTGAACGGAGTTAATGATAATCTTCAAAAATTACAAGCTGTTATTAATTTGTACAGAGCGTTGGGTGGTGGTTGGAAATAATTGTTTATAATGATAAAAAACGTCTCAATTTTTTGAGACGTTTTTTTGAAATGTATATCGTTTAAAAAGCACTCTTCGTCGATTAGTTTAGTAATTTTGTATAATGAATGCTTAACACGCAAATTTTTGGCATTAATTTCGATTATTATCTATTAAGATTAACATTTAAATTCTAAAGACATGAAAAAGTTAGTATTCGCCTCAGTGCTTTTTATGAGTGCATTTTTTGCTCAAGCACAGGTATCTGTAAATGTAAACATCGGAACACCGCCTAATTGGGGGCCACAAGGTTATGACGACAGCAGGTATTATTACCTACCAGACATTGATGTATATTATGATGTAAATCAGAGCGTATTTATTTACGATAATGGCGGAAAATGGATGCGCGAAAAAAGACTTCCGTCAAGATATAGAAGTTATGATTTATATTCAGGATACAAAGTAGTTTTGACTGATTACAGAGGAGATTCTCCTTATTACTATCACACAAAACATAGAGCCGAATATCCGAAAGGTTACCACGGAAAACCTCAAAAAAATAGAGGAGAAAAACCAAAAGGCAACAACGGAAATCATTACGGAAATGATAAAGACAATAAAGGAAAAAACAAAGGAAATAATAACTCCAAACAAAAGTCAGACAAGAACCACGATCACGGTAATGGCAAAAACCATTAATAAACATGACTAAAAGAAAACGCCTCCAATTGGAGGCTTTTTTGATTTTATGTCATTGATGAAGTTATATTATCCACGGTAAAGATATATCGATTATATATTTCAAATATAGCCCGCGGTTTCAACCGCGGGAAAAGTATTGTGTGTTTTGTTGCTTCTCCGGTGCTATAAATATGTCGCTCCTCTGGAGCTTTTTCCTTGTGCAGGGATTATTTATTTGCTATAAATATTTCGCTCCTCCGGAGCTTTATTTGGATGTATGTTTTATTTACACCAAACAAAAAACCTCCAGCTAAAGCTGGAGGCAATTGATATTTAAATTTTTCATTAAAATAAATTTGTGCTAATTCGTGCAATTTGCTTCGCCCGTTCGCTATCGCTCGGGTTGTGGCTAAAAAAAAATCCTTTTTAATCCAAATAATCTGTGGCTAAAAAACTATTCAGAAACCGCTTTCACCTTATGTCCAAAAGCTCCAAAAGAAAGAATAATCAAGAAACAGACTAATGGGATAATATATCCTGATTGAATATCGTCATGATTCATGTCGATTAAAGTTCCCATTCCGTACGGAATAATGGCACCTCCAACGATCGACATTACCAACCAAGAAGAACCTGTTTCTGTATTCGATTTTAAGCCTTTAATTCCTAAAGAGAAAATCGTAGGGAACATAATTGACATAAAGAACCCAATTCCTCCAAGAGCATAAATAACTACAATTCCAGAACCGTAAATCGCTACTAGGCATAGTAAAACGCTCATTACGCAGTAGATTGACAATAAAACGTAATCTTTTACGAAACGTAAAAAGAATGTTCCAATAAAACGTCCCGCCATAAAAAGGAAACCATAGATTCCTAAGTAATATCCAGCCGTTTTTTCGTCTAACCCAGCACCTTGCTGTGCGATACGAATAAAGAAACTTGTGATACAAACCTGAGCACCCACATAAAAAAATTGAGCCGCAACTCCCCAGCTTAAATGTCTGAATTTTAAAACAGAGAAAAAACCTGGTTTAATTTCAGCTTCTGTATGAGTAGCTTTCATTGAAGGCAGTTGTACAAAGTAAAATATTATAGCAACCAAAACCAAAATGCTTCCCAAAACGATGTATGGCATTTTTACAGAAGCCGCTTCGCCTAATAAATAGGCCGCTTTTTCAGCCTCAGGCATTGCTGCCATTTGTTCTGGCGTATGATTGGTTCCTGAAAGAATAAACAACGAACCTACAATAGGAGCAACCATGGCTGCCAATCCGTTGAAAGAAGCTGCTAAATTTAGTCTTTTAGAAGAAGATTCTGCTGGCCCTAAAATCGCCGCATAAGGATTTGCGCTAGTTTCTAAAATGGTTAATCCACAGCCAATTACGAATAGAGCGAATAAAAATAATTCGTAAGTTCTGGTATTAGCGGCAGGAACAAATAAAAAGGCTCCAACAGCAAAAACTAACAATCCTGTAATAATACTGTTTTTATAGCCAAACCTTTTAATCAGCATTCCCGCTGGAATCGCCATAATAAAATAAGCAAAAAATACAGAAGTATCAATTAGAGTAGATTGGCGATTGTTTAATTCGCACGCTTTTTTCAAGTGCGGAATTAAAACTGAATCTAAATTGTGGGCCATTCCCCAAAGAAAAAATAGGCATGTAACGAGAATAAAAGGCAAAAGGTACTGATTTCCTTTTCCGCCTTCTGTCGGCACTTCGTGTTGATCGCCGGCTTGGTTTGTAATTTGCATTGTTTAGATAGTTTTTTGTTATTTTTTAGGTTCAAAGTGACAAAGAGACAAAGGTTCAAAGTTTTTTAAAATTTTGTCGATTTGTGACAATCTTCTTTGTTTTTATCGAATTCGAAGTGGCAAAAGATTCATAGGTTCAAAGTTTAGAAACCTCTGTCACTTTGCAACTTTGCCTCTTTGTCACTTCAAGAAAAATTATTTTTTCTTTACTAAAAGTAAATGATCACATACCAAAACGACTTCACCGCGCTGGTTAATGATTTCTACATGTTCTGTTACAGTTCCCATTTCTGGATTTTTGGCTTCTCCTTTTTCAGAAATCGTAATTTCAGAATGGATGGTGTCGCCGATATGAACAGGTTTTACAAATCGCATTTTGTCGTATCCTCTAGAAAAGGCTTCTGTATTTATTTCTGAAGCAGTTAATCCGATTCCGATGGCAAAAACCATAGTTCCGTGGGCAATTCTTTGTCCGAAAGGCTGTGTTTTGCACCATTCTTCATCCATGTGGTGCGGGAAGAAATCTCCCGTGTGTCCGGCATGAACTACGAAATCGGTTTCTGTAATTGTTCTGCCTAAAGTTATTCGTTTATCGTCGATTTGATAATCTTCGAAAAAAGTCGATTTAAAGTACATAATTTATTCTTTTTATTTGTCAGCTCTTTCAAATAGATTTCAAAATCAGGTTTGTTTTGAAAGTGGACTTAAATTTTGTTTTTTGGTTTTGAAATATAGTGTTTTAATTACACTTCATCAAAAGAAATGCCGCCATTTTTACTGCTTACATAACAAGCTTCTACAACCTTCATTGTGCCTAAAACATCCTGAACACTTGCAGATAATGTTGAGTCAGAACCTTCTTTGTAACGCATCAGATTGGACATTGCGCCAATAAAAGCTTCTGGAAACCAAGAACCTTCCAGTTTTACTTCAGTCCATTCGTATTCATTTTCGTTATCTTTTTTTGGCAGCGCGTACTCAAAAACGTCCGGTAAACCGTCAGGATAGTTCATTAACAAGCCCATTTTTGCTTTAACAGCGCCCTTTGTTCCTTCCCATTTGATGTAGCTTTCTTCGTGTTTTGGACCAAAATGATGATCATGATTCGTATTAATCACAACATGTTTATCTTCGCCATAATCTAAAATAATAGTAGATCGGCTCGATGATAATTTCTTAAGCGGATGTTTGGCTGTTTTTGCCATTACGCTTTTCGGATTTCCCAGAAAAGATCGAATACAGTCAATATAATGAACACTGTGGAAAAGAATCTCTAATCTTGGATGCTCTTTAATTAAAGGAAACAATTCCCAAGGCGTGTTTACAGTTACTTTGAATTCTAAATCGTATAATTCGCCAATAATTCCCTGATCGATTAAATATCTCGCAGCGCTTACAAAGGATGCAAAACGCAATTGGAAGTTGATGGCAGCAACTAGATTTTTTCTTTCGCAAACCGCTACAATTTCGCGTGCCTGAGCCAAATCATTTCCCATCGGCTTCTGAATCAAAACCGCGGCGCCGTTAGGCAGTTGCTCCAGAATTTCAATGTATTGATCTGGTAAAACGGTAATATCGTAAACAGCGTTTGATGGCGCATTTTTTACTGCATCGGCAACACTTTCAAAAACATGATCGATTTTGAATTGTTTCTGTAAATCGTATGCTTTCGAAATCGTTCTGTTGGTAATACCAAAAACTTTAAAACCAGCCATTTCGTAAGCAGGAAGATGCGCATCTTTTACAATACCGCTCGCTCCAATAATCACAATGGGCTGTTCTGTTTGGGGAAGTAAAGGTTTATAGGGAATATTCATTTGTTCTATATTTTGAAATTAAGCCCGCCAAGTTTAATTTTTGACAGAGCCGTGTAGTGTTGTTCCTTGACTTAATTCTCTAATTCTCTTTTGAGTTTCTTCTAAAAGTATTTCAGAAGAAATATCCGTTTCAATGGCTTTTAAAACTGTATTATCAATAAGTTCAGCAACTTTTGGCCAGATTGGCGTTTGAGGTAATGTTAATGCATTTTCATGAAGCATTTCCAGTTTATGATAAAAGGGAATCAAAGTATTAATTTCTGCATCCTTCCAAGTTGATTTTCTACATCCGATTCCGCCTTCTGTAGTCAATAATTTGTCACTTTCGGGTGTTGTAGCAAAACGTAAAAAATCGTAAGCCAGTTTTTTGTGTTTGCTTCCAGACCCAATAGTATAAAGCCAATATACATTCAAAGAAGACGTTTTATGACCCGGATCAGATGGGAGAGAAGTGATATCGATTTTTCCTTTTACTTTCGATTCTTCAATCACTTCTGCCATAGAAGCAAATCCGAACCAGTTGATAGCCATTGCCGCTTGTCCTTCGGCGAAAGCCAAACCTGCTTCAACGGAACCAAATTCATGTGATTTTGGATGAACAGCATTTTTGTCATTGACCATTTTTCGATAAAAATCTAATGCCTTTATCGCTGCTTCATTATGAATGTCAATCTGATTTTTATTGTTTAGTAGAGAACCGCCACGTGTCCATAACTGCAGACAGAAGTCAAAAACCATATTATGTCCGTCCGGATAATTGGCAAAAACAGCACCGTATAAATTTTGTTCGGGACGATTAAAAAATGTGGCAATTTGGGCGAATTCCTGCCAAGTTTTCGGAGTAGCAAGTTCGTAACCAAACTGTTTTTTAAAATTCTCTTTTTCTGTTTCGTTTTCGAATAAATCTTTTCGATAAATCAAACATTCTGGACCGTCGTGAAAAGGAAGTCCGAAAATGCCATTACTTAGTTTCTGCAAATGCAAAAGCGATTTATGCCATCCGAAAGGATAATTTTCTGGTGGATTTTCTCCAATTAACGAAAACAAATTAAGAACCGCATTCTCGTTTACAGCATCAAAAATCCAATCGGTATTGATGTGGGCGATGTCCCATTTTCCTTCTTTTAAACCTTTATCTGAAATGGTAGTTTCATACAAATCATGAAGTTCCAACGGAATCATTTCAGCTTCAATTTGTATATTGTTTTGAAGTGAAAATGCATCCCATAATTTTCGAAGTGTACTTTCGAAAGGATCGAATTTACGAACGGCGATTCTAATTTTTTCCATTAACAGTCAATAAATTCTTTAATAATTTTCTCGTTGTCTTGACCCAGTTTTGGCGAACCTTTTCCTGAAGTCAGATATTCGCCGTCAATTTTTATCGGACAGCGTGTAGTTTTATAAGTATAGCCATCCAACATTTCGACTTGCTGGGTAAAATTTAAAACCTTAAATCCATCTTCAGCAAATAGCTGCTGATAGTTTAAAACTCCTGCGCACCAAATGTCTGCGGGCTCTAAAATATCTAACCAAGATTGTGTTTCCTGCGTTTGCAAATGATCGGCAAGAATATTTTTGATATCGTCTCTAAGCGTAAATTTATTTTCTGGGAAAGCCAGTAAAGCATCACATTTTAGCAAAGAAGCCAAAACGGGAATCGACCCCATTGCTAATGCCAAATAGCCGTTTTTAGTTTTGTAAATTCCGTATGGCGCGCCCAAATAAGCGTGAGCATTATTGGTTTTGGTTCGAACTGGCAATTCGCCTCCGTCATTAAAGAAGGTCGTAATAGTTTCAAACTGAAAATCAAATGCCGATTCTAGCATACTGACTTGAATTTGTGCTCCGATATTATGAGTTGCTTTTCTATATAAAGCGGCTAAAATTCCTTGTGCTAAATGCGCTCCGGCAAGCATGTCTACAATAGACAATCCCATTGGTACTGGACCATCTTCTTGATTGCCACTTAACAAAGTTAAAGCGGTTAAAGATTGTAAAAGCAAATCTTGTCCCGGTAAATCTTTCAAATCGGGATGTTCTCCAAAACCTGAAATTGATCCATAAATCACATTTGGATTGATGCTTTTTACGTCATCATAACTTAAACCAATGCGTTCCATAACGCCGGGTCTGAAATTATGCATCACAACATCTGCTTTCGCTAATAATTTTTTTAGTTTTTGAAGTTCCTCTGGCTGTTTAAAATCAATTGCAAAAGATTCTTTGTTTCTGTTGATGGTATGAAAAACAGACGATTCGCCGTTCATAATCAAATCAGAAGTATATAAAGTACGGCAGATATCTCCCGTTCCCGGTTTTTCAATTTTTATGACGCGCGCTCCCAAATCGGCCAGACGCAAACTCGCCGACGGACCCGAAAGAAACTGACTGAAATCTACAATTAAATAATCTTCTAATGGTTTCATTTTTTTTATGTTTAACCGTTTAATCGGTTATGTGTTTAATCGTTTTTATTCAACAATTAAAAATCTAATTTGATCTGCTAAAATCTTTTTAAATCTGCGTGAAATACTTTTAGCGCATAGATTTTTTCACGCAGATTTGTGCAGATTAAAGCAGATTTGCACAGATTTTGATTTAAGCTGTTGCGTATCATTTAACTTGAATAAACTCTTTGTGTATGCTTAAATTATCTTGTCCTACTTTTGGTGCTGCTTTTTCGCTTAACAGAATTTCTCCATCCAATTGTATTGGACTTCTGGTTGTTACCAAAGTTTCGCCGTCAGTATTTTTTACGGTTTGTTTCAATTGTAATTCATTTACAAAAGATTGACTATCTAATTCTTCGTAATTGAACACTTTTCCGCACCAAATCCCTTCTTTCTGCAGGATTTCGATCCAATAATCAGAATTTTGGGTTTGAATTCTTTCGCTTAAAATTGTTCTGATTTCATCGCGTTTTTCAAACCAAAGATGTTTATCAGCGAAAGCGTTTAAATCCAATCCTAATATTTTTCCAATAAAAAGTAAATCACCCATGGCAAGAGACAAATAACCATCCTGCGTTTGATAAACTCCATAAGGAGCACTCAGAAAAGCATGTGCACTTCCTTTAATATCGCCGCGTTCAGGTAATTGGCCTCCATCATTTAAGAAAGAAGTAATCGCTTCAAATTGTACATCGAGAATAGATTCTAGCAAACTCACTTCTACCAAAACTCCTTTTTTGGTTTTAGCTCTTTTTAGAAGTGCTGCTAAGATTCCTTGTACAAAATGATTCCCGCACATTAAATCGGCTACAGCCAATCCAAACGGAACTGGGCCTTGACTTTTGCGTCCGCTTAACCAGCTTAATCCAGAAAGCGATTGTAACAATAAATCTTGTCCCGGTTTTTTTGCCCACGGACCTTCATTTCCGTAACCTGTAATGGTTCCGTAAATAATCTGTGGATTTATAGAAAGCGTATTTTCAAAATCTAAACCGATTTTTTCCATCACTCCGGGTCTGAAATTATGCGTCATAATATCCGCCTTTTCGATTAGTTTTTTGATTAAAACTAAATCGTCAGGATTTTTTAAATCGGCTGCAAAAGATTCTTTATTTCGGTTTATCGTATGAAAAAGCAAACTGCTATCGTCTACAAATAAATCTTTGATGCTCAATTGTCTGCAAGCTTCACCTTTTACAGGACGCTCGATTTTGATGACGCGTGCGCCCAAATCAGCCAATTTTAAACCAGCTGAAGGTCCTGCCAAAAACTGGCAGAATTCCAGAACAACTAATCCTTCTAAAGGTCTCATACGGTTTGGATTTTTAGAGATTCCGCGTAAAGCGAATTCATTTCTTCCAATACTTTTAATTCGTCTCCGCCATTCATCAAATAATTGCGAACCACATCTCCAGCATGATCTTGGAAATACATATGTCCGTAATATCTCGGACGAAGGAAAGCGCGTTCTAAAGCAGGAAGTGTATTTTTGAAATAATCGTGAGTTACACCATTAATTCGCTCACTTTTCCAAGCTTGTAAATGTCCTGGCTGACCGCCATTATCGGTATAAATATTCTGTTGAACTTGAGATGAACAAGTAAATTCAGCATATTTTATAGCAGTATCAATATGTTCGCTGAATGAAGAAACCGCTAATCCAGTTCCTCCCAAAGAAGAAATCATCGGATTATCATTCAATTTTACCAAATCATAAAAATGTAAAAGGTTTTGGCTGTAGCCAATGCGAGAATAATTAGAATAGCCATAAGCGAACGGACAATAGGCAATTTCGTCTGAATTCACCATTGCTTCGTAAACTTGAATTGGATTACGGTTGAAGTTAGCTGGATCAATTAATTGTGCTAATTCTCTAAACATTTGAAGCGCTTTGATTCCTGTGGTTTCGGAAATCACTTTTTCTTCCGAAAGAAAAGGAGCTTCACCCAAACTGCAGCAAAACATATAAAAACTCATTAAAACATCTACCGGAATTCCAGCAAAAGCGACTAAACCCTTTTTCGCTAAAGCCAATAAATCATCATAAGTTTTAGGAACTTCTAAATTGTTTTTTTTTAAAAGATCCAATCGGGCAGAGGCAACCGGAGTTGCGGCATCGATTGGCAACGCCCATAATTTATCGTGAAAAACATAACTTCCGTTCGATTTTCCAACAGTATTATTTTCTTGATCTTTAATATATTCGTTTGACAAATAATCAGATAACGGAAGAATCGCCTTGGTCTGTGCTCCAAAACCTGTCCAAGGATGATCAATTACCAGTAAATCAAATCTTTTGGCTAAGTCTTCAATAGAAGCATCTGCAAACTCTTGTAAACTTCTTTTCTCCCAAGAAATTTCAACATCAGGATGTAGTTCTGTAAAACGCTGTGATGTGGCAACCATAGGAAGCAAACCTCTTGTATGATTCCAAGTTATGCCTTTTAATTTTATCATTTTTATATAGGAATTTTGGGTAATGAAATCGTTTGAAATAATAAATGTAAAAAATACAATTACAAAAGTAGAAATAAGATTTAAATGCACAAGAAATCCTTTATTTATTAAAGAATCTTTTTGTAGAAAAGGACAATTAGTGATATAATTTTTACAAACCGTCTAAAAAATGTTATAAAAATTTAAAGTTTAGTCATTTTCATTAATGGAAAATAAAATATATCTCGGATATTAATTTTTAAAAAGTATTTTTGTAATTGTATTTTTTACATTTATTAATTTTGTTTTGTTCTTTTGAAGAATTTTTAATTTATAAATGAAGAATTACCATGAAATATAAACTAACAATTAAAAATATACGATTATGAAATTAATACGTTTTGGAGAAATCGGAAAAGAAAAACCTGGAGTTTTAATTGGAGAAAAGAGATATGATGTTTCTTCGATTGTAACCGATTTTAACGAAAGTTTCTTTGAAGAAAACGGATTAGAAAAATTAGAAAAAGCATTAGAAAACAATCCAACTTTGCCAGAAGTTAATGCTTCGGTACGTTTGGGGTCTCCTGTTGCTCGTCCTTCAAAAATTATCTGTATTGGCTTAAATTATGTCGATCATTGTAAAGAAACAAATGCTCCGATTCCGACAGAACCGATTATTTTCTTTAAATCGACAACTTCTTTGTGCGGGCCAGATGATGATTTGATTATTCCAAAGAATAGTGAAAAAACAGATTGGGAAGTTGAATTGGCTTTTATAGTTGGAAAAAAAGCAAGTTACGTTGAAGAAGCAGAGGCTTTAGATTATGTTGCTGGTTATGCTTTATTAAACGATTATAGCGAAAGAGCTTTTCAGCTGGAGCGCGGCGGACAATGGGCAAAAGGAAAAGGAAGTGACACTTTTGCGCCTCTTGGACCATTTTTGGCTACAAAAGATGAGATCGCAGATGTAGACAATTTAAAGATGTGGCTAACGGTAAACGGTAAAAAATACCAAGATAGCAATACCTTAAATTTAGTTTTCAAAATTCCTTATTTAGTACATTATTTAAGTCAGTTTATGACTTTGCTTCCGGGTGATATTATCAGTACTGGAACGCCTCCGGGTGTTGGTTTAGGAATAAAACCAGATCCGATTTACATTAAAGCGGGCGATGTTGTTGAATTAGGAATTGAAGGTTTAGGAACAAGCAAACAGAAAGCTGTAGCATATCAAAAATAAAAATTAAGAAAGTATAAAATGAAATATATTGTTTGCGAAAAACCGCAGGAATTTCTACTAAAAGAAACCAGTATTCCAGAACCAAAAGAGGGTGAAGTTTTATTGAAAATCAAAAGAATCGGAATCTGCGGAACTGATATTCACGCTTTTGGCGGAACTCAGCCTTATTTTGAATATCCAAGAATTTTAGGTCACGAATTGGCAGCAGAATATGTAAAAGGAAATGCTGAAGGTTTCAAGCCGGGAGATAAAGTGACTTTTATTCCGTATTTCAACTGCGGAAAATGTGTTGCGTGCCGAAACGGATTGACAAACTGCTGTGTAAATATCAAAGTTTTCGGAGTTCATATTGATGGCGGAATGGCTGAATATGTGTCGATCCCAGAACAATATTTACTGCACGGTCAAGGTTTAGATTATGATGAACTGGCTTTGGTTGAACCGTTAGCAATTGCAGCGCACGGAGTTAGAAGAGCAGCAGTAAAACCAACTGATACCGTTTTGGTAATGGGAGCAGGACCAATCGGAATTGGTTTGATTCAGTTTGCTAAAATTGCGGGCGCAAAAGTAATTGTAATGGATATTAACGATTACAGATTAAACTTCTGTAAAACAGAACTAAATGCAGATGAAACGATTAATCCGTTAAACGATGATGTTGCTCAAAAATTAGCTGAACTGACAAACGGTGATATGGCAAATGTGGTAATTGATGCAACTGGAAATCAGAAAGTGATGAACAGCGCTTTTAATTATATTTCGCATGGCGGAAGATTTGTTTTAGTCGGACTTCAAAAAGGCGAGTTAAGTTTTAGTCACCCTGATTTCCATAAAAGAGAATCGACTTTAATGAGTAGCCGAAATGCGACAATCGAAGATTTCGAATATGTAATGAAATGTTTGAAAGAAGGTAAAATCGATCCTAAAAAATATATCACACACAGAACAAGTTTTGATGAAATGATTACTGATTTTGGCAATCTGATCGATCCGAAGAATAATGTGATTAAGGCGTTAATTGAAATAGAATAAATTTTACAAATAAACCCGACAGGTTTTTAAAACCTGTCGGGTTTAACTTTTAATATCTAGAAAAATGGATTTAAACTTAAAAAATAAAATAATTGTCGTTTCTGGCTCGGCTGGAAAAGAAGGCAGTATTGGAGAAACGATCGTTAATAGATTAGCAGATGAAGGTGCCATTCCGGTTTTAGTTGATAGAAATGCAAGAGGTTTTGAATATGTGGAAAGACTTCAAAAAAGAGGTGTTAATTCACTATTTGTGCAAACTGATGTAACAGATCCTGTTGCGATAGAAAATGCTGTAAAAGTAATTGGAGCAAAATACGGTAGAATTGATGCCATCATAAATAATGTCGGCGTTAATGACGGTGCAGGATTAGATTCAAGTTACGAAGATTTTATGAACTCTTTGAAATTGAATGTAGTGAGTTATTTTCTTTTAGCTAAATATTCACTTCCGTACTTAAAAGAATCAAAAGGAAATATTTTGAATATCGGTTCAAAAGTAGCTTTAACAGGACAGGGCGGAACTTCAGGTTACGCTGCTGCGAAAGGTGGTGTTTTGGGCTTAACAAGAGAATGGGCAGTAGATTTGATTCAGTACGGAATTCGTTCAAATGCGATTATTATTGCAGAAAGCTATACGCCTGCTTACGAAGATTGGATTAAAACATTGCCAGATGGCGAAACTGTTTTGAATAAGATCAATAAAAGTATTCCGTTAGAAAGTCGTATGACCAAAACAGAAGAAATTGCAGATACAGCGCTTTTCGTCATTTCAGAAAAATCATCGCATACTACGGGACAATTTGTTTTTGTGGATGGAGGTTACGTACATTTAGACCGCGCTTTAATCAGCGATGTTAACTAAGAAATTATGAGTAAAAGAATAGATTCCCATCAGCATTTTTGGAAGTTTGATCCCGTTCGAGACAGCTGGATCGACGAAAGCATGCAAAATATCCAAAGAGATTTCCTTCCAGAAGATTTACAGCCATTATTAAGCGACAATAAGTTTGAAGGCTGTGTTGCTGTTCAAGCAAGTCAGTCCGAGGAAGAAACTCAATTTTTATTGGATTTGGCTTCTAAAAATGATTTCATAAAAGGAGTTGTCGGCTGGGTAGATTTGCGAAATGAGAATATCGAAGAACGTTTGCAATTCTTTTCAGATCAAAAAAAACTGAAAGGTTTCAGGCACGTTGTTCAAGGTGAAGCGGATGATTTTATGTATGGAACAGAATTCAGAAATGGAATTCAAGCTTTAAAACCATTCAATTATACTTACGATATTTTGATTTTCGAACGTCAATTACCAGCTGCAATAAGCTTGGTAAAAGATTTTCCAGACCAAAAATTTGTAATTGATCATATTGCCAAACCAGATATTAAATCAGAAACTATTTATACTTGGAAAAGTGGCATTGAAGAAATTGCAAAATACGACAATGTCTGGTGTAAAATCTCAGGAATGGTAACAGAAGCCGACTGGAAAAACTGGAAGCCAGAAGATTTAAAACCGTATTTAGATGTAATTTTTGAAAATTTTTCAGTTGATAAATTAATGTATGGATCAGATTGGCCAGTTTTAAATGTAGCTTCTGATTATAATGAAGTGGTAAAAACTTTGGAAGATTATATTTCGAAGTTTTCTGTTGAAGACCAGAATAAGATTTGGTTTGAAAATGCGAATGAGTTTTATAAATTATGAGTACAATCAATAGCTACTATACTTAACGCATGCATAGTTTGTCATTTCGACGAAGGAGAAATCTTCGCAAGTAACTCCGCAATGAAAGTATAATCTTTGTCGAGCTTCTCGTGAAGATTTCTCCTTCGTCGAAATGACAAATAAAGCGCAAAAAAAAGAGGATGTTCATTTTGAACATCCTCTTTTCCATTTTATAAAACATCTAACTTTTTACATTTGGCATTTCACACACAAAAAAAATTAAAATTTCACCGCTTTTTTAGGAACGTTTTTATCAATAGTAGTCGTCTTAGAAAAATTAGCTGAAGAACCGCTTAAATCAATATTCTTACTCGCTTCGCCATTAATCGTAATTGCATTTGAAGAAGCAGGATTAAACTCGATATTTTTCAACGAAAGGTTTTTAGTATTATAAATTTCGAAGGCATTTTTAGCTTCAATATCCAGTTGCGCATTGCTGATTTTAATTCCGCTAGCATCAATTATAGAAAATCCTTTTTGCGCTTTAGCGATCAGGTTTGTGATTTCAATATTCTCTAAATTCATTTCAGGAAGACCTTGTAAAAATACCGCTTGCTGAGCGCCTTTGATTGTAATATTTTTGATTACGATATTCTTGAACTGAGGCGTTTCTTCGTTTACTGGAATTGCTTTTGTACTTACCGTATTTCCGCCTTCGGCTAAAGTTTCAGCAATCGATTTTCCGCCGTAATACAAATCGAACGAAATCGCCTGAGAGGGAATATCAGTCATAAAAACGTCTGAGATATAAATATTTTCTACAACACCACCACGTCCGCGAGTACTTTTAAAACGAAGACCAACATCCGTTCCCATAAAAGTACAATTGGAAACATGCAGGTTTTTTACACCGCCTGACATTTCGCTTCCAACCGTAACACCGCCATGTCCATGATAAACGATATTGTTTTTTACAATGATATTTTCGCAGGGAACACCTCTGTCACGTCCGTCTTTGTCTTTTCCAGATTTAATGCAAATCGCATCGTCTCCAACATCAAAACTTGAATTTTCAATTACTACATTTTTACAAGATTCTACATCAAGTCCGTCACCGTTTTGAGAAAACCACGGATTGCGAACAGTAATATTTCGAACAATTAAATCTTCAATTAATAAAGGGTGAATATTCCAAGCAGGAGAATTTTGAAAAACTGGTCCGTCAAACATGACTCTTTTACTGTTTTGAATGCTAACTAAAACCGGACGCAAAAAATCATGAATTGCTTCAAAATCTTCTTTAGTTTTCAAATCATGACGAATGTTCTGATCGGCACCTTTAGCACCTTTTAAATATTGTTCAGAAGGATACCAGCTGTCTTTCTTTTCGTTAAGAACTCCTCCAGAAGCAACAAATTTCTTCCATTGTTCGTCTGTCAATTTGCTCTTTTTCACTTGTCTCCAAGCCTCACCAGAACCATCCCAAACACCATTTCCAGTAAAAGCTATATTCTCTAAGTTTTTACCATAAATAGGAGAGATGCATCGCCAAGTATTTATACCTTCAAAACTGGTTTCGATAATGGGATATAAATTTTTGTCTGTTGAGAATTTAATTAAAGCGCCAGTTTGAGCATGAAGTTCGATATTGCTTTTTAAGATAATTGGTCCCGTCAGCCAAATCCCAGGAGGAATAATTAATTTTCCACCGCCTTTTTTAGAAAGTGCATCTATAGCATCAGCAAAAGCTTTTGTATTTAAAACATAACCGCCATTTACTGCTCCAAAGTCTTTTAAATTTACACTGTAATTCGGAATTACAGGTTCTTGGACTTCAGCCATTTTAAACTCAATATTTTTATAAGTATCAGCAGATTTTTGTGCAGAAACTGTATTGAAACTTAAAGCAAAAGAGGCTAGGACAATACATAAAAGATTAATTCGGTTAGTTTTCATTCGTATTATATTATAGTTAGTATTTTAAGGTTCTAAGTGGCTAAGGTGCTAAGATTCAAGTGAGAAACATAGCATCTTAGTGCTTTTAGCGTCGTATGAACTTTTTTTCGATTTACTGGTAATTCAATTTTTTATGCTGTAAATTTTTATTCAATAAATAAATTATGCATTTTTAATTTGAAATATTCAATGTAATCGATTACACAAATCTATTAAAAAAATAATATGAAATGATAGTTTTATAGACTTTATCACAGATTTTTTGTGAATTTAACTTTTTTTGTTTGCCAAATCAGAAAATAATAGAAAACCAATTTTTTAAGCGTTTGGTCTTAAAGACAATATTGCAGGAGGGTACAGGATACATGTAATTTTATATTCTTCTAAATTGTCCCTGTTATTTGGTAAAAGTGTTAAAAATACAATTATTTGTAAAAATTATAGCGCTTTAAATAAATGCCTCGTAATTTTAGCTTAAGAAAAAAATCAATACTATAAATAATGCGTTTAATTACTTTCAACAAATTACTAGTCGTTTTTTTGATGATATTCTCGCTTTCGGCAAGTGGAGCTGAAATCTGGGTTTCACCATCAGGAAAAGATTCGAACCTCGGAACAAAATCAAGTCCGCTCGCGACGGTTCATATGGCCATGCGAAAAGCCAGAGAACTTCGCCGTTTAAAAGATCCATCGATAAAAGACGGAATCCGAATCATAGTAATGAACGGAACGTATTATTTAAACGAACCATTATTTGTACGACCAGAAGATTCTGGAACTGCCGATAGTCCAACAACAATTGAAGCCGATGTAAATGCAAGACCCATTATAAGCGGTGGAATCGAAATTAAAAACTGGACGAAATCGACAACGGTTATCAACGGACTAAAAAAAGGTGCTGTTTGGGTAGCTGATGCGCCTAAAAAAGCAGGAAACCTAATTGATTACAGGCAATTATGGGTAAATGGCAAAAAAGCCGTAAGAGCCAAAAATACTGCGGGAACTACAATGGAACGCATTTTATCGTGGAATCATCAGGAACAAACTTGTTGGGTTCCGTTTAAAGATAAATCGGTAAAGTTCGAACCAGGAATGGAAATGTTTATTGTACAATGGTGGTCGAATGCGAATCTCCGAATCAAAAATATTGAAGTTCAGAAAGATAGTGCTAAACTTTCGTTTGAAGAGCCAGAAAGCCGTATTCAAAGCGAACATCCGTGGCCAGCGCCGTGGATTTCTAAAAACAACGGAAACTCAGCTTATTTCTTAAACAATGCTTTTTCGCTTTTAAACGAACCGGGAGAGTGGTATTTGGATAAGAAGAATGCTAAAATCTATTATATTCCAAGAGCTGGAGAAGAGATCAATTCGGTTGTCGTTACGGCTCCTGTTTTAGAAAATTTAGTAGAAGTAAAAGGAACAATCGATTCTCCTGTTCATCATTTTCAATTTAAAGGAATTTCGTTTCAATACAGCAACTGGCTTCGTCCTTCACAGCAAGGTCATGTGCCGTTGCAATCTGGTATGTATTTGTTGGATGCTTATAAACTTAAAATTCCAGGAACGCCAAATCAGGCAAGTTTAGAAAATCAAGCCTGGGTAGGAAGACCTCGTGCAGCGGTTGAAGTAAATTATGCCAATAATATTCAGTTTGAATCGTGCCGTTTTGAGCATCTGGCTTCGACTGGTTTAGACTTAAATAAAGGAACAAATCATAATTCCGTAAAAGGGAATTTATTTAAAGATATTGGCGGAAGTGCCATTAACGTTGGAGTTTTCTCTGAAGAAGCTTTTGAAGCGCATTTGCCTTTAATTATAAAAGATGAAAGAGAAATGTGTTCTGATGAAGTGATTTCGGATAATTTAATTACAAACGTTACCAATGAAGATTGGGGAACTTTGGGAATCAGCGCTGGTTTTGTTCGAAACATTACAATTGAACACAACGAAATTTCGGATGTATCGTATTCTGGAATGGCAATGGGCTGGGGTTGGACACATACGCCAAACGTGATGCAGAACAATAAAATTCTTGGAAATAAAATTCATCATTATGCCAAACATTTACATGATGTTGCAGGAATTTATACGCTTTCTGCACAACCAGGAAGCCGAATTGAAGAAAATTATATCGACAAAGTTTACAACAGCCCGTATGCGCACGATCCGTTTTTATGGTTGTATTTATATACCGATGAAGGAAGTGAAGGTTTTACGATAAAAAATAATTGGATTGCCGAAAAGAAAATCCTTAAAAATCATAACGGTCCAAAAGGGAATATTTGGGAACATAACGATCCGTATGTAAGTTCCAAAATTAAAGACAATGCAGGAATCAGAGCGCCATATAAAGATTTAGAAAAAGAAGTTGTTATTGATGAAAAATGGGGATTGCAGGAAATGCCAAAACCATATGCCATCGAATTGATAGGTTCTGAGTTTGATATCGAAAAAATCAAATCGACTTTAACAGGTTTTAGAATTGTAGGTCAGGAATTATACCAATGGAAAAATCATTTGGTGATTTACGGAAAAATGAATCAGCCGGAAAGAACCAAACGAAAACTGGCGGGCGCTTTCCCGTCTTTAGAAATTAAAATCTATGAAGATTTGGTTTATGATTTCCAAAACTTCGAAAGATGTAAAGATTCAAAACCAGCATCTGATTGGGAAAATGTGGTTTTAACAGCAAATCTTCCTGCTGATGAAAAGTTGCAAAAAGAATATGTCGATTATCATAAAACGCAATTCGAAAAATGGCCAGAAGTTGCCAAAGGTTTCTGTAATGCCGATTTTCAGCAATTGCAAGTCTTTAAAAAAGACAGACAATTAATCTTGGTAATCAGTATTCCGAAAGGAGAAAACTTGGATAAACTAAATCCAAAAACAACACAAAATAATCCAAGAGTAGACGATTGGAATGACTTAATGAAAAAATATCAATCGGGAATTGAAGGCACAAAATCGAATGAAACATGGATTTTCTTGAATAAAGTAGAAGTAGAAGCAAAAAAATAATACGCACAATAAACCCGACAGGTTTTTAAAACCTGTCGGGTTTGAATGCTAAAAAATATTTTGCCACAGATTAAAAGGATTTCCACAGATTAAAAAAAATCATTTTAATCCTTTTAATCTGTGGCAAGAAAAAAAATCTAAAATCAACAATCTAAAATAACCACACCTCATGTTAAAAATAGCCATTCTGGGACTTGGAGAAGGACGAAGCACAATGTCGGCTGCTATAGAAAGTTCGAAACTAGAACTCGTTAAGATATGCGACCGAAACGAAGAATTGTGTAAACAGCGAGCAAAAGAATTCGATTTTCATTCGTACACAACCAATTACGACGATTTATTAAACGATGCATCAATTGATATTATCGCCATTTATACGCCAGATCATCTGCATGCACAACATGTGAAACAAGCTTTGTTACACGGAAAACATGTAGTTTGTACTAAACCCTTTATTGATGATCTTTCGGATGCAAAAGAGCTTTTAGAATTAAGCAAATCGACAGGAAAGAAAGTTTTTATTGGTCAAAGTTCCCGTTTCTTCGAACCAGCCAAAAGACAAAGAGCTGATTTTGAAGCAGGTTTAATTGGAGATTTAATTACGATTGAAGCACAATATCATGCCGATCACAGATGGTTTTTGAAGAAAGAATGGTCGCTTTTGCAATCGTTTAAATGGTTGTACGGAGGTTTGAGTCATCCTGTAGATTTTATTAGATGGTATTTGCCAAATATTCAGGAAGTAATGGGTTACGGAATGATCAGCAGTAACGGACAATCAGCGGGATTAAAAAATGAAGATACGATGCATTTTATCTTTAAAGCAACTGATGGAAGAATTGCACGTGTTAGCGGTGTTTATACTTCGCCAACTCAGCCAGCGCAACGTGACAGCGGAATGAGTACAATTTTAAGAGCAACAGAAGGAGCAAGTCAGGCCGATTACCATGAATTGCGTTATGCCGTTACAGATAAAACTGGTGAAGAAAAAGTAATTACTTGGGGTGATAGCACGATAAAATATTATTTCCGTTTTGAAGGGCAAAGTCATCACGGCGGAGAATATCAGAATTATTTAGAATATTTTGCAGATAGTATTGAGCAAGGTTTTGAAGCTTATCCAAACATGGAAGAAGGTATCGGAACTGTGGCTTTGTTACAAGCAATGGACAAATCTTTGCAAACTGGAATGCCGGTTAAAATTGCCGATATTTTTAACGAATACGGACTATGAACAGTATCTACGATAAATTAACCACGCTCGATTTTGTAATTGTTGCGGGTTATTTAGTGGCTTTATTGGTCATTGGATATGTGGTAAGTATGAAACAGAGAAAGAAAAACGAAACGCTTTTTCTGGCGGGAAATTCATTAAACTGGTACAGCATCGGGTTTAATATGTGGGGAACCAATGTTGGGCCTTCGTCGTTATTGGCTTTTGCGAGTATTGGTTACGCTACGGGAATTGTAGCGGGAAATTTCGAATGGTATGCTTTTGTATTTTTACTGCTTTTGGCAATGGTTTTTGCGCCAAGATATATTGCGAGTAAAGTAAGTACAATGCCCGAATATATGGGAAAACGCTATGGCGACAGCACACAGAATATTTTAGCTTGGTACGCTTTGGTAAAAATATTAGTAAGCTGGTTGTCTTTAGGATTATTCAGCGGAGGCGTTTTAGTACGTCAGATTTTGGGAATCCCAATGTGGCAGAGTGTTACGGTTTTGGTCATTTTCTCAGGGATATTTACGTTTGCGGGAGGATTAAAAGCGATTGCTAAAGTCAATGTTTTTCAGATGATTCTGCTAATTGTAGTTTCGCTGACGCTTTCGTTTTTAGGTTTGCAAAAACTGGGTGGAATTGATGTTTTAATAGCGAAAACCCCTTCTAACTTTTGGAATTTAGTCCGTCCTTCAGATGATGCCCACTATCCGTGGCCGGCTATTTTATTGGGATATCCTGTAGCAGCTGTTGCTTTTTTCTGTACAGATCAATCGATGGTCCAGAGTGTTTTAGGAGCTAAAAATTTGGAGCAGGGACAATTGGGCGTAAACTTTATTGGATGGTTAAAAGTAATGGCATTGCCGTTGTTTATTCTTCCCGGAATTTTGTGTTATGCGTTATATCCAGAATTAGGAAGCAATTCTGATTTAGCTTATATGACCATGGTTACGAATCTTTTCCCAAGCGGAATGAACGGCTTGGTAATCTGTGTGATGATTGCCGTTTTGGTGGGAACAATTGGTTCTTCTTTAAATGCTTTGAGCACTGTTTTTACGAATGATATTTATGTAAAGAAAATCAACCCGACGGCGACGATTCAGGATCAGATTAAAATTGGCCGATTAACAATTGCTGCCGGATGTGTATTTGCAATTCTGATTGCCGTTGCAATTGACAATATAAAAGGGCAGAATCTATTCAACATTTTTCAAGCTGTTTTAGGTTTCTTGGCGCCTTCACTATCTGTTGTTTTCCTTTTGAGTGTTTTCTGGAAACGCACTACTAAAAAAGCTGTAAATGCAACACTTTCTTGGGGTTCTGCCTTTAGTTTATTTGTTGGAGTTTTATATCTATGGATTTTCCCTGCCGATAAATATCCAGCTTGGCCTCACTTTTTATTGATTTCGTTTTACATTTTTGCTGTGCTTTTAATTGCAGCTGTTATTATTTCTTTAAGCGATAAAAATCCTGAAGTGAATGTTTCAGATGAAACGGATATTCCTAAAACTAGTAAAAAAGTAAAGCTTTTGTTTGGTTTGTTGGGGTTAGTGATTTTGATTTTGTATTTGGTTTTTAATGGAAATTAATAAATTCAAAGAATTTCAAATATAGCCCTTGGTTTTAACCACGGGAACGCAATGTATAACATTACGTTTGCCAAAATACGTTTCCCGTGGTTGAAACCACGGGCTATGTTTTCAATAAGATTATAAATACACAGATAAAATTTTTCTCGCAAAGGCGCTAAGACGCAAAGTTTTTTATGAATTGCCTCCAGTTTTAACTGGAGGTGTATGTAATAAGAATAGAAAAGGCTTTAGCCAAAATTGTAGATATTTTGGCTAAAGCCTTTTGGGCTTTCTATTATTTTTCATCCCGATTTATCGGGACGAAATTAAAATCTTAAATTAAAAATAAAAACTTTGCGTCTTAGCGACTTTGCGAGATTAAATATTAATTCTCAATCTTCTTTTTCTTCTCCAAATTAGGCAAGAATCCAGTAATAATCCCAATCAAAGGCAGAAACGCACAAATCTTAAATACATATTCAATACTTGTAGCATCGGCAATTTTTCCTAAAATAGCAGAACCTAAACCGCCCATTCCGAAAGCAAATCCGAAGAAAAGACCCGCAACAAGTCCAACTTTTCCAGGCAATAATTCAGTAGCATAAACTAGAATTGCTGAGAATGCAGAAGAAAGAATCAATCCGATGATTACAGATAAAGTTCCAACCCAGAATAAAGAAACGTAAGGTAACATCAAAGTAAACGGAGCAACTCCAAGAATAGAAACCCAGATTACATATTTTCTTCCGTATCGATCTCCAATTGGTCCGCCAATCAAAGTTCCTGCAGCAACAGCACCTGAGAACAAGAATAAATATACTTGTGACTGCTGAATCGTAATGTGGAATTTATCTATAAGGAAGAAAGTATAATAACTAGTAATACTGCTCATATAGAAATACTTAGAAAAAATCAGAACCAATAAAATAATCAGTGAAGCAATTACTCGGTTTTTAGACAAATGATGCGTTTCGATTTGGTGAGAAGCTTTATTGGCATTTCTTTCCGATAAATGTGCAGTATACCAAATCGCAATTTTATACAAAGCAAAAACACCAACTAACGCGATAATACAAAACCAAGCGATATAAGATTGTCCGTGCGGAATAACGATAAAAGCAGCTAATAAAGGTCCGATAGCACTTCCTGCATTTCCACCCAATTGAAAAATAGACTGCGCCAAACCTCTTTTTCCGCCCGAAGCCAAATGCGCCACACGTGAAGATTCAGGATGGAAAATTGAAGATCCAATTCCGATTAAACTTACGGATAATAATAAATTGATAAAACTCGAAGCGATAGAAACAAAGAAAAGTCCAATCATTGTGAAACACATTCCCACAATCAGTGAATATGGTTTTGAGTTTTTATCGGTATACATTCCCACAAACGGCTGTAAAATAGAGGCAACCATTTGGTAAGTCAAAGTAATAATACCAATTTGAGTAAAACTTAAACTGAAATTTTCTTTTAAAAGCGGATAAATTGAAGGAACAACAGCCTGTAAAAGATCATTAATTAAATGGGAAAAACTGATGATGAATAAGATCGAATAAGTGGTTTTTTTAACTATGTCAGGATTTGCTTTAATAGTGTCCATGTGGTATTTTTTGATTTTTAAATTAAGTTTAAAAACAACAGCTGTATTATTTTTTGCAAAGATTAAAAGAATAGTAATGTCAGAATTGCTATATTTGGACAATGAATAACCAGATTCGGACATATCGGATGGCGCAGGAACATGGATACAGACTTGATCCATCGATTCCTGTTATTGGTTATACCGAAATGGTGACCAACGAAATGTGTATTTCGCATTCGCATCCAAGAGGTCAGTTGATCTATGCAACACGTGGCGTGATGAACGTTGTAGTGGGCAATCATATTTGGGTTGTGAATCCGTTGCAGGGTTTGTGGCTTCCAGGAGGAGTAGAACATCAGGTTACTTTTCAAAAAGACGTGAATTACTACAGCGTTTTTATCGATCCGTCTGCAATGGAAGGATTGCCAACAAATAGTTTTTCGTTTGATATTCCGATGTTTTTAAAGCAGTTGGTTTTTAAAATCATTTCTTTTGGAATCGAAGGAAATCTGACTCCACCACAAAAAAGAATCATTTCTGTTTTCTTGGATGAATTGGCTTTAATCGAACCAAGTGCGACTTTCTTGCCAACAACCAATCACGAAAGACTTCAAAAAGTTGTAGAGCTTTTAATGGATGATATTGCCAGTAAAAACACGATTGAATATTACGCCGAAATTTCTTTTATGAGTACGAGAACTTTATCCCGTTTATTCATCAAAGAATTAGGGATGAATTTCAGCGACTGGCGTACCCGTTTAAAATTATTAGAAGCCATAAAACGTTTGGGCGAAAAACAATCCATCAAAGAAATAGCCTTCAATTTAGGTTATGAAACTACAAGTGCTTTTATTTATATGTTTAAGAAGCATTTGGGCAAAACGCCTTCTAATTATATTTTAGAAGATGAAAATGAATCTGAGAGAATGATTGCTTAGATTATAATTTATACAAAAATAACCACAATCATTGTCATTTCGACGGAGGAGAAATCTTCGTGAGAAGCTCTACAAAGATTGGACTTTAGTTACGGAGTTACTTGCGAAGATTTCTCCTCCGTCGAAATGACAAAAAAGGGTAAATAATTAAAATCCGTTTTTCATCCCCGTCTTTGCGATAGCGAATCCGTCTCATCATCGTCCCATAAAATTCTAACATCATTTTTTTTAGTACTAAAAAAGTGATAAGCCGTAATTTTTCCCTTAAAAAATTATCAAAAAGTACTGTTTTTTATGAAATAGCAGGATAGTGCAGGTTGTGAAATGTAAAGATAACACTTATCTTTAGTCCCAAAATACACTAACTATGCTAAACCGCTTTTTCATTTTTAAGACTTTACTTCTTTTTGTTGCCCTTTTTTCTTGTTCTTTATCATCAGCGCAGGAAAAGCCAAAAGAAGCGACATGGATCTGGTATCCAGGTGATTTTGAAGTTTGGTTAAGCAATAAAATGCAGGTAAGACGCACAGAACGCGAAGCAGTATTTCCGCCACTTTGGCAATATTATAGTCCTTATGCTTTGGTCACTTTTCAAACAGAAGTAGATATTCCACAACCAGACGAAGTGAAAATCTTCTCAGAAGGACCTTTTCAATTACTTTTAGATGGTGTTCAAATTTACGGACAGCCAAAATCAATCATAGTTCCTGCTGGAAAACATAAAATTTCCTTTAAAGTTTACAATCAGGAAGTATTGCCTGCTATTTATATTTCAGGTCAATACGTTAAATCTGATGCTTCGTGGAAAGTAACCAACGAAGATAAACTTTGGATCGATGAAACTGGAAAAGCACAACAATCTGGTACGCCATGGGTTCCTGTTGGTTCTTGGAATTTTAATTCGCCAGAAAATAAACCTTCGGGATTTAAATTAACAACCAAACCTTTAAGTGCAAAGAAAACAGAGAAAATTGGAGTGGGTCAGTTAGTAGATTTTGGCAAAGAAACTTTTGGATATATTAAAATTCACGGTTTAAAAGGGAAAGGCAAACTAGCACTTTATTACGGTGAATCTCGTGAAGAAGCGTTGGATTCTGCTAAATGCGAAACCTTAGATCATTTATCTTTTGATGGAAAACAATCTGAAACTTACACACATGATGGATCGAAAGCATTCCGCTATGTTCAGGTTCAAGCAGATGCAGGTGTAAAATATGATTCTATTTCGATGCTTTATGAATATTTGCCATTAGATTATCGTGGTGCATTTAAATCTTCGGACGAACAATTGAATAAAATTTGGGACGTGTCGGCATATACGATGCATTTAACATCTCGTGAATTTTTTATTGACGGAATCAAACGCGACCGTTGGGTTTGGTCTGGTGACGCTTATCAAAGTTATTTAATGAATTATTATTTATTCTTTGATTCGGCTTCTGTAGAACGAACGCTGTTAGCTCTTCGTGGAAAAGATCCCGTAACCGCTCACGTCAATATCATAATGGATTACTCGTTGTATTGGTTTGTAGGTGTTTACGATTACTATTTGCACACAGGCGATACGAAATTCATCAAAACTTTTTATCCAAGAATGAAATCACTGATGGATTTCTGTTTAGAAAGAAGAAACAAAAACGGATTCCTCGAACCATTAGAAGGCGATTGGGTTTTTATCGATTGGGCAGACGGATTACCAAAAACAGGAGAGGTTAGTTTTGAACAGATGCTTTTGGCAAGAAGTTTGGAAGCCATGGCAGTAAGCGCTGAAATCGCTGGTAAAAGTGAAGACCAAAAACAATATCAAAAACTAGGGAATGATTTAAAAACCAAATTATTTGATGTGTTTTGGGATAAAAAAGAAAACGTCATGAAACACCAGCGTATCGACGGTAAAATGCAAAATATTGTAACCAGATATGCTAATATGTTCGGTATTTTCTTCAATTATTTTAATGAAGAACAAAAACAAAGCGTAAAAAACAAAGTGTTGCTCAATAAAGAAGTTCTCCAAATCACAACACCATACATGCGTTTTTACGAGTTGGAAGCGTTGTGTGCGATGGGCGAACAGGATTATGTTTTAAAAGAAATGAAAGATTATTGGGGCGGAATGCTGAATGAAGGCGCAACCTCTTTCTGGGAAGAATACAATCCAAACAAAAAGGGAACGGAACATTTAACAATGTACGGTCGTCCTTACGGGAAAAGTCTTTGCCATGCTTGGGGCGCAAGTCCGATTTATTTATTAGGAAAATATTATTTGGGTGTAAAACCAACTGCTCCAGGTTATTCTCAATACGAAATCAAACCAAACTTAGGCGGTTTAAAATGGATGGAAGGAAAAGTGCCAACACTAAACGGAGAAGTTGCCGTGTATTGCAGTACCAAAGAAATCAAAGTAAAAGCAGGCGAAGGAGAAGGAAAATTGATTTTTGAAAGTGCCAGCAAACCTAAAACAAACTCTGGAACAATTACAGAATTAGCAAAAAATAAATATCAATTGATTGTAAAACCGAATGTGGAGTATAAAGTAATTTATAAGGCTTTGTAAGTTATGAGTTATTAGTTATAAGTGCCTAGTAATTAGTTCTTAACCCAGTTTGTCATTCCGACCGAAAGGAGACCCGAGCGATAGCGAATAGGCGAAGCAAATCACACTTGTAGCCACAAAGATTGTCACACCAGTTTTGTCATTTCGAGGGACGAGAAATCTCCACAAGTAGCTCCGCAAAGATTGTCGACTATTGTTGCGGAATTCCTAGTGTGATTCCTCCTTCGTCGGAATGACAAAAAAACAAAAAAATAAAACCAATGTTTTCAAAAAATAAAATACACAACTTCAAATTAAAAACCGCTTTCCTAATGCTGCTTGTAATCTGCATTCAAGCCACAGCACAAACCTCTGCATGGAAACCAGCATCATTTGAAATTGTAAAATCTAATTACAAAACTTTCAAAACTACTCAATACGCTCATGTATTTTCAGGAAGCAAACACAATATCGTTCGTTTAGCTCCAGAATTGCAAGGTTTGACTGGGATTGAACTTCCTTTAGAAAAATATAAAAACGGAACTAACGCTCCATTACAATTAAAATTTAAAGAACCAGTAACTGTTTTAGTTGGTGTTTTTCAAGATAAAAATTCAGAATATCTTCAAGCTGATAAACTTCAAAATGCCAAATTAATTTTAGAAAGTGGGGTTACTATAACAGGTTTACCTCCAGTAAATGTTTATGCGGTTTCTTTCTCCAAAGGAACACAAACATTAAATTTTGGAAAAGGATTATTTGCCTTTTTAGGAGTTGTAAAAGCTTCTGAAAAACTAGAACAAAGAAACGCCAATTTTCCAGACGGAAAACTTTGGAATCCAACTTTTATTGTTGAAGGATTTTCAGATGAAAAACCGCTTTTCGAAATTATCGGCGGAGAAAATAAACCGGTTATTGATGAAGGAATGTCGGGAACAGAAGGAATTCAGGGAGGTTTTGAAGGCGGACGTGTGGTGAAAGTCGGCGATACGTATCATATGTTTCCAACAGAAAGAGCAGGAGAAAAAGGTGTTGATTATTATTATGATCGTGTAAAAACTAAAATTGGACATTGGACAAGTAAAGATGCCATTCACTGGAAAAGAGAATCAACCATTTATCAAGCAAGCGGAACTTATGCCATTACAGAAGATGATAATCCGATGAATGATCGTCGTGCAGCTATTTGGTCTTATATGCCAATTTTTAATGAAAAAGCAAACAAATGGTATGGCTATTATTTGGCATATACTGTTAGTAAAGAAATTGAACCAAATCATTCATTTGGAAGAATCTGGCGTTGTGAATCAACTGTAGAAGGAATCAACGGAATTGGCGGACCGTATAAAGATATGGGAATTATTATGGAACCAGGACTAGATTCTCAGCCTTGGGAAGGACGTCAGGGTGTTGCTTCATTTTTTCCATACCAAGTTGGAGATAAATACTTCGGCTTTTACAGCGGTGCGTATCCTTTCAATTCATGGGCTGATTATCCAAAGAAATCAGGAAAAGGCTGGTTTGTAGCTTTAGCCGAATCTAAAAGTTTAGAAGGGCCTTGGTTAAGAATGAACAAAGGTTTGGAACCAATTAAAACTATGCATCCGCAGTTTGTAGAAAATCCAATCGTGAGTCAATTACCAAACGGAATGTATATCGCTATTTTCGACGGAGGTCCAGATGGCTGGGGGCATCATTTACCGAATATGATTGCGTATTCATTATCAGCAGATGGTGTTAATTGGGCAGAAGCACATTATTTACCAATAGAAACTAAAGTTGATAAATGGTGGGATATTATGAGAACGCCTTTGTGTTTAATCCCAGAAGGAAACGACGTTTACACAATAGTCTATAATGCAATCGATTTGAAAAGAAGATTTCATCCAACAGGAATGGTAAAAGTAAAACTGAATAAAGACGTAATGGATTCTAAATTAAAAGAATTGAAAAAATAAATTAAAGTTTCCCGCAGATTTGGCAGATCAAGCAGATAAAAAAAATCAGCTAAATCTGCAAAATCTGCGAGAGAAACAAAATGAAATCCGTGTTATCAGCGTACCAAAATATAACCAAAAAATGAAAATTAAATATCTACTAATTGCCATTTCAGTACTTGTCCTAACAAGCTGTGCAACTAAATACAAAAAAAGAGAAATTACCGACAGCGTAATGCAGGAGATTTACGAAGAAATCAAAACGCCTTATAAATACGGTTTGGTGATGGTTCCTACTGACAACTCATACAAAATGGATTGTCCGAGTGTATTTAGAAAAGACGGAAAATGGTATATGACCTATTTAATTTACGACGGACGAGGTTACGAAACTTGGTTGGCAGAAAGCGACAATCTTCTGGACTGGAAATATCTAGGAAAAGTAATGTCATTTTCAGAAAACGAAAAACACTGGGATGTCAACCAAAAAGCAGGATATATTTCGTTACAAGATCCAACTTGGGGCGGAAGCTACGAATGGGAGAAATACGATGACAAATACTGGATGAGTTATTTTGGAGGAGACAGTAAAGGTTATGAAGCGGGCGTTTTATCAATCGGGATGGCATATACCAAAGAAGCGCCGACAAAACCACATGAGTTTCAAAGATTAGAAAATCCAGTTTTGACTCCAAAAGACAAAGATACCAAATGGTGGGACAATAGTACGATGTACAAAAACAGTGTGATTCGTGATAAAGATAAAGTGACGGGACACAATTTTATCATGTATTACAATGCCCGTGGCGACAGTATAAATCCTGCTAAAGGTGCTGAGCGCATTGCTATGGCAGTATCAAACGACATGAAAACATGGAAACGTTATGGCGAAAAACCATTAATCAATCACCATAAAGGAATCTCGGGCGATGCCTATATTCAACGTATTAATGATACTTGGGTAATGTTCTATTTTGGAGCTTTTTGGACGGGATGGAATCAAGGTGCATTTAACCGTTTTGCCGTTTCGAACGATTTAGTAAACTGGACGGACTGGAAAGGCGACGATTTAGTTAAATCATCTGAATCTTACGATGATATGTTTGCTCATAAATCATTTGTGGTAAAACATGATGGCGTTGTCTATCATTTTTACTGTGCCGTTAATAAAGCAGAACAAAGAGGAATTGCCATTGCAACGTCTAAAGATTTAGGAAAAAGTAAATTGAATTTTGTGGCACCGCCGGAGAAAAAGAAGAAGAATTAAGTACAAAGTACAAAGTACAAAGAATTAAGATACAGTACGTTTTAAACCTGACAGGTTTAATTACGCAAAAATAAATAAAGACACAGTTTTGTCATTTCGACGAAGGAGAAATCTCCACAAGTAGCTACGCACAGGATGGCTGCCAATCTTTGTAGAATATCGTGCGAAGATTTCTCGTTCCTCGAAATGACAAAAGAACTAAAAATAAAATAATGTTTAAAACCAATCATATTCAGCAATTTTTCAACTTTCGACTTTCGGCTTTCGATTTTTTGACTGTAATTTTACTATTCACACCTTACGCAATAAACGCCCAATCCGTAACAGGAGAACCAGCGGGAATCCCAGAATTGCATAAAAAATACGAATTTGCTCCTTGGGAAGATCCAACGATAACAAGTATCAACAGACAACCATCAAGAGCAACTTCTTATTCATACGCAAGTGTAGAAGACGCTTTAAAAGGAGACAGAACCAAAAGCCGAATCCAAATGCTAAACGGCGATTGGGATTTTAAATATGCTGTAAATTTGAAAGAAGCTTCAAAAGATTTCTATAAAAATACCGTTTCAGGTTGGGATAAAATTGAAGTACCTTCGAACTGGGAAATGAAAGGATACGATAATCCAATTTACAAAAGTGCCGTTTATCCGTTTAGACCCATAAATCCGCCTTATATACCTAAAGATTATAACGGAGTCGGTTCGTACCAACGCAGTTTTACCGTTCCAGAAAACTGGAAAGATATGACCGTGACTTTGCATTTCGGAGCCGTAAGTTCAGGTTTTGAAGTTTGGTTAAACGGAGAGTTTTTAGGCTACGGAGAAGATAGTTTTTTACCATCAGAATTTGATATTTCGCCTTATTTAAAAGCAGGAGAAAATGTAGTTTCTGTTCGTGTAATTCGTTGGACAGATGGTTCTTATTTAGAAGATCAGGATCACTGGCGTATGAGCGGAATCCAGCGTGAAGTTTTCATTATGGCCGAGCCGAAACTGCGTATTCAGGATTTCTTTGTTCAGACCAAATTAGACAAACAATACACAGATGCGATTTTTAAACTGCGTCCAAAAGTAGAAAATCTTACAGGTGAAAAAATAAAAGATTATACAATGAATGTTCAATTGTACGATGCCAATAATACGGCAATGTTTAAAGAACCGCTTCAAAGACCTGTGATTGATTTGATTAATGAAAGTTACCCTCGTTTGGATAATGTTCGTTTCGGATTCTTCCAAGAAACCATCAAAAATCCAAAAAAATGGAGTTCAGAGGAGCCGAATTTATACACGATGGTCATTTCTATAAAAGATAAAAACGGCAATGTTACAGAAGCCAAAAGCTGTAAAGTTGGTTTCCGTTCGATTGAATTCTCAAAAGAAAACGGAAAAATGCTCATCAACGGAAAAGAAACTTACGTTTATGGCGTAAATCGTCATGATCATCATCCAACAAGAGGAAAAGCGGTTACGAGAGAAGATATCAAACAAGATATTACCACGATTAAAAAGTTTAATTTCAACTTTATACGTACAAGTCATTATCCAAATGATCCTTATTTCTACGAATTATGCGATCAATACGGTATCATGGTAATGGATGAAGCCAATCAGGAAACACACGGAATCGGAGGGAAACTAAGCAACGATCCGCTTTGGACAAATGCTTATATGGAACGAATGATTCGAATGGTTGAAAGAGACAAAAACCATCCATCGGTCGTAATGTGGAGTTTGGGTAACGAAGGCGGAAAAGGACCAAATCATGCTGCAATGTCGGGTTGGGTTCACGATTTCGACATTACGCGTCCTGTGCATTATGAACCAGCACAGGGAAATGCAAAATTAGACGGTTACATCGATCCGCTTGATCCAAGATATCCCAAAACAATTGATCACGCATACCGTTTCGAAAATCCGCAAGATGATTCGTATGTTGATATGGTCAGCCGTTTTTATCCGGGCGTTTTCACACCGAAATTTTTAGTCGATCAAAAGAAAGATACTCGCCCGATTATTTTTGTTGAATATTCTCATGCAATGGGGAATTCAGTTGGAAATTTAAAAGAATTATGGGATGAATTCCGTTCGCTTCCAAGAGTTATTGGCGGGTGTATTTGGGAATTTAAAGATCAGGGAATTGTGAAATATGATTCCAGATCAGGACAAAATTATTTTGCTCACGGAGGAGATTTTGGCGAAAAATACCATGATGGAAATTTCAATACAAAAGGAATTGTAGATTCTAATGGAAAACCAAAAGGATCTATTTTTGAAAACAAATGGGTATATCAGCCAGCTATTTCGACTTTAAACGGAAGTCAATTAGAAATTAAAAATCGTCAGTCGGTTAAATCATTAGAAGGTTATATTCCGGTTTTAAAAGTGTTGGAAAACGGAAACGTAATCAAAACTCAGATTTTAAAACCATTAAAAGTAGCAGCAGGACAATCAACAACCTTAGATATCAGTTCTTATCTTCCAAAAATGAAAGCTGATGCCGAATATATTTTAAATATAGAATTCCAGCTTTCAAAGGATGAATTATGGGCTTCAAAAGGTTACGCTGTCGCGGAAGATCAGTTTGTATTGAAAAAGAAAGAAGCCGTTTCTCCAGAATCTAAAAAAGAAACCCTAAACGTTTCTGAATCAGATTCAGATTTCAAAATCAAAGGAAAAACTTTTGATATTACAATTGGAAAAACAAACGGAGCTTTGAGTTCTTATATTTTTAATGGAGAAGAGCAGGTTTTTGCACCGCTATTGCCAAACTTCGTAAGACCGCTTACAGATAACGATAAACGTGGATGGAAATCGCAAAAGTTATTGAAACAATGGTATAAAGCAAAACCAAAATTGGTTAACATTTCAATTGATAAATCAGCTTCTGAAGTTAAAATAACAAGCGATTACGAAGTTATAAAAGATAGTGCGAGCGTAAAAGTGATCTATAATATTTTACCAAACGGATTAATAAAAGTAGATTACAGTTTAAAAGCATCAAACAAATTACCAAACATTCCAAAAATCGGAATGCAGATGGGAGTTCAAAGAAAATTCGATCAGATTTCATGGTACGGAAAAGGAGAATTGGAAAATTACAGCGATAGAAGTTTTGGTTCATTTGTTGGTAAATATTCACTTCCAATAAATGATTTTATCGAACATTATCCAAAACCACAGGAAAACGGAAACAGATGCGATGTCAGATGGATGGCGCTAAGCACTCCGCAGAAAAACAACGGATTTTTAGTAGTAAACGATACCAAAGTTCTAAGTATTAGCGCATGGCCGTACACACAGGAAAATCTAAGTGCATCAGGACATACATATGATTTGAAAGATCCAGGATTTTTGACGGTAAACATCGATTTAATCCAAATGGGAGTGGGAGGAAATGATAGTTGGACGATTGTTGCACAGCCATTAGAACAATATCAGATTAAGTCTGGAAATTATGAGTATAGTTTTTATTTGATGCCTTTTAACGGTTCAAAAAATCAATTGGAAAATAGTTTGAAGAAGTTTAAATATTAGTAATTGAGAATTTAGAATTAAAAAGGAATCTGCTAAATCAGCCAAATCTGCGAGAGTAAATTTTTCCCGCAGATTTTGTAGATTTTGCAGATTTGTAAAATCAATTAGAAGTTAAAGATACAGTTTGTCATTTCGACGAAAGGAGAAATGACAAAACAAACGAATAAAAACCTGTCGGGTTTACAAACGAAAATAAAACAGTAAAAATGTTTCAAAAAAAACACCTCTTTTTTATACTCCTTTTAGCAAGCATTGTCTCTGCACAGGAAGTCTATAAAAAAGAAACCACTTTTCAGCCAACATTAGAATCCTCAAGACCTTGGGTGTATTGGTATTGGATGAAATCAGCATATTCTAAAGTTGGAATTACAGCCGATTTAGAAGCCATGAAACAAGCCGGAATTGCGGGCGCTTATTTAATGACGATTAAAGGACCAGCCAATCCGCCATTGATAGATCCGCCAGTTTTACAGTTGTCGCCTGAATTTTGGGATATGATTCATTGGGCTTTCAAAGAAGCGAATCGTTTAGGTTTGAAATTGGCTTTTCACGGAGCAGACGGATTTGCCGTTGCTGGCGGGCCTTGGATTACACCAGAAATGTCAATGCAGAAAGTTGTTTGGTCTTCAACTGAAATTTTAGGTGGAAAGAAAGTTGCGCTAAAATTGCCAGTTCCAGAACACTATAAAGATTATTATAAAGACATTGCCACTTTTGCTATTCCGATAAAAGAATACCAAATTACTTCGCAGATGCAACTGCCAAAAGTGACCACATCAAACAATACCGATGCTTCTTTTTTAGTTGATCCTAAAAAGGACGAAAACTTCAAGTTTGCCGATGCAGGTTGGATTCAGTACGAATTTGCACAGCCTTTTACCTGCAAATCTATTGTAATAGAAACCAAAGGAAGAGATTTTCAAGCACAACGTCTGATTGTGGAAGTGAGTGATAATGGAATCAATTTTAGATTCCATGAAAGATTGATTGCACCACGCCACGGCTGGCAAGACATGGATTTCCCAAATACGCATACGATTACGCCAGTTACAGCAAAATATTTCAGATTCGTTTATGATCCAAAAGGAACAGAACCTGGAGCAGAAGATTTGGATTTTGCGAAGTGGAAACAGAATCTGAAAGTCAGTAAAATTATACTTTCGAATCAATCGTTGATTAATAATTACGAAGGAAAATCTGGAGCAATTTGGCGTTTGACTCCGCAGACTACTGAAAAAGAAATTCCAAGTTCTGACGCATTTAAAAAATCAGAAATTATCAATATTTCGAATTTTGTTGATGCTGATGGAAACTTGAATTGGAAAGCGCCAAAAGGTAAATGGAAAATTATCCGAATGGGACACACTTCGACTGGACATGAAAATGCAACTGGCGGAGCAGGAAAAGGACTGGAAGTAGATAAATTTAATCCAGAATTAATTCGTTTTCAGCTAGATCATTGGTTTGGAAAAGCAGTTCGTTCGGCTGGTCCAGAATTGGCTTCAAAAGTTTTAGAAATCCTGCATTTCGACAGCTGGGAATGTGGAAGTCAAAACTGGTCTTCGGTTTTTCAGGCTGAATTTAAAAAGAGACGTGGCTACGATCTTGTCGATTATCTTCCAGTTATGGCGGGAATTCCGATAGAAAATGCCGATTTTTCAGAGAAAGTTTTATACGATGTTCGAAAAACAATTGCCGATTTAGTAGCTGATAATTTCTATGGAACTGTCGCTGAAATTGCCAAAGAATATAACGTTAAGTTAAGTTCAGAAAACGTCGCGCCAACAATGATGAGTGATGCTTTGCTACATTATAAATATGTCGATTATCCGGGCGGTGAATTTTGGCTGAAAAGCCCCACACACGACAAACCTTTTGATATGGTCGATGCTATTTCGGGCGGACATATTTACGGAAAAGATATTATTCAGGCAGAATCTTTTACGGCTCTGCGTATGGATTGGGACGAACATCCCGGAAATCTAAAAACAATAGCTGACCGAAATTATGCTTTAGGAATTAACCGTTTATTCTATCACGTTTTTGTCCATAATCCTTGGACGGATAGAAAACCGGGAATGACTTTAGACGATATCGGAACTTTTTTCCAAAGAGACCAAACTTGGTGGAAACCCGGAAAAGCTTGGTTTGATTATTGTCAAAGAGTACAATTTCAGTTGCAAAAAGGAAAACCTGTAATTGACTTGGCTGTTTTTATTGGTGAAGATTTTCCTTCCCGTTCTTTCGTGCCGGATCGTTTGGTTCCGTTTATTCCGAATGTATTTGGTACAGCAAGACTCGAAAGCGAGAAAATCCGTTTAGAAAATGAAGGTCAGCCAACGGCTAAAATGCCAAAAGAAGTGACTTATTCTAAAAACATAACCGATTTATCACAATGGATTAATCCGTTAAATGGCTATCAATATGATTCATTTAATGCCGATGTTTTAATCAACAGAGCGAAAGTTCAAAACGGAAAAGTAACTTTTGAAGGTGGAATTGAATACGGTGCTTTATTCTTTCCTGGAATTCATAAAATGGCACCGAATAAGATTTTATCTTTGGCTTCCGCCGAAAAAATCCTGCAGTTGCTAAAAGACGGCGCAACCATTTTTGTAGATGAAAAACCGAATCTTCAACCGGGAATTCAATCAGAAGCCGATCAAAAGAAATGGCAGAATGTAATTGATGAAATCTGGAATAATGCCAATTCTTCTTCATGGAAAATCGGAAATGGAACAGTTATCAAGTTACCATATTTAGGAAATGATTTTGCTTCCATTGGAATCACTCAAGATGTTTATTTTCCAAATTTAAACAGAATAGATTCAGAAACTATTGCATACGCACACCGAAAAGCAGAAAGTGAAGATTTATATTTTCTTTCGAATCAAAAGAATGAAAAAAGAACATTTGATGCTTCTTTCAGAATAGCTGGGAAAGTTCCACAATGGTATAATCCTGTGACAGATCAAACTTCGGCTTTAGTCAATTGGAATATAAAAAACGGAAGAACAATTGTATCAATAACTTTAGATGCAAATGAATCTGGTTTTGTGATTTTTAAAAACGAAACAAAAGAAGTTTTAGTAAAAGGAAAATCTTCTGAATTTGAAAAAGTTCAGACTTTAGATGAAAATTGGGAATTACAATTTGATGCAGAATTTAAAGGTCCGAAAGAAGTGGTGAAAACCAATAAACTTTTTGATTGGAGCACTTCAGATAATGATCAGATTAAGTATTATTCAGGAACTGTTATTTACAAAAAAGAGTTTATCTGGAAAAGAAAAGATAGCAATAAAACTTGGTTGTATTTAGGTAAAATTTCAAATATCGCCGAAATCAAAATCAACGGAAGAGATTGTGGAACGCTTTGGACTTTCCCTTTCAAAACTGATATTTCAAAAGCTTTGCAAAAAGGAAAAAATTCAATAGAAATAAAAGTTACAAATACGTGGGCAAACAAATTAATTGGCGATCAAAAGTTGCCAAAAGAAGAGAGATTAACATGGACAACAGCGCCGTTTCGTTTGGAGGGAGAACCATTGTTGAAAGCAGGGTTATTTGGGCCGGTTATGATTTTGAAAGAGAAAAATGAATAAAAATTTAGTCACAGATTAAAATGATTATTTGGATTGTCACCCTGAGCGAAGTCGAAGGGCGCTTCAATTGGAATCGGGCTTCGACTTCGCTCAGCCTGACATAACTAAAATTAATAATCCTTTAATCTGTGGCAAAAAATAAATAAAAAATGAAAAAATCAATTATTGCATTATTAACGATTTTAGCGAGTCTTCAAATCAATGCTAAAATAAAACTGCCTGCATTGTTTACAGACAATATGATATTACAGCAAAAATCAAACGCACCAATCTGGGGCTGGGCAGAAAAGAACGCTAACGTCGTAATTAAAACTAGTTGGGATTCTAAAATCTATAAAGTAAAAGCAGATGCTTCAGGAAAATGGAAAACAGAACTACAAACTGTTTCTTTTGGTGGACCATACACGATTGAAGTTTCAGAAGGAAATGAAAAAGTGACCATCAAAAATGTTTTGCTTGGAGAAGTTTGGCTTTGTTCTGGACAATCGAATATGGAAATGCCTTTAAAAGGATTTCAAGGACAGCCAGTAAAAAATGGAAATGAAATTATCGTAAGATCAACTAATAAAAATATTCGTTTAATCACAATTCCAAGAGCGACAGTTTTAGAACCATTGCAAGATTTTGAAGGAAAATGGGAAGAAGCTTCTCCAAAATCAACTTCCAATTTTAGTGCAACGGCTTGGTATTTTGGATCGCTTTTACAGGAAGTTTTAAATGTTCCGGTTGGGTTGATTCATGTTTCGTACGGAGGTTCGAGCATGGAAGCATGGATGAATCAGGAAATGCTGAAAGATTTTGCAAGCGCTAAAATTCCGACCACAAAAGAAGAATTGGCAAAAGATCCAAATCGTGTTCCGACTACTTTATTTAACGGAATGCTTTCGCCTGTAATTGGTTACGGAATTAAGGGATGTATCTGGTATCAGGGAGAATCGAATTATGAAAGAGCTTCTGAATATACTGCTTTAATGAAGAAAATGGTTTCAAGTTGGAGAGCTTTATGGAAACAAGGAGATTTTCCGTTTTACTATGCTCAGATTGCACCGTTTAATTATGCTTCATTTCATCCAAAAGATTATTTAGAAAAATACAATTCGGCTTATTTGAGAGAAGCGCAGTTAAAGGCTTCAAAGGAAATTCCGAATTCAGCAATGGCAGTTTTAATGGATGTTGGAGAAGAAAATAACATTCACCCGATGGACAAAGAAAAAGGAGGAAACCGTTTGGCTTTTCAGGCTTTGGCAAGAACGTACGGAATTGAAGGTTTTGAATTCGAAAGTCCGAAATACAAATCGGTGGAAATAAAAGATGGAGATGTAACCGTTTCTTTTGATGATGTTGCAAACGGAATTACGTCTTACGATAAAGAAGTTTTAGGTTTTGAAATCGCAGGAGCAGATAAAGTCTTTTATCCAGCTAAAACAGTTGTAAGAAGAAAATCGGTGGTTCTGACTTCAGATAAAGTTAAGAATCCAGTTTCAGTTCGATATTTATGGAAAGATTTCGCGAAAGCGGAATTGTTTAGCGCAGGCGGTTTGCCGGTTTCTTCGTTTAGAACGGATGAATGGTAATTATGAATTGTGAATTGTGAATTGACACGTAGTTTGTCATTCTGAGAAACGAAGAATCACACTCGTAAATCGACAAAGATTTAAGACATTCTATGCGAAGTTTCTAGTGTGATTCTTCGTTCCTCAGAATGACAAGTAAGACTAAAAAAAAAACAGATAAAATTGAAATACATTAAATACATACTTCTCTTCACCACGCTTTGTATTAAAGCGCAAATCCCTACACTTGATAATTACAATCAGGTTTGGACAAAACAAAGCAACAATTCATCAGAATCGATGCCTTTGGGAGGCGGTGATATTGGCATGAATGTCTGGGTAGAGAAAGGTGATTTGTATTTCTATTTTTCACGAAGTGGTACTTTCGATGAACATAATACTTTATTGAAATTAGGGAGAGTAAAAGTAAGTTTGAGTCCGAATCCGTTTGAGGCAAAAGAAGGTTTTCATCAGGAATTAAAACTAAAAGACGGTTATGTTTTAGTTGGACAGAATGATACTAAAATCAAGCTTTGGGTGGATGTTTTTAAACCAATAATTCATGTTGATTTAGAAAGTAAAAATCCATTGAAAATGACAGCGTCTTATGAAAGCTGGCGTCATCAAAACCGTATTTCACAAGGAAAAGAAAATAACGCCAATTCTTATAAGTGGGCTCCTCAGGGCGATCTTGTCAATTTTAAAGATTCAATTGCTTTTGAAAATAATGGTGTCAAATTTTATCATAAAAATAGAGAAAATACTGTTTTTGATGTAGCCGTAAAACAGCAGAAAATGGAATCGGTTAAAGCCCAAATGTTGAACCCGATTGCGAATCTGACTTTCGGCGGATTTATGAAAGGCGAAAATTTAAAACCAAACGGAACTTACTTAGGTAAATACCAGTCAACTGATTTTAAAGGTTTTAATTTATCAAGCATAAAACCATCGAAAAAACATTCTTTAGAAATTTATTTAAACACGAACCAATCTGATTTTTCTACTTGGGATAATGGATTAAAAAGTTTGATTTCTCAAAATAAAAACACAGCAAAACAAGCTGAAAAAAACACTCAAAAATGGTGGAATAATTTCTGGAACCGCAGTTTTATTTTTATTCAAAAAAATCGATCGACTGCGAAAGATTCGGTTTATCAAATCGGACAAAATTATCAGTTGTTTCGTTATATGCTCGGATGTAATGCGTATGGAAAATATCCAACAAAATTTAACGGCGGACTTTTTACGGTTGATCCTGTTTTCACCAATAAAGACTTGAACTTTACTCCTGATTTCAGAAATTGGGGAGGAGGAACAATGACGGCTCAAAATCAGCGATTGGTTTATTTTCCGATGGTAAAAAGCGGTGATTTTGATATGATGAAATCGCAACTGGATTATTATTTGAGTTTGCAGAAAAATGCTGAATTGCGCTCGAAAATATATTGGAATCATAACGGAGCATCATTCACAGAACAATTAGAAAATTTTGGACTCCCAAATCCAGCAGAATACGAATGGAAACGTCCCGCAGATTACGATCCGGGAATGGAATATAATGCTTGGCTGGAATACGAATGGGATACCGTTTTGGAATTCTGTCAAATGATGTTGCAGCAGAAAGAATATGCTGGAGAAGATATTCAGAAATACAATCAATTCATTATAAGCTGTCTTCGTTTTTTTGATGAACATTATCAATATTTAGCCAAACAAAGAGGAAGAAAAGCATTGGATGGAAACGGAAAATTAGTTCTTTTTCCAGGTTCAGCTGCTGAAACTTATAAAATGACCAATAATTCGAATAGCACGATTTCGGCTTTGCAAGTTATTACAGAAAACCTTTTAAACCTTTCAGGAAATCAGTTGTCAAAAGAAGACGTTGAATATTTAAAAGCATTTCAAACGAGAATTCCGCCTTTAAATTTTGGACAAATCGAAAATCACAAAGTTTTACTTCCTGCCAAAACATGGGAAAGAGTAAATAATTCTGAAGTTCCGCAATTGTATCCCGTTTATCCGTGGGGAATTTGCGGTGTTGGGAAACCAGATTTAGAAACAGCTTTAAATACATGGAAATACGATTCTGATGCTTTAAAATTCAGAAGTCATATTGGATGGAAACAAGACAATATTTTTTCGGCTCGTTTAGGATTAACCGAAGAAGCAGCAAAATATAATACGCTAAAAATGGCCAATTCAGAAAGACGTTTTCCAGCTTTTTGGGGTCCTGGATTTGACTGGGTTCCAGATCATAATTGGGGCGGATCGGGAATGATTGGTATGCAGGAAATGCTTTTGCAGGAAGCAAACGGGAAAATCTATCTTTTCCCAGCATGGCCAAAAGATTGGAACGTTCACTTTAAATTACACGCGAAACAAAATACAACAATTGAAGCCGAACTTTTAAATGGAGAATTGAAGGTTTTAAAAGTAATTCCAAAAGAAAGAGAAAAAGACATTATAAATCTATTAGGAAAATCTGAAGCAGAGAAAACGAAATTAAACTAACTATTACCAAGCAAAAATGATAAAGAAATTAATAAGCGGTGCTGTTTTGTCCATGCTTTTGACCACAAATGGGCAGGCACAATCAGTCGCAAATACTGATAAACAAATTGTAAAAGTGGACTTTGATTTTTTTCAAAGAAGACTAGAAGAAGTTCATGATCCGAGTTATGATTCGTGGGTAATTAATGAAGGAAAAGAAGCCGAAAAATCATTTAATAATGTGTCTTTTAAGTTAAAAGGAAATTTTACTTCAAAATGGTACAAAGTCGGAATGAGTGCTCCGCATTACAATAGATTAGGAAGTGATGGATTGGTTACGGCTGAAAATTTAGAATTGAAAATCAGTGGGTTGAAAGCGGGAAAACATACACTTTTAACTTTCCATAACGCCTTTGATGTGATTACAGGAAAAACTTTTTCTCCAATTAAAATCTATGTAAACGGAAAACTTCAGGAAACCGTAAATGCGAGTCAGAGAGCCAATGCTAAAATTGATGCTTCGATGGCTTATATTGCTTTTAATGCCGAAAAGGGCAAAGACGTAATCGTTCGTTTTGAAATTGACCCAACTTCCAATCCTGATATTGTAAAACAGATTGTGATTAACGGTTTTGAAATTGATACGCCAAATTTGATGAATCAGGCTCGTACTCCAGAACCTAAAAATAGAGATGAACATGTTGAAGTGGGCAAAACTTTAACTCTAAAATGGGATGCTGTAAAAAATGTGGCCTCTCATAAATTGTATTTTGGTGAAGATAAAAATGCAGTAGAAAATGCTACTGAATCTTCAAAAGAATTTAAAGGAAAACTGACTGACAAATCGTATTCAGTTTCTGATTTATATTCAGGAACAACCTATTACTGGAGAGTAGATGAAGTAGATAATAATGGCGAAGTTACATTAGGAAATGTTTGGTCATTTAAACCGGCTCAATTGGCATTTCCAGGTGCAGAAGGTTACGGACGTTACGCAGTTGGGGGACGTGGCGGTAAAGTAATTGAAGTAACGAATTTAAATGATGATGGACCAGGAAGTTTACGTGATGCTATCAATCAAGAAATTGGACCGAGAACGATTGTTTTTAATGTTTCTGGAAATATAAAACTAGAATCGAGATTAGTGGCAAATCAGCCGTATATCACTATTGCGGGACAAACTGCCCCAGGCGAAGGAATTACGATTAGCAGAGCTCCAATAGGCTTGACAGGAAATGATGGTGTTATGAGATTTCTAAAAGTTCGTATCGGCGGAGGGAGAACATTCGATGGAATGGGATTAACGGGTGCAGATTATAGTATTATCGATCATTGCTCGATAAGCTGGACAATTGATGAGTCGTTTAGTTCACGTGGAGCGCATCACATTACGTTACAGCGAACTTTAATTTCTGAGGCGTTAAATGTTGCTGGACACGGTAAATATGAAGCTGGAAAAATGCACGGTTATGCAGCAACAATTGGCGGCGATATCGGAAGTTTTCATCATAACTTATTGGCTCACAATTACGGACGTAACTGGAGTATTGGCGGTGGTTTAAGTGGTGACGGATTTTACACTGGAAGATTGGATATCACAAATAATGTGGTGTACAATTGGGGGAAAAGAGCAACTGACGGTGGTGCAAACGAGGTAAATTTTGTAAATAATTATTATAAACCAGGAGCTTCAACAGCAATTTTTGTGGCGCTGAATGCACAGCATGAAGGCGTTGGAAAAGGTATGCAGCGCTATTATTTTGACGGAAATGTTATGCCAGGTTATTTTGATGAAAAATCTCAGGATAAAGGAAGAAAATTTACGACAACCAATAAAGAGAAAGTAGAATATGAAACTTTTGTTGACAAACCATTTTTTCCTTCGTATGTAAAAACGCAATCAGCTAAAGCGGCGTATAAAGATGTACTTTCTGATGTTGGAGCCAATCAGCCGTTTTTTGACAAACATGATAACCGAATTATTAATGAAACTTTAAAAGGAACTTTTACTTATAAGGGAAGTAAAAGCGGTTTGGGAGGTATGATTGATAACGAACAAGATGCAGGCGGATGGCCAAATTTTGTTTCAGAAACTCGTCCAGCAGATTGGGATACAGATCATGACGGTTTGCCAAACTGGTGGGAAAAAGCTTTTGGGTTAAACGAAAATTCACCAGCTGGAGATTTCTCAGATGCAAATCAAGATACTGATAAAGATGGATTTACACAGTTGGATAATTATTTAGACTGGTTGGCTCAGCCTCATTATTTTGTGAATTTAAAAGATAAAAAAACTTTAAACGCTGCAGATTATTTCAAAGGTTATGAAAAGAAACCTGTGTATACTTTCTCAGAGCTTAAAAATGGAAAAGTAGTTTTAAAAGGAAAAGAAATTCAGTTTACAACTGTTGAAAAAGGATTTGCTTCTTTCGTCCTAACGGTAAAAGATGCAGACGGAGATTCAATGAGCAGAACCATTAATTTCTTTGTAAACTAGAAAAGTTTCACGCAGATTTTGGCTGATTTAGGCAGATCTGCGCAGATTTTTTTAAAGAATAAAAATCAATAAATATCTGCTAAAATCTGCAAAATCTGCGTGAAAAAAAACAGATTAGGAGATTATAATAGATTAAAAGAAAAAAATAAATCAGCGCAATCTGATAAATCTGCGAAAAAAATTTAAACTCTCGCAGATTTAGCAGATCCAGCAGATTAAATTTATATCAAAATGAAAAAGAACATCATCATATCATCTCTATTGCTTTCAACTGTAATCTTTGCGCAGAACAAAGGTTTGGTTGCGAATTCAGAAAGTCCGTATTCGAAACTGCAAAGCGTTGGCCTACAAGATGTAAAATGGACAAACGGTTTTTGGAAAGAACAATTTGATGTAGAAACCAAAAATACATTGCCGTATATGTGGGATTTGTATCATAATGATGAAGTTTCGCATGCTTATAAAAACTTCGAAATTGCTGCAGGTTTAAGCAAAGGAACTTTCAAAGGACCTTCGTTTCATGATGGTGATTTCTATAAGATTTTTGAAGGAATGGCGGCAACGTATGCCGTTACAAAAGATAAAAAACTGGATACCGAAATGGATAAAGCTATTGCGCTTTTCGCGAAAGTACAGCGCAAAGATGGTTATATCCATACGCCAGTTTTAATCGATGAGCGCTGGGGAACTTTAGGCCCAGAAGAAGTGAAAAAACAATTGGGTTTTGAGAAATACAATATGGGACATTTAATGACTGCAGCTTGCATACATTATCGTGCCACAGGAAAAACAAACTTCCTGAATATTGCAAAAGGTGTTGCCGATTTCTTGTATGATTTCTATAAAAAAGCTTCACCAGAATTAGCTCGAAATGCGATTTGTCCGTCTCATTATATGGGAATTGTCGAAATGTACAGAACGACTAAAAATCCGAAATATCTGGAATTAGCCAATAATCTTATAGATATTCGCGGAACTACAAATGACGGAACCGATGACAATCAGGATCGAATTCCGTTTAGACAGCAGACAACCGCAATGGGTCACGCCGTAAGAGCAAATTACCTTTACGCCGGAGTTGCCGATTTGTATGCAGAAACAGGAGAAAAGAAATTATTAGACAATTTAGAATCAATTTGGGATGATGTAACGTATCGTAAAATGTACATTACTGGAGGTTGCGGTTCTTTATATGACGGCGTTTCTCCAGACGGAACTTCGTATGATCCAACTGTAGTGCAGAAAATTCATCAGGCATACGGAAGACCTTTTCAGTTGCCAAATGCAACGGCTCATACCGAAACCTGCGCCAATATTGGAAATGTGTTATGGAATTGGAGAATGCTTCAAATTACGGGAGACGCGAAATATGCTGATATTGTAGAATTAGCATTATACAATAGTGTGCTTTCGGGGATGGATTTAGAAGGAGAAAAATTCTTGTATAACAATCCGCTGAATGTTTCTAACGATTTGCCGTTTCATCAGCGTTGGGGGAATGAGCGTGAAGGCTATATTGCCTTATCAAATTGCTGTGCGCCAAACGTGACCAGAACAATTGCCGAAGTTGGAAATTATGCTTACAATATTTCGAAAGAAGGTTTGTATGTAAATTTATACGGAAGTAATCAATTGAAAACAAAATCTTTAAATGGAGAAGAAATCGAAATCGAACAGCAAACCAATTATCCGTGGGACGGAAAAATAACGCTCAAAATTGTAAAAGCTCCAAAAGATTTACAGAACTTCTTTTTAAGAATTCCAGGCTGGAGTCAGAATGCTGAAGTTTCGGTTAACAATTCTAAAATTACAGATAAAATAGTTTCAGGAACTTATTTGAAATTAAATCAAAAATGGAAGAAAGGAGATGTTATCGAATTGAACTTGCCAATGCCAGTTGAATTAATGGAAGCCAATCCGTTGGTTGAAGAAGTTAAAAATCAGGTCGCTGTAAAAAGAGGACCTTTGGTATATTGTTTAGAATCAGATCAGCTTCCTTCGAAAATAAGTGTAAATGATGTGGCTTTAAATTTGAAATCTAAATTTACGACTAACAATTTTATATTGAATAATAGAAATTTAGTAAGCATTGATGCAGAAGCTGTTATAAATTCGAATAATTCTTGGAATAAAACGTTGTACAAACCACTTTCTTCCAAAGATGCAACAGCGGTTCCAATAAAATTAATTCCTTATTTTGCATGGGGAAATAAAGGAAAAGGCGAAATGACGGTTTGGATGTCGCATTAAGTTTTGGACGCGGATGAAACGGATTGCCCTTGGCAAAACGCGGATTTAAACGGATTTTAACCCAACAGTTTGTCATTCCGAGGAACGAGGAATCTCCGCAAGTAGCTCCACATTATTAATCGCTAATCTTTGTCGAGCTACTTGCGGAGATTTCTCCCTACGGTCGAAATGACAAAAAAATAGATCAATAAGTAAACTATTAAAAAACATATGAAATACATTCTAACTCTGTTTTTAATAACAACAATTTCCCTATCAGCCCAAACACTCGATAATAAATTGGCATTGACCGTGGCTCAAGATGGTTCTGGAGATTTTAAAACCATTCAGGAAGCGGTAAATAATGTGAAAGACAATTCAGAAAAAAGAGTTGTAATTACTATAAAGCCAGGGAAGTATATTGAGAAATTGGAAATTCCGGTTTCTAAAACGTTCATTACTTTAAAAGGGACGGATAGAAATAAGACGATTATTTCATTTGATGATTATTCAGGGAAACCGCTTCGTGAACCAGATCCGTCGGGTAAAAAAGAATTTGGAACAGGAACTTCGTATTCTTTCATGATTAAAGGAAACGATTGTACGCTTGAAAATCTAACTGTCGAAAATACAGCAGGAAGAGTAGGACAGGCGGTTGCACTTCATATAAAGAGCGACAGGGTTATTGTGAAAAACTGTAATCTTTTAGGAAATCAGGATACACTTTATTTGTCGGAAGGAAATACTCGAACTTATTTTGAAAACTGTTTTATTAATGGTACAACCGATTTTATCTTCGGCGCTGCTTCGGCTTATTTTTATAAATGTACGATTGAAAGTTTAGTCAATTCCTATATTACAGCGGCTTCAACTCCGCAGGGACAAGCTTACGGTTTTGTTTTTGTTGATTGTAAGCTTACCGTAAAAGACAAATCGGTAGATAAAGTATTTCTGGGAAGACCTTGGAGACCTTATGCACAAACGGTTTTAATTAATACTGATTTAGGTTCGCACATTATGCCAGAAGGTTGGAATGCATGGATTGATACTCGATTTCCAGATAAGGATAAAACCGCTTATTATGCCGAATATGGAAGTAAAGGCTCGAGTGCCAAAGAATTGTCTCAACGTGTTTCTTGGTCGCATCAGTTAAAAAAAGAGGATGTACAGAAATATAATATAGATTTAGTTTTTAACGGATGGAATCCAAAAAAATAAACTCATGAAAAAGTTTAGATTTTTTACAATAACATTGTGCTCGGTTTTAATACTGAGCGCTTTTAGTTTTAAGTCGAAAGTAACGACCATTTATTTAATTGGAGATTCTACCGTTGCCGATTATTCGTTAGAAGAAAATTATAAAACTAAAAAATTTCCGCAAGTAGGTTGGGGACAAGTTTTTCAGCCTTTTTTTCAAAAAGACAGTTTAAAACTGGTAAAGAATGTTTTAGGTTCTGCCAAAGAAGTAAAAGTAGATGACCGTGCTAAAGGAGGAAGAAGTACAAGAACTTTTTTTCAGGAAGGGCGTTGGTCTTCGGTTTACCAATCTCTTCAAAAGGGAGATGTTGTCATGATGCAGTTTGGTCATAATGATGCTTCTGTAGAGAAAACAGAACGTTATGTAAATATTGAAGGTTACAAAGAGTTTCTTCGACTTTTTATTAATCAGACCAAAGAAAAAGGCGCGACACCAATTGTGCTTACTCCAGTTGCTAGAAATTATCCTTGGAAAGATGGGAAATTAAGTAATGTTCATGGGGATTATCCGCAAGCTGCTATTGAGGTTGCAAAGGAATTGAAGGTAAAATATATTGATCTGAATGAACTTTCGATGAATTTCTTCTCTTCAAAAGGTCATGAATATGTCACTACGAATTACTTTATGAATTTTGAAGCGGGTAAGTTTCCTGCTTTTCCAGAGGGACAAAAAGACAATACCCATTTCCAAACTCAGGGCGGAATTGAAGTTGCTCAATTGGTTTTTAACGCAATGAAGAAATTATAAATTTAAAAAAAGAAGGTAAGCCCGCTAATGATTGGATTTAGCGGGCTTTTTTTTGCTTTCCATCAATCAAAAATTAGAAAAAAAGCTATTTGCAATTTGTTGGTCAGAATTTACGTTTAAAAATATTTTTTTTTAGTAAAATAAATTAAGGTTTTTTTTGGAGTACCCTGTAGGTATCCTGTATTTGCTTTTGTAAGTTTTTTAATCTGAAAAAAATATACTTAGAGTATTTATCTCTATCGTTTTCGTAAAAATTAGTATTTTCTAAGCTATTATTTATCAGTAGTGATAGTAATTAGTTTTGCAGAATATATACTATATGTTTATTTTTGATAACAATCTTATTGTTTTTTAGTCAAAATGAGTTTTTAAATTTTGTTATAAGCAAACATTTGTCTTAAATATTTGGGTTCGTCTATTTTTTCCATTCGTTTTTTATTAATATTGTTTTTTTTGAGTGTTTTTTTTTGAAATAACATGATTAAAACAGGATAGAGCAGGACGGTTCTAATGTGTCATCGTCATATTTTTGGAATATTAAAATAAATGTGTTTTAAACATTTAATAAAATTAATTTAATATCCCATTAAGAAAAATTTTGTCAATATACGAAACGCATTAAACATGACTAACTAACAATTAATAACCTAACCAAAAAAAACATTTATGAAACAAGCACTTATAAAAAGATGTAGTTTTCTTTTGTTTGCACTGATGAGTGTATTGAGTTATGCTCAAAATCAAGTTACAGTAACGGGAACCGTTACAGACAATTTAGGTGGACTATTACCTGGAGTTAACGTAACTGAAAAATCTACCAAAAATTCAGTGACAACAGATTACAATGGAAAGTATCAAATTAAAGTTAAAAGCGGAGGGACATTAGTATTTTCTTTCATCGGAATGAAGAAAATAGAAATTCCTCTTAATAATCGTTCTATTGTTAATGCAAAAATGGAAGACGATTTTAATCAATTAGAAAATATTGTTGTAGTTGGTTACGGTAGTCAGAAGAAAAAAGAACTTACAGGAGCGATTGCTACTATTAAGGCAGATGACTTAATGGATTTACCTGTAACCAATTTATCTGACGCATTAAAAGGATTAGTTCCTGGTGTTACTGTTACGAGTGGTACTGGTCGTCCTGGTGATGCAGGAAGTGTTCAAATCCGTCAAACTTTTAGTTTATCTAAAGATGGAGGTTTTAGCACTCCTCTAATCATTATTGACGATATGATTCAGGTTGATCCAAGTAATGGTAAGCCTACATTGGAGCAATTCAACAGATTAGATCCTTCTGAGATTGAAAGTATTACGGTATTAAAAGATGGTTCTGCTGCAATTTACGGTTCGCGTGCTTCACAAGGAGCAATTGTTGTAAAAACAAAACGTGGTAAAGCTGGTAAAGCAAAGTTTTCATACAATAGCCAATTTGCAATAAATGATGCAGTGAGCCATAGTAAAGTATTGGATGCTTACGAATTTGGAGTTTTTAGCAACAGATTTTTTAAATCTAGAGTAGCTGCACCGGCTGTTATTGATCCAGCTACTATCTATTCGGATGCAGAATTGGAGCAAATGAAAGGTTTAAATTATAACTGGCTAAAAGAAGCTTGGAAACCAGCTATTCAGCAAAAACACTCTTTTAATGTGAGTGGAGGTACTGAAGATATTACCTATTTTGCAGGGGCAACTTATTTGACACAAGATGCAAACTTAGGAAATCAAAAATATGATAAATGGAACTTCCGTACAGGTATCAACGCGAAAATTGCTAAGAATTTAGATTTTTCTGCTTCTGTTTCTGGAAACGTTGGAACAGTTGATAAATCATTCACTAAAGCATCATCAAATATTAGTGATGGTAGTTATGCTTCTGCTGCTGGTGGAGAACAGGCAGATTACGGATTCTTGTTACACATGCCACAACACGTGCCTTGGGAAACAAATGTAGATGGTAAAAATTATTATGTTTCTCCATTTCCAAATTCAAACAAAAACTTCGGAAGCGCAAATGCAAACAATAATATTGCAGGATGGAACTATTTTGCCAATTTAAATAATGGTTCACATCAAGTTACCGATGATAATACATTCAATGTAAATGCTTCCTTAAATTATAAATTGGCTGCAGTTAAAGGATTATCTTTCAAAGTTACGTATTCAAGAAATCAAAGTTCAGCTTACACAGAGCAAATTCAATTGCCTTATGATTTAGTTAGAATTAGAGATTATCAACTTCAAGACAAACACTTAGCAAGTGCTGCTAATCCTAGTTTTTATAATGCAACAACAAATCCAACAGGTAGTTATATTTTAGAGACGAATGTAAGAAACTCGAGAGTGTATTATAACAATACAGACGGTAAAAGTACTCAAGGAGATTTCATGATTAACTATGACAGAACTTTTGGAGATCATCAAATTGGAGCCATGGTAGGTGGTGAAGCTTCTGAAGTATACAATACATTTACACGTTTGGCTTATGAGCAAACAGGTAAAGATTATTTAGGAGATTATCGTACAGCTGGTACATTAAGCCTTTCTAATAGCCAGGCTACAAAAGTTGAAGGAGGAACGTTATCTTACTTTGGACGTTTAAATTATAGCTTTAAACAAAAATATTTATTCCAGTTTATTTTACGTAGTGATGCTTCGACAAAATTTGCACCAGAGAATTATTGGGGAACTTTCCCATCTGTTCAAGTGGGTTGGGTAATGTCTAAAGAAAATTGGTTTGAAAAAGGATTGCCTTGGGTTGACTTCTTTAAAATTCGTTACTCTATTGGTAAAACAGGAAAAGATAATATTCAGCCTTGGAGATGGGAGCAATATTATGATCTTATCGTAGACAAAGGTTTTCAGTTTGGACCTGGTACAGCAACGAGTGGTGGTGGATTTAATGGAAATGGTTTGACTCCTAGAGTAAATCCAAATAGAAATGTAACATGGGACACTACTATAAAAAACAACATTGGACTTGATATTAATTTGTTGAAAAACAGATTAAACTTTACTTATGATTTTTATTACGATAAAAATACAGATATGTTAACAGACATGAGCAGTGCTGTAGGTGTGCCAATCTCTGTAGGAGGAGCTTATGCTGAACAAAACTATGGTCAAATTGACGCATGGGGACATGAATTTGCTATTAACTGGAGTGATAAGATAAAAAGTAACATGAGTTATAATGTTGGAATCAACTTTAGCTACAATAATAATGAAATCAAAAAATATCCAGATCAAGGAAATCTTGTTCCGTCAAGTAATACGACACGTGTAGGATATTCATCATTTAATCCAGTATGGGGATTTGCAGTTTGGAAAGGAACTTCAACAGGAGATGGTATTTTACGTACAGATGAAGATATTGCAAATTACTGGGCTTATTTAACAGAGCGTGCTACAGCAGTTGGAGGAGTGCCAAGATATTTCGATATCAACTCTGTTTCTGGAATGAGAAAAGGATCTTTGGCTTATCAAGATGTTGCTGGACAACTTAATCCAGATGGAACATTAGCGCCAGCAGACGGACAAATCATGAAAGAGAATGATTATGTGAAATTGGCTAACAGCAGTAGAACTTATGGTTTTACAACCAATTTAGGATTTAAATATGATGGATTCTCTTTGAGAACTCAAATCGCAACTTCTTGGGGAGGAGCTAATTTTGTAGACTTAGTAAATCAAGGTACATCATCTGCAAACAATATGTGGTCTCGTGAGAGTTTCTGGAGAGATATGTATGATGCTGAGGATAATCCAAATGGTAAATATCCAAACGTAGCACAATGGACCTATATGTCTAGTCCATCAGATTTCTGGCAGCTAAACACTTTCCGTTGTTTTGTTCGAAACTTAAGTCTTAACTATGACATCCCTAAGAAAGTTTTTGCAGATACAAAAATTGCTGCTATAACGCTGGGAGTAACAGGTAATAATCTTTGGGATTTATACAATCCTTATCCAGATCATTATAGAAATATGTATGATAATTCTTCTGTAAATTATCCTACACTTAGAACTTGGTCGCTTAATTTTAACGTATCATTCTAATCAAAATTAAAAGAAACTATGAAAACACCATTTAAATATATAACACTATCACTATTGCTTGCTGTAGGTGCTGCTTCTTGTAGTGATGATTTTCTAAAGGATAAGAAAGGTTATGGCTTTTACGATGATACATTCTACCAAACACAAGAGCGTGCACAAGCCTATGTAGACAATCAATATTATGATTTTTATAATGCTTATAAGTCACCAACTGCTACAATTATTGGTTCTTATACAGATGCAAATTCAAGATTGACAGAAGAGTTAGGTGGAACACAAGATTTTATCAATCCGAACAAAACACTTATAAACTCAGCTGATGCAAGTGGTTATTATGGAGCTAAATTGGCAACTAGTATCAATAACCATCCATACAACAGAATTAGAGAATGTAATGCCTTTTTAGAAGACATTGATGTAAAAGGTTCAAATTTGGATAAAACATTCCGTGATCAAGCAAAAGGGCAGATGTATTACATGCGTGCCATGCAGTATTTTGATCTAATGCGTGTTTATGGAGGAGTTCCTATTGTAACAACTGTTCAAGATGCATCGGCTACTGATGCTGCAATTCAGTTACCTAGAGCAAAAGTTTCTGAAGTTGTAGCGCAAATCGTTAGCGATTTAGACATGGCAGCAAGTTTATTACCTAGTAACTGGGGAGCTGCAGCTTACGGACGTTTTACTAAAGGAGCTGCGATGGCTCAGAAATCTAGAGTACTTTTAACATTTGCAAGCCCTTTATTTAATAAAAATTGGGACGGTTCAAACGAACGTTGGGAAGCGGCTTTGAAAGCAGGATTAGAAGCAGAAGCTCAATTGACTGCCGATGGTTACGGATTATATGGAAGCACTGCAAAACAATGGGAACAAATGTTCTTGATTGATAATGCTTTCTGTTCAGAAGCAATCACAGTGCAACTTTGCGGATTTGGTGTTACTTCTCAAGCAATTAATAACTCTTGGGAAAAAGGAATCCGTTTATTGAGTTTAGGTGGAACAGGTGGAGGAGTTGCTGCTCCAAAAGAAATGATTGATTTATTCCCGATGGCAAATGGTAGTAGACCAACTGCCGCAAACGGTTACAATGATTTTACTTTCTTCGTAAATAGAGATCCTAGATTTTACAGAACTTTTGCCTTCTCTGGTTCTAAATGGGGAAGCAAAGAAACTCCAAATAGTGTTCTTTGGGCTTACCGTTGGTTAGATGGTTCAAATAAAGCAGGGTTTTCAGATGGGAATACTGCAATATCAAGTCCAGCATTCGTAAGAAAAATGACGAATACTGCGGCTAGTAAAGAAACAAACTTCCAGTATTCTGGTACAGATATTTATGAATATCGTTATGCTGAATTATTATTAAACATTGCAGAATGTTATGCTGCTTTAGGTCAAACTAGTAATACTATAGCTTATTTAGGAAGAATTAGAAATCGTGTTGGTATTCCTTCAGCAAACAATTACGGAATTGGAACCCTTTCTGACAAGTATCAAGCAATTGAAGCCGTTTTATATGAGCGTAGAGTAGAATTAGCTTATGAAGGAAAACGTTTTTGGGATGTTCAAAGATGGATGTTATATGATAACGAAGTATTGCCTGGAGTTACAGGAGGTACTGTAAGTAAATTAGGTTTAACACCAATTAACGGAACAAAACGTACTGGTAACTTTTTACAATATAGAGTGGCAACATCTTCGGCAACTACAGACCCTTTGACTAGTGCTCGTGCAAATGTAGTAGCAGATCCAGATGCGGCAAATTTCCAAGCTCAATTAGCAACGTTGGCAACATTTTATAATACAAACTTTATCCGTACAGCATTGGTTACGCCTATGGATAACTTTAATGGAGCTCCGGTTAATATCAAATTCAATCCTAACTATTATATTAATGGTTTAAATACAACGGCTTTAACTGCAAATCCTTGGCTATTACAAACTATTGGTTGGAATGATAACTTTGGTGGACTAGGTACTTTCAATTATCAAGAATAGATTTTTATTAAAAAAACAGAAATATTACAAAGCTTTTCACCTGTATTCGTCAAAAGATACAGGTGATTTGTTTAAAAAGAATTACCACAACTAGAAATTAACATGAAAAATTCCGCATTATTTATCGCATCATCTCTGCTTTTTTTAGGAAGTGCAAAATGTTTTGCCCAATATCCGAAGATAAGTCCAGAAGTTCAGGCTCAAGAAAAAGCAATTAAAGAAGAAGCTCAAAGACTTTCTGATGAAGCTTGGACAAAAGCTTTAGTTGTTATTGAAGAAGAAGCAAAACAAGGAAAACCATATATCCCGTGGGCAGCTAGACCAACCGATTTACCTCAGGCAGAAATTCCTGCTTTTCCAGGTGCTGAAGGTGGTGGAATGTACACTTTTGGAGGTCGTGGCGGAAAAGTGTATACAGTCACAAGTCTAGAAGATCGCGGACCAGGAACTTTACGTGAAGCTTGCGAACAAGGTGGAGCGAGAATCGTGGTATTTAACGTTGCTGGAATTATTAGATTAAAAAGTCCGTTGATTATTCGTGCGCCTTACATTACAATTGCAGGACAAACAGCTCCTGGCGATGGTGTTTGTATCGCTGGAGAATCAACTTGGATTGATACGCATGACGTAATTATCAGACACGTACGTTTCCGTCGCGGAGAAACTTTCGTAGGTCGTCGTGACGATGCTATCGGAGGAAATCCTGTTGGAAACATCATGATCGATCACGTTTCTGCAACTTGGGGATTAGACGAAAACATGTCAATCTACAGACACATGTACAATCCAGGACCAGGTTACCCAGATATTAAAGTTGGAACGGTAAATATCACGATCCAAAACAGTTTATTTGGAGAAGCTCTTGATACTTATAATCACGCTTTCGGAAGTACTTTAGGTGGAGAAAATTGTTCTTTCATGAGAAATATGTGGGCTAACAATGCAGGAAGAAACCCTTCTATCGGTTGGAATGGAATTTTCAACTTCGTAAATAACGTAGTTTTCAACTGGTATAACAGATCTACAGATGGTGGAGATTATACGGCTAATTACAACATCATCAACAACTTCTACAAGCCAGGTCCTGTAACCGATTTGACGCAGCCAATCAGCTATAGAATTTTAAAACCAGAATCGGGAAGAAGTAAATTGCCTTATGTGGTTTTCGGAAGAGCTTACGTAAACGGAAATGTTATTGACGGAAACGAGAAAGTGACTAAAGATAACTGGGATGGTGGAATTCAGCTAGAGAATAAAAAAGGGGAATTAATGACTTACGATGAAGCAAAAGAATATTTTGCTAAAATGAAAGCAGCTAAGCCTTTTCCGATGCCATGGTTTCGTCCATTCATGAAAGCAGATGAAGCATATGAATTTGTTCTTAAAAATGTTGGAGCAACACTGCCAATTAGAGATAAAGTGGACGAAAGAATTGTAAGAACTGTAAAAACTGGAGTTCCAGAATATGCAAAAGGATTAGAGAAAAAGACTTTCTACCAATTCGAACACAGACGTTTACCGATGGATTCTTATAAAAAAGGAATCATTACCGACATTTCTCAAGTTGGCGGATATCCAGAATACAAAGGAAAACCTTATGTAGATACTGACAAAGACGGAATGCCAGATGCATGGGAGAAAAAATACGGTTTAAATCCGAATGATCCATCTGATGCTCAAGGAGATTTAAATGGAGATGGATATACCAATATCGAAGATTACATCAACGGTGTAAATCCTGCGATAAAAGTAGACTGGAAAGATTTGGCTAATAACAAAGAAACATTAGTTAGACCTTTATTAGATTTAAAATAAGGAACAATTTTTGAAAACATTCCTGTTTTAAAGTAAACAGGAATGTTTTCAAAAAAAGCCTGAAAGGCTCAAAGCAACAACAAAGGACAACGTCCTTTGTATAATAGAATGGAAGCAAAAAAAGCCCTGAAAGGGCGAAAGCAATTAATGAAATATGGACAAAGGCTTACGCCCTTTCAGGGCTATGCCTACATGATTGTGAGTCATAGGATGTTATCCTATGGTGTTGCTTAAAGGCCGTTGGCCTTATGATTGAGTTTAAAACTTCACTAAAAAGAAAAAGAATGGCACTAAATAAAATAAATGCTAGTTTATTATCTCTGGTTTTTGCATTTTCAAGTTTAAATGCACAACAGCATTTAGATCCTGAATATGTAAAAGTTACCAACGAAAGAGCTGCAAAAATCGTTACCAAATTAGATTTGAAAAACGAAGCAAAAGAAAAAGCAGTTTCAAATATCATCGCGCAGCAATTTAGAGATCTAACTGAAATTCAGGACGGAAGAGACGCTGAAATCAAAAAAGTAAAAGAAGATGCTTCTTTAGCAAAAGAAAAGCAAAACGAAAAGATTGATAAACTGAAAGCAAAAGCTGACGAATCAATTGCAAAACTGCATAAATCTTACATCAAAAAATTAAGTAAAGAATTATCAGAAGATAAAATTACTGAAGTTAAAGACGGAATGACTTATGGAGTGCTTCCTATTACAGTTGCAGGTTACAATGATATGCTTCCAAATTTAACAGCAGAACAAAAAGACTATATCTACAAAGCTTTAGTTGAAGCGAGAGAACATGCAATGGATGCAGGTTCATCTAAAGAAAAACACGGCTGGTTTGGTAAATACAAAGGAAGAATCAACAACTATTTATCAAAACAAGGTTACGATCTTAATAAAGAAAGTAAAGATTGGCATGAACGTGTTGAGCAAAGAGAGAAAGCGAAGAATTAGTCTTTAGTAATTAGTGATTAGTTCTTAGTAGCTAGTGGTCATATATTTAGTTATTTAAGAATTATAATAATATTAAAAATGCTAATTGCTAAGAACTAAAAACTCAACACAAAAGCTAATCACTAATTACTAAAAGCTAATTACTAAAAGCTAATTACTAAAAGCTAATTACTAAAAGCTAATTACTAATAGCTAATCACTAAAAAACTAACTACTATTAACTACAACCACACACAATTCAATGCAAAATATTTTCCCAAACCATACTTTAAAGAGAACATTTATGGCGTTGTCATTTTGTTCACTTGTTTCATCGGCGTATGCCCAATATCCTGTAATTCCAAAACCTGTTCAGGAAAAAGCAGATGCTATTTTAGCTGATGAAGAAAAAAGGCTGAGCGAAATCTGGAATGCTAATCTTCATATAATCAAAGAAGAAGCAAAACAAGGAAAACCATATTTGCCTTGGGCTTCGTATCCTAAAGATTTTGTTTTTGCAGATATTCCTGCCTTTCCAGGTGCTGAAGGAGGTGGAGCCTACACACAAGGTGGACGTGGCGGAAAAATATTTGTGGTTACTAGTTTAGAAGACAGCGGAAAAGGAACTTTCCGTGAAGCCTGCGAAGCGGTTGGAGCGAGAACAATTGTTTTCAACGTTTCAGGAATTATTCAATTGAAAAAAAGAATCAGCATGCGTGCGCCTTACGTGACCATTGCCGGACAAACGGCTCCGGGTGACGGAATTTGTATTGCGGGAGAGACTTTAGAAATTGATACACATGACGTTATCATCAGACACATGCGTTTCAGACGTGGTGCAACCGAAGTAACAAGAAGAGACGATGCTTTGGGCGGAAATCCAATGGGAAATATTATTGTAGATCACTGCTCTGTAAGTTGGGGACTAGACGAAAATATCTCTTTGTACAGACATCAGTTTGCAGCTAATGCAAAATCAAAACTAGAAAAATTACCGGCTTGTAATATCACGATTCAAAACACCATTTCATCAGAAGGTTTAGATACGTACAATCACGCTTTCGGAAGTACAATCGGCGGATTAAATAGCACTTTTATGCGCAACTTATGGGCAGATAATATTTCTAGAAATGCTTCTATCGGAATGTATGGCGACTTTAATTTTGTAAATAACGTAGTATTCAATTGGTGGAATCGTACTCTTGATGGTGGTGATTATCGTTCGATGCTGAACATCATCAACAATTATTTCAAACCAGGTCCAATAACGCCGCAAAACGAGCCTATTGCACATAGAATTGTAAAACCTGAATCTGGATATATTGAACCAAAACAATACGGAAGAGCCTATGTTTCAGGAAACTTTATTGTTGGTTCTCCAGAAGTTACGGCAGACAATTGGAATGGCGGTGTACAATTGGAAAACCTTCCAGAAGCAGAAACAAAAGAATTTTTAGCAGCTATTAAACAGCCAAAACCTTTCTCAATGCCAAAATTCAATATCATGTCGGCAGAAGAAGCTTATGATTTTGTTTTGACGAATGTTGGAGCTACAATTCCGAAAAGAGATGCGGTTGATGAAAGAATTATCAAACAAGTTAAAACTGGAAAAATCGAAGTAAAAGACGGTTTAGAAAATAATATCGGAAAAGAATATATCAAAAGAAGATTACCAGCTGATTCATATAAAAAAGGAATCATAACACATCCTGACCAAGTTGGCGGCTATCCAACTTACAAAGGAAAAGCCTATAAAGATTCAGACAATGATGGAATTCCAGATGCTTGGGAAAAGAAATTTGGTTTAAACCCAAATGATGCTTCAGATGCTAACAAAGATGCAAACGGAGACGGATATACGAACATCGAAAAATATTTTAACGGTATCGATCCAAACAGTAAAACAGATTGGACGAAAATCGAAAATAATACGGATACATTAGCGAAGCTGAAATCATTGTTGCAATAAGAGTTAGAAAATAGAGTAAAGAATATAGAAAATAGACATTAGAAAAAATGATTTAGCTTTGAAGAAATCTATATTCTTTACTCTATTTTCTATATTCTAAACATTTCTAAAAAATAATAAGGTGAATTTTATCCAGTTAAAAAATACAATCTCCCTTCAAAAAGATAAAATAGTTTTGTCTGGTTTGGCGATGCTTTTCAGTATAAACATCACAGCCCAAAACAATTTCCCAGACATAATAAAAACCAAAGAGGGAAAACTTTCTTTTACAACAGATAATCAAGGAAACCAAATCCCAGATTTTTCTTTTGCAGGATATCGAAACTCTGAAGTTGCAATTCCGAATTTAGAAAACAAAATTTTTGTTTCTAGACAAGAAGAAGACGCAACTCAGAAAATCCAAAATGCAATTGATTATGTAGGTTCATTAAAACCAGATAAATCAGGATTTCGCGGAGCAGTTTTGTTAGACAAAGGAACTTTCAAAATCAGCGGAACATTATACATTAGGAAATCGGGAGTAGTTTTAAGAGGAAATGGCAATGCCGAAAATGGAACTGTACTTTTAGGAACCGGATTAGAAAGAGAAGCTTTAATTAGAATTTTAGGTGTAAACGATAAAGTATACAAAGATTCATTTGAATTCGCTAACGGATACACACCACTTGGAACTCAGAAAATTCAATTAAAAAATACAGCAAAATTAAAAGTTGGCGATGAAATCGAAATCAGCAAACCTTTAACGGATAATTTCATTAAAGAAGTAAACATGCAGGATTTCGGTGGAGAAACTTCTTGGATTGGATGGAAAAAAGGCGATTGGATAACAACTTGGAATCGTGTCGTAACCAAAATTAACGGAAACGAAGTAACTGTAAATGCACCAATCACTATGTCTTTGGATGATGTTTTAGGAACTTCAAAAGTTACCATTTATTCATGGTCAGGAAGAATCGAAAATACAGGAATCGAAAATATCTTAATAAAATCAACTTACAATCTTTCAAATTTAAAAGATGAAGAACATAGATGGCAGGCCATCAGCATTGAAAACACGAGAAACGCTTGGGTTAAACAAGTTAATTTCAAACACTTTGCAGGCGGAGCCGTTACGATTTTAAAAACAAGTCAGCAAATTACGGTTGAAGATTGTATTGCGACAGAACCAATTTCAGAAATCGCTTCATTCAGAAGACATACCTTTTATACGGAAGGCCAGCAGACTTTATTCCAGCGCTGTTATTCAGAATTTGGATATCATGATTTCGCTGTGGGCGGATTCGGAACAACTGGTCCAAATGCCTTCGTTCAATGCGAATCACATTTGCCATTCGAAAACAGTGGCGCAATTGGAAGCTGGGCAACTGGAGTTTTATTTGACATTGCCAATATCGACGGAAAAGCATTAAGCTACAATAACAGAGAACAAGGCGGAAGAGGCGCTGGATGGACAGCAGCTAATTCTGTAATCTGGGAATCATCGGCTTCAAAAGTAGAATGTTACAGCCCGCCAACAGCACAAAACTGGGCTTTTGGAGTTTGGGGGCAATTTGGAGGAAACGGACATTGGAAAGACGTTAACGGACACATCAGTCCAAGAAGTTTATTCTACACGCAGTTAGAAGCTAGATTAGGAAAACTTCCAGTTCAGCCATTTATTTACGATTTAGGTTCAGAACCATCTTCAAGTCCAAGTTTAGAAGTCGCTGCAGAATTGACTAAAAATGCTGCTACAACCGCAAAAAGTTTACAAGAATGGATTGCAGAAGCTTCAAAAGCAAATCCAATAAATACAGAAAGTAAAGGTTTAAAAAATGCAAATGATTTAAAAGTTGCTTCAAATAAAACAGAAAAATCAACTTCAAAAGTAACTACAGAAAATGGCTGGTTAACTTTTGAAGGAAAAGTAATTGCAGGAAAACAAACCAACGTTGCTTGGTGGAGAGGAGATTTAACCGATGATTTCGTAAACAAATCAACACCGCACATCACGCGTTTTGTACCAGGAAGAACAGGAAACGGATTGACGGATAAAGTACAAGAAACGCTAGATTATTTAACTAAAAACAATATCGTTGCCTTAGAACACAATTACGGTTTATGGTACGACAGAAGAATGGACGATCACGAACGTGTTCGCCGAATTGATGATGACGTTTGGCCACCGTTTTACGAACAACCTTTCGCCAGAAGCGGAAAAGATTTCGCTTGGGATCATTTAAGCAAATACGATTTAACAAAATTCAATGATTGGTATTGGAGCCGTTTAGCGCAGTTTGCAACGCTGGCAGAACCAAACGGACAACTGTTAATCAATCAACAATATTTTCAGCATAATATTTTAGAAGCCGGAGCGCATTGGGCAAGTTCACCTTGGCGTTCAGCAAATAATATTAACAGTACAGGATTTCCTGAGCCACCGCCTTACGCAGGAGACAAACGTATTTTTATGGCAGAGCAGTTTTATGATATTACGAATGCGCAAAGAAGAAAATTACACGAAGGTTTCATCAGAAAATCATTCGAGAACTTTCAGGAAAACAGTAACGTAATCCAGTTAACAAGTGCCGAGTATACAGGTCCGTTACATTTTATGGAATTCTGGTTAGACCAAGCCCAAAATTGGAAAGACGAAACTGGTAAAAAAGGATTAATTGGATTAAGTGCTACAAAAGATGTACAAGATGCGATTTTAAATGATGCTAAAAGAGTAAAAACCGTTGATGTAATTGACATTCGTTATTGGTATTACAAAGAAGACGGTTCTGCTTATGCACCGCAAGGAGGCGTTAATTTAGCGCCAAGACAGCACGCCCGAAAACTAAAAACCGGAAAAGAAACAGACAATCAGGTTTATCGTGCCGTTCGTGAATACCGAGAAAAATATCCAGAAAAAGTGATATTATATTCAACAGATGGTTCGTCAAGATTTGGATGGCCGGCTTTAATGGCGGGAGCTTCAATGCCAAACATTCCAAAAATTGAACTGCCACAGTTTTATATCGCTTTAAGCGAAATGAAATTAGTTGAAGGAAATTCGTTTTCAGATAATATTTGGAAATTAGAAAACAAGGGAAAAAGCTATCTTTTTTACTTGAAAAACGAGCAAGATATCACAATCGATTTATCAAACGAAAAAGGAACATTTGAAGTATTTGCCATCAATGCAACAACAGGAAATATAACGAAAAAAGCCAACATCAGCGGAGGAAAACAAGTAACAATTCCACAAGCTGAAATAAATGAAAAAGTGCTTTTTGTAGTGAAAAAATAAAAGAAGGGTTTGCCACGAATTAGCACGAATTTAATTTTGAATTAAATCTGCTCAATCTGAAAGATCTGCGAGAGTAAATTTTTCACGCAGATTTAAAAAAGATAAAAGCAGATTCAACAGATTTTTAAATTTTGATCTGCGTAGATCAGCCAAAATCTGAGAAATCTGCGTGAAACAATAAACACAAGCAGAATAAAAATTAGTGAAAATTCGTGTAATTCGTGGCAAACAAACCTAAAAAACATAAATTCAAAAACAAACCAAAATGAATCTGAAAATTAAATCTTTATACGCTCTTTGTATAAGCTTTATGTTAACAGCACAAAGCGGATTTTCGCAATCTGCAAAAACAAAAGCATCTCTGCCTGAAATCAAAGTATCTAAAAATCAGCATTATTTTGTTACCGAAAACGAAAAACCCTTTTTCTGGCTGGGCGATACAGGCTGGCTTGCATTCGGGAAACTAGACAGAGCAGGAGTAGAGAAATATTTCAAAGATCGAAAAGACAAAGGATTCAATGTCGTTCAGGTAATGGTTTTACACAATATAAATGCCGTTAATGTGTATGGTGACGCCGCTTTAATTAACGAAGACGTTTCAAAACCCCTAATTACAGCAGGAAATGATTTCAAAGATGCAAAGCAATACGATTATTGGGATCATGTAGATTACACTTTAGATGTGGCTCAGAAAAACGGAATTTACTTAGCAATGGTTCCAGTTTGGGGAACCAACGTTTCAAAAGGAAATAAAGTAAGCAAAGAGCAGGCAATTGAATATGCTAAGTTCTTAGCTAACCGATATAAAAACAGAACCAACGTAATTTGGTTAAACGGTGGAGACACACACGGAAATGAATTTCAGGATATCTGGAATGCCATCGGAAATACTTTAAAAACCAACAATCCAAACCAGTTAGTGACTTTCCACCCATTTGGAAGAACCGATTCTTCAGAGAATTTCCATAACGAAAAATGGTTAGATTTCAATATGTTCCAATCAGGACACAGAAGATACGATCAGGATTCAATCAAAACGAATTTCAAAGAAGACAATTACAAATTTGTCCTAAGAGATTTCGAATTAAAACCGACAAAACCAACACTTGACGGAGAACCATCGTACGAAGGAATTCCACACGGTTTGCACGATACTCTACAGCCAAAATGGACAGCAAGCGATGTACGTCGTTACGGATATTGGTCAGTACTTTCAGGCGGTGCAGGTTACACATACGGACATAACGCTGTAATGCAAATGTTCAGAAAAGGAGATAAACCAGCGTACGGAAACAAAGAATTATGGACATCAGCCATCAATGCTCCTGGAGCAAAACAAATGATTTATATTAAGAAATTAATGGAAGAAGTACCATTTTTAGAAGGAGTTCCAGATATTTCATTAGTGGTTAACCAAGGAGAAAAATACGATTATATTCCGGCTATAAGAGGAGAAAAATACGCTTTATTATACACTTATAACGGAAGAATAATAGAAGTAAAACTAGGAAAAATTACTGGAGATAAATTCGAAGCAACTTGGTACAATCCAAGAAATGGTAAGAAAACCAAAATCGGAACATTTGATAATAAAGGAACTCAAAATTTTCAGCCAGAAGGTAAAAAAGAAGATGGTAATGATTGGGTTTTGATTTTGAAATCTACTAAGTGATTAGTGAAAAGTAAAAAGTAATTAGTGAAATGCAATTCGTGAATAATCACGGGTTATCCACAATCTTGTCATTTCGACGAAGGAGAAATCTTCGCAAGAAACTCTACAAAGTTGCTCAACCATGCGGAGCTACTAACGAGGATTTCTCCTTACGTCGAAATGACAAAAAATGAGAATATAATACTCTCGCAGATTTGCTTCGCCTGTTCGCTGTCGCTCGGCTTACAGATCAAGCAGATAAAAATCTTTTTAATCTGTTAAATCAGGGGCAAAAAAAAAATCTGCACAATCTGCCAAATCTGCGAGAGAAAAAAACAACACAACTATGAAAAACATATTAATAATACTCTGCTTCATAACTGGATTAAACACCGCTTTCGCTAACGACGGCTGGTTAAACATCTTAAAAGAAGGAGGAAACAACAAAGGAATAAAATGCACACAAGCCATTCAGAATGCAATTGAAAAAGCATCTAAAAATGGTGGAGGAACGATCTTTTTTCCTGCTGGAGAATATTTAACAGGAGCTCTAACATTAAGAAGCAATATTACAATTCACTTAGATTCAGGAGCACTTTTAAAGTTTTCAGAGAACTTCGATGATTTCCTTCCTTATGTAGAAATGCGTTACGAAGGAATCGTAATGAAAAGTTTCCAGCCTTTATTTTACGCAAAAGATGTTCAAAATATCACCATTACAGGAAGAGGCGTAATAGACGGACAAGGAAAAGCTTGGTGGAATGAAGTGTATCGAATTGAAACTGCTAAAGAACCACTTCCTCCAACCAAATATCAAACCATGTGGGAAGAGCAAAATAAAGGCCTTTACACAGAACCATATTACAAAAGAACGGTTGATAAGAAATTCTTCAGACCTTCTTTTTTTCAGGCTTACAACTGCAAAAATATTTTGATCGAAGGCGTAACCTTTCAAAATTCACCTTTCTGGACGATTAATCCTGAATTCTGTGATAATGTAACCGTAACGGGAATTTCGATTTTTAATCCGCATTCACCAAATACAGACGGAATCAATCCTTCTTCTTGCACGAATGTTCATATTTCAAACTGTCACATCAGTGTTGGAGACGATTGTATCACGATCAAATCAGGAAGAGATGGCGACGGACGTAAATACGGAAAAGCAACAGAAAACGTAACCATTACAAACTGTACCATGTTAAGCGGTCACGGTGGAGTGGTTATTGGAAGTGAAATGTCGGGTGGAATCAAAAAGATCACGATTTCAAATTGTGTTTTTGATGGAACAGATCGTGGAATCCGTATCAAATCGGCTCGTGGAAGAGGCGGAGTTGTAGAAGATATTCGTGTCGATAATATCGTCATGAAAAATATCAAAGAAGAAGCAATAGTTTTGAGCCTTTTTTACGATAAGGGAACGCAAGTTGAACCTGTAACCGAGAAAACGCCGATTTTCAGAAACATTCACATGAGCAATATTACGGCTTCAAACGTAAACAAAGCGGGACAGATTCTGGGAATTACCGAAATGCCAATTCAAAACATCACTTTCTCCAACATCAATATGGATGGAAAAGAAGGTTTTACTGTGAGCACGGCAACAGATGTTGAATTTCACGATGTAAAAGTAAATGCAACCGTTGGTTCGTCTTTCAAAATATCAGATTCAAAAAACATCATTTTAGATAATGTTGGATCTTCAACACCAATAAAAGGCGTTCCGGTTATCAAATTAGATAATGTTTCGAATGCGTTGATCAACAATAATTTTCCATTCAATCCAACCGATATTTTTATCGAAGCGGATGGAAAAGACACTAAAAACATTTTCCTGAAAAATAATGTTTTAAATAACGTTACAACGAAAATCAAAAAAGGCGCTTCTTTAGATAAAAAAGCAATTACAGAATAAAAATCGGTGAGCCAACTTTGTCAAAGTTTCAAACTTTGACAAAGTTTAAACGGAACATAACATGAAAAAAATATTCATCATAGTAACCCTTTCACTTTTTGCAATTAGTTATTCGCAGAAAAAGAAAGAATTATATCTTTTTACCTCGTTTAGAGAACCCGCAACAGAAGGTTTGTATCTGGCGTACAGCGAAGACGGTTACAATTGGAAAGGTTTAGAAGGATCATTTTTAAAACCCGAAATCGGAGCCAGTAAAATTATGCGTGATCCGTCAATCACAAAAGGTGCAGACGGAACCTATCACATGGTTTGGACAACAGATTGGAAAGGTGGAAACGGTTTCGGTTACTCAAGCTCAAAAGACCTAATTCATTGGTCGAAACAACAATATATTCCAGTAATGAAAAACGAACCAGAAGTAGTAAATGTTTGGGCACCTGAGATTTTTTATGATGATGTCAGAAAAGAATACATAATTATCTGGGCATCAACAATTCCATTTAGATATCCAAAAGGAGTAGAAGAGGAGAAAAATAACCACAGAATGTATTACGTAACGACAAAAGATTTTAAAACTTTTTCGGATACAAAATTATATTACGATCCAGGTTTCAGCGTAATTGACTGTGTGATTGTCAAAAAAGGAAAAAAAGATTATGTTTTGGTTTTGAAAGACAATACAAGACCAATGCGAAACATAAAAATAGCTTTCGGGAAATCGCCTTTAGGTCCGTTTGAAAAGAGTTCTGAACCGTTGACAGAATATTTATCAGAAGGTCCGACAGTAGTGAAAGTTGGTAAAAACTGGTTGTTATATTATGACAATTATGGTTCAAAAAATTATAAAGCGTTAAGCACAACAGATTTTGTTCATTTTGAAGATGTATCCTCCAAAATAAGTCTTCCCGAAGGACACAAACACGGAACGATTACAACAATCTCTGCGGACGTTTTAAAGGGATTAATTGAAAAGAAATAATTAGAAAAATTTCACGCAGATTTAAAATGATTTAAGCAGATCAAGCAGATTTTTTAATCTGTATAAAATCAGAAAGATTAAAATTAAATCTGCGCAAATCAGCTAAAATCTGCCTAATCTGCGTGAAACAAAAAAATATAAAATGATTGCTTTCCAAAACATAAGAACCAACATCATTACAACAGCCACAATCCTTTTGGCTTGCACGGCTGTAAATGCACAGAACGACACAGTTCGTTATGTTGGCAAAACACTTTCAAACATCGATTACCATCACGGAATGTTAAGTCCAGCGGTTGGAGTTCACGCTACGCAAATCATGCGTGCAAGCCGTGAACATCCAGAAAAAGCGGATGGTTTTGGATGGACATACAACCACCAGCCGATGATGGCGTATTGGAACAGCACCTTTTATCTGCATTATTTGAGCGACCCATCTGGCGAACATATTCCGCCAAGTCAGACTTTATTAATGACTTCTAAAGACGGCGTAACGTGGACAAAACCAGAAGTGATTTTCCCGATTTACCGTATTCCTGACGGATGGAAAAAGGAAGGCGTTGAAGGCGTTGCCAAAAATCTGGATGCGATCATGCATCAAAGGATGGGCTTTTATACGTCAAAAGACAAACGACTTTTTGCTTTGGCATATTACGGAATCGCAATGGATGAAAAAGACGATCCAAACGACGGAAAAGGAATTGGACGTGTAATTCGTGAAATCAAGAAAGACGGAAGTTTTGGCGAAATTTATTTCATCAGATATAATAAAACTTGGGACAAATCGAAATCGAAATTTCCATTTTACACCGCATCAAAAGACAAGGGTTTGAAAAAAGCCTGCGAAGAAATTTTATCAGAACCTTTGGTTTTACAGCAATGGGTTGAAGAAGCCGATCGTGACGATGAATTGATTCCGTTACAGAAACCATACAAAGCATTTAGTTATTACCATTTGCCAAACGGAAATGTAGTGGGTTTATGGAAACATGCTTTAACTTCAATCAGTAGAGACGGAGGAAAATCTTGGGATTATATGCCATTACGTGCGCCAGGATTTGTAAACAGCAATGCTAAAATCTGGGGACAAAAAACTTCAGACAATCGTTATGCGACACTTTATAATCCGTCAGAATATCGCTGGCCATTGGCGATTTCGACAAGTGACGACGGATTGAATTATAAAGATCTATTATTGGTTCATGGCGAAGTAAGTCCAATGCGTTACGGTGGAAATTATAAATCAGCAGGTCCGCAATACGTTCGTGGAATCACAGAAAAGAATGGAACTCCGCCAGATGGAAAAATCTGGGTGGGTTACAGTATGAACAAAGAAGATATTTGGGTAGCATCGATTCCCGTTCCTGTTACTTCGGTGGTTACCGAAAATGTAAATGACGTTTTCAATACTCTTCCAGACGGACAAGAACTAAAACTATGGAATACCTATGATCTTTCTTGGGCATCAACAAAAATCGAAAAGAAAGCTGATGGTAAAAAATGGCTGACGTTAAGAGATCAGGATTATTTTGATTATTCACGTGCCGAAAGAGTAATACCATTTACAGCAAAATTGGAAGCCGTTTTCACATTAAAACCAGAACAAAACAATCATGGTTTATTGCAGGTCGAGTTCCAAAATAAACAAGGCTTGCCATCGGTAAGATTGATTTTTGATTCGGATGGAGAATTAAAGGTAAAAAATGGTGCGCGTTTGAGTTCGGTTACAAAATACGAAGCAAACAAAGCGTATACAATCACAGTTAAATTAGATGCTAAAAACCGTCAGTACACTATAAAAGTAAACGATGGAAAAGAATCAACAAAGATATTTTATGCGCCAACAGACGGTTTCGAGCGAATTATGTTCCGCACAGGAGAACAGAGACATTCGCCAGATCCAGACACAGCGCCAGACACAGATGATTACGACGATCTGCCTCAAACTGGAAAATTAATCCCTGAAGCAGTATTTAATATCGAGTCTCTGATAACTAAAAAGTTGTAGAAAAAGAATAACCGTAATCTTCTCATCCTTCCTTCGTCAGGATGACAAAAAATAAGAATAAGTATTCTGCATCCAAACAAATAATAATGAAGAATTTCAAAAACATATTATTAGGACTTAGCTTTTTAATCACATTCATTTCAAATGGACAAATTCTGCCTGTACGTTTAACAACAGAAATGGCCGAAAACCCATTAGCAGTTGTCGAGAATCAGCCGAAATTAAGCTGGCAATTGGTTTCAAAAGAATCCGATGCATCACAAGTCGCTTATTTAATTTTAGTAGCTTCCTCCGAAGAAAAACTAAATAATGATGATGGAGATATTTGGAATACGGGAAGAGTTAATACCGACAAAAACCTGCATATCGTTTATAATGGAAAACCATTAAAAAGCGAAACCAAATATTTCTGGAAAGTGAAAGTTTGGAATCAGTCAGGGAAAGTTTCAAAATGGAGTAGAACAGCTTCATTCAGAACCGCTCCATTAGAATCAGATTTAAATCCGACTTGGATTGGTGCTATTACAAAAGCCGATAGCCATTTGCCTGAAGGAAGAAACTACCACACAGCCACATTTAACAGAGAAAAAAAGAACTCGTTTATCAATGCTTCCGATTCTTTGTCAAGAAGAAGTATTATGTTGCGTAAACCTTTCGAAGTTGAAAAAGCAGTCAAAGAAGCTGTAGTTTACATTTCAGGTTTAGGACATTACGAATTGACGATCAACGGGAAAAAAGTGGGTAACAGCCAATTTGCACCTTTGTGGACAGATTATGATAAAACAGTTAATTACAATGTTTACGAATTAAGCGCCAAAGAATTTCAAAAAGGCGATAACGTAATTGGTGTTCTTTTAGGAAACGGAATGTACAATACGTTGGCCGAAAGATATACCAAATTCTTCGTGAGTTTTGGTCCGCCGACTTTATTCTTCAAAATGAAAATCAAGTATAATGACGGTTCAGAAGAAATTATAAAATCAGATAGAACTTGGAAATATAGCAAAAGTCCGATTACCTATAACAGTATTTTTGGTGGAGAAGATTACAATGCTAACTTAGAGCAAAAAGGTTGGAACAGAAAAGGATTCAAAGATAGAGATTGGAAAAAAGTCGTGATTCAGGAAGCGCCAAAAGGAGTTTTAAGACCACAGACAGCTCCGCCAGTTACCATTCAGAAACAATACGAAGTCAAAACCGTAAAAGAACTGAAACCAAATTTCTATGTTTTTGATATGGGACAGAATCTTTCAGGATTTCCAACTATCAAAGTAAAAGGTAAAAGAGGACAAACGATTCGTGTTTGGGTGGCTGAAGGTTTAAATGAAGAAGGAACAATCGCGCAGGGAAGATCTGGAAAACCTTATTATTATGATTACACTTTAAAAGAAGACGGAACAGAAGAATGGACGCCAAAATTCAGTTTCTACGGTTATCAATATGTTCAAATTGAAAACATTAATTATAAAGAAGATAAGAACAAAGATCTTCCAACATTGGTTGATTTAAAATCGAATTTTATTTACAATTCGGCAGGAGAAGCTGGAAGTTTTGCCTGTTCGAATGAGATTTTCAATAAAACACACGAATTGATAAATAATTCGATCAAAAGTAATTTTCAAAGCGTTTTTACCGATTGTCCGCAACGTGAAAAGTTAGGCTGGCTGGAAGAAATTCAGTTGAATGGTCCGGGGTTGATGTTCAATTATAATCTTCAGACTTTCCTTCCTGCAACGATGCAGAATATTTCTGATTCACAAAGAGACAATGGATTAATTCCGACAATCGTTCCAGAATATGTAATTTTTGGAGGTGATTTTACTGATTCTCCAGAATGGGGAGTTACAGGCGTAATTCTGCCTTGGATGTATTATGAATATTATGGCGACGCTTCATTATTAGAGAAATATTTTCCTGTAATGAAGAATTATGTGGATTATTTAGGAACGAAAGCAACAAACCATATCGTTTCCCACGGATTAGGAGATTGGTACGATTACGGAACACATCCAGCTGGATATTCTAAAAATAGTCCGATTGCACTTTCAGCGACTTCGCACTATTATTATGGAGCTTATTTAGTAGCAAAAGCATCAAAATTATTGGGTAAAACGGAAGATTTTGAGAAATACAATGCTTTGGCTTCAGAGATTAAAATAGCTTTCAACAAGGAGTTTTTTAATGAAGAAACCAAGCAATACGGAACAAAGAGTCAGTTTAGCAATGCCGTTCCTATATTTATGGATATCGTAGAACCACAGTATAAAGAAGCTGTAATGCAAAATCTATTAGCTGATATTAAAGAAAAGGGAGATCGTTTGACCACGGGAGATGTTGGAAATCGTTATTTATTCCAGACTTTGGCGAGAAACGGCGAAAACGAAACTATGTACAGAATGCACAATCATTATGATGCGCCGGGTTATGGTTTTCAGATTAAATTTGGTTTAACGACTTTAACCGAACAATGGGATCCAAGAAAAGGAAATTCGTGGAATCATTTTATGTTAGGGCAAATCGAAGAATGGTTTTATCAAAGTTTAGCTGGAATTATGTCAGATTCTGAAAAACCGGGTTTTAAACATTTCTTTATTCAGCCAGAAGTAGTTGGCGATATGACTTTTGCAAAAGCGGATTATCAATCGGTTTACGGAAAAATTGCTTCGTCTTGGGAAAAGAAAGACGGAAAATTTATTTTGACAGTTCAAATTCCAGTGAATACAACTGCGACAGTAAAATTGCCGGTTGCTAAAAATTCAGAAATAAAAATTGATAATAGAAGAGTTAGAGCAGGTTTTGATGAAAAAGTCCAAAAGCCAGTTTTGGAATTGGGATCTGGAATTTATACAATCGAATGCAAATTGTAAAATGTAAAAAGTAATTTGTAAAAATGTTTAAGCCTTTTTCCATAAAAAGAAAAATTAATTGCGTCCTGCTTTAGCTGGACGTTCAAAATAAGACAAGTCAATAGGCTTTACCCAAATAAATAATTTCGGTAAAGCCCATTTAAAAATGAATTTGTTTTCCTCCAGTTAAATCAGGAGGCAAATCAAAAAAATGTAATAATGAAAAATTTAAAATACATCTTAATAGTTTCCATTTTTGCTTTGACATTTGCGAATGCACAAAGCACTTCTGATACTAATTTTAGAAAGCCAGTATCGGAAACACTGAAAAAGATTGAAACTCTTTTTAAAGTAACAATCAATGATGATAGAGGTTTATTAAAAGGAAAAGAACTGGATTATGCCGACTGGAGAATTGAACCTGGAAATCTGCCTCTTTCGCTGACTAATATTCTAGCGCCGTTTGAATTGATGTATTTCAAACAACCCGATGGAACCTACATTATTCGTAAATATGAAAACCATAAAGTTTCAGTCGATAAAGGAAAAGAACGTTTGTTTTATTTAGAAAACCTTTATTCGACTAAAGAGGAATGGGAGAAACGCAAAACGGAGTTAAAAGCTTGTATGATTGAATCATTTGGTTTGGATAAGGCGCCCCCTACGCCAAAATCTAAACCACTTTTAACTCCAAAGAGAATTTATAAAGACTACAGTGTCGAAAATATTGCTTTGGAAATTCTGCCTGGAGTTTATGCAACAGGATCGATTTACAAACCGTATCCGCTAAATAAAAAAGCGGCTGTTATCTTAACACCAGATGGGCATTTTGGCGACGGAAGATACAGAAAAGACGAGCAGTACCGTTGTGCGATGATGGCCAAAATGGGAGCAATCGTTGTAGGGTATGATTTATTTGCTTGGGGAGAATCGTTACTACAATTCCCAGAAGAAACGCATAGAAACAGTATTGCATCTACAGTTCAGGTTTTAACTGGAATTCGTTTATTGGATTATTTGGCAACGGTAAAAAATGCTGATATGTCAAGAGTTGGTGTGACTGGAGGTTCTGGTGGGGGATCACACACGATGTTTTTAGCCGCAATTGATGACAGAGTAAAAGTTTCAGCTCCAGTTGTAATGGTTTCTTCTCATTTCTCAGGTGGTTGTCCATGCGAAAGTGGTCGTGGAATTCATCTTTGTGGAAACGGAACAAACAACGCCGAAATCTCAGCTATGATGGCTCCAAAACCACAATTGATTGTTTCTGACGGAAAAGACTGGACATTAGCTGTTCCGGAATTAGAATTTCCTTTTATCCAAAGAACATACGAATTGTACGGAAAGAAAGATTTAGTTGAAAATGCTCATTTTGCAAAAGAAGGTCATGATTTCGGAATTTCGAAACGTATGGCTTTGTATCCGTTTATGGCAAAATATTTAAATTTAGATTTGAATAAAGTGAAGAACGACAAAGGCGAAATCGACGAATCGACTTGTGTAATTGAACCAAAAGAAAAGTTGTTTGTCTTTGGAGATAAAGGAGAAAAACTGCCTGCAAATGCTTTGAAAGACATCAACAAATTATATGGAATGTTTGGAGAAAAAAATCTGAAAGTTTACGAGGTTAAGAAATAGCCACGAATTCACGAATTTTTTTTGCCACAGATTAAAATGATTAAAAGGATTTTTTTATCTCCTTAATCTGCTTAATCTGCGAGAGTAATTTTTTTTCACGCAGATTTAGCAGATCTGGCAGATTTTTAATCAATGGAAATCCTTTAATCTGTGGCAAAAAAAATAGAGAAATTGAAATAAAAATTAAAAAAGAAATTGGTGCAATTGGTGATTCGTGGCAAGAAAAAAATATACTATGAAGTTAAAAATTAAAATAACGGCAATCTGTTTTGGAATTTTTTCCTTTACAGCAACAGCTCAAAACGACCTAAAATTATGGTACGATAAACCAGCTGCAATCTGGAACGAAGCCTTGCCTTTGGGTAACGGACGTTTGGGCGCAATGGTTTTTGGTGATCCGGCAGTAGAACGTTTGCAGTTGAACGAAGAGACGATTTGGGCGGGTTCTCCAAACAGTAATGCACATTCTAAATCGATCGAGGCTTTGCCAAAAGTAAGACAGCTTATTTTTGATGAAAAATTTGACGAAGCGCAGGATTTGGCTACCAAAGATATTATGTCGCAAACCAACGACGGAATGCCGTATCAGACTTTTGGAAGCGTTTATATTTCATTCGCAGGACATCAAAAATATACAGATTATTATCGTGATTTAGACATCAGTAATGCGACAGCAAAAGTAAAATACAAAGTAAACGGCGTAGAATTTACAAGAGAAATTCTAACTGCATTTTCAGATCAGGTAATTGTAGTGAAACTCTCTGCAAGTCAGCCGGGACAGATTACTTGTAATGTTTTTATGAACAGTCCAATTGATAAGACAGTTGCATCCACAGAAGGAAACCAGATTGTACTTTCGGGAGTTGGAACTAACTTTGAAGGGGTAAAAGGAAAAGTAAAATTTCAAGGAAGACTTACTGCTAAAAATAAAGGCGGGGAAATCGATGCCAGCAACGGCGTTTTAAGCATCAACAAAGCCGATGAAGTGACTTTATACATTTCGATTGCAACCAATTTCAAAAACTATCAAGATATTTCAGGAGATGAAATTGCAAAAAGTAAAGACTATTTGGCTAAAGCGGAAACCAAAGATTTTGAAACCATAAAGAATGCGCATGTTGACTATTACCAAAAATTCTTCAACAGAGTTACTTTAGATTTAGGTTCGAATGAATTACTAAAGAAACCTACAAACGAAAGAATTAGAGATTTTTCGAAACAGTTTGATCCGCAATTGGCTTCGTTGTATTTCCAATTTGGACGTTATCTTTTAATTTCCAGTTCACAGCCAGGCGGACAGCCAGCAAATCTTCAAGGAATCTGGAACGATATGGTGACTCCGCCTTGGGATAGTAAATACACCACAAACATCAATGCCGAAATGAATTATTGGCCGGCACAAGTAACCAACTTACAGGAAATGCACGAACCATTTGTGCAAATGGCAAAAGAATTAAGTGTAACAGGAGCAGAAACAGCTAGAATGATGTACAATGCAAATGGTTGGGTTTTACATCACAACACCGATATTTGGCGTGTAACTGCTCCAGTAGATTCAGCTGCTTCGGGAATGTGGCCAACTGGTGGTGCTTGGGTTTGTCAGGATTTATGGGAAAGATATTTGTACACAGGAGATAAAAAATATTTAGCAGAAATTTATCCGATTATGAAAGGTGCAGCCGATTTCTTTTTGGATTTTATGGTTATCGATCCGAACACAAAATATTTAGTTGTTGTTCCGTCAAGTTCTCCTGAAAACACACACGCAGGCGGAACAGGGAAAGCGACAATTGCATCAGGAACGACAATGGACAATCAGCTGGTTTTTGATTTGTTTACACATGTTATCGAAGCTTCGGCTTTAGTTTCGCCAGATGCTGCTTATGCCAAAAAAGTGAGCGATGCTTTAGCTAAAATGCCTCCAATGAAAGTGGGTAAACACAATCAGTTACAGGAATGGCAGGACGATTGGGACAATCCGAAAGACAATCACAGACACGTTTCGCATTTGTACGGCTTGTATCCAAGCAATCAGATTTCGGCAATTAAAACGCCTGAATTATTTGAAGCAGCTAAACAATCGCTTATTTACAGAACAGACGAATCTACAGGCTGGTCAATGGGATGGAAAGTGAATCTATGGGCGAGATTATTAGACGGAAATCATGCTTATAAATTGATTCAGGATCAATTACATTTGGTAACAGCGGATCAAAGAAAAGGCGGCGGAACGTATCCGAATATGTTGGATGCGCATCAGCCGTTTCAAATTGATGGTAACTTTGGATGCACAGCCGGTTTTGCCGAAATGCTGATGCAGAGTCAGGAAGATGCAATTCATTTACTGCCTGCTTTACCAACTGTCTGGAAAGACGGAAGTATTAAAGGTCTAGTTGCAAGAGGCGGATTTGTAATCGATATGACGTGGAAAAACAATAAAGTTTCGGAGCTAAAAATCTATTCGAAAATAGGAGGGAATTGCCGATTGAAAGTTGAGAATACACTAAAAGGTTCTTCACTTAAAAAAGCAAAAGGAAAAAATCCAAATCCTTTGTTTTATGATGTAGAAGTGAAGAAACCTATTATTTCTAAAGAAGCAAAATTGTCTAAAGTACAGTTGCCAACTTACAATATTTACGATGTGAATATGAAAGCAGGGCAGACGTATACTTTTACAGGGAATTAAAAATATTTTAAAACCATATAAGTGATATAAGAAAATATAAAGGAAAACTTAATTGAACTTATATTGCTTATATGGTTTAACTTTAAAAAGACTGAATTTTAAATGTTGACAAATTTCAAACATAAAATAATAACACTTTCAATTGTAATCGCTTGTATAAACAGCGGTTGTAAATCTGGTGCAGTAGAATCCCAAAAAGGAAAATCGTTTATTTTAAAAGAAAAAAACTTCAAACATTATGTAGATTATTTCAACACGATGGAAGATGAGAATTTAAAATTTGCGATTCCGAATGATAGTGCTTGGGCTTGGATGGAAAAGAATATTCCGTTGTTTGAATGTCCACAGCAGAATTTTGAGGAAATCTATTATTTCCGTTGGTGGAGCGTTCGTAAACATATTAAAAATACACCACAAGGATTTGCGATTACAGAGTTTTTGGTAGATCGTTCGTATGCCGATAAATACAATATGATTAGTTGTGCTTTGGGGCATCATATCAACGAATTCAGATGGGTTCATGATCCGAAATACATTGAACAGGATGTGAAGCTTTGGTATCGAGGAAATGATGGGAAACCGATGAACAAATTGTATAAATTCAGCAGTTGGACAGCCGATGCTTTATATAATCGTTATTTGGTAAATAAAGATGAAAAATTCTTATTGAATTTGTACCCAGACATGGTTATGGATTATGCGGTTTGGGAAAAAGATCGTCAGCGTAAAGATGGTTTGTTTTGGCAGCATGATGTAAAAGATGGAATGGAAGAATCCTTAAGTGGTGGGCGTAAAGTACAAAATGCAAGACCAACGATTAACAGTTATATGTATGGCAACGCGTTAGCGATTTCTAAAATGGCTGAATTGAAAGGAGATAAGGAAGTGGAAGCAAAATTTAAAGCTAAAGCTGACATTTTGCAGCAATTAGTTGAAACGAAATTGTGGAATAAGAAAAGTGAGTTCTTTGAAACTTTAACAGAAAAAGATACTTTAGCACAAGTTAGAGAAGCGATCGGATTTATTCCGTGGTATTTTAATCTTCCTGAAAAAGGAAAAGGGTTTGAAAAGGCTTGGGAACAGATTAAAGATGAAAAAGGATTTTCGGCTCCATTTGGTTTGACAACGGCTGAAAGAAGAAGTCCAAGATTTAGAACGCATGGAACAGGAACCTGCGAATGGGATGGTGCGATTTGGCCATTTGCAAGTTCGCAGACGTTAACTGCTTTAGCGAATGTTTTGAATAATTACAATCAGAATTTTGTAGCCAAACCCGATTATTTCAAACAAATGTCATTGTATGTTCAATCGCAATATTACAGAGGGAAACCTTATCTTGGCGAGTATTTAGATGAGACAACAGGCTATTGGTTAATGGGTGACAGAGAAAGAAGCCGATATTATAATCATTCGACTTTCAATGATTTAGTGATTACAGGTTTGGTTGGTTTACGCCCAAGAACTGATGAGAAGATTGAAGTAAATCCGTTGATTCCGCAAGAGAAATGGGATTGGTTTTGTTTGGATAACGTTTTGTACCATGGCAATATTATTACGATTCTTTGGGATAAAACAGGAGAGAGATATAAAAAAGGAAAAGGTTTCAGAATCTTTAAAAACGGAAAAGAAATTGCAGTTTCTGAAAGATTGGAGCGTGTGATTTCAAACTAATTATAAATCCGACAGGTTTTTAAAAACTTATCGGTTTAATAGTCATGCAAGTTATTTTAGTTAAGAATAAAATTTGGAGAAAACAGTATTAAATTATTCAATCAAAGGTGGTGTATTTCATATTGTATGGAATATGGTATTTGTGGTTTTAGGTATTTACTTTTTATCACTCATAAATGTTGAAAAGATTACATTTAAATTTACCGATTTAGTATTACCAATTGTTGCTATTTTATTTATTATCGTTTATGGAAAAAAAGCGGTAATGACGCTCTTTAATTTTCATAAAAAAATAATATTCTCGCAAGAAGGATTAGAACTAAATGAGATTTTTTATGAATGGAAAGATATTGTATTTCCAAGAGTTATTGCCAAAACAGAACACACGGCAAAGTACAATTTGTCATATAAGGAGTTTTACCTCACTTTTATTTATAAGCAGAAAACAATCGAAATAAAAATAGATGATTACGATGTATCTGAATATGAAATTAAGGAACTTCTAAAAAAGTATACTCCAAAATTTACACCAAGCACTATGAGCGAAAATAAAACAGTTTACAAACCAATACATAATTTTGACCAGATCATAACTTTAGATGAGTATTATGATCTTGAACATGAGGATTCAGAAGAAGCAATAAAAGATATTCAGAAATTAGCTGTAAAAGATCTCGATGGATTAAAGCGTTTCTGTGAAAATCAACTTTTTACTCAGTCTGATAAAGTTAGTTTTGTTTATTATTCACTAAGTGAAGATGAAGAGATCGATAAATGGGCAGATTTTCTATCTAACGAGTTTAGCAGGGTATATCAAATAGCATTAAACCAAAATAAAATTAAAGAACTTTCGCCTGTTTTATTTGAGATTTTAGTTGAGGATATAAGTTCATATAATGCAGACAGAGTTAGGGAAACATTATTAAAAGGTTTGGATCATAAGAATGTAGAAACTCGTTTTAACGCTTTAGAATTTCTCACTGACTGGATTGATGAGCAGGTTTTGAAGAGTAATCCAACTATAGTATCGAAGTTGAGACAAAAGCTGAAAGATCCTGAATGGAAAATACGATGGGAAACAAGTAAATTATTAGAACAAAATAAAATTGCTTTTGAGAGTTTAAGCACATTGGATAAATTAAGAAGATTTATTAATCCTTAATTTTTTAAAAGTAGCTGGATCTAGTTTGTCATTTCGACGTAAGGAGAAATCTTCGCAAGAAACTCTACAATCAAAATCGACAATCTTTGTCGAGCTGCTAACGAAGATTTTTCCTTACGTCGAAATGACAAAAATGAGCATTTACTCCCGCAGATTTAGCAGATTTGGGAGATTTAAAAAATAGAGTAAAATAATCTGCTAAATCTGCAAAATCTGCGAGAAGCAAAAAAATAAAGCCAAAAGCTTAAGAATAATACCATGAAAAAGTTTTTTTTACATCTAACAATAATCATTTCACTTTTCACCATTTCGGCGAAAGCCCAAACCAAAATCATTATAAGTGATTTAAAATGCGAAATGCTGAACAATCCGGAAGGAATTGACGTTTTATGGCCAAGATTAAGCTGGAAAATAAAAGCAAGCGTAAATGATGTAAAACAAACTCATTATCAAATTTTAGCTTCTTCATCTTTAGATAAACTAAATGCAGGAAACGGAGATTTATGGGATAGCGGAAAAGTACAAAGCGATGAATCGGTAAATGTAATTTATAACGGAAAAAAGCTAAAAGACAGACAAGATGTTTATTGGAAAGTAACGGTTTTTACAAATAAAGGCGAAGTTCAATCAAAAGAGGCACATTTCAGTATCGGGATTTTAACGTATGCCGATTGGAAATCAACTCGCTGGATTGGCTATGAAAAAACTTCTCCGGGAGATAGTATCTCGCAATATTCTCGATTATCAGCGAGATATCTAAGAAAAGAAATTGACTTAAAAAAGAAAGTCAAAAGTGCCAAGGTTTATATCATGGGGATGGGCTTGTACGAGTTATACATTAACGGAAATAAAATTGGTGATCAAGTCTTAGCACCTGTTCCGACAGATTATACGAAGAATGTAAAATACAATGTTTTTGATGTGACTTCGCAATTGAAAGAAGGAAAAAATGCATTGGGAACAATTTTAGGAAACGGACGTTTTTTTACGATGCGTCAGGATTATAAACCTTATAAAATCAAAACTTTTGGTTACCCTAAAATGGCTTTGCAGTTGTTTGTAGAATATACTGATGGAAGTAAAGATGTTATTAGAACTGACGATACTTGGAAAATTACAACTGACGGACCAATCTTATCCAACAACGAATACGACGGCGAAGAATACGACGCCCGCAAAGAAATGAAAGGCTGGAATGCCATTAATTTTAATGATAAAAAATGGCTTTCAGCAGAATATGTTCAAGAACCAGGCGGATTCTACGAAGGACAGATGTCGGCGAATATGAAGGTGAAACGCGAAGTAAAACCTATTTCGATTAAACAGACATCAAAAGGAACTTATATCTTAGATATGGGACAAAATATGGTGGGCTGGTTACAATTGAAAGTAAAAGGAAATGCGGGAGACAAAATCACCATGAAATTTGCTGAATCTTTACAGCCAGATGGTTCATTATACATCGCCAATCTGCGTGATGCCAAAACAACTGATATTTATACGTTAAAAGGAGAAGGGGAAGAAGTTTGGGAACCTCGTTTTATTTTTCACGGATTTCGATTTGTTGAAATTTCGGGTTTCAAAACAAAACCGACTTTAGAAAACTTTGTTGGAAAAGTTGTTTATGATGACATTGCCACAACAGGAACTTTTGATTCTTCGAACCCAATTATGAATCAGATTTTTAAAAATGCGTGGTGGGGAATCAGCGGTAATTATAAAGGAATGCCAATAGATTGCCCACAGAGAAATGAGCGTCAGCCTTGGTTGGGAGATAGAACAACGGGAGCTTACGGCGAAAGTTTCTTGTTTGATAATCAGACATTATACGCAAAATGGTTGGACGATATTAAAAACTCACAAACCATTGATGGCGGAATTCCGGATGTAGCGCCTGCTTTCTGGCGTTATTATGGCGATAATGTTACTTGGCCGGGAACTTATATTACAGTTGCGGATATGTTGTATCAGCAGTTTGGAGACAAAAAAGTAGTAGAAAACCAATATCCGTCGATGAAAAAATGGATGGATTATATGAAAGAAAACTATTTGGTTGATGATATCATGACCAAAGACAAATATGGCGATTGGTGCGTTCCGCCAGAATCGTTGGAATTAATCCGTTCGAAAGATCCTTCTCGTTTAACAGACGGCGAATTGATTTCGAGTGCGTTTTATTACCAGCTTTTAAATATCATGAAGAAATTTGCTGTAATCGCCAATGCGCAAAATGATATCAAATATTATGACGAATTAGCTTTGAGAATAAAAAAAGCATTTAACGCTAAATACTTTAATTCAGCCAAAAACAACTATGCTAATAATACCGTAACAGCCAATTTACTGCCTTTGACTTTCGGAATGGTTCCAGAAGAATTCCAGCAAAAAGTTTTTGAAAATTTAGTTCATGAAGTGGAAGTGACTAAAAACGGTCATGTAAGTACGGGCGTTATCGGAACACAGTTTTTGATGCGAACGCTGACTAATTTTGGTCGTGGCGATTTGGCTTTCAAACTTGCCTCAAACAAAACCTATCCAAGCTGGGGTTATATGGTCGAAAACGGAGCCACAACCATTTGGGAACTTTGGAACGGAAACACTGCAGATCCAGCAATGAATTCACAAAATCACGTTATGCTTTTAGGCGATTTACTGATTTGGTATTACGAAAATATGGCAGGAATCAAAAGCAATCCTGAAACCCCAGGCTTCAAAGAAATTATTATGAAACCAGATTTTAATGCTGGATTGACTTATGTAAATGCTTCTTATGAATCGATTTACGGATTGATAAAAAGCGATTGGAAAAAAGATAAAAAGGCTTTAGTTTGGAATATTACCGTTCCCGCAAATACATCTGCAGTTGTGTATCTTCCTGCAAGCGATATTTCAGCTGTTTCAATCAATAAACAGAAGCTGGATAAGACTTCTTACGCTTATTCTGTAGAAAAAAATCAAATAATTGTCACACTTTCGTCAGGAAATTTTGCGATAAGCGTTAAATAATCTACATTTTTAATAATTCGGGACAGTACAGGATACATTGTTAATTTTTTGGTGTTATTTTTACACTTATTAAATATTTTTACCTAAAAAAATGTGGGGTATGTATTTATAGTCAAAAAAAATAATTCATAATTTAATTAAGAATGAAAATAACAAAATTAGCATTTGTCTTGTTTGGACTTTTCCTTTTAGGAAGTTGTAAATCGGCTTTAGAGAAAAAGACTTGGAAAGAAGGAATTTTAGTAGATCAATTTGTTTACGATAAAGCGCCTTATCCGTCTTGTCATGCCATTACAATTGTCGAAGCTACAAATGGTGATTTAGTTGCCTCATGGTTTGGCGGAACGCACGAAAGAAATCCTGATGTTTGTATCTACGTAGCCATTAAACCAAAAGGAAGCGACACTTGGAACGAAGGAGTAAAAGTGGCTGATGGTGTGATGAAAGAAGGGCCGAGATTACCAACTTGGAACCCAGTTTTATATCAAATTCCGGGTGGCGATTTAATGTTATTCTACAAAATAGGACCAAAACCATCAGAATGGTGGGGTGTAATCAGAACTTCATCTGATGGCGGAAAAACGTGGTCTGAAGCACAAAAGATGCCAGACGGTTTCTTAGGGCCAATCAAAAATAAACCAGTTTTATTAAGCAACGGAACTTTATTATGTCCGTCAAGTATTGAAGGTGACGGTTGGAGACTTCGTATGGAATCTACTCCAGATTTCGGAAAAACTTGGGTAATGGGCGATACGCTTCCAAGAGGAAAACAAAAAATCAATGCGATTCAGCCAAGTATTTTATTTCATAAAGACGGAAGCATCCAAGCTATTGGAAGAACTAGAAATAGAGCTATTTTCAGCACATTCTCTAAAGATAACGGAAAAACGTGGTCGGATGTAGAGTTAATCGGACTTCCAAATAACAACTCAGGAACCGATGCTGTAACGTTAAAAGATGGTAGACATTTGTTAGTTTACAATCACGTTCTTCCTCCGGGAAAAGAAGCAAAAGGACCAAGAACGCCTTTAAACGTTTCGGTTTCTAAAGACGGAATTCACTGGAACGCGGCTTTGGTTTTAGAAGATTCAAAAATTAGTCAATATTCTTATCCATCGATGATTCAAGGTTCAGATGGAATGGTGCATATTGTGTATACTTGGAGAAGAGAAAAACTGAAATATGTAAAAGTAGATCCAAGTAAATTGGTTGCACTTCCAATTAAAAACGGAATCTGGCCAGGCGAAGAAGGAAAAGTGGTAACAGCAGTAAAAGCTGAAGAAGAGTAAAATAAAGTTCGCCACGAATTTCACTAATTTCCACAAATTTTTTAAAATACTAATTCGTGAAAATTCGTGGAATTCGTGGCAAAAAAATATAAAGCCACAGATTAAAATGATTAGAAAGATTTTCTTCTAATTAATCTCCAAAATCTGCTCAATCTGCGAGAGTTAAATTTTTCTCGCAGATTTAACAGATCGAGCAGATTTTTTTTAATCTATTTAACCTTTATAATCTGTGGCAAAAAAAATATAAGCATGAAATCTAAAAGAAATTTACTTATTGCAATGCTTGTTGTTATGTCGACAACATTTAATAGCTGTGCAACGGCTCAGTCTTCCAATAAAAAGCAAAAATATAAAGTGGCAGTTTGCGATTGGATGATTTTAAAAAGACAAAAATTAGGGGCTTTTGGTTTGGCTGCTGAAATAAAAGCTGACGGAATCGAACTGGATATGGGAGGTTTAGGAAATCGTCCCACTTTTGACAGCAAATTGGGTGATCCAGTTGAAAGACAAAAATTCTTAGATAAATCGAAAGAAACCGGAGTTGGAATCAGCTCGATTGCAATGTCTGGATTTTATGCACAGTCTTTTGCCACCAGAGAAATTACACCAATGATTGCGGATTGCATTCAAGCTATGAAAAACTTGAAAGTAAAAGTGGCTTATTTGCCATTAGGAACTCAAACCGATTTGGTTAAGAATCCTGAATTACGTCCCGAAGTGATTAAAAGATTGCAATGGGCAGGAAAGGAAGTAGGGAAGATTGGTGGTGTTATCGCAATTGAAACTTCTTTAAGTGCTACTGAAGAGAAAAAACTTTTAGAAGAAGTAGGTTCAAAATATATTAAAAGCTCTTTCAACTTTGCTAATGCTTTAGATAATAAAAGAGATATTTCATCAGAGCTAAAAATATTAGGTAAGAAATATTTAGCGCAGATTCACGCTTCAAATACGGATCAGTTTTGGTTGGAAAATGACAAGGCGATCGATATGCCAAAAATCAAACAAACTTTGGATGAAATGAAATGGAGTGGATGGCTAATTGTAGAGCGTTCTCGAGACGTGACACAAGTGCATAATGTAAAAGCCAATTACGGCGCAAACGTAGCTTATTTGAAGAAGATTTTCCAGAATTAAACAATAAACAGTGATCAATATGTAATCGTTAAACAACACATTTTTTCACTATAAATCTGCCGAGTCTGCTAAATCTGCGAGAGATATTCTTCACGCAGATCGGGCAGATTTAGCAGATTATTTTTAGAATGAATACCCAAAAACAGCATACTATGAAATATTTACAATTACTTTTTTTATGTTTTTATGTCTCTTTCGCGACAGCGCAAAACATCACTGTTGTTAGTGATCCGAGTTCGCCACGAGCAAAATTTGGAGCAGAGAAATTATCTGAAACACTTTCAGCAAAAGGATTCAGTGTAACTTCTTCTGATAAATTCAAAAAGTCAAAAGATAAAATAATTGTAATTGGAGAAAAAGGAACTGATTTCTGGAAGAAAAATGCAAAAAGCGTTAAAATCGATGATAGCAAATTAACTAAGAAAGAAGGTTTTCAGATTCGTACTCAAAATAATGTAATTTATGTTGAAGGAACAGATGCTTCTGGTACTTTATACGGAGCTTTGGAATTAACAGATAAAATTAAAGCTTCAGGAAAACTTCCTTCAGAAATTAATATTGAAGACAGTCCGGAAATGGTTTTGCGTGGAGCCTGCATCGGAATGCAAAAACCGGTTTATCTTCCAGGACGCGATGTTTATGAATATCCGTACACGCCAGAAACTTTTCCATGGTTTTACGATAAAGCTTTATGGGTAAAATATTTAGATATGCTGGTTGAAAACCGCATGAACTCGCTGTATTTATGGAACGGACACCCTTTTGCTTCTTTGGTAAAATTGAAAGAATATCCATTTGCGGTTGAGGTAAGCGACGAAGATTTCAAAAAGAACGAAGAAATCTATAAATTCTTAACGGTCGAAGCGAACAAAAGAGGAATTTGGGTCATTCAGATGTTTTACAATATTATTGTTTCTAAGCCTTTTGCAGAGCACTATAACATTAAAACTCAGGATCGTTCAAGACCGATAACACCGTTATTATCTGATTACACCAGAAAATCTATTGCTGCATTTATCGAAAAATATCCAAACGTGGGATTGTTAGTTTGTTTAGGAGAAGCTATCAACACGATTGATGATGATGTAGAATGGTTTACCAAAACGATTATTCCAGGAGTTCAGGACGGATTAAAAGCATTGGGAAGAACAGACGAGCCGCCAATTATTCTTCGTTCTCATGATACAGATGGGCCTTTGGTAATGGAAAAGTCATTGCCATTATACAAAAACCTTTACACAGAAAGTAAATATACAGGAGAATCGTTAACGACTTATACGCCGGGCGGACCTTGGGGAGAAACGCATAAACAGTTGAGTTCTCTTAAATCAATTCATATTGAGAATGTTCATATTTTGGCCAATTTAGAACCTTTTAGATATGGTTCGCCAGATTTTATCCAAAAAACAGTAAAAGCGATGCACAGCGTTCACGGAGCAAATGCATTACACTTATATCCGCAGGCATCTTATTGGGATTGGCCATATTCAGCAGATAAAACAAAATCAGGAGAACGTTTATTAGAAATGGATCGTGACTGGATTTGGTACAAAGCTTGGGCAAGATACGCTTGGGACAGCAAAAGAGATCGAAACGAAGAAGTTAAATTTTGGGATAATGATTTAGCTGCGAAATTCGGAACGACTCAGGAAGCAGCAAATAATATTTTAAAAGCTTACGAAGAAACGGGAGAAATTGCGCCAAAAACCTTAAGACGTTTCGGAATCACAGAAGGAAACCGTCAAACCTTATTGCTAGGAATGTTCGAAAGCCAATTGGTGAATCCGTCAAAATGGAGAGTTTATCCAGGATTCCATGAATCTTGTGGACCAGCAGGAGAATTGCTTTTGGAATATGCTAAAAAAGAATGGAACAAAGAACCACATTCTGGCGAACTTCCAACTCAGATTATTGCCGAAATTACCGAACACGGAAGATTGGCTGTCGAAGCAATTGACAAAGCTGAAGCCAGCGTAACCAAGGATAAAGAAGAATTTGAACGCCTTAGAAATGATATTCATGCGTATAAAGCGTTTGCTGATTTCTTCTCAGAAAAAGTAAAAGCTGCTCTATTGGTTTTAAGATACAGTTATTCAAACGATATTGCCGATTTAGACAAAGCGATGCCTCATTTAGAAAAAAGTATCGAATACTATGAGTTATTGGTAAAACTAACAAAAGATACCTATTACTATGCCAACAGTATGCAGACGGCTCAACGTCGAATTCCGATTGGAGGAGACGACGGAAACAACAAAACTTGGGCTGAATTATTACCGCATTACGAGCGTGAATTGGCTAATTTTAAAAGAAATCTTGAGAAGCTAAAATCTTCAAAAGATGGTAAGATCGAAACCAAAGAAGGGAAACCTTGGAAAACAGCTGAAGTAACTTTCATCGACGAAAAACCGGGAACGTATTTAGTAAAACCGGGAACAAAAGTCTACGGAACAGATATTTCTGAGTTAACTAAAATTGCTCCTGAACTTCAAAACCTAAAAGGATTCTCGTTCGTAGAAAATGATCAAAACGAAAAAGGAACACATTTGAAGTTTAGAAATACAAAAGCGGTTAAATTAGTGGTTGGGTATTTCAATTCAGATCAGAAGAGATTTTTATTACCGCCAAGTTTAGAAACCGATGCTGCAGGAAATGCGCACGGTCAAGCCGAAGTGATTCTGGCAAGTGCAATGAATTTAAAAGATTTACCACGTGTAAACATTCATACTTATACTTTTCAGCCAGGAGAGAATAAATTAGATTTAGGAAAAGGAAAAGTATTGATTTTAGGTTTTATCGATGCAGATCAAACCATAACACCACGTGATGTTGGGTATATTGATGCAGGAGAAAAAGCAGCTATTGACTGGTTGTTTTATTAAGAATGATTTGGGCGTGTTCGCCTTGGCGAATCGGGCTTTCGGCTATATCTTTTATTCCGCTCCGCTTCATAAAAGGATACCGCCTCAATCCCTCACGCGAATAAACGTAAAGTTAAACCTGACGGGTTTTTAAAACCCGTCAGGTTTGCTCGAAGTAAACGTGATTAGACCTAACAGGTTTTTAAAACATGTTAGGTCTGTTATCAAGATAACTTAAACAGCCTTATAATCACTTATATGGTTTTAAAAATATGAATAGAATAGTTTTTTTTATTTTTTGTTTTTTTTCAAGCCTTTGCTTTGTTTGGAGTCAGAGCAAAGATTCGGGGAAGTTTCGTAAAGAAATTTCGCTGAATTCGTCTTGGGAAACCGTAATACTGGATAATCTTCCGCTGAAAGAAGAAGATTTTGTAGAAAATCCAAAAACTGATTCCAATTGGCAAAAGGTTAGTGTGCCTCACAATTGGGATCAGTATTATGGTTTCAGAAGAACAAAACATGGAAATTTACATGGTACTGCATGGTACAAAAAAACGCTAAAACTTGATAAAAAAGAGAGTTCAAAACAACATTTTCTCTATTTTGAAGGTGTAAGTTCGTATGCCACAGTTTGGGTAAACGGTAAAAAAGTGGGCGAACACAAAGGCGGAAGAACTACTTTCACCTTAGATATTACAAAATCGGTTTCTTTCGATAAAGAAAATATCATTTTAGTAAAAGCAGCGCATCCATCCTTTATTGCCGATTTACCTTGGGTTTGCGGTGGCTGTTCTGGAGAATGGGGATTTTCAGAAGGTTCTCAGCCAATGGGGATTTTCAGGCCAGTTTCTTTGGTAATTACAAACGATGTTAGAATTCAGCCGTTTGGTGTTCATATTTGGAATGATAAATCGGTTTCAAAACAAAAAGCAATTCTTCATACTACAACCGAAATCAAGAATTACAGTACTTCACCGCGAAATTTAACCATCGAAAATATTCTTTTGGATGCTTCAGGAAAGAAAGTTGTCATTACAAAAAGCGATAACAAAATCAATTCAGGAGAAACAAAAGAAATAGCTCAGACACTTCCTGAGATTCAGAATCCGAAATTATGGTCGCCATCCAATCCGTATTTGTATAAATTGGTAACTTCAGTTTACGAAAACGGAAAAATAATCGATCAGTTAGCAACGTCTTATGGAATTCGCTGGGTAAGCTGGCCGGTTAGTCGTGACGGAAAAGACAATCGTTTTTTTATTAATGATGAACCTGTTTTCATAAACGGCGTTTGCGAATACGAACACTTAATTGGAAAAAGCCATTCGTTTTCAGATGAAATGATTCATTCTCGAATCGAGCAAATTAAAGCAGGTGGATTTAATGCTTTTAGAGAAGCGCACCAGCCTCATAATTTATTGTATCAAAAAGAATTAGACGAAAATGGAATCTTGTTTTGGAGTCAGTTTTCGGCACATATTTGGTACGATACGCCTGAGTTTAAAGAAAACTTTAAATCCTTATTAAAAGAATGGATTAAAGAACGCAGAAACAGCCCATCAGTTGTCATGTGGGGGTTGCAGAATGAAAGCACTATTCCGAAAGAATTTGCTGAAGAATGCACACAGATTATTCGCGAAATGGATCCGTTATCAGCTTCGCAAAGAATCGTAACAACTTGTAACGGTGGAGAAGGAACAGATTGGAATGTCGTTCAAAACTGGTCAGGAACGTATGGCGGAGATCCGTTAAAATACCATTTAGAAATGACGACTCAGTTATTAAACGGCGAATACGGCGCATGGCGTTCAGCCGATTTACATACAGAAGGCGAATTCGACCAAAAAGGAATTTTAAGCGAAAACCGTTTTTCTCAATTAATGGAAATTAAAGTTCGTGAAGCAGAATCGGTAAAAGATAAAATTGCAGGACAATTCAACTGGCTTTTTGCTTCGCACGAAAATCCGGGACGTGTACAAAACGGAGAAGGATTTAGAGATATTGACAAAGTTGGGCCAGTCAATTATAAAGGACTTTTTACGATTTGGGGCGAACCTCTGGATGCTTTTTATATGTACCGAGCCAATTATGTTTCGAACAAAACTAATCCGATGGTATATATCGTTTCGCATACCTGGCCAAGTCGTTGGGAAACAACTGGAATCAAAAACGGAATCGATATTTACTCAAATTGCGATGAAGTAGAATTGTTCAACGATGTAAATAAATCTTCTTTAGGAAAACTAAAAAATCCAGGAATCGGACAGCATTTTCAGTTTAATAATGTCGACATTAAATACAATGTTTTATATGCCGTTGGGTATGTAAACGGAAAAGCGGTTGCCAAAGATTATATCATTTTAAATAATCTGCCAAAAGCGCCAAATTTCGATGCTTTAACAACAAATAAAGCAGATATTACAAAAGCTAAAAGCGGTTATAATTATATTTATAGAGTTAATTGCGGAGGTTCTGAACTAATTGATTCTGCTGGAAATACGTGGTTTACGGATACGCACAAAAACGGACAAAATACTTGGGGTTCGCTATCATGGACCGATAATTTTGAAAAACTTCCAGACTTTTTTGCTAGTCAAAGAACGACTTTCGATCCGATAAACGGAACAAAAGATCCTGAATTATTTCAAAGTTTTAGATACGGAGTTGATAAACTACGTTATGAATTTCCTGTGCCAAGCGGAGAATATTTGGTAGAATTGTATTTTACAGAACCTTGGTACGGAACTGGAGGCGGAATGGACTGCAAAGGCTGGCGTTTGTTTGATGTGGCCATCAACGATAATGTTGTTTTAAAAGATTTTGATATTTGGGCAGAAGCAGGACATGACAATGCATTGAAGAAAACATTCAAAGTAAAAAGCACAAACGGAAAAATTGTGATTTCGTTCCCGAATGTAAAAGCTTCGCAGGCGATTATCTCGGCAATTGCAATTGCGACAAAGGATATTCACGCAAGACCAGCATCAGAATCTCCAAAAAACATTCAAAATCTAGTTTTAGATTCTTATGAAAAAATCAACAGAATAGCTTCATGGCTGGATATTAATTCAAAACAATATTCAGATTCTGATGTTGTTTTTACCGAATTGCCTTCGGAAATTTTTGGAGCAGATTATTTACAGTTTTCATCTCATTCTAAAAATAAAGGATCGTTTACCGCTAAAGAAGAATCGACTATTTATTTTTTAGTTGAAGATAAAACAAAGACATTAAAAGAGCTTTCAGATTATAAAAAAATAGAAGAAAAAGCGAAGAACAGCAACGGAATTTCGTTTGATGTTTTCACTAAAAAAATAAAGAAAGGCGAGAAAATTCTTTTTCATAATGCTGAAACAATTTCTACAATTGTCGTTGTTCCAACTTATGATATGGGCGAAAAAGACGATTCAAGACCTGTCGTAATCATTGAAGCCGAAAAAGCAAAAACAACAGGAACCGGAATAGAAAAAGGAAATTTCAAAAAAGCCGATTATATTGAGTTCACAAAAAAGACAAGCAACAGCATCGAGTTTGAAGTTAAACCAGGAGTTGCTGGAATTTATTTAATGCGTTTCCGTTTTATGAATCGAAATGAAATGCCGTTAAAAGTTAAATTCAAAATGGAAGATGCATACGGAATTTTAATGCGAAACGATACGATTGAGTTTGTTCCATCGCCAGAAAAATGGAAGATTTTAAACACAACGTCTGGAGGATATATTAATGCAGGAACGTATAAAATTACGTTGGAAGGTGATGATTTGAAGGGATTAATGTTGGATAATTTTGAATTTCAATAGGTTTTTTGAAGTTCAAAGAGGTAAAGTGACAAAGTAACAAAGTGACAAAGGTTTAGTAGGTTTGTCAGGCTGAGCGAAATTGAAGCCCGCATAAAGTTTATACCAAGTTTAGTTTGTCATTTCGACGAAGGAGAAATCTCCACAAGAAGCTCGACAAAGACTGTCGACTTAGTTTGCGTGGGCTTCGACTTCGCTCAGCCTGACAAAAACGAAGTAGAAATTAAGATAGAATAAAAAACATATTTATGATAAAACATAAAAACATATTTCAAAAAATTACAATTGTCTTATTGTTTTCGGTATCAGTTTTTGCACAAAAACAAGCCAGAATTGTCGAAGACTTTAACAAAAACTGGAACTTCAAATTAGGAGATTATCCCGAAGCAATAAATGCCAATTTTAATGCTTCTGATTGGAGAACCCTTCAATTACCTCACGATTGGAGTATTGAAGGAACTTTTGATAAAGACAGTAAAACCAAACAAGCACAAGGATTTTTACCGGCAGGAAAAGGCTGGTATCGCAAAGTTTTTAAAATTCCTGCGAATTGGAAAAACAAAACAGTTTCGATTGAATTTGACGGTGTTTTTAAAAACAGTGAAGTTTTCATAAATGGAAAATCTTTAGGAATTCGTCCAAATGGTTATATTTCTTTTGGTTATGATTTAACGCAGTATTTAAACTTCGGAAAAGAAAATATTATTGTAGTAAAAGTTGATAATGATGCTCAACCCAATTCCAGATGGTACACGGGTTCAGGGATTTATAGAAATGTACGTTTGGTTGCAAGCGAAAAACTTCACGTAGGAAAGTGGGGAACTTATGTTACTACGCCTGAAGTTTCGACAGTTAAATCAAAAATACATTTAGAAGTTACCATTGATAATGATAATGCTTCGGAAAAAGAATTTAAACTCGTTACTTCGATTGTAAATGCAGAAAATAAAGAAGTTGCCAATTATACTTCAACAGAAAAAATCGGTGCTAAAACATCAGAAAAAAAGTTTCATGATTTAGAAGTAAAACAGCCAAAATTGTGGAGTACAGAGAATCCGTATTTGTATAAAGTTATCACTAAAGTGTATGAGAAATCGAAATTGGTTGACAATTATGAAACACCGCTTGGATTTAGATATTTCAATTTTGATTCCGAAAAAGGATTTTCATTAAATGGAGTTCCAACTAAAATTTACGGCGTGTGTCTGCATCACGATAATGGCGCTTTGGGTGCGGTAGAAAACATTCATGCGGTTCGCAGAAAACTAGCTTTAATGAAAGAAATGGGAGCAAACGCTATCAGAATGTCTCATAATCCGCATTCTTTGGAAATGATGCAATTGTGCGACGAAATGGGGTTCATCGTTCAGGACGAAGCTTTTGACGTTTGGAAAAAGAAAAAAGTAACCAACGATTACCACAAAGATTGGGATGCTTGGCACAAACAGGATTTAGAAGATTTTATCAAAAGAGACCGTAATAATCCGTCGGTTATGATGTGGAGTATTGGAAACGAAATCAGAGAACAATTTGATTCGACTGGAATTGCAATTACCAGAGAATTGGCTAAAATAGTAAAATCATTAGACGCAACTCGTCCCGTAACTTCGGCTTTGACGGAAAATGTAATTGAGAAAAACTTCATTTACCAATCGGGAGCTTTGGATCTTTTGGGATTCAATTACAAACATGAAGATTATAAAGATTTTCCAACGAAATTTAAAGGGCAAAAGATATTAGCATCCGAAAGTGTTTCGGCTTTAGAAACGCGTGGACATTATGATTTTCCTGACGGAATTAAAGCTTGGCCAACAAAACATGGTGCTCCGTTTGACGGAAATGCAGATTGGACCGTTTCGGCTTACGATCAGGTAAAATCGTATTGGGGAGCAACCCACGAAGAGAACTGGAAAACAATCAAAAAACAGGATTTCATGGCAGGGACTTTTATCTGGACGGGTTTTGATTATATCGGAGAACCAGATCCGTATCCTTTTCCTGCAAGAAGTTCTTATTTCGGAATCGTCGATTTAGCCGGACTTCCAAAAGATGTTTATTATATGTATCAAAGCGAGTGGTCGAATAAAACAGTTCTGCATATTTTACCGCATTGGAACTGGAAAAAAGATCAAGAAGTAGAAGTTTGGGCCTATTACAATAATGCTGATGAAGTAGAATTATTCTTAAACGGAAAATCTTTAGGAAAAAAAACCAAACAAAATGATGATTTGCATATTTTTTGGCGTGTAAAATTTGAACCAGGAACATTAAAAGCTGTTTCAAGAAAGAACGGAAAAGTAGTTTTAGAGAAAGTAATCCGAACTGCAGGAGAAGCTTCTAAATTAGATTTGCAAGCTGATAAAACTGCAATCAAAAATGATACTTACGATTTGGTTTACGTAACCGTCTCTATGACTGATAAAGACGGAAATTTAGTTCCAAATGCCATGGATTTAATCAATTTTGAAGTTTCTGGCGGAGGAAAATTAGTTGGTGTTGATAATGGTTATCAAGCCAATTTGGATTCGTTTAAAGCTAATTTTTGTAAATTGTTTAATGGGAAATGTATTGCGATTATCCAGTCTAATGGGAAGAAAGAGAATATTAAGTTGAAAGCGACAGCAGGGAATGGAATTTCGGTTTCAACGATTCAGATAAATGTTAATTAATTTTATATGTCGCTCCGCTGGAGCTTTTATTCTGTAATGAGGTGGATTTCTATAAATATTAAGCTTCTCCGAAGCTTTGTTTTAGATAATTATTCGATTTCAATTTTAGCTCTGGGAGAGCGAAATATTTATAGAAAAATGAGTCTCACATAAGAATAAAGCTCCAGAGGAGCGAAATAATACAAACAATCAAAATCCGTTTCAAAATAGATGCGGATTTTTTGTTTTTTGCTCATTTAGAATATTTATTATTCTTGTAGAATTAAACTTATATTTGCCCTAATAACATAAAAGCCGAAAAATGATTTGTACAATTTATTCGCATCATTTAGGACTGGAAAAAATCAAACAAATATTTCTTTCTCATGTACCTAAAGGTGTTTTTTCTACTAATGGTGAAAACCTTGAATTTGAAGTGAAAGGTGGAATTTTAAGTCCATCAAAAAAAGTAACTATTTTTTACAGAGAAAGAGCTATTCCTTCTTATCAAATTCCACAAATAGACGATTCTGAATTAACTGCAAATTTGAAAGGTTTGTATGGTTTTGTAGATTCGTTACCTACTGAAAATGAAAAGGTAAAAGAATTATTTCTTCATAAAATACAAACACTAAATTCTGAATTTTCGATTCGTGAAGACAAGGGAGAATTGAAAGAATTAGACATTATTATAGCCGATCTTGCAAAGGAATTTGATGCAGTTTTATTTGTTCAGCCAAAAACTATAATAAGTAAATCTGAAACGCAACATTTTTTAGATAAAGATTTAAATCTAATTATTGATACAGAAGGAAGATGTGAAATTGAAGAATTAAAGGTTAATATAAATTCGGAATATTTTGACAATGATCAGACAGAATTAGACGAAGATCAAATAGAAAGAAAAGCTCAAAACGAAGAAATTCTTGAAAAAGAAAATGTAAAAATCAATAAGCATTTGCCTTGTGTTGAATCGGAAAGAGAAACTACAATTCGATCAGCAAAAGAAATAGCCGAAAGAGTGAGTGTTTTGGCTGTGACGAATTTAGTTGCCTTTAACACCATTTCGTCTGAAGAAGCTGTTGATTATTTACAGAATTATAAACTTTGGGAATTTGTAACAGAAGGCGAAAAAGAGTTTCTGGCGAATCCAACGGATGACAAAAAAAGCTATGAAACTTGGAAATGCGAGGGTATTTGGACTTTAATGTGGGCTTTGAAAAAATTCGATACACTTGATTTTCCAAATGAATTTTGCGATCTCGGAAATATTAGTGAAGAAAATTATCCTGTTGCAAAAGACAAAGATCCTTTTGAATTTATTAATACAGTTCATGAAGTTCGTTCTAAAAAAGAAATTTTAGATGCTGCAGATTTGTATTACAGATACAATTGGGCCTGTGTAGACGAAAGGATTAATGGAAGACAAATAGAAAACATTAATCCAGGAATTGTTTACGAAAGACAATATGCGCTCAATTGGCTGATTCATTATATGGATCAAGATTGGGATAATGTGACCTGTGATACTTAATATAAATGCAAGACTTGTTGCTCGCAAAGTCGCGAAGTTGCAAAAATTTTAAACCATATAAGTTATGTAAGTAATTTAAGTTTTGACTTAATTGAACTTAAATTACTTATATGGTTTGTTTTTTTTAATAAACTTTGCGCTTTAGCGTCTTTGCGAGATTCTTTATACATTTATGAAAAAAAACAAAATGACACCAACTTTCTTCGCAGATCAATTAGAATTTAGAAAATGGCTTGAGAAGAACCATCAAAATGAAAATGAACTTTTGGTTGGTTTTTATAAAGTAACAAGTAAAAAGCCTTCTATGAGCTGGTCAGAATCGGTTGATCAGGCGCTTTGTTTTGGCTGGATTGACGGCGTTCGAAAATCTATTGATGCCGAAAGTTATACGATTCGTTTTACTCCGAGAAAACCGTCAAGTATTTGGAGTGCTATTAATATTCAGAAGATGGAAGATTTGACTAATGCTGGACTTATGACAGATGCTGGTTTGAAAGCATTTAGTTTTAGAACTGAAAATAAGTCTAAAATTTATTCGCACGAAAAAGAACCAGTTCCGCTGTTAGAAGTTTACGAAAAACAGTTTCAAAACAATAAAATCGCTTGGGAATATTTTGAGAAGCAAGCGCCTTCTTATAAAAAAGTGATAATTCATTGGATTATGAGTGCCAAACAGGAAAAAACACAACTGTCAAGGCTTGAAAAAACTATTGCTGAGAGTGAGAAACAGAAAAGAGTGCTGTGAATATTTCGAATAAAATCCTTATTTTAGTAATCTGACTTTAGCGAAATATGGAAAGAGAAAATACCACAAAAATTAAAGGGGAGATTTTGCTGGGTATTATTTTTGCCCTAGAGTTATACGCCTTACCTGTACAGTTTTATTTGCTGCTAAAAAATCCTGAATTTACTTTTTTCAGTGCAGCAGTCCGCTTTTTTAGTTTCTTTACCATTACAACAAATACAATCGTTATTATTTGCAGTGCTTTGTTATTATTTGGAGGAAGAAGTTCGGCAAATGCTTTCTTTAGAAAATGTACTACTATTACGGCAATTACAGTTTATATATTGATTGTCGGAATTGTTTTTAATTTGCTCCTTCGTCCAGTTTTAGATTTACAAGGACATCATCTTATTGTAAGCGAAATTTTCCATACCGTTGTGCCTGTTCTATTTTTCTTTTTCTGGCTGTTTTTTGTAAGTCCAGAAAAGATCTCTTTTAAAGTTATTTCATCTTGGCTGATTTATCCAATTATCTATATCATTTACACTTTGTTTCACGGACTTGCAACCGAATTTTATCCGTACCCTTTTATAGATGCAACCCAATTAGGTTTTCAAACGGCAATTATAAACGGATTTTTTGTTTTACTGTCCTTTGTGATTTTATCTATTATTCTGATTTCTATTTTTAGAATCAAGACAAAAAGTTTGACCTAATTCTCGATAAGATATATATACTAAAAATCCACTTTTGACCAAAACGCTTTAAAAAATGTTGTTGGTCGAAATTCTATTCGAAAGATTTCAATTTATACTACATTTATGCTTTATAGACCATTTTAAAGCAGATCAGCAATGAAAAAAATATTCCTTTCCTTATGTCTTTTGGGTGTGATTTCTAATGCTTCAAGTCAGGAATTCGCTAATGCACCAAAGCCTTTTGGACCGCTTCCCACACAGAAACAAATCGATTGGCAGGAGATGGAATTTTATGCTTTTGTGCACTTTTCATTAAATACATTTACCAATAAAGAATGGGGTTACGGAGACGAGTCGCCAGAACTTTTTAATCCATCACAATTAGATGTTCGTCAATGGGCGCGCGTGGTAAAAGAAGCCGGAATGAAAGGCATTATTCTGGTCGCTAAACACCATGACGGATTCTGTTTATGGCCTTCAGCTTACACAGAACGTTCAGTTAAGAATTCACCTTGGGAAAATGGAAAAGGGGATTTGGTTAAAGAATTGGCCGAAGCTTGTAAAGAATACGATTTAAAACTCGGATTATATCTTTCGCCTTGGGATAGAAATCATCCGCAATACGGCAAACCTGAATATATAACGTATTTCAGAAATCAGTTAAAGGAATTATTGACGAATTATGGAGATGTTTTCGAAATGTGGTTTGACGGTGCAAATGGCGGAGATGGTTATTATGGCGGTGCAAACGAAACCAGAAAAATCAATTCGTTGACTTATTACAATTGGGATGAAACGTATAAATTGATTTACGATATCGCACCAAAAACGCTAGTTTGGGGTGTTGGCCCATCAGAAGCGCGATGGATTGGAAACGAAGAAGGGCGTGCAGGAAAAACCAATTGGTCGTTATTACGCCAAAAAGATGAGTTGGCTGGAAAAGTGCATTACAGCGAATTCATGTCTGGACATGAAGACGGGGAAAAATGGGTTCCTGGCGAAGCCGATGTTTCGATCAGACCGGGATGGTTTTATCATTCGGTTGAAGACGATAAGGTTCGTTCGCTTGACGAAATGGTCGATATTTATTATGAATCGATTGGACGTAATGCCACTTTATTATTAAATCTTCCTGTTGATACTCGCGGTTTGGTTCATGAAAATGACGAAGCGAGATTGAAAGAATTGGTTGCTACAATTAAAGCAGATTTTAAAACCGAATTATTAGCAGGAGCAAAAGTTCAAGCTTCAAACACAAGAGCAGTCGATTCTAATTTCGGACCTGAAAATGTAATTGATGGAAATAAAAATACGTATTGGGCAACAGACGATAAAGTAAAACAAGCTACAATTGAATTTACATTTAAAAAGCCAACTGCAATTAATAGAATTTTGCTTCAAGAATATATCAAGCTTGGGCAACGTGTAAAAGAATTTTCTGTTGAAGCAAAAGTGGACGGACAATGGAAAACGATTGCCAACGAAACTACAATTGGTTACAAAAGAATTCTTCGTTTAGATCGTGTCACAGCTTCTGCAATTAGAGTTAATATTTTAGATGCTAAAGCAGGATTTGTAATCAGTACAATTGAAGCTTATAATGCTCCGACTTTCATTAAGGAACCTCAAATTCTTCGTGATAAAAATGGTTTGGTTACGATTAGATCGGAAAGCGGCAATGCAGTTTATTATTCGCTTGACGGAAAAAATCCTTCAGAAAAAAGTACTTTATACAAAGCGCCATTCCTATATAATAAAGCAGTAGAAATTAAAGCCATTTCGAGAAATACAAAAGAAAAAATTAATAGTGCAATTAGAACAGCCAAATATGGTGTTTCTAAAGAAAAATGGAGCGTAATTTCTATTTCAAGCGGAGATGATAAATCGGTTGAGAGAATTATTGACGGAGATGCCAATACCGATTGGGGATTTGGAAATGATCAAAACAAACTGCCTCAAGCAATCATTATCGATATGGGCGAAGCAAGAGAAATAAAAGGCTTTACATACACGCCACAGCAAGTTGGAAATAATTTGAATTTGATTTCGAATTATGAATTCTATACTAGCGAAGATAATATTACTTGGACAAAGCAATCAGAAGGAGAATTCTCTAACATCAAACACAATCCAATTGAGCAGCTTAAGAGTTTTACTGCGGTAAAAGCAAGATTTTTACGATTTGTTGCTACAGCTGCTGTAGGAAAAGGGCAGGCAGTTTCAATTGCTGAAATTGGGGTAATTGAATAAATGCTTCTTTGCGAAGTATTAAAATAACTTAGCACATCTTATTTTGTCTTTTGCCGAAGCGCAGTCGTTATTAGTCGAATTTTTGAGTGGAACGGATAATTTAATTCTACTTTTATTTTAGAAATTAAATGACAAGGCAAATGATTAAAGAAGATATAGGTTTTAGAGAAGCAGGGAAATTTGAAGAAACTCGTTTTGAGAAAATTCACAATGTTATTTTCGAATCGTCGCAAGAAGCTTCTTTACTTGTTGCGCAAGAAATTGCCAATTTAATTCAGAGAAAAAATGAGCTAAACGAACCTTGTGTTTTAGGTTTGGCTACAGGTTCTTCGCCAATTAAGGTATATGAAGAATTGGTTAGAATGCACAAAGAGGAAGGTTTGAGTTTTGAAAATGTGGTGACTTTTAACTTAGATGAATATTATCCGATGGATAAAAATGATATTCAGAGTTATTATCATTTTATGCACGAACATTTATTTCATCATGTAAATATTCTTCCTAAAAATATAAATATTCCAGACGGGCAGGTGAGTGCCGAGGAATTACAGCAATATTGCATCGATTATGAGATGAAAATTAAATCGTACGGCGGATTAGATTTTCAGCTTTTAGGAATCGGAAGAACAGGACATATTGGGTTTAATGAGCCAGGTTCTCATGTGAATTCAGGAACCAGAAGTATTACTTTGGATCATATCACGAGAGTCGATGCGGCTTCTTCTTTTTTAGGAATTGACAATGTTCCAAGAAAAGCCATAACAATGGGAATTGGAACCGTTAGAAATGCAAAAAGAATTGTTTTGCTAGGCTGGGGAATCAGTAAAGCAGGAATTATAAAAAAGACAATCGAAGGGGGAGTTTCTTCGCAAGTTCCAGCTACGTATTTGCAAGAGCATAACAACACAACATTTGTTCTAGATACAGAAGCCTCGTCTGAACTAACAAGAGTAAAAACACCATGGTTGGTAAAGTCTTGTGTTTGGACAGATGAATTAAAATTAAAAGCGGTGGCTTGGTTAAGTGAGTTGACGAAGAAACCTTTCCTGAAACTGACGGACAAAGATTATAACGACAACGGAATGTCGAGTCTTTTGACGGAAGAAGGAACTGCATACGATTTGAATATTAAAATGTTCAATAAAATGCAGCAAACCATCACGGGATGGCCGGGCGGAAAACCCAATGCTGATGATACGTACAGACCGGAGCGTTCCACGCCGGAAAAGAAAAGAATTATCATTTTCAGCCCGCATCCAGATGATGATGTGATTTCGATGGGAGGAACATTTGACCGTTTGGTAGAGCAAGGACACGAGGTTCATGTAGCCTATCAGACTTCTGGAAATATTGCCGTATCAGATGTTGAAGCTTTAAAGTTTGCAGAAATTTCGAAAGCATTGCATCCAGATTCTAGAATGTCTGATAAAATAATCGATTTTCTTCAGAACAGAACTGGAAATGAAATTGACTCGTTAGAAGTTAGAAAATTAAAAGGCTTGATTAGAAGAAGCGAATCTTTTGGAGCAACTCGTTACATTGGTTTGCCAGATTCTAACGTAAACTTTTTGGATCTTCCGTTTTATGAAACAGGAACGGTTAAAAAGAATAATCTTTCAGATGCAGATGTCGACATTATGTGTGACATTATTGAAAGAATAAAACCGCATCAAATTTATGCCGCTGGAGATTTAGCAGATCCGCATGGAACTCATAAAGTATGTTTAGACAGTTTGTTTGAATCTTTAAAAAGACTAAAAAACAAAAGTTTTATGGATGATTGCTGGGTTTGGTTATACCGAGGCGCATGGCATGAATGGGAATCGTACCAAATTGACATGGCAGTACCAATGAGTCCTGACCAGGTTTTAAAGAAACGACATGCTATTTTTTATCACCAGTCTCAAAAAGACGGCGTTATGTTTCAAGGTGATGATAGCAGGGAGTTTTGGGTTCGAGTTGAAGATAGAAATAGATTGACTGCAGAAAAATATCACAGCTTAGGTTTAGCAGATTATTCGGCTATTGAAGCGTTTAAAAGATATCACTTTTAGTTTTTTGCAGCATAAAGATAATAGACTATTTCATGGTTTATTTTGGTTAGTTACCTATAATTGAGAGAAAATGCGGTCGTGGTTGGCCGCATTTTCGTTTTTTATCCTTTTGTGTTTTTTAATTGCGAAGGTTTTTTTACCGCAAAGTGCGCTAAGGTTTACGCAAAGTTCGCAAAGATTTTATTCTAAGTTGTGTAAAAAATGGAAAAAAAAAGTTCGCAAAGCTTTGAGAAAAAACTTTGCGAACTTTGCGTAAATCCTTGCGTGCTTTGCGGTAAAACCTTTATATAGATGAATTCAGGATTTTCTGTTTTACTTCATCAATATAAGATCTTCCTATGACGTATCGAAGTCCTTCAATTTCAATGCTGTTTCCTTCAACGGCGTCAATTTTGTCAATCGCAATCGTATAAGATCGGTGGATTCTGATAAAATCTCTCTCTGGTAATAAACTTGTAAAATCAGATAAAGTACTGTGAATGATAAACTTTCCAGAAGTTGTACTGATTTTTAAATAGTCTTTTAAGCTTTCAATTACTAGAATTTCGTTCAAGAAAATCTTTTTCATTTTTTTCTTGTCGATTTTCACGAAAATAAAAGGATTCTCTTTGCTATTTTCCTGCGGAAGCTTAACTGCGTTATTAAGACGTTTGTTGATTTTGTTTACCGCTTTCATTAATCTAGGAAACTCAATTGGTTTTACTAGATAATCTAAAACATCAAGCTCGTAAGTTTCAATCGCAAACTGATCGTAAGCACTTGTAATAATAAGTAAAGGAGGGTTTTCTAAACTTTTAATAAAATTAATACCGTCCAAAACAGGCATGTTAATGTCTAAAAAAATTACATCTATAGTATTGTTTTTTAAGAAATTTAATCCTTCGATAGAATTGCTAAAAGTATTTACTAATTCTAAATCTTCAATCTGTTCAATATAATTTTTAATAACGTTTATTGCCAATGGCTCATCATCGATAATTAAACACTTTATTTTCATTTGTACTGTTATTTTTGGCCGATATGTGGTTTTTTGTAGGTATAGTTTTCTAAACTTATAAAAGGTGGGGTTATGTGACTTTTATAACTAGTTTAACGACAAAAATATTCTTTTTATTTTTAAATGAAAGCTTATAGTCACTTTTATTATATCCTAATTCGAGTCTTTTTTTTACGTTTTCAATACCTATACCACTTGACTTGTTAAAATTATCTTTATGTACGGTAAATTCGGGCATTGGGTTTGAAATTGTAAAGTATAAAAAATCTCCTTTTACTTTAAAGTTAATGTCAATTACAACATTTCCAGTGTTTTTGTTCACGCCGTGCTTAAAAGCATTTTCGACGAAAGTTAAAAGCAATACAGGAGAAATTTCTTTATCATGAATATCTCCAGAAATGTACATATTTACTTCAAGTCGTTCTCCGTTTCTAATTCTTTCCAGATCCAGATAATTCTGAATGCACATGATCTCATTTTCGAGAGTTTGTTTTTTGCCTTTTGTTTCATAAAGCATGTAGCGCATCAATTCGGAAAGCTTTAAAACGATTTTTGGCGTTTTGTTTGATTTTTCTACAGAAAGAGAATAAATATTATTTAAGGTGTTAAAGAAAAAATGTGGAGAAATCTGTGACTTCAAAAACAACAATTCGGTTTCTAGCTGCGATTTTTCTAAATCTGTCACACGTCTTTGTTCTTTTAAGAAATCTAAAGTGATTTTAATGGCAGTAACAAAAGTCATTACATACAATTCACCCATCATCATATCTATCGTATAGTTGAGTGTAAGTGTACTGATGGTTTGCGGACCTTCGGGCCAAACATCGTGTGTAATCAATAGATAAGTCAGATTGAATTTTAAAACAACCATGACAAAAATCGCTGATAATACACTTATTATATATAGGAAGTACTTTTTGCGATAAATAAACAAAGGCATTAAAACCAAAATATTTAGATAACACAATGCCATGTGAATTGGAAATCCGAGTAAAGTGGTTTTTAATGAATAAACATAATCGTTAAAATAGCTTCCCCAGCGGAATGTATTGAATACAAAATAGGTTAGCCAAAAGTAAACGTGATAACGTATAGGTAAACTATAAGGTTTGTTTGAGTTGAAAATCATAATCGTAGAATAGAATGTCGTTTGTTACTATTTTTTGATGTTTAGAGCTGTTTAAATGTCGTCCGTCTAAAAATATTTTGGTAAAAGTTGAATTTATCTAAATTTAAAGTTAAATTAATATTGTTTTGATATGAGGAAAATTACTCTGCTTTCTCTGACGGTAATTTTAACTGCAAGTTGCAAAATAAATGTAGATAAAAATCAACATAAGCAAAGTTTTGCAACAAATTATGTAGATCCTTTTATAGGTACTGGCGGGCACGGACATACATATCCGGGCGCAACAGTTCCGTTTGGGATGCTGCAAGTGAGTCCAGATAATGGGGTTTCTAGCTGGGACTGGTGCTCAGGCTATCATTATTCTGACTCGATAGTTTCTGGATTTAGTCATTTACATTTAAGCGGGACAGGAATCGGTGATTTGGCAGACATTTTATTTATGCCGACAAACAAAAAGTTAGACTTAACCGCCAAAGCCGCTTCACGCGATTTCTTACCGTATAAATCAAAATATAATCATGTTAACGAAAAAGCAATACCGGGTTATTACCAAGTTTTTCTTGAAGATCCTAAAATCAATGTAGAATTAACTTCTACGCAAAGAACCGCATACCATAAGTATACCTATAATAATAACGATACACAATCTGTTATCGTAGATTTAGGTTTTGCCATTAATTGGGACAAAGCGGTAAAAACGGCCATAACAGTCGAAGACGCAAATACAATCAGCGGATACCGTTATAGTACAGGTTGGGCAAAAAATCAGAAAGTGTTTTTTGTAGCGAAGTTTTCTAAACCCATTACAGAATCTATTATTACTGCTGATAAAAAAGTAATTTCAGGTAAGAATGCTGAAGCCGAAAACACGGCTTTACAGTTATTCTTCGATTCTAATAACTCTAATGAATTAGGCGTTAAAGTGGCACTTTCTTCTGTAAGTATCGCTAATGCGAAAGATAATTTAGATAAAGATCAGGAATTTGAAAAAGTAAAAACAGATGCATCTTTAGATTGGAACAAAGCTTTAAGTAAAATTACAGTTGAAACTCCGGTTGATTCTTTAAAAACCATTTTCTATACCGCTTTATATCACGCTCAAGTTGCGCCTGTAACGTACAGCGATAAAAACGGACAATTTAGAACTGAGGATGATAAAATTGTTACTTCAAAAAATTATACCGCTTATTCTACTTTATCTCTTTGGGATACTTTTAGAGCTGAAAATCCATTACTTACCATTTTAAATCCGAATAAAGTTTCAGATATGGTTAACTCCATGTTAGCATATTACGAGACTAAAAAGATACTTCCGGTTTGGACATTATATGCTAATGAAACCAATACCATGACAGGATATCATTCTATTCCCGTTATTGTGGATGCTTATATGAAAGGCATTAAAGGTTTTAATGCTGAAAAAGCTTTTGAAGCTATGAAAGCAACGATGATGCAAGACGAACGCGGATTGAATTTCTACAAAAAATACGGTTACATTCCTTATAATTTATTAGACGAATCGGTTACCATTACTTTAGAATATGCTTATGATGATTGGTGTGTGGCCCAAATGGCGAAAGCTTTAGGAAAAACAACTGATTATGAGTTTTTCTCGAAACGTTCAAAAGCTTACGAATATTTATTTGATGCCAAATCTGGTTTTATGAGAGGAAAATCTGAAGATGGAAAATCTTGGAACGAACCTTTCGATCCAAAACATTCCAACCATAGAGAACATACCGATTATACAGAAGGAAACGCTTGGCAACACAGCTGGTTTGTGCCTCATAATGTTGACAATTTTATTAAACTTCATGGCGGAAATGACATTTTCACCAAACGATTAGAACAATTATTTACAGAGAGTTCTGAGATTACAGGAAACAATGTTTCAGCTGATATTTCTGGTTTGATCGGACAATATGCGCACGGAAACGAGCCAAGTCACCACATTGCTTATATGTTTAACCACGCTGGTCAGCCTTGGAGAACCCAATATTGGGTGCGTCATATTTTGGATACGCAATATAATACGACTGCAAATGGTCTAAGCGGAAACGAAGACTGCGGACAAATGTCGGCTTGGTATGTATTCAGCTCAATGGGATTGTACCCAATGAATCCAGCTTCTGGTGAATACGAAATTGGAAGTCCGATTTTCGAAAAATCAACTTTAAATCTTCCAAATGGGAAAACTTTTGTAATTGAAGCAGAGAATGTTTCAAACAAAAACTTCTATATCCAATCGGTTACTTTAAACGGAAAAGCATTTAATAAAACAGCGATTTCTCACCAAGAAATGCTAAAAGGCGGTGTACTTCATTTTGTAATGGGAGCACAGCCAAACAAAAACTGGGTCTGAACTAACTAATTCAAAATAAATAATTTAATGAACATAATAGACGTATCAATCATTTTAATCTATATCGTACTCTCGGTCGGTATCGGAATCTGGATTTCAAGAAAAGCATCAAAAGGACTTGACGATTATTTCCTTGGCGGGAAATCAATCAAATGGTATTTTTTAGGATTGAGCAATGGCTCGGGAATGTTTGATGTTTCGGGAACTTCCTGGATGATTGGAGTTTTATTTTTATATGGAGTAAAAAGCTTCATGTTTATGTGGCTTTGGCCAATATGGAATCAGATTTTTGTGATGATGTTCCTCGCGGTCTGGATTAGAAGATCAAAAGTAATGACAGGTTCCGAATGGATTTTAACTCGTTTTGGAAGCGACAAAGCAGGAAAAGCATCTCATATTATTGTGGCTATTTTTGCCATCATTTCTACAATTGGTTTTATCGCTTATTTTTTCGTTGGAATCGGGAAATTTGTAACCATCATTCTTCCTTGGGATTTAACGGTTCATATGAACGGTGGCGTTTTATTAACCTCAGAACAAGCTTATGCCTTGTTAATCATTTTCTTAACTACCATTTATACAGTTAAAGGTGGAATGTTTTCTGTTGTAGCGACAGAGGTTGTACAATATATTATTATGATTGTTGCGGGAGTTTTAATCGCGGGTTATGCATTCATTAATTATACAGATATTCAGATTAATTCGGTAATTACGCCAGAATGGAAAAATGTTTTCTTCGGATGGGAATTTGAAACGCAATGGAGCGATAAATTCGAAACGTTCAACAGATTAATTGATACGGAAGGTTATAAGATGTTTGGCGCTTTCATCGGAATGACACTTTTCAAAGGATTCTTTGCAAGTGTTGCAGGACCAACTCCAAGCTACGATTTACAAAGAGTTCTTTCTACAAAATCGGTTAAAGAAGCGGCTTACATGAGTGGTTTTACCAACTTAATTTTATTCATTCCTAGATATTTATTAATTACAGGAATTGTGGTTATTGCTTTAGTGAATTTAGCACCAGAATTAAATGCAAACGTAAATTTAACGGGCGCAGATTTAGAATTATTAATGCCTAAAGTGGTCAATCTTTATATTCCCGTTGGTATTAAAGGAATTCTTCTTGCAGGTTTATTAGCCGCTTTTATGTCTGGATTCTCCGCTTTTGTAAATGCAGGTCCAGCGTATATTGTAAATGATATTTATAAAAAATACTTTAAACCAGTTGCTTCAAATCAGCACTATATTAAAGTAAGTCAGATTTCTTCTTTCTTAGTTGTTGGTCTTGGAGTTTTCATGGGATTCTTCGCAGATTCGATCAACTCATTAACACTTTGGATTACAAGTGCTCTTTACGGAGGTTACGTTGCAGCGAACTTCTTAAAATGGATTTGGTGGCGTTTTAACGGATGGGGCTATTTCTGGGGAATGGTCGGCGGATTAATCGCAGCTTCCCTTCAATTTGTTTTAGATCAAAACAAAGGAAATCTAGCAGCAGGAACATTCTTGCATGATCTTTCGCAAGTGCCATCCATTTACTTATTCCCATTAATTTTCGGAATGTCAATTTTAGGTTGTCTTTTAGGAACTTACTTAAGCAAACCAACAGATATAGAAGTACTGAAATCTTTCTACAGCAATGTGAGACCTTGGGGATTCTGGGGTCCAGTTTACAAACAGTTAAAAGCGGAAGATCAGTCTTTCCAAAAAAATAATGATTTCTATTTGGATATGATGAATTGTGTAATTGGAATTGTATGGCAGTCAAGCATGATTCTGCTTCCAATTTACTTCATTATTAGAGATTATCCAAAAGCGACTGTGGCATTGGTGGTTTTCTTAGTGACGACTACAGTGTTGAAGTTTACTTGGTTAGACCGAGTTAGGAAGATAGAAGAGTAGATTTTTAGAGAATAGAGTATAGAATAAAGAGTATAGAATAAAGAGTATAGAATAAAGAGTATAGAATAAAGAGTATAGAATAAAGAGTATAGAATAAAGAGTACAGAATCAGGATTTTAGAGGAGATTATTTTGATTCGATAAATTTTAAACACATAGAAACATAGACTTTTTTTAATTTGAAAAAGGAAAAAGAAAGAAACTAGTTTCTAACACATAGATTTAAACATAGCCCGTAGTTTCAACTACGGGAACGCAAGATTGGCCGTGCTGTTATGTACAGCAACTTTGTAAAAGTTCAAAAATTTGACAAAGTTTAACAGTGCAGTTTGTCATCCTGAGGAACGAAGGATCACACACGTAACTCGACAAAGATTGGCGACATAGATTGCGGAGCTTCTAGTGTGATCCTTCCTTCGTCAGGATGACAAAATAGAGCTATGTGATTTATTCAAAGTAAAATGCCTTTTAAGCGTTCCAAAAAACTATGATTCTATGTGTTTAAAAAAGAATAAAACAAAAAACTAATACATAAAAAGAACAAAAAATGAGTACTATTCCTTGGCAAGACAGACCCGAAAACAGTAAAGATGTAATGTGGAGATATTCTGAGAATCCAATTATCGACAGATATTCGATTCCTTCATCAAACAGTATATTCAATAGTGCAGTTGTACCTTTTGGAGACGGATATGCTGGGGTTTTCAGATGTGATAATAAAGCAGTTCAGATGAATATTTTTGCTGGTTTCAGTAAAGATGGTATCAATTGGGACATTAACCACGAACCAATTGAGATGAAATCTGGAAATACAGAAATGATTGAATCGGCTTATAAATACGATCCGCGAGTGGTTTGGATCGAAGATCGTTACTGGATTACTTGGTGTAACGGTTACAACGGACCAACAATTGGTATTGGTTACACTTTCGATTTTAAAGAATTTTTCCAATGTGAAAATGCCTTTTTACCATTCAACAGAAACGGAGTTTTGTTTCCACAGAAAATCAACGGAAAATATGCGATGTTAAGCCGTCCAAGTGATAATGGACACACGCCATTTGGAGATATCTGGATCAGTTACAGCCCAGATATGAAATATTGGGGAGAACATAGATTGGTAATGAAACCAAGTCCGTTTGAAAAAAGTGCTTGGCAATGTACAAAAGTGGGAGCAGGACCAATCCCGATTTTAACTGAAGAAGGATGGTTAATGATTTACCACGGAGTTATTAATACTTGCAACGGTTTCCGTTATGCAATGGGTTCAGCGCTTTTAGATGTTAATTCGCCAGACCAAGTAAAATACAGAACGCAACCTTATTTATTAGGCCCAGCAGAGACTTATGAAATGGTTGGAGATGTGCCAAACGTAGTATTCCCTTGCGCTGCTTTACACGATATTGAAGAAGATAAATTAGCAGTTTATTACGGTGCAGCAGATACACATGTTGCTATCGCTTTCGGAAAATTAAGTGAAGTAATTCAGTTTACAAAAGATAATAGTTTATAATATAAAGATGCATAGTAGAAGTAAATTATTGTCCCTTGCCGTTTTTTTTGTTGGTTTGATGGGTTATTCGCAATCTGAAAAAGAGGTTACACCAAAAAGTTATATTGCGTATAAGACTTCAAAGGAAATTGTTATTGACGGAGACGGGGCAGATAAAGACTGGGAAAAAGCAACTTGGACAACACCTTTTGTCGACATAGAAGGCGTTGAAAAACCAAAATACAATACTCAGGTCAAAATGCTTTGGGACGATAATTACTACTATATCCTGGCAAAAATGGAAGAGCCTCACGTTTGGGCAAACCTAAGACAACGCGATACGATTATTTTTTATAATAATGATTTTGAGGTTTTTATTGATCCAGATAATGATACTCACAATTATTATGAATTAGAAATAAATGCGTTAAACACCGCTTGGGATTTATTTATTAATAAACCTTACAGAGAAAAAAATACGGTTTTAAACGATTGGAATATTACAGGTTTAAAATCGGCTGTAAAGATTGATGGAACTTTAAATAATGCTTCAGATATTGATAAAGGCTGGACATTAGAAATTGCAATTCCGTGGTCGGTTTATAAAACATCTTATTTCGACGATATTGTTCCGAAAGATAAATTTTGGAAAGTCAATTTCTCTAGAGTGAATTGGCAGCATTCAGTTATCGACGGAAAATACGAACGCAAAAAAGATTCAGAAGGAAAATTTCTCCCAGAATACAATTGGGTTTGGTCGCCTATGGGAGTGATAAATATGCATGAGCCCGAAAAATGGGCTTATGTATACTTCTCTTCTAAAGAAAGCGATGATAAATTTTCAATTCCGCAGGAAGAAAAAGTAAAATGGGAACTGTATACTTTGTACCGCGCTCAAAAAAGATATTTCGAAAAGAATAAATCTTGGGCAAAATCGTTGCAAAGTATCAGTAAAAAAAATATAGTGGTTGACGGAAAGACTTTAAAGCCAATTTTAGAAAATCATTCATCAGGATTTAATATCTTGGTAAAAAGTCCTTTTTCAAACAAAACCTTAATAATTAAAGAAGATGGTAAAATTATTACGAACGAATAAGTTTCAAAAACTATCAAAAGTTTTAGTATTAGCGCTTTCGCTGAGTTTATTCTCTTGCGGACAAAAAGAAAATAAAGATCAGGAAAACGGTAAATTCACTTTTGGTGTTTGGACCACTGCTGACGCTAAAAAGTCGGATTCAGATTATTCTAAAGAATTCAAAAAATACAAAGACGGCGGAATCGATGAAGTTTTAATTAACACGCAAACCGATCCGAAACTATTAGCAAGATTAGTTCCGCTTGCAAAAAAAGAAGGACTAAAAGTTCACGCTTGGATTATGGCAATGAATCGTCCAAATGATTCGATCGCTTTACAGCATCCAGATTGGTATCAAGTAAGCAAAGAAGGAAAATCTTGCTTTGATAATCGTCCGTATGTAGATTATTACCAATGGCTTTGCCCAACTAAAGAAGAATCTAGAAACCACGTTTTAGGTTTAGTAGAAGGTTTAGCTAAAGTTGAAGGAATTGAAAGTGTACATTTAGATTACATTCGTTTTCCGGATATTTTCTTGCCAATCAGTTTATTACCAAAGTATAATTTGGTGCAAGATGTAGAATTGCCACAATTTGATTTCTGTTATTGTGATGCGTGCGTAAGCAAATTCGAAAAAGAACATCATAAAAATTCGAAAAAGAGCCATAATACGTCAATTGATATGGAGTGGAAAAACTTCAGATTAAATGCAGTAAAAGCGGTGGTTGACGATGCGTATAAAATTGCTCATAAACACAATAAAAAATTAACGGCAGCAGTATTTCCTTATCCCGAAATGGCAGATCATATGGTACGCCAGCGTTGGGATAAATGGAATATTGATGAAGTGTATCCAATGATTTATCATAGTTTTTATGATGAAGAAATTGACTGGGTAGGTTATGCAACCAAACAAGGTGTAGCCGATTTAGAAGGAAAACAAACGAAAGTAAATACAGGAATTTATATTCCAAGTTTAAAATCGGATGCAGAATTGAAAGAAGCGATTTTAGAAGCTAAGAAAAATGGTGCAACAGGAGTTTCCTTTTTTGACGGAAATGCTTTATCAGACAGTAATTTAAAAACAATTAAGTCGGTAAAAGCGTCGTTGTAGTCGATTTTACTGGGATTAAAAATTATTACTGATTAATTTAGCAACATGAAGAACAATTAGTTTCTGAAAGTTGAATTAAAACCAAAAAGACATGTCAAATAGAAGAGATTTTATTAAGAAAACCACTTTAGGCACTTTAGCCATTAGTTCTGTTTTGGGTGTAAGCGGATTTGCTGCAAATCACGAAAATGAACCAGAAGCTGAATCAAAAGATAAAAAACAGACCAAACCAATTATCATCTCGACATGGAATCATGGTTTGCCTGCAAATAAAGAATCTTGGAAGAATTTAAAAGAAGGAAAATCAGCTTTAGATGCTATCGAAGCTGGAATGAAAATACCTGAAGCAGATCCGAATGTCCGCAGTGTGGGTTACGGTGGATATCCAGATCGCGAAGGGAAAGTGACTCTTGATGCGTGTATCATGGATCATAACAGTAATTGCGGATCTGTTTGTTTCTTGCAAGGAATTAAACACCCCATTTCTGTTGCTAAAAGAGTATTACAAAACACGCCACACGTAATGTTAGCAGGGCAAGGAGCATTGCAATTTGCCTTGTCTGAAGGTTTTAAAGAAGAAAATTTATTAACTACAGAATCTGAAAAAGACTGGAAAAAATGGCTAGAAGATTCAAAATACAAGCCAGTTATTAATATAGAAAATCACGATACCATAAGCATGCTAATGTTAGACCAAGATGGCAATCTTTCTGGCGGATGTACCACAAGTGGTGCTGCTTGGAAGATGCACGGACGCGTCGGTGACTCCCCAATAATCGGCGCGGGTCTTTTCTTGGATAACGAAGTGGGAGCCGCAGCGGCAACTGGTTTGGGTGAAGCGGTTATTAGAACTGCCGGAAGTGCTATGGTTGTCGAACTAATGCGTCAGGGAAAATCTCCTTATGATGCTTGTAAAGAAATCACAGAACGTATTTACAACAAACATAAAAACCACAAAGACATGGAATACCTGCAAGTTGGTTTTATTGCTTTGAATAAAAACGGAGAATACGCAGGTTACAGCCTAAGGTCAGGATTTAATTACGCCGTTTCTGATGACGCAAAAGGCCACAGAATGGAAGACGCGAAATTTAAAATGTCTTGGGATAAATAATTATACCGTTTAGAACTCTGTCAAAGTTTGAAACTTTGACAAAGTTTAACGACACAGTTTTGTCATCCTGAGGAACGAAGGATCACACTAGTTGATCGACAAAGATTGACGAATTTCTTTGAGGAATTCCTAGTGTGATCCTTCGTTCCTCAGGATGACAAACAAAAACTAAAAAAGTATATCTCTAAAAGTAGCTTTATAAGTAACTGTTAGAGAAACCAAAAAACAAAGAATGAAAAAATTACTATTCCTATTAACCGTAATCACTTCAATTTTCTCGGCGAATGCACAGAAAGTTTATACGGAAAATGATATTCGGATCATTCCAAAACCGAGTCAGACTTTTATTAAAACGGGGGTTTTTGAATTTACAAGAGATACAAAGTTTGTGGTTAACGGTGATTTTCAGAAAGACGCTGCAAATGCTTTGGCATCAAAATTTGAGACTGCTGCAGGATGGAAACCAGAAGTTACCACAAAAGCTCCTGCGAGTAATTATGTTTTATTAAAAACAGATCCGAACTTAAAAAATGAAGCTTACGTTTTGGATGTAAATCCAACTAATATTGTGATTTCTGCTAAAGGAAATAATGGATTTTTATATGCTTTAGAAAGTGTTAGACAATTGCTTCCTGAAGCCATCGAAAGTAAATTTGCGATTAGTTCTGCAAAATGGCAAATTCCAAGCTTGACCATTAATGATGAGCCTCGTTTTAAATGGAGAGGTTTAATGCTGGATTTATCACGTCATTTCTTCGATAAAAATTATGTTTTAGCCACGATCGATCGTTTGGCAGCACATAAAATGAATGTTCTGCACATGCACTTAGTTGATGATCAAGGCTGGAGAATTGAAATTAAAAAATATCCAAAACTAACAGAAGTTGGTGCTTGGAGAGTAGATCAGGAAAATGTTTCTTGGAATGCCAGATTAACGACAAATCCTGATGAAAAAGGAACTTACGGCGGATTTTTTACACAAGACGAATTAAAAGAAATCGTAAAATATGCTGCGACAAAAGGAGTTGAAGTAATTCCAGAAATCGAAATGCCGGCTCACGTAAGCAGCGCCATTGCAGCTTATCCAGAATTGGCTTGTTTCAACCAGAGAATTGGCGTTCCGTCAGGAGGAGTTTGGCCTTTAACAGATATTTATTGTGCTGGAAAAGAAACTACGTTTGAGTTTTTGCAAAATGTAATTGATGAAGTAATTACCATTTTCCCTTCAAAATACATTCATATTGGTGGAGACGAAGCAACTAAAACCAATTGGGCAAAATGTCCACACTGCCAAAAAAGAATCAAAGACGAGCGTTTGAAAAGTGTTGACGAATTACAGAGCTACTTTGTAAAACGCATGGAAAAATATATCAATTCAAAAGGTAAAAAAGTTATCGGTTGGGATGAAATTTTAGAAGGCGGTTTAGCTCCAGATGCGACAGTAATGAGCTGGAGAGGAACGAAAGGCGGAATTGAAGCAGCAGATCAAGGTCACGATGTAATTATGACACCAGAAACGCCTTGCTATTTCAACTTTTACCAAGGGCCTCAAAACGAAGAACCATTAGCTTTTGATGCTTATAATCCACTAAGCGAAGTGTACAAATTTGATCCTGTAGTTTCAACTATGACACCTCAGGAAGCTGCGCACGTATTAGGAGGACAAGCTAATTTATGGGCAGAACATATTGCGGGACCAAAAGATTCTGAATATATGATTTTTCCAAGATTAGCGGCTTTGTCAGAAACCTTATGGAGTCCGAAAGAGAAACGTAATTGGAACGATTTTACGTCGAGATTGTTTTCAATGTTTAAACGTTACGATTATCAAGGATTAAATTATGCGAAAAGCGCATATTTGGTAACCGCTTCTTCAACAGCAGATTTGGCCAATAAACAAGTGAAAGTGGAATTGAAAAATGAATTTCCAAATCCAGATATCCGCTATGTTTTAGGAAACCAAAGCATTGATCATCATGCTATAAAATATACAAGTCCAATTGAAATCAAAGAAACTACTGTTTTAAAAGCTTCTTTATTTCAAGACGAAAAACCAGTTGGAAAAACTTTTACAGATACGATTGTTTTCCATAAAGGATTTGCGAAAAAAGTGAAATACTTAACGCCTTTCAACCAGAGTTATAAAGGAGATGCTAATACTATGGTAAATGCCATTCGCGGAAGCAAAAATTTCCATGACGGACAATGGCAGGCTTGGCTGGTTAATGATATGGAATTGGTAATCGATTTGGAGAAAGTAGAAAGTATAGAACAAGTTACAGTTGGGGCTTTAGAAAGTCAAGGTGCTGGAGTTAATTTCCCAATTCAAGTAAAAGTGTTGATTTCTACAGACGGAATTAAATATACGCAAGTGGGTAAAATAATGCGTCCGTATGCGGTAAATCCAGTTCCGGAATTGAAAGATTTTAAAATTAATTTCCAGAAACAAAATGCACGTTTTGTAAAAGTAATTGGAGGCAACTTAAAGAAAAGTCCAAAAGGAGAAAGCTCTTGGTTGTTTGTGGATGAAATTTTGGTGAATTAAATATTTTTAAACACATAGAAACATAGTTTTTTTTCTTTTGAAACTTGGATAAAAGAGTTTAGGAAGAAATTAGTTTCTCACACAAAGCTTAACGTGTAATGCTTGTTAAGTTTATAAATGTATAATCTGAAAAAGAATGAATAAGATATTATTTAAGCTCGGAGTATTATTGATTTGCTTGATGCCGTTTTTTACTATGGCACAAAGCAAAGGATTTTCTATATCTAATGGAGAATTTAAACAAGATGGGAAAATTATAAAAATACATTCGGGAGAAATGCACTATGAGCGTATTCCTAAAGAATATTGGAAACATAGGCTGCAAATGATTAAAGCTATGGGATTGAATACCGTGGCAACCTATGTGTTTTGGAATTATCACGAAATTGAGCCAGGTGTATGGGATTTTAAAACAGGAAATAAAAATTTAGCAGAATTTGTACGTCTTGCTAAAAGTGAAGGATTGTATGTGATTCTTAGACCAGGTCCGTATGCCTGCGGTGAATGGGAATTTGGAGGATATCCTTGGTGGTTGCAAAATAATCCAGATTTAGTAATTCGTACCAATAACAAAGCATTTTTAGAAGCTTGCAAAACGTATTTAGAACATTTATATGCAGAGGTAAAAGGACTTTTTGCTAACCAAGGAGGACCTATTATTATGGTTCAGGCTGAAAATGAGTTTGGTTCTTATGTTTCACAAAGAACCGATATTAGTGCTGAGGATCATAAAGCGTACAAAACTGCAATTTACAATATGCTTAAAGAAACGGGGTTTCCAGAGCCTTTTTTTACTTCTGACGGTACTTGGCTGTTTGAAGGCGGTGCTGTTGAAGGCGTACTGCCAACTGCAAATGGAGAATCTAATATAGAAAATTTAAAGAAACAGGTTGATAAATACCATAAAGGACAAGGACCTTACATGGTAGCAGAGTTTTATTCTGGATGGTTGGATCATTGGGCAGAACCATTTATTAAAATTGGATCTGAAGAGATTGCAAGTCAAACTAAAAAGTACCTTGATGCAGGTGTTTCTTTTAATTATTATATGGTTCACGGTGGTACCAATTTTGGATTTACCTCTGGAGCAAATTATAATGAGGAAAGTGATATTCAGCCGGATATTACAAGCTATGATTATGATGCTCCTATTAGCGAAGCAGGTTGGGCAACACCAAAATTCATGGCTATACGTGATGTCATGCAAAAGTATTCTAAAACAAAATTAGCACCAATTCCTGAGAAAATACCAGTAGTAAAATATCCTAATCAGCCGATCAAATCGAGTATGGATGTTTTGAGTTGGATCAAAAAAGAAAAAGCGGTTGTAAATGACCAGCCTTTAACATTTGAAAAGTTAGGTCAGGGAAATGGATATGTTTTGTATCGAAAAAGATTTACACAACCAATTTCTTCTGGCAAATTAAAGATTGAGGGATTGAGAGACTTTGCTACAGTTTATGTAAACGGAGTTAAGGTTGGAGAATTGAATAGAGTTTTCAAAAATTACGAGTTGACAATTTCTATTCCTTTTAACGGTATTTTAGAAATTCTAGTTGAAAATATGGGACGTATTAATTACGGAGCCGAAATAGTGCATAATACGAAAGGAATTATTTCTCCAGTATTTATTAATGAATATGAAATTAGTGGTGGATGGGAAATGTATAAAATGCCAATGAATGAAGTGCCAGCTATTAAAAACGAAACGATAAAGCCAGGACGTCCAGTTTTATATGAATCTACAGTTAACATAGATAAACCAGCCGATACTTTTCTTGATATGTCTGCTTGGGGAAAAGGAATTGTATTTGTTAACGGCCACAATCTTGGTCGCTACTGGAAAGTAGGCCCGCAGCAAACGCTTTATGTACCAGGATGCTGGTTGAAAGCGGGAGAAAATAAGTTTGTTGTATTGGAACAGCTTAATGAAAATAACCAAACAGAATTAATTTTTACAGATCAACCGATACTTGATAAATTAAATTAAGATTACCTATTAAACCAGAAAACAAAGAATAATAAATTATAAATTAGATTAAAGATGAAAAAAGGAATATTCATTATCGCCCTTTTATTTTCAGCTCAGATATTCGCTCAGGCGATTTACGAAGATGAAAGATACGTACCAGAAACAGATCCGTTGGTTTTGAAAAACTTAGACGAGTGGCAAGGCAAAAAATTTGGTTTGCTAATGCACTGGGGAACTTACAGCCAATGGGGAATTGTAGAATCTTGGTCTATCTGCCCTGAAGATTACGGATGGTGTGAACGTAAAAAAGGAAGCAATCCGTCTAATTATAATGATTATATTAAAGATTACGAAGGTTTAAGAAAAACGTTTAATCCTGTAAAATTTGATCCTGAAAAATGGGCTAAAGCGGCTAAATATGCTGGAATGAAATACATGGTTTTCACTACAAAACACCATGACGGATTCAACATGTATGATACTAAATATTCTGATTACAAGATTACTAGTAAAGATGTTCCTTTTCATACCAACCCTAAAGCAGATGTGTTAAAAGAGATTTTCAACTCGTTTAGAGGAGAAGGTATTTCAACAGGAGCTTATTTCTCTAAACCAGACTGGCACAACGAAAATTACTGGGATCCTTATTTTCCTCCATTCGACAGAAACGTAAATTACGATCCGTCTTTATACCCAGAAAAATGGCAGAAATATGTTGATTTCACTCATAACCAAATCTTAGAAATTCTTTCTAACTACGGTAAAGTTGATATTTTATGGTTAGATGGAGGATGGGTTAGAAAAAGAGACCAAGTAAACATCAAAGAAAACTACGAGGAGAAATTTACTGAAAACGAATCTAAAAACGGTTTCATTAAACACAGAGTGGTAGATCAAGATCCAAAAATGGATGAATTGGTTGTAAAAGCGCGTCAGAAACAACCAGGTTTAATTGTGGTTGATAGAGCGGTTCATGGTAAAAACCAAAACTATTTAACTCCAGAAGGACGTGTTCCTGCTAAAACGTTGCCTTATCCTTGGGAATCTTGTATTCCTGCAGGCGGTGGATGGTCTTATTCTCCAGGTGCTGAATATATGACTGGGAGACAAGGTATTCATATGTTGATTGATATTGTAGCTAAAGGCGGAAACTTATTATTAAACATTGCTCCAAGTCCAGAAGGAGAATGGGATAAGGGGGCTTACGATTTATTGCAAGCTTACGGAGATTGGATGAAAGTAAACAGCACAGCGATTTACAATACAAAACCAATCGAGCCTTACAAAGAAGAAAACATTTGTTTTACACAAAATAAAGCAGGTAATGTATTTGCATTTTATTTAGCTAAAGAAGGAGAAGATAAAATTCCTGCTGCAGTTACTGTAAAAGCTATCAGTCCTAAAAAGGGAACTAAGATTACAATGTTAGGTTCTAAAACTTCTTTAAAATGGACCAAAGAAGGAAACGGATTTAAAGTAATTATTCCAGAAAGTTTAAGAAACAATCTTCCTGCAAAAGAAGCTTGGACTTTAAAAATTGAAGCGATTAACAGATAAGAACGAAGCCTATGGTTTTAAATATTAAAAATAAATTTGAAACAGCATGTATTTTATACATGCTGTTTTTTAGCATTACTATTTTTGCGCAGGGACCTGCCGATTTTGTCAATCCGTTTATTGGAACTTCCAATTATGGTGCGGCTTTTCCGGGACCAATTGCACCACGCGGAATGGCAAGTATCAGTCCGTTTAATGTGGCTGGAGTAAAAAATACGCCTATGGAAAAAGACAGTCAGTGGCTTTCTAATCCGTATGTGAATGAAAATACTTTTTTGACAGGATTTAGTCAAGTGAATTTAAGCGGAGTTGGCTGTCCAGATTTGGGTGTTATTTTATTGATGCCAACAACTGGAAATGTAGAAATCGATCATTTAAAATACGGTTCAACCTATTCTAATGAAGTTGCCAAAGCAGCGTATTACAGCGTAAACATCGACAAATACAAAGTAAAAGGCGAATTTACCACTTCAAAACGAGTGGGCGTGAGCAGATTCACTTTCCCGAAAGGGCAATCTAATATTTTATTAAATCTTGGTTTAGGATTAACAAACGAAGAAGGCGCAATGATAAAAGTGGTTTCTTCTACAGAAATTGAAGGAATGAGATCTGTTGGTTCATTTTGTTACAATAGTCCAGAAGATGCTTATCCGGTTTATTTTGTAGCTCAATTTTCTAAACCAGCCGATAAATTTGGAATTTGGAAAAAACCTGCAAAATACAACGGCGTTGAAGCGCAATGGATGGGTTACAACGGAAAAGCGAGAATAATGGAAAATACCATTAAAACCGTAGTAGGTGATAGTATTGGAAGTTATTTTACGTATAAATTCGACAAACAAGAAACGGTTGAAGTGAAGATTGGAATTTCGTACGTAAGTATCGAAAATGCCCGTGAAAACTTAGCAAAAGAAGTTGGTAACAGATCTTTTGATGCAATTTACAAAGAAACCTACAACGAATGGAACGAAGAATTGTCTAAAATTTTGGTTGAAGGTGGTTCAAAAGAAGACAATACGATTTTCTACACAGCTTTGTATCACACTTTAATTCATCCCAATATTTTAAATGATATTAACGGACAATATCCCGTAATCAAAAGAAGTAAAATTGCTAAAACCGATGACACCCGTTATACCGTATTTTCTTTATGGGATACGTACCGAAATGTACATCCATTGATGTCTTTGGTTTATCCAAAACAGCAATCTGATATGGTAAAAAGTATGTTGACTATGTTTGATGAAAACGGCTGGTTACCCAAATGGGAACTGAATTCGACTGAAACTTTTACCATGGTTGGAGACCCTGCAAGTATTGTAATTACAGATACTTATATGAGAGGAGTTCGTGATTATGATGTTAATAAAGCCTATTATGCGATGTTGAAAGGCGCAGATAATATTGAAAATAATCCGCTTCGTCCTGGATTGAAAGATTATATCAAAAAAGGATATTTAACAACTGACAATAAAGGCCCAGTTTCTACAACTCAGGAATACAATATTTCAGATTATTCTATTTCGCTTATGGCCAACGAATTCGGGGACAAAGACAATGTAAAACGTTTTAAAGAACGTTCATTATCCTACAGAAAATTATTTGATAAAAATTTAAATCTGCTTCGTCCAAGAACGGCTGACGGGAAATGGTACGAACCTTTTGATCCTGCTTCTGGAGCTAATTTTGAAGAAAATGTTGGTTTTATCGAAGGAAATGCTTGGCAATATGCTTTTATGGTTCCTCATGACATTGTTGGATTGAAAAAGCTAATGGGCGGCGATATAGCGTTTTCGGCGCAATTGCAGAAAATCTTTGATATCAAACAATTTGATATGGCAAACGAACCAGACATCGCCAATCCGTATTTATTCAATTATGTGAAGGGGGAAGAATATAAATCTCAGGAAATGGTAAAGAAATTGGTTCGCGAATATTTCAAAAATGAACCAAAAGGATTACCAGGAAATGATGATACAGGAACCATGTCGGCTTGGTTAGTGTATTCGATGATGGGAATTTACCCAATATCGCCGGGAGATCCAATTTACACCATTACAACGCCAATGTTTCATAGAGTGACGATTAAATTAGATCCAAACTATTATAAAAAAGAAAGCATCGTAATTGAAAGACAAGAAAATAATGGTGGGAAAATCAATTCGATTGAGCTAAACGGAAAAACACATAACAGCTTTTTTATTTCGCACGATGATTTTGTGAATGGAACAAAGCTTAAAGTGATTCAAAACTAAACACACACAACTATGTTACAATTAAGAATGAGGAAAACGGCCATTATTTTTGTAATGGCTGTTGGTTTTTTTAACCAGACCAACGCCCAGAAAAAGTATCCGTATCAGGATGCCAAATTACCAGTAGAAGAGAGAGTACAAGATTTGCTAAGCCGTATGACACTTGAAGAAAAAGTGCGTCAGATGGATATGTATAGAGGAGATTTTTTTAAAGATAAAGAAGATTTTGCTAAAGCTAAATCGGCAGAAAAAATCGGGAAATTAGGAATTGGAGCGATTCATGATCTTTATCCGCGTTCAGCGAAAATGATCAACGATCTTCAAACCAATGTAATCAAAGGAAACCGTTGGGGAATTCCAGCTTTGATTATGTGTGAAATGCTTCATGGATATTTAGACGAAGGAAGTACCGCTTTCCCAATGAACATTGGACTTGGAGCAACTTGGGATGTTGCTGTAATGGACAAGGTGGGTAAAGTAATTGGTATGGAAGCTAGAGCGCATGGAGTTCATTTTGGTTTTGGACCAAATTTAGATTTAGGGCGCGAACCAAGATGGGGACGTGTTGCTGAAACTTTTGGTGAAGATGCTTTCTTGAACAGCGAAATTGGTTTGGCTTTCATTAAAGGATTGCAAGGAGACGATTTAAAATCGGATCGTTCTATTATTGCAGAACCTAAACACTTTGCCGTTCACGGTATTCCGCAAGCGGGAGGAAATTCTTCGCCAATTTTAGTTGGAGAGCGTTCAGCAAGAGAAGATCATTTGCCATCTTTCCAAAAAGCTTTTACAAAAGGTGGTGCTTTAGGAACAATGTGTGCGTATTCTGAATTGGACGGAATTCCATGTGCTGCAAATCATTGGTTGTTGACAGATGTTTTAAGAAAAGAATGGGGATTCAAAGGAATTGTGGTTTCAGATTTAGGAGCTATTAAATACATTCAAACGACTCATAAAGTGGCTGATTCTCCAAAAGATGCTATTAGAGAAGCGGTTTCTTCTGGAGTTGATATGCAGTTTTATGATTTTAGCAATGAATTTTGGCAAAACACCATTATTGAATTGGTAAATGAAAAGAAACTGACAACCGAAAATATCGACCGTGCAGCGGGAGGCGTTTTGCGTTTGAAATTCTTGTTAGGATTATTTGAAAATCCGTACACAGAAAAAAATCTAATTAAAGAGCGTTTTCATACTCCAGAAAATCAGAAAGTTGCTTTAGAAGCAGCTCAGAAATCGATGGTTTTATTGAAAAATGAAAACAATATTTTGCCTCTAAGCAAAAATCTTAAAAACATTGCGGTTATCGGGCCAAATGCAAATGCTTCAAGATTGGGTGGTTATGCTCCTAAAAATAGCGTAGGTATGACGGTTTACGAAGGAGTTAAAGAATTGGTTGGAAAAACGGCTAATGTAGTTTATGAAGAAGGAGTTCCATTGATCGTAAAAGGACAAATTATTCCGTCTAAATATTTATTTACTCCCGACGAATCTCAAAACGGATTAAAAGGAGAATATTTCAATAACAGAAATCTGGAAGGAACACCAGCTTTAACTCGTATTGATAGCCAATTAGAGTTTGACTGGCCTTGGGCACCTGGTGATGGTGTGAATGTAGATGATTTTTCTATCAGATGGACAGGATTCTTAAAATCGGATCAGGCATTGGATGGTTGGTTAGGTTTAAGTTCTGATGACGGAATCAGAATGTATATCGATGACCAATTGGTAATCGACAACTGGACAAAAGGTGCGACAAGCATGGTTACAGTTCCAAAAAATATCGAAAAAGGTAAAAAATACAAAGTCCGCATTGAAATGTGGGAAGGAGGCTGGGGTGCCAGAGCTCATTTCCGTTGGAATTTAGAAAAAGTAAACTTACAGCCAGCAATTGAAGCAGCTAAAAAAGCAGATGTTGCGATTGTAGTTTTAGGAGAATCTAACGAATTGGTAGAAGAAAACAGAGACGTTGCTTCTTTAGACTTATTTGGAATCCAACAGCAATTGATTGAAGAAATTCAAAAAACAGGAACTCCTGTGGTTTGTGTGTTATTAAATGGCCGCCCGCTTTCTACAAATTGGATTGCTGAAAATATTCCAGCAGTTTTGGAAGGATGGTTTCCAGGTGAGTTAGGAGGAAGAGCGGTTGCCGATGTTTTATTTGGAGATTATAATCCGGGTGGAAGATTACCAATCACAGTTCCGAAATCGGTAGGACAGTTACCTATATATTATAATCAAAAACCATCTGCAATACATAAATATGTAGCAGAAAGCGAACATCCTTTATATTCGTTTGGTTACGGATTAAGTTACACGAAGTTTGAATATTCTAATTTAAAGCTGAATACTTCTGAAATTAAACCAAATGGAGAAATAAAAGTTTCTGTTGATGTTAAAAACATTGGAGACAGAGATGGAGACGAAGTGGTTCAGTTGTATGTAAATGATGTATATAGTTCTGTAACGACACCAGAGAAAACTTTAAGAGGTTTCAAACGATTAAATATTAAGAAAGGAGAAACTACAACTGTTGATTTTACACTTACTAAGGACGAGCTAGGCCTTTATAACAGGGAAATGAAGTATGTTGTAGAGCCTGGAGACTTCGAAGTAATGGTTGGCGGAAACTCATCGGATCTTCTAAAAAACAAATTCAAGGTTTCGAACTAAAAAGTGTTAAATACCGAATAATTTTAAACGATTTTTAGTTAAAAAAATGAATACAACTAAAAAAGGTCAAAATCTATTAGATTAATAGATTTTGGCCTTTTTTATAAGGCAGAGTAGGATTACAAATGAAAACGTTTTCTTTCAATAAATGACCAAAGATTTACCAACACCTGCGAAAAATTGTCATTTGTCGAAATTATATTTTGTTAACAGAATGTATTCTTAAGTTTAACATGTTATTAACTCTAAAAAAACAACTAATATGATTAAAAGCGTACTAAAATTACTGTTTGTCATATGCCTTTTTGGGTTCCAAGGCCTACAAGCGCAGACAACAGTAAAAGGAACGATAACAGATGCTCAAAGCGGAATTCCAATTCCTGGAGCAAATATTATTGTTAAAGGAACTAAAACAAGTGCTTCATCAGATTTTGATGGTAAATACAGCATTAGCGTTCCAAATCAATCAGCAGTTTTAGTTTTTACTTACGTAGGATCTTCTACAAAAGAAGTTGCTGTTGGATCACAAACTACAATTAACGTATCATTAGGTCCAGATACGCAGCAATTAGGAGAGGTAGTCGTTACAGCTCTTGGTATTAAAAGAGAGAAAAAAGCAATTACGTATTCTGCACAAAACGTTTCTGTAGACGAACTTTCTGAAGCTAGATCATTAAACGTTGCCAACTCACTTTCTGGTAAAGTTGCAGGTCTTAACTTCTCGACAACTTCAAATGGTGTGGGTTCTTCTTCTAGAATTACTTTAAGAGGTAACAGATCTCTTAATGGAAACAATCAGCCTCTTTATGTAGTAGATGGTGTGCCAATTTCTAACGGAACAACGAATACAAACCCTGATATTGATACAGGAGGAACTACACAACCTGATGGTATCTCTAACATTAACCCAGAAGATATTGCTTCGATGACTGTTTTGAAAGGTCCATCTGCAGCAGCTCTTTACGGATCTAGAGCATCAAATGGTGTAATCGTAATTACAACTAAATCTGGTAAATCTGGAAAAACTTCAGTTTCGTTATCATCTAACTTTATGGCTTCTTCTGCTTATAACTTGATGAATTTACAAAACGAGTACGGACAAGGTACAAATGGAAATTATGTTTCTAACTCAAGCTCAAGCTGGGGTGCGCCTTTAGACGGACGTCAGGTATCTGCTTGGCAGTTGGTTCGTAATCCAAATTATGCAGGACCAGCTACACAAAGCTATTCTCCACAGAAAAACAACGTTATTGATTTCTACAAAACAGGATATAACTTAGCAAACACTTTGACTGTTACAGCTGGTAACGAAAAAGCGCAAGGATATTTCTCTTATACTAACACACGTGCTGAAGGTATTGTTGGCGGAAACCAATTGGACAGACACAATCTTAACTTAAGATTGACTAGTAAAATTACAGACAAATTAACTTTAGACGCAAAAACAAACTACATCGTTCAAGATATCGATAACTTATTGAGAACTGGTGAAGAGTCTATCGGAACATCTGCTTATTTATTACCTCGTAGTATCGCTTACAACGATTACAAAGATTTCGAATATATCGATGCTGCAGGACAAAGACAAGTAAACTATTTCCTTGACGAAACTGGAGCTCCAGGAGGAAACCCATTCTGGTCTGCTTTAAGAGATGATGCTCGTACAGATAAAAGAAATAGATTTATTGGTTTAGCTTCTCTTAAATATGAGTTTACAAAAACTTTAAGTTTACAAGGTAGAGCTGGTTTAGACCAAATGACAAACAAAAATGTAAGAAACAGATATGCAACTGCAGCTTTCAATAGCAACATGGGTTCATACAGTGAATCTTATGAAACAGTAAGCGAATTAAACATTGATGCTTTACTTTCTTACAATGAAAAATTCGGAGATTTCTCTATCGGTCTTAATGCTGGTGCGAGTTCATTGCAACAAAATAGTTCAGCTTTAAATTCAGGTGGTGTATTAAGTAAAAGAAACTTCTTCGCGTTATCAAACGTGCAAACAGTTCAATCTACTTCTACAGCTTCAGAGAAAAGAATTAACTCTGTTTACGGATTTGGTCAAATTGGTTTCAGAAACTATTTATTCTTAGATTTAACAGCTAGAAATGACTGGTCTTCTACTTTACCAGAAGATTATTTCTACCCATCTTTCGGACTTTCTGCTGTTCTTTCTGATATGTTTACATTGCCAGAAGTAATTAGTTTTGCAAAATTAAGAGCTTCTTATGCACAAGTGGGTAACGATACAGATCCTTATCAAACACAACAGAGATTCTCTTACATTGGTGGTAATGGTGGTATGTTATACGGACAAAACACAAAAGCAAATCCAAACTTGAAACCGGAGATTTCTTCTTCTAATGAGTTTGGTGCTGATGTTAGATTTTTTAACAATCGTTTAGGTTTAGATTTCACATACTTTAAAACATTAACTAACAACCAAATTTTCTACATCAACACTCCTGAACCTTCTGGATATTCTAGAGCAATTGTAAACGGTGGAGATATCGAAAATAAAGGTTTTGAGTTCACGCTTAGTGCAACGCCAATTCAAACACAAAACTTCTCTTGGGATATTACAGCAAACTACGCTTCTTATAAGTCAAAAGTAAAATCTATCTTTGAAGGACGTGATGAATTAGTAATCGGTGAAGGACGTTTAGTTAGAAGTAAAGTAGTTAAAGGTGGAGAATATGGTGATTTATACATCAAAGGTTTCCAAAGAAATGAAGCTGGAGAAATTTTAGTAAACAGCGCTGGTATTCCATTAGCAACAAATGGTTTTGATGTTCGCGCTGGTAACTTTAACCCAGATTGGACTGCAGGTTTCAAAAATAACTTCAAATACAAAGATTTCTCTTTAAGCTTCTTAGTTGACTTTAGAATCGGTGGTGAAGTTATTTCATACACTCAAGCTAGACAAGCTGGTTTAGGGGTAAGTGATATTACTTTGGCAGGAAGAAATGGCGGAATCGTTGTTGATGGTGTTGTAGATAACGGAAACGGAACTTATACTCCAAACACAACAAGCATCAATGCTGAACAATACTGGACAGCAATCGGTCAAAGAACTCCAATTGCAGAGCCATTCGTTTATGATGCTACAAACATCAGATTAAGAGAGCTTGTTTTTGGTTATTCAATGCCAAAACGTTTATTAGGTAACTCAGGATTTACAAGCATCGATTTCTCATTAGTAGGTAGAAACTTGTTCTTCTTCTTAAACAAAGCTAAGTACTTTGATCCAGAAGCAGGAGCAGGTACAGGTAACTTGCAAGGTATAGAATCTTTCAACATTCCATCAACGAGAGATTATGGAGTGAATGTTAAATTTGGATTTTAATTAAAAAAGAGACATCATGAAATATAGTTTTAAAATAAAAACATTAGGAGTTGCTTTAATGGCAGTTTCTATTTTATCAAGCTGCACTGGCGATTTTGATGAAATAAACAAAGATCCTAATTCATTAACTGAAGATCAGTTAGATGCTACATTAGCTGGTCCTGCATTTGCTTCTGCATTATACGCAGGTATACACAATGGTTCTTATTCATCTCCAGGAGTAGATGATCAAGGTACTTGGGGTATTGCTACAGGTATTTTATCTTCAACTTTTATTCACTATTTAAACTGTGGATATGGAACGGAAAGAAATGCTTTCGTTAATGGATACGAAGGTAGAGGATGGACAAGATTTTACACCGTTGCGGCTCCAGCGTTATCAAATGCTATTAAAGCATCTGAAGGAAACGCAGAAGCTACTGCAATCTTAAAAATCTGGAAAGTTTTTATGTACAACCAAATGGTTGATGCTTACGGACCAATTCCTTATACTGAAGCTGGAAACGGAAAAGATAAAGTTCCTTACGACAGCGTAGAATTTATTTATGCAGATTTCTTTAAACTATTAGATGAAGCAAATGCAACATTAGCTTCAACTTCTGTAACTTCGGTTGCCTCTCTTGCCCCAAATGATAGAGTTTATTCAGGAAATGTTGACAAATGGAGAATCTTCGGAAACAGTATGAGATTACGTTTGGCCCTAAGAATTTCGGATAAAGAACCTGCAAATGCAAAAACTCAAGCTGAAGCTGCAGTAGCTGCTGGAGTTATGCAAACAAATGATCAAAGCGCTTTCTTTAAAGCAAGTAACATTACTCCAAACAATTTAAACATGATTGTAAACAGCTGGGGTTATGTAATGACTTCTTCTATGGAAAGTATCTTAGTAGGTTACAACGATCCACGTTTAGCTAAATGGTTTGCACCAATTGCTTCAGGAGTGTATAGAGGAAATCCAGTTGGAGGTTTAGAAGATCAATTCGGAACTACAGAATTTTCTAAATTCAACAATAATGTTTTAGGAAATGGAGCTGCTAATACACTTAGCGAAACTAAAAACATTGAAATCTTCATGGCTTCTGAAAATTACTTGAGTAGAGCAGAAGGAGCTTTAAATGGATGGAACATGGGAGCAGATGCTAAAACTTTGTATGAAACAGGTATTAGATTATCGCTTGCGCAATGGGGAGTTACAGAAGCAGCTGACGTTAACGCTTATATTGCTGGAACAACATTGCCAACATTACCAAACATTTTGACAGTTTATCCAACTTTAGATTTACAAGATATTCCAGTTAAATTGCCAGTGGCTTGGTCTGCATCTACTGCTGATCAAAGAACTCAAATTGCAGTTCAGAAATACTTAGCAATTTTCCCAGAATCTTGGGAAGCTTGGGCAGATTTACGTAGAAGCGATGCTAAAGTAATCTATCCAGTTTTAAATACTGATAACCCAGATGCTGGAGTTGGTAAATCTTTGATGAAAAGAATTATTTACACTACAAATGAGTACTCATCAAACAAAGCTGCTGTAGATGAAGGAGTTTCTAAATTAGGAGGTCCAGATTCTGGTGGAACAAGACTTTGGTGGGACACAAAATAATTAATTTGGTAAAGTAAAAAATCCAATCGATTTGTTACTTGAGCAGAAGGAGAGGTAACTCTCCTTTTGTTTTATATATAAACCAGTGAATTTTTGCCCCAACTTTAATTCATAATTAGCAATTCCCTTCGTTTGAAATTGAACCAAATTTAATTTGAACACATAGAAGCATAGGTTCTGTGTCTAAAAAGGAAAGTAAAGAGAAAAAGATTTCTTTTACATAGACTTTTATTATGCGTATTTGAATTAGTGAAACGCTTTTTTAGGTTTAGGAAAGCTATGTTTCGATGTGTTTAATAATTTTAAACAAGCACAAATAATATTAATTTTCATCAAAATAAAATGATTTTAAAGAAAAAATATGCTGTAGTAGGTCTATTGGCTTTATTTCTTTTTTCTAATGAAATGAAAGCACAACTGAAGGCAGTAAATATTGAAAGCAATTATATTGCAGATCCGCCTGTTACCACAAATAGCCATGCCTCAACTTTGGTCGAATACAAACCCAATGAGATTTTAGCCGCTTGGTTTGGTGGAAAATATGAAGGTGCAAAAGATGTCGGAATTTATATTTCGGCTTATAAAGACAAAAAATGGTCTGCACCAAAAGAACTGATTCAGCCCTTAATTAAAAACGGAGACACACTACCATGTTGGAATCCGGTTTTGTTTAAAAGCAAAAGCGAGAATTTGTATTTGTTTTATAAAATTGGAAAAAATCCGAGAGAATGGTTTGGCGCTATGATTGTTTCGAAAGATAACGGAACAACCTGGGGAGAACCAAAATATCTTCCGGACGGAATTTTAGGTCCAATTCGAAATAAACCAATAGAAACTACTCCAGGCGTAATTTTATGCGGAAGCAGTACAGAAAGTGTAGGCACTGACGAATGGCGCGTGCATGTTGAGGAGTATACTGAAGCAACAGATTCTTGGAAAAAAATAGCCGTAGAAAACAATCAGAACTTTGATATCATTCAGCCAACATTTTTAATTCATAGTAAAAGTGATATTCAGATGCTGTCTCGTAGCAAACACAATAAAGTAGTTTCGAGCTGGTCAGGAGACAACGGAAAAAGTTGGATTAGAACCAATACTATAAATGTCATCAATTCCAATTCTGGTATTGATGCTTTAACAGTAGACAAAAACACGTTTTTATTGGTAAATAATCCGCTTCCAATTGGAAAAGACTGGTTTAACGGAAGAAATATTCTAGATGTCGAATATTCTAAAGACGGTTTAAAATGGACGAAACTATTCGATCTCGAAAAACAAGAAAAAGGAGAATTCAGCTATCCAGCCATAATTCAAACCACAGACAAAAAAATACACGTATTGTATACTTATGATCGAAAATATATTAAACATACTTCTTTTGATTTATAATCTTTGAGTTGATAGTACACGGATGAGACGGCGAATCTGTGTCATCCGCGTTCCATTCTATAGACAACTAATTATGAAAAAACTCTTTATTGCAATTTTTTTCTTTTGCTACACTTTCGTGAATGCACAAAAGGCGGAAACCTTTTACAAACACGATAAATATCTTTCATCTGATAAATTGGAAGGTCGTTTTGTGGGAACTAAAGGAAATAACGATGCAGCTGCATATATCAAAAAATATTTTAAAAAGTATGATTTAAAAGAATTTGGTAATTCATATTATCAGACTTTCAAAGTATTTGTAAAAGAAGGAATCAATAAAATGAAATCGGATAGTGTGGCTACGCAAAATGTTGTGGGTTACATTGAAGGTTCAGATCCTAATTTGAAAAACGAATACATTGTAATCGGTGCCCATTACGACCATTGGGGTTGGGGCGGACAAGGTTCTGGAAGTAAAAAGAAAGAAGCCTTTGCCATTCATAACGGGGCAGATGATAATGCCTCTGGAGTATCGGCTTTGTTGTGCATTTTAGAAGAAATTTCAAAACAAAAAGTAAAACCTAAACGAAGCATTATTTTTATTTCGTTTAGCGGAGAAGAAGAAGGATTATTGGGTTCAAAATATTTCGTCAATCATCTTCCCGTTCCAAAAGAAGCTGTAAAAGTGATGCTCAATATGGATATGGTTGGAAGATTGAATGATAAAAAAGAGCTTTATATGGGAGGAGCAGGAACTTTTCCGAACGGAGTAGAATTAATGAAAAAACTGCAAGAAAATAGTGGCTTAAATCCTGTTATACATGCAGGCGACGTTGGTGGTTCAGATCATGTTTCTTTCTACAAAGAATCCATTTCAGCAGTTGGTTTTCATACCGGTGGGCATCCACAATACCACACACCAGAAGACGATATTGAACTGATTAATTCAGAGGGAGGCGCATTGGTTTCAAAATATATTTACAATGCTCTTATACAAATTGCCAATTATGAAGAAACTTTAGTTTTTATAAAACAGAATTAAATCGTTGAACGAAATTAATTATTTCGTCAACTGATTAGATTTGATCTGTCTAAATCTGCTTTAATCTTTTAAATCTGCGTGAAAAAAATCTACGCGCAAGAATTATTTCACGCAGATTTAAAAGATTAAAGCAGATTAAATTAGATTTTATTTATGGAATAAATTAAGTCGACTAGTGAAATTAATGCCTGTTCAATTTCACAAAACAAGTTAAGTTAATTAGTTTTTGTTTTTTAGCAAAGACGGTGTCTATTACATATTATAGACGCCGTCTTTCATTTTAAAAGCCCATGAAGCCATGGCATCAATTACAGGGAGCAAACCAGTTCCTGCACTGCTTAATTTATAAGTTACAAATGGCGGTACAACAGGTTTTGCTTCACGAATAACCAATCCGTCAGCTTCTAATTGTTTTAAATGCTGAATGAGCATTTTTTCTGTTACAGCTGGAATAGCTCTTTTCAATTCGCTGTAACGTTTATCTCCAGTTGATAAATGATATAAAATAATGGGTTTCCAGTAGCCTCCAATTTTCTCCATAACAAAAGTTACAGGACATTTTTCTAATGCATACTGCTTGTTTTCCTGAATAGTAGACGATTCTTTAATTGCTGTCATGATACATACTTTAGGGTAAGTACTTGTATAAAAGTAAGTACAAAGATACCTTTGTCCTGTTAAATAAAAAAACATTTTAAGATGAAAATTATAATTTCAGGTTCATTAGGAAACATAGGAAAGCCTTTAACGGCGCAATTGGTAAAATCAGGGCATGATGTAACGGTTATTAGCAGTAATGCAGATCGTAAAGACGCCATCGAAAATTTAGGAGCAAAAGCCGCAATCGGATCGGTTAGCGATGTTGATTTTCTTTCTAAAACTTTCACTGGTGCAGATGCTCTTTTTGCCATGACACCTCCAAATATGGGTGGCGTTAATATCATTAAAAATACTACAGATGCTGGTGCTGCTTTCGCGAAAGCAATTCAAGAAACCAAAATTAAAAGAGTAGTGATGCTAAGCAGCATTGGAGCCGATTTGCCAACAGGGAACGGACCAATAGCAGGTTTATATAATATTGAGAAGATTTACGAGAAATTAGACGTTTCTATCACGTTTTTAAGAGCGGGATATTTCTACTTTAATTTCTTTAACGATATTCCGATGATAAAAGGAGCGGGGATAATGGGAGCCAATTTTCCAGCGTCAAACAGTATTCCGTTAGTGCATCCAGAGGATATTGCAGCGGCTGCGGCAGAAGAATTGCAGAAAACTCAAGAAGGTAAAAATATCCGTTACATTATTAGTGATGTAAAAACGCCTTCAGAAATCGTAAAAGCTTTTGGATCTGCAATCGATAAACCAGAACTTCCTTGGATCGAATTTACAGACGAGCAATATTTTGGCGGAATGACACAAGCTGGAGTTCCAGAAGAAATGGCAGGTTTATACACCGAAATGGGAACTGGATTACGAAACGAAACCATTGCTGCAGATTTCTTAAACAATGATGGAAATGCAACAGGTAAAATCAAATTAGAAGATTTTGCTAAAGAATTTGCTTCAAAATTATAATCATAAAAAAACATTCCGCTTACTATAAATAGAAGCGGAATGTTCGATTAAAAAAAAACTCAAGTGATGAATTTTCCACAAACTGTTTTCACAGTCGTATATTTTTAGAATACCCCAATGTAGTGGTTCCCTGGTTTGTTGATCAATTTAGCACCTTTAGTAACTTTTCCTGAAGGAATATCAATTACATAAATGTTACCATCTTTTCCAACTGGCGTTACTGCGATATAGAAACTGTTTCCATCCACAACAAAACCTTGGTATTGTCCAAAATCTAAATCAGCGTCGTAGTCAATGCCTTCTACTTTTTGAGCAGTTCTTGCATTCAAATCTAATCTCGCTACATAACCTTGATTTGTGCCATCAAAAGTATATACTGCATAAGCGATTCCGTTTCCAACATATCTCCAAGCATCAATATAGCTTCCTTTTACTCCTAAAGCGGTATCTAAGCTAAATACATAATTATCGTCGTATTGATTGTTTTGATTGATTTTTAAGATATAAGAACCTTTTTGTGTATCTCTTTGCGTAGCTTGGTAAATGTTTCCGTCAGTAGCCACAAAGCTGTTGAAACTTCTGTAACCGCTAGTATCTCCAAATCCAACTTTTGAAGTAATTACCACAGGATTTTCTAAAGAAGGATAATCAACCACAACCGATTTAGATCCTAAACGTTCAAATGTAGTTTCGTTTTTTGATGGATCAGATAGATTTGTTTTACGCATCCATGTTCCAATAATTAATTTGTTTCCTGCTTTGTTCAATGTTGGAGCATCTAAACGGAAAATATGGTGTCCTAGTGCTTCTTCTTCAGCAGTCAATGGAATATCGTATTGTTTGTAAGCAGAAATTAAAGTCTGTTTCATGTCTAAAGACAAGACAGTAGCTTTTCCTCTTGTGTTTTTATATGACTTGTCTTCGTTTACATTAACAATTGGAGTAGCCACGTTAACTGCAACACCGGTTTTGTCACCATCAAAAAGTTTTACCCATCTTGGAGATGTACCAGCATATTGAGAAATATTCACTTTAGCATCAGATACTGCAAAATTGTTTCCTCCGTTTACTTTATACGTCATAAATTCACCTCCATTAGCACCTGTGTAAGTGATATTGAAAAGCGTGTTTCCGTCTACAGAAGATTGAAGACGAGCTGTTCTGCTAGATTGTACAGGAGAACCGTTATCGTAAACGTTTACAGAAAAGTTAGGATCAATTGCGTTTTCTTTGCTGATTGCGTAAACTTTTGTACCACCGTTTCCGTCACCTGGATCTGTTTGCATTACTGCTCCTGCAACCGTAATCCAACGTCCTTCTGTAACCGGATTAACAGGTTCTGAATTTTTATTATCGTCGCTACTGCAAGCCGTGGTTAATGCAAATGCACTAACTAGTAAGCTAGATGTAAATAATTTAAATGTGTTTTTTTTCATCTTTATTGCATTTAAAAATTAGTTATTAATTGAGTGATTAAAATTTATTTAAGGTATAGCTGAGTTTTAAATAAAAAGCTCTTCCTGGTTTTTGGGCCGCAAAATTGTCATAAACCTGTTCATCAAATACATTTCTCGCATCAAAACTTACTGTGAATTGCTTGTTCGGAAAAACATAGCTCAAACCTAAATCTTGAGGAAACTGCGCTGTAGTTCTATCGGTTTCAAGCCAAGAAGTATAAAACGGAGCTACATAACCGCAGTAGTAATACAGATTAAGCTCTGATTTGCTCTGAATTATATTTCTAAAGTTGTACTGAAGATTCGCATTTAGATTAAAGAAAGGCTCATTAGGAAGCTGTTTGTTGTAATTTGGAAGAACATTCCCGTTTTTATCGTATTTGTCTTTAAACAGCGAATTGAATTTGGAAAGATTCATCCCAGCAAAAAAGCGATTGTGGTAAGAATATTGAAAAGAAGCTTCAAAACCAACAGACTGTGCTTTTCCTAAATTGACAAACGGAGAAGCTTGAATGGCTTCATTTACACGGTCACTAATCTGACGGACAATTTTATCTTCGGTATTTCTCCAAAAAGCATTTCCTGAAACGGTAAGCTTATGATTATTCATTTCGTAAGGACCAAATCGCAAGCCAGCATTAAAATTATTGCTCTGTTCAGGTTTTAGACCCGAATTACTGATGATGTTTTCTCCAGGATTACCAAATATTTCATTTTCTGAAGGAAGTCTGATTGCTTTTTCAGCAGAAGCCATCACCATTACTTTTGGAAGAATAGAATAAGAAGCGGCAATTCCATAACCCGTGTAATTTGTTCTTTTAGAAGTAACAACTTCTTTTACGACATTCTGACCATTTTCGGTTACAACTTGCGGATCTCGCTGTTCATTTTTGAGATTGTAGTTTTTTACGAAAAGATTGGCTCTCATTCGAGATTGAAACGCCGTCATTTCATAAGCAAAAGAAGAAACGGTCTTGGCTAAATCTCTAGTAATGACAAAATTTCGTGTAATTTCGGGTTGCATTTCATCAAAATCATTTCGATCAAGAATATAGGTCATTACATTAACCAGTACTTTATGATTTTCGGTAATCGAATAGCTTAGACCCGCTCGAGTATTAAAAATATTCGATTTCATATGGTTGATAGTAGGCGCGCCCTGTTGTGCTCCAGTATTGGTTAGAATGGGTTGGCCGTAAAGACCAAGTGCTTTTTCGCCATTCCAATTGTAATTCCATTTTACGGTATCGTTTATGACATCGTTTCTATGACTATAAACAGTAATAAGAGAAAAATCAAGGTTTTTAATTAGAAAGTCTTTTTTGCTATAATTCAAACTAAAAACATTTGCTGCAGATTCGCTAAAACGTCCTTTATAAGGTTTTGTCATATATTGTCCATGCTGAATCTGATTGTAATCTTGAGAACCATTGTAACTAATAAGAAGATTGTCTACCCAATCTACATTGGTAAAACCAGCTTCTAATCTTCCTCCAAAAGATCGATACATGCTTTCAAATCGCTTGGCGCGAATGTATTCGTAACGTCCGTTTGGCGCTATGTTGTAAACCCATTTTCCCCAAACTTCATAATCATTGTCAGAGTAATTTTGAAAAGCATTTGCCTTTACTGTGAATCCGTTTTTATCTCTATATGAAGCATTAACATTAGATTGAACGGTATTAAAAGAACCGTAAGAAACAGAAGCATTTAAACTATTTTTGGCACCTTTTTTCAAAACCACATTAATGGCACCTCCAAGTGAATCATCGGCTAAATAAGCAGGAACCACTCCTTTGAAAACCTCAATTCTTTCGATCAAAGCAGGTGGAATACTATTTAAACTAAAAGAGGCCCCATAAGTCTGAATGGGAACTCCGTCAATAAAAATTCTGATGGCATTTCCAGACATTCCGTTGATATTGTAAGTAACAGCAGAACCTAAACCACCATTTTGTCTGATTCTAACACCGCCCGAACGATCCAATAAATCGTTGGTTTGCAAGTTTCTTTTAGCCGCTTCTTGCGTTTCAATCACGTTGACCGCAAATCCTTTTTCTATAATGTCTTTTTTGAAGGTCTTTTTCTCAATTTTTACTTCTTTAAGCGCTTTCGGATCTGTTATTTTTTCTAATGCAATATTGATCTGGTGCAACGGACGATTAACTGAGATATTTATTATTTTCGGTTTAGCCTCCATAGAAGAAATTTCTAAGTTGTAGCTTCCGTAAGCCAAACCTTTTATTTCAAACTGACCGTCATTGTCGACTACAACAAACTTTTTCGTTCCTGCAATTTGAACCGACGCGCCAAAAGCAGTTTCATTATTAGTAAAATAGACTTTTCCAGTAATTTTTCCGGTCTGTGACCAAGCCGAAATGGTAAATAAAAATAGAAGTAAAATTGTTCTCATATTGAGTCTGCAAATAAAAGTGCTGCAAACTTATATCATAATTTAAATTTAATCTAAATAAAGCAATTAGAAGATTATTAGAATTGAGCAGGGGATTCTAATGTTATTTTAATGTTGTTTTTGAGTTATGAGTTATGAGTTATGAGTTACGGGTTACGGGTTACGGGTTATGAGTTGTGAATAGGAAATTCGTGTTGTCTTCCTGAGCGAAGTCGAAGGATATACACAAAGTGGATTTTTTAATCTCGCAAAGTCGCTAAGTCGCAAAGTTTAAGCCTTTTTGTCATTTCGACGAAAGGAGAAATCACACAAGAAATTCCCCGTAGTATTTTGCCAATCTTTGTCGAGTTACTAGTGTGATTTCTCCTTTCGTCGAAATGACAAACTTTGAGATAAAAAAAACTTTAATAGAACAGGAAATAAAACTTTGCATCTTAGCGACTTTGCGAGATTAAAACATTTCAATTGTCAAAAATATACTTTGCGTATATCCTTCGACTTCGCTCAGGAAGACAATCGAATTATCATTTCACATCTCACATTTGACGTTTCACCATTTACAATTTATAAGAGAAGTTTTTAGACTTAATAACTTTCCCTTTATCAGTAATCATAACACAACTATAATCAGGGAATTTTTGAAGTAAAAGCAAGCCTTCTTTTTGGCCTAAAACCATCATTGAAGTGCTTAATCCGTTTGCGGTTTCAGCGTTCGGACCAAAAACGGTAACACTGCATAAGCCTGTTGCAGGATAACCCGTTGCAGGATTTATGATATGAGAATAACGTTTTCCGTTAAAAACAACAAACTTTTCATAACTGCCAGAAGTAGTTACAGCACCTTCTTTAAGCGGAATTGCGGCCAAAATCTTTTCAGGCATAAACGGATTTGTAATTCCGATTTTCCAATCTTTTCCACTAGGTTGTTTTCCCCAAGTGCTCATGTCTCCAGAACCGTTTATAATTCCGGCTTGGACACCTTTTGCAATCATCATAGCACGACATTTATCGGTTGCATAACCTTCGCCTAGAGCGCCAAAACCAATTTTCATTCCTTTCAATTTCAAGAAAATAGTTGATGTTGTGCTGTCTAAAATGATGTTTTTATAACCCACTTTTCCCACCGATTTTTTTATGGCTTCCGCCGAAGGCATTTCGGTCATCGAACCATCAAATTTCCAAATGCGATCTAAAGCAGCAAAACTAACGTCAAATCCGCCATTGGTAATTTTAGAAAGTTTAATCGCTCTTTGTGCTAATTCGAAGACTTCGCGATCTACTTTTATAGGTTTTACTCCAGCATTTTGATTGACTTCAGAAACTTGAGAAGTGGGTTTCCAATCGGAGATTAGATTTTCAATTCTTGTAATTTCAGCAATAACTTCATCTATATTTTTTTCTGCAGAAATTGAATTTTTATCTACAATAGAAATGTCAAAACGTCCGCCCATAAGAAGAGTCGTTCTCTTACGTAATACTTGCGAATATGAAGATAAACAGCAAACAATTACAAAAAATAATGAAATTTTATATGACATTAATTTATTCATGAAAATGTATTTAAAGAGCTCCGGAGGAGCAAAATATTTATAGAAATAGATTAGGCATCCATGGATAAAGCTCCAGAGGAGTGATATCTCTAGATTATTTATGTCGCCCCTCTGGGGCTTTAGCTGTATGCGGATAAAATTGAATCTATAAATATGTCATCCCTCTGGGATTTGTTTTAAAATTAAGAATTAAGAATTAAGAATTAAGAATTCAACTTAGAAATCAACAATCTAAAATCTAAAATTACTCTAATAACAGTCTGTCAAAAATTGTTTATTGGCTTTGTATTCTTCCAGTGTTTTTAATCCTTTAGCTATACACAATTCACTTAATATAGCTTCGACATCTTTCTGCATGGCAAGCGAACCGCAGATCATAACGACACCGCCTTTTTTGAATAAATTCGTAAAGAACGATGAATTTCTTTTAATCAAATCCATTACATAAATATGTTCGGCTTCACGAGATAGTGCCACATGAAAATTATCCAGATGTTCTTTTTGCATCATTATGTTAGCAAACTTTTTATATGCCATTAACGTAGGCGTTTCCATTCTGAACCCGCTATATAAATGAAGTTCCTGTTTTGTTTTGTTTTGTTCGATCATTCCTAAGAAAGGAGCAATTCCTGTTCCGTTAGAAATAAAAGCCACCTTTTGCGCTTTCTTTGGAAGATGAAAAGCAGGATTTTTTACAATCTGAGCTTTTATTACATTTCCTGGCTCTAAAGCATTTAAAAAACCAGAACCCAATCCGTTTGGATGCAGTTTTACAACAAGCTGAATATTCCCAGAATGATTTCCGATAGAGTAGAGGCGCTCTCTAGAATCGTTGGCCGGATAAATTGCCAATAAATCTCCTGAACTAAATTTAGCTCTTGCATTTGCTCTTAAGGTCAGAATAAAAGTGTGTTCCGTTTCAGAAATTGGTGTTTTATCCAAAACCATTAATTTTTGCAGACCTTTTGGAACATGGTTGTATAATGATGGAGTAGTAGCCAATGGAATTCCCGTTTTTTCGCTCCATAATTTCACCCATTCTACAAACTCAACAGCCGATTTATCATTTACAGTCTGCAAATCTAAATAACGATCTGCCCATTTTTGCTTTTCTAAAAGCTGGTCAATTTCAATAGCAAATTGGCAAAAATCAGGATATGATTTAGAACCAAAACCAACCACAGAAAAATGAATATTCTGATCTTGATTTTGTCTTTCTAATATAGTTTTGAATTGAGTTGCATTTGAAGGGGCATCTCCCAAACCATGAGTTGAAGTAAAAACAATAATATGTTCTGCCTTCGGATAAGTCGAAAATTTATTTAGTTCGCTAACAAAAACTTTTTGTCCATGATTGATCAATTGTTTCTGAATTGAATTGGCAAATCGGAACGAACTTCCATTCTCTGAACCAACCAAAAGAATAAAAGTACTTTCGCTGGCTTTAAATTTATTCTTAATTCGGCTAGATCTTCTTTTTAAAGTAATGGCAAAACCAGAATAAATAAAGAATAAAATATTGATGCAAGCAATTGCTAAAATTACAGCCCAGATTCCGTTAATTCTTCCTGTATGAAGATCTAAACTTAATGCAGCAAATTGAGATTTCATTGGCGAAAGCTTTTCAGAAATTATGACTCCTGTAACTTGATTCACTTCAACCTCTTTGTCTTTCAATTCAATAATATAATATTCTTCCGGATCATCAGTAAAAGGGAATTCAATTTTCTTTACATCAGAGAATAAAGTAGTATTGAAAATTGAAGTTGTTTTGGCTTTGTCTGAAAGTTCTGTTTTTACGGGTTTTGTTTTTTCTTCGCCCATAAAAAAGTTGAATCTTTCTAATGATAAATAAGTTCCGGTAAGTGAAATGATCAAAATCGGAATTAAAGCCAATCTTCCTAAAAGCACATGATAGTATTGCGCAAAATATTCTTTGATTATTTTAGAAAAGAAATTTCGGATGCCGCGCTGTCTTTTTAAAACTAGTACGAAACCTGAAATTGATATTAGAAATAAACAAAAAGAAATTACGCCCACAAAAAATCGCCCTGCTTCATGAAGAAACAATGAACGGTGCAAACTTGTAATCCAATTTATGAATTCGGTTTTCTTTGCAGGAGTTCCTAGTGTTTTTCCCGTTTTTGGATCAATGTATGCTTTAACGTCATTTCCATCTGCATCAATTGCCTGAAGTGTTACAAACTGATTGTAATCTACACTCAATTCTGTAATTTCTGGATACATTTTCTTTAAAATTGGCAACGTTTCGCCCAAAGTTATTTTATTAAAATCTTCTGCTTTGTACGGAAGTGTTTTTTCCTGAACCGCATCGACAGCCAGAATGATTCCTGTTACCGAAGCCAAAAGCAAAAAAATAGAAGAAAATAAGGCTAAAGCCAAGTGCGCATAACGCCAGAAAGAAAGAGTCATTGAGTATTCTATTATAAAACGTTTAAAGCTTTGTCAAAGTTTAAAACGATGACAAAGCTCAGATTTTAATTCTAAGCACAAAAATAAAATTTGTACTCATTATAAGGTTAAAAAATAATGTGCTAAAGATTATATTTTGTTTAACCTTACATATTTGATGTAACCTTTACCATCTGTTTTTTCAGCTAGACCTTCAGTTGTTAGCGGAATTTCAAGATCGCTTACATAGTATTTCTGGTCTTCAACAGCCGACTCAAAACGAAGTTTATAGCCTTTATTGATTTTAGAATTTTCGATTTCGATCGTTGTTACACTGCGGTCTCCGCCAGTTACAGAAGCACCAGTTTTAGCGCTGATATCATCATTTTTCTGAGTATGGAATTTGTTCCATTCTTTTAATGATTTGTACCATTTTTTATCATCGCCCATTACATAAAGCGTCTTTTCGTACTCACCAGCCGAATTAACAAGAGAAACAACGATATAAGCACCTTCGCCCATATAATTGTTCATTTGAAGCATGATTTTGTATTTGCTTGATTGCGCCTGAGATTGGAAAGAAACTAAAAAGATAAAAGCGCTTGTAAGAGCAATTTTTAATATTGATTTCATGAAAAATTATTTGTATTGATTGTAATTTAAATTCCAAAAATCAAATTCCAAATTCCAAACTCTATTCTTGGAATTTGGAATTTAAAATATTGATTATTAATTATTTTATTTTAAAAACTCAACTGAGATATTATTTTTGGTAAGTAGATCATTTTCTTTTGCTAAAGCATAAGCCGTTTCGTCAAACTCTGTGCTGATGTCTTTTTTAGCTCCTGCTGAAACTAAATATTTTAAAATAGCATCATCTTTAGAGGTCATTGCCGCTCTGTGCAAAGCCGTTAAACCATCTTTATTTTTAGCGTTGATGTCTACTTTTAAATCAGTTATTTTTTTAAGAAGAGACACGTCGTTTTTCGTAATCGCAATATGATACAAAGTGTTTCCATCTTTTTGAGGAGTTGCAAGGTTTAACCCTTTGTCTTGAAGTAATTTGGCTTTAGCATCAAAAGGATCTTTGGCCGCTTTTTCTCTTCCTGCAGGGCGATACGATTGTACTAAATAAACCCCTAAATTATTTCCGTCTTTATCTTTTACGTTTACATCTGCGCCTTTCGTCAAAAGTAAATTTACAGCATCTGGAGTTCCGTTTCTAACAGCAAAAGTCAAAGCCGATTCTCCTTTTAGATTTTGTGCATTTATGTTTTTAGCTTTCGGAAGAAACAATTCTAAAACAGCAGTTTCTCTAGCTCCAGCTGCTACCATAATTGGTGTATTTCCTTCTTTATCGGCGATGTTTGCATCAACATCTTTTCCTAAGAAATATTTAATGATCTCAGTTTGATTTGGTTTTCCAGCCAAGAAGTGTAATACATTTTGTCCCGCTTTATTTTGAGAAGTCGCTTTAATTTTTACTTCTTCAACCAAATATTTATAAGTTTCAAGAGTATTAGTTTCTCTACGGCTTCCTTGCGCAGCAAATAAAAGTGCATTGCTAGTTGGTTTAATGCCTTTTTCTAAAAGTTTTTTCAAAAGAGCAATATTACCAGATCTTGCAGCATATGTAAAAGCAGTGTTTCCGTCATTGTCAACATCTTTTAAAGACATTCCTTTTGTAGCAAAATAGTCAGCAGCTTTTAGATCTTTATCAGAAGCAATGGCTAAAAGTAAAAGGTTTGCTCCATTTGCATATTTTTTTGTCGGATTAAGTCCAGCTTTAAAGAAAGCGTCGTACATCGCAGCATCTGACTGACCGTTTGAAGCGGCGAAATCAGCAGGAGCAGTTCCGTGGCTGTCTTCAAAATTTATATCAGAACCTTTAGCAATTAAATATTGAACCAATTCCGTATTTCCTCTATAGGCAGCCCAGTGTAGGTAGATACGATTATCGTGCGTTAATTTTGTGATCGAATTTCCGGGTTGCTCCACTAAAAACTTGATAGTTGCAAAAGGAGCATCATTATTAATGGCCAACGTTGTAACATCAAATGCGTTAGCATTAGCTTCAGCTGGATTATTTCCTTTAGCGATTTCTGCCTGAACCGTTTCAACAGTCGGTGAAGTTTTCCAGAAAGCAGCATCTAGCAACGCGTTTTTTTGCTGAGCACTTACAAATAAAGTAGCAGCAAATGCAAAAGAAACGAAAAGATTCTTTTTCATATTTCGATAATTTATGGTTATTGAATTGTACAAGATTAAATTTATTTTTTGGGAATATTTTTATTCTATTTAGAATAAATAAAAATAAAAGCAAATGTAAAAATTAATATTCTTAAACCAAGAATAATTTGATGTAAAAGGGGAATTTGATGCTATTTTTCTAAAAATTAAGAATCCCTTAAGTAAATTTTAATTTTGTTTTAATTCGGTCTCTTTTTATAAGAAGAAAAAATGCTTTCGAGATGGTTTTCTAACTTTATGGAGATAATAAGTTTGAAAGCTAGGATTTGCGCTGCTAATTCATTTCTGAGATGTTGATTTTACTAGAATATTTTGCACTTTTAATATTTATTTTATTGTAAATATTTGTAATAAAGTATCTTATGATTTTTTATATCGATTTCGTTATTTAGAATTATTATTAATAAATAGCGTTTTTTTAATTTGAAATTCGATTTGAAAGTTCTCTTTTTTCAAATCGGATGTTGATAACTGTTTTGGTTTTCGACCTTAAAAAGCACTTTTTTTCATGTTGATAACTCAGCATTATTTTTAGGGAAACTGCTAGCTCATTGTAGATTACAGAGCAATATTTTCATGTTGATAAAATTTGCTTCATCCCGATTTTTTGAAGTTTTAAAACTGTTGATAATTGAGCAGATTTTTAACATCTAAAATTGGACAAAACAATAACTGTGGGCTAAATTTGTAAATATAGAAATCACGCTAATCCTCCCCAAAATAAGCGCTCGTATTTCTATTTCAAAATAGTCACTTAAAACTCTATATATATGTCAATTTTTGATAAAAGAATCAATTATAAACCTTTTGAATATCCTGAGGTTCTGCAATTTACCGAAGCTATTAATAAAGCTTATTGGGTACACACTGAAGTAGATTTTACTGCCGACACGCAAGACTTTCATGCACATTTGGATTTAGCAGAAAAAACAGCAATTAAAAATAGTTTATTGGCTATTGCACAAATTGAGGTAGCCGTAAAAAGTTTTTGGGGTAATATATACGAGCATTTTCCAAAACCAGAATTTAACGGATTGGGAACTACTTTTGCAGAATGCGAATTTAGACATTCTGAAGCCTATTCTCGTTTGTTGGAAGTTTTAGGGTATAATGATGAATTTGAAAAGCTATTGGATGTTCCTGTAATTCGCAGACGTGTAGATTATCTTTCGAATGTATTGAAAGACACGAAGTCTCAGGACAATAGAAAATACATGGTGTCACTAATTTTGTTTAGTATTTTGATTGAAAACGTTTCTCTTTTCAGCCAATTTGCCATTTTATTGTCATTCACAAGATTCAAAGGATATATGAAAAATGTGAGCAATATTATTGCTTGGACATCAATCGATGAGCAAATTCATGCTAATGGCGGAATTTATATCATTAACAAAATTCGTGAAGAGTTTCCAGAGTATTTCGATGCAGGGACTTTAAAATTAATTAGAGAAACAGTTAAAGAATCAATTTCTGTTGAAGCAGATATTTTAGATTGGATTTTTGAAGATGGAGCGATTGAAACAATAAATAAAGAAGATTTGGTTAACTTCATGAAATTTAGAATTGATGAAAGTTTGAAACAAATCAATATCGAAACTATCTTTAATGTTTCTCCAGAAGAATATTCAAAAATGACTTGGTTTGAAGAAGAAGTTTTTGCAAACAGTTTAGATGATTTCTTTGCGAAACGTCCAGTAGAATATACAAAACACGACAAGAGTATCACAGCAAACGATCTTTTCTAATACAAGCCCATAATACATATGAATACGATAGACACAAACCCAGCAAATAACAATTTTGAGCCACAAAACGATGCTAAAATGTGGTGGAAAAATTCTGAAAGTGAACAGATTTTAAATCGCGGTTATCTTTTAAAAGGAGAAACTGTAGAAGGAGCAATCGATAGAATTTGTACCGCCGCAGCTAGAAGGCTTTACAAACCAGAATTGAAAGAATCTTTCATGGAAATGATCGAAAGAGGTTGGATGAGTATCAGTTCGCCAGTTTGGGCAAATATGGGAACAGAAAGAGGTTTGCCAATTTCTTGTTTTAATGTGCATGTTCCAGATAAAATTGAAGGAATTACACATAAGCTTGGAGAAGTAATCATGCAAACTAAAATCGGAGGAGGAACTTCTGGTTATTTTGGTGAATTGCGTGAACGCGGAAGTGCTGTAACTGATAACGGAAAGAGTAGTGGAGCAGTAAGTTTCATGAAGCTTTTTGATACAGCTATGGATACTATTTCGCAAGGCGGAGTTCGTCGTGGTGCATTTGCAGCTTATTTGGATGTAGATCATCCAGATATCGAAGAGTTCTTGAAAATTAAAAGTATTGGAAACCCAATTCAGAACTTGTTTACAGGGATCTGTGTGCCAGATTACTGGATGCAAGAAATGATTGATGGTGATGCAGAAAAAAGACAAATTTGGGCAAAAGTATTAGAAAGCCGTCAGCAAAAAGGGTTGCCTTATATTTTCTTTAGTGACAACGTAAATAAAAATAAACCACAAGTTTATAAAGATCAGAATTTAAGAATCAATGCCAGTAATTTGTGCAGTGAGATTATGCTTCCGTCAACTCATGATGAATCATTTATCTGCTGTCTGTCTTCTATGAACTTAGAGTTGTATGAAGAATGGAAAGATACTGAGGCAGTAAAATTAGCGATCTTTTTCTTAGATGCTGTTTTACAGGAATTCATCGAAAAAACAGAAGGAAACTATTATCTTTCTGCAGCTAATAAATTTGCTAAAAGACACCGTGCATTAGGTTTAGGAGTTTTAGGATGGCATTCTTATTTACAGAAAAATATGATTCCGTTTGAAGGAATGGAAGCAAAAATGAAAACAACAGAGATTTTCAAACATATTAGCGATAAAGCCGATAAAGCAAGTCAAGAACTTGCTAGAATTTATGGTGAGCCAGAATTGTTAAAAGGTTACGGAAGACGTAATACAACCACAATGGCAATTGCACCAACGACTTCATCTTCTGCAATTTTAGGACAAACTTCGCCAGGAATTGAACCTTTTAGCAGTAATTATTATAAAGCTGGATTAAGCAAAGGTAATTTCATGCGTAAAAATAAATACCTTAAAAAACTGTTGGAAGAAAAAGGATTGGATAACGAAGAAGTTTGGAGAGGTATTATGCTAAACGGAGGAAGTGTTCAACATATGGAACAATTGACTCAGCAGGAAAAAGATGTTTTCAAAACATTCAAAGAAATAAGCCAGTTAGAAATTGTGCAGCAAGCTGGAATTCGTCAGAAATTTGTTGATCAAGGACAGAGTTTAAATCTTAATATTCCAGCAGAATTAGCCATTAAAGATGTAAACCGTTTGATGATCGAAGCTTGGCAGCAAGGAGTTAAAAGTTTGTACTACCAAAGAAGCCAAAGTGTTTCTAAAGAATTGGTAACAAGTCTTGTTTCTTGCAGCAGTTGTGAATCATAAAAATCATAAAGCCGAATCTTAAATTTGATTCGGCTTTTTTATTCATATCTATTTGTCATTCCGAGGAACGAGGAATCACACGCGAAAATCCACAAAGATTTTCCACGTAGTTTTGTCATGTCGACGGAGGAGACCCGAGCAATAGCGAATTGGCGAAGCACATCTCCGCAAGTAACTCCGTAATCAAAATCAAACTTTCGACTTCAACCGACTCAAAGTTTCCTGAGAAATATTAATGTAAGAAGCTACAATTTTATTAGGAAGCCGTTTTACAATTGCGGGATTTATTTTCAATAGCTGATGATATCTTTCCAAGGCATCCATAGTGGTAAATGACATTAAACGATTGGCATTATTTACATACGCTTTCTCCAAATAATTGCTGTAAAATGTTCTCCATTCTGGAATAATTTTCATTAAATGATTAAAATCCTCATGTGAAATACTTAATAGTTCAGATTTTTCAATAACCTGAATGTTTTCAGTCGCGGGCATTTTGGTAATAAAACTTACCAAAGCGGTAGCAAACTGATTTTCAAAAGCAATATATCGTGTAACGTCTTTTCCTTCTTCATTTATAAAAAAGATTCTTAAACAGCCTTTTGCAACAAAAAAAGTTTCATGACTAATTTGACCTTGAGCTAGCAAGATTTCATTTTTTCCTTTTTTTATAAGTTTGAAATAAGAGAGAATGGTTTCTAGATCTTCATCAGAAACGTCAATGCTTTTTCGAATGGAATTGCTAAGCTGTTCGTATATCATTTAATTATAATCTCTAACGAATTTGCGGTAATGAATAATATCTTCAATAGATAAAACCACCAAATCGTGTTCTTGCGCAAAGCTAATGATTTTGTCTAGTTTAGCCATGCTTCCATCTTCGTTCATCAATTCGCAGAGAACAGCTTCGGGTTGTAAACCCGCCAATTTCATTAAATCGACACTTCCTTCGGTGTGGCCGTTTCTACCTAGAACGCCATTATCGTTTGCTCTAAGTGGAAAAATATGTCCCGGTTTTGCTAAATGTTCTGGTTTTGCATTTGTTGCAATCGCTGTTTTTATAGTGGTAATTCGATCTTTTGCCGAAACTCCAGTCGTCACTCCGTTTTTAGCTTCAATAGTTATGGTAAACGGAGTTTGAAAACTGCTGGTATTTTCTTTTACCATGTAGGGGAGTTCTAATTCGTTTGCTTTTTCGTTAGTAAGACAAAGACAAACGATACCGCTGCATTCGCGAATCATTAATGCCATATCCTGAACGTTGATATGATGTGCAGAAAAGATAAGATCGCCCTCGTTTTCACGGTTTTCATCGTCGGTTACCAAAACGCCTTTTCCGCTTTTAAGCTGTTCTAAAGCGTTTTCAACACGTTCTTTACTCGAAATTCCAAATTGCACTAACGGACTTAATTCTGTACTGATCATAAAATTTTTTTATAAATAATAAGAAACAAATCTAAAGTAGTTTGAGGCTAAAAAGTTTGATATAGGTCAATAAAAAGAACTTTAATGTTTTTTTCGAAATATTAAAACAATCGCTTTAAATTTTAGTGCATTATTTTTTAATAAATCATAGACAAAAAACAGGTATTTATACCTGTTTTTATTTATTTGTAAGAATTTATTAGCTTAAAATTTAAAATTTAACTTTTTTTTAAGTTTATTTGTTAACAATTGTTTAGTTTTTAACTTGTTGCTTTTTTTAATTTAAGTAGTTCAAGTAGGCAAATAAAAATTAGAAACAAACAGAATTTTCGAAATAAATTAACCAATAACCCCAAGCTTATGAAAAAAATTTTACTATTAACAATTCTATTATTTGCAATTAAAAGTTTTGGACAAGATGAAAATCTGAACCTGAAAAATGCAAAAGCAGATTTTAAGAAATTATCTGCTGATTATGAAACAAAAGAAAAAGAAGTTAAAACAAGTCAAATTGAGTTAAATGAATTATTGGAAAAAGTAAAAAACGATCCAAATTCAAAGTATTCAGATGAGTTAACAAAGAAAGTGAAGGAAGTTGAAGAACAAAAAAAAGTTTTAAACAGTTTTTGTGAAAAATCTGAAAATTATAAAGCTTTTTATTTGGATAAAGGAATAACAATTGCTCAAATAAATGAATTTTTTAAGCATAAGTGCACTGTCAATAACGAACAAGAAGTTTCTGCTAAAAAAGAATACAAAACATATCTTTATTATGGGGAAGATATGGTTATAAAGGAGTTCCCAAAGACAAATGATGAAAATTTTGATCAAATAATTCAAAAAGTATTATCTGCAAAAAGTGAATCATATTTAGGAGATATTATAATTCCTAAAGAAAATCAGGAATTTAAATTTTATATTAGTAAAGAAAGATGGGCACAGTATAATTCCAGTTTTCCTACATTAAAGATTAAGTCACAAGAAAAGGCTTCATTTGTTCAGCTTGAAAAAAAGTTTAAATTTAAAAGTGTTGCTTTTGAGATTTGTGATGGATTTATAGCTGATGTTAAAATTTTAATATTAGATGAAAAAGGAAATGAACATTTGTTTGAAAATAGATCTTCAATTAGCTTTTTAAATTTTTCAAATTCAGCGCCTAATAATTTTATTTCATACAAACACCCTGTTAACCAAAGTGAAACTGTCAACTTTGATGAATTTCATGATCTACGCATTAGATTGTCAGACGTTTTAGTTTATATACCGAAACCAGGTTATAATTATATACCAAATGATGTAACTTTTACTTTTCCTACTAAAGATAAAAATGGAGACGCGTTAAATAAAGTAAACGCTGTTAAATATGAAATAAAAGAAACTACAACTTTACAAAATGTTATAGAATTAAGAGCCTATACTGATTTCTTAGCGCTTTTTACGGATTCTGCGAATGGATTAGTTCAATTGCAAGGAAAAGGGGATTTCTATATTTTTCCATTTAAAGTTAGTTTGTCTAATACTGATCTGAGATTAGTAGATAAGATTTCGCCATATGTTAATTTCTCTCGTTTAGATGCTGATGTTCGAGGTGTTGAAACAACATTTGACAGCGGTTTGAATAAATATACAATTAATAATAGTACAGATTTATTGCAAAAGGCATATTTAGAAATGGGGGCTAAACTTAATCTTTTTAATTGGAGATTTGCTAAATCTGTACCTTTTAGATTTATTAGCTATTTTCCATTTCGCTATCAAATTGCCGATGTAAAACTGCAAGATCAACTTACAAATGTTCAAGGTTTAGGCTTGGGACTTGGTTTTACTTTTGAGTTTAAGCGATTTAATAATTTTGGTTTTAACTATTCGCTCGAATTTTCTAAGTATAGTTTTATAGATTATAATTCTATTCCAGAATTAGAGCTTCCCCGTGCCTATTCGGTGTTTCGTAACGAAGCCGAAGTTTATTATCATCCTGATTCAGATAAAAGGCAAGCTATTTTCTTAAGATTAAAGACATTTAATAATTATAGTAATCATGAAGCTTTTTATCAGCTCCAATTTGGATATCGCTTCTCAATCGGAATCTCTGAAGTAAAAGCTAAAGCACAATAAAAATTAAAACTCCAAGATTATTTTTCTTGGAGTTTTTTTTATTTCATTTTGTCAGTAAAGGATGGTTTTTCTAATTAATAGAAAATAGTAATTTAGTAGTTTTTTAAATAAAGTTTTCAAAACTCAAAACCACCTCAAATGGAGAATATTACCGTAATTATAATGCTGCTTTTTGGCGTTGCATTTCTTAGTCTTGTTAGTAAAAGATATAATTTCCCGATTCCGATTGTTTTGGTTTTATGTGGTGTTGTGATCAGTGTTGTTCCGGGACTTCCTGTTATTGCTTTGAGCCCAGAAATAGTGTTTATTATATTTCTACCGCCTCTTTTGTATCATGCAGCTTGGCATACGAGCTGGTCTGATTTTAAGCAATCCATACGTCCGATAACTTTTGCCGCTGTTGGTTTGGTCTTTTTTACGACAGGATTAGTGGCTGTTTTTGCACATTGGCTTATTGAGGATATGTCTTGGCCGTTAGCTTTTTTGCTTGGGGCAATTGTTTCGCCTCCCGATGCGGTTTCTGCAACAGCCATTACAAAAGGTTTAGGGCTTAATCCGAGATTAATTGCTATTCTAGAGGGAGAAAGTTTAGTAAACGATGCTAGTGGTCTTGTGGCGTACAAATATGCGCTTACGGCAATCACAGCAGGTAATTTTGTTTTATGGCAGGCAGGATTAAATTTTGTCTTAATGTCGGTTTTGGGTATTGCAATAGGTTTAGCGGTTGGTTATATCATGTTCTATATCCATAAAAGATTTGTTTGTGATGATATTATCGAGGTAACACTAACATTATTGACTCCATTTGCTTCGTATTTGCTTGCCGAGCATTTTGAAGGCTCAGGAGTTTTGGCTGTGGTAACGACAGGTCTTTTTCTGGCGGCGAGATCGGGAACGATTTTTTCTCACGAAAGCCGAATTATGACGAATACGATTTGGGATGTACTCAATAATATTCTAAACGGTTTGATATTTATTTTAATCGGACTTCAGTTGAGGCAGATTATTGCTGGAATCAGTAATTATTCGGGAAATTCTTTACTTATCTGGGGTGCAGTTATAAGTATAGTGGTGATTTTGGTTCGTTTCTTATGGGTTATTCCAGCAACGATGATTCCAAGAATGATCAGTAAAAAGATTCGGGAGAAAGAACAATTTGATTACCGAAATATGATCATTTTTGGCTGGTCTGGAATGCGCGGTGTAGTTTCTATGGCCGCAGCTTTGGCGCTTCCGCTAATGTTGAATAAAACAGAAGAATTTCCGCTTCGAAATTTAATTATCTATTTGGTTTTCTGCGTTATACTTTCGACTTTGGTAATACAAGGTCTTACGCTTCCATGGCTTATCAAAAAACTGAAAATTGAGAGATACTCGATATTGGCAGAAGAGTATAATATTAGAAATGTGATTGTCTCTGAAACTATCGCCCATATTGAAGATAATTTCTCCTTGCTGAATGATGAATTGCTTCATAATATTAAAAGTAAATATGAGGTAAAATTCAACCGTCTGCAAAAGACCGAACTTCCTGCCAATTTCTTCGGAAATGGAAAGCTTCTTGGAGGCGAAATCTTTAATGATTTTACTAAAATTCAAATCGATCTGCTGAATGTAGAACGTGCAAAATTAGAATCGATGCATAAATTGGGTTCTGTAAACGAAGAAATCTTCCGTAAAATAGAAAAAGAACTCGATTTGGAAGAAACGCGTTTGTGGATGGAAATGTACGAGGAAAACTAATTGTAAATTGTAAATTGTGAATTGTGAATTGTGAATTGTGAATTGTGAATTGTGAATTTCTTCTTTACACACAGAGAATAATTAATAATTTACCATTTACAATTCACCATTAAATTACGTTCATTTTCTGCATTAAAAATGTAGCACTTTTGTTCTTGCAGATTCCGTTTCGGAGTTTGTAATCGAAGTGAAGATCGTTGTTTTGAATTTCAACTTCGAAACATTGATTGGTTAAAATTTCAGGATATTCATTCGTAGTCAGACAAACTTCAATATCGTGTGTTGCGATGGCTCCGATTGCTTTTTTAGAAATTATTTTCTTCACGACCTCGATTGTTCCGTTTCTTTTATCGTCGGAATTTGTACCTCTCAAAATCTCATCTAATAAAACAAAAGCAGGCTGATTTTCAAGAGCATCCATGATCTGTTTTAAACGTTTAATTTCAGCAAAAAAGTAAGATTCAGAATCGGATAAAGAATCTGACAATCGCATTGAAACTAATACTGGAAGTGGATGAATCTTAGCTTCTGATGCACAAACAATAGAGCCAATTCCGCCAAGCACCATATTGATTCCCAAACTTCTTAAAAACGTACTTTTTCCTGACATGTTAGATCCAGTTAGAATCACAAAAGATTGCGGGAAAAATTGCGTGTCATTTCCAACTCTTGTAGCAGGATTAAGCAATGGATGACTTAGATTTTTAAATTCGATTTTATATTCAGAATTGATTTCAGGGAAAACGAAATCGTCGTTGTTGTACGCTAAATTAGCCAGACTGTTTAATGCTTCAATTTCGCCAATAATAGAAATCCAATGATTCATTTCAGAAGCATAATCTTCTTTCCATTTTAAAAGCGCTCTTAAAACGTGGAGATTGAATAAAAAAGTTCCATTAAACAAAGTCGCTGTCACAAAGTTATTTATCGTATCCATTCTCGAAAACAACTCCGAAAGCTGTTTTAAATGCTGACTTGCTTTGGCATTTTTAAAATTAAGCTGTTCTTGTAAACGAATTAGTTTTTTAGATTGAAAAGATTCGCGTTCGATTTTTTCAATCAATAAACTGTATTGCTTTATGATTTTATCGACATTATCTGCTTTAGCTATTTCCGATTGAATTCTCTTTACAGCTCTTCCTAAAACAATTAGATTGGCAATAAAGACATACGTTAAATAAGAAAGTATAATGGTTTTTGATGTAATAAAATACGCAGTCAGAAATCCAAAAAATGTGACTGGAAGAATAAATGATAATGCAACTAAAACTTTAGGTAATGAATTATTTGTAAAAGAAGTCCAGTGCTTTATCGCTTCATAAGATTGTTTGGAATCTTCACTAATAATTGACAAAGCCTGAAATTCCTGTCTCCAATCGATTTTACTTTTTAATTCGTTTACAGCTTCTTGATTTTCTAAAATTTCAGCTTTAGGCAGTGTATGCAGTAATAACTCTGCAAGTGTTTTTTTTCCGATAAAAGAAGCGGTTCTGTTTAGATTTTGGAATAACGAATGTTCTCCAAAAATATCCAAATCGTAAGCATACGGATGATGGTAATCTATAAATTCAACTCCATTTTCGAAAGAAGTTTTCTCTCTTTTCAAAAAAGAAATTTCATTCTGATTAATCTTTAAAAGTGTTTCTGCAAGCAATCTTTGAAAAGATACTGGAGAATGTATTTTCATAAAAAAAATAAAACCAGCAAAAGATAAAACAGCTAGAATAACATAAAGTATTTCGTTTGTTTTGATGTAATAAAACATAAAAAACAAAAAAAGAAAAATACTTAATAGCCTCAAAAGGCTTATGCTGTTGTATTTTTTGTTGGTTTTATTATAGAGTTCCGAGTATTTTGCAACGTTATCTGGATATGCTTTCATTCTATTATTTTGCTTGAAATACAAATATAGCTTTTAAGTTACAAAATCATCAAGGATTGAAATTAATCTTCGTGCATTACCAAAATCGGAATAGTTACTTCTTTGGCTATTTTTTTTGAAAAACTGGAGTCAAATATACTTTCAAAGAACGAACGTTTATGTGTTATTGTGGTTAGAACATCAATGTCTTTGTAAAGAATAAAATCAAGAATGGTTTCTTTGACATCATCACTTGGTAAAACTAAAAATTCCACATTTTCTTCAGCAAAATCTCTTTCCCATTCTTTTCGGGTTTCCTCTGTAACATCGGAATTAGAAGTTTTAACGTATAAACTCTTTACTTTAGCACCAGTTTTTTTAGCGATTTTCAGGATTTTTTTAAGTTCTTTTTTGTCTTTTTCTCGGTAGCGTGTCGTAAAGCCAATCGTTTTTACCTTTTTGTATTTGGCGTCGATAGGAACACACAAAACAGGAACTTCGACCCCAGAAATTACAGATTCGGTATTGGAACCCGTGAAAAATTTAGTCCAGTCAGAAGCGCTGTTGGTTCCCATAATTACAAAATCGACTTGGTCTTCTTCGACCGCATTTTTAAGATTGTAAATTAGATCACCATCCATTAAACGGTGTTTGATTACAATATCTTCTAGATTACGTTCGGCAGCAATTGTTCTCAATTTCGGAATTTCATCCTTAAACATTTCAAATTTTGCTAACTCAATGGAGCTGTATATAGAAGCATAATTCTCTGGAAAGAATTGGCTGTCGTAAACAGGTATCTCGAATGTATGAAGTAAGATTAATTCGGCGTTTACAACTTTAGCAAATTCTAAAGCATGAACAAATGCATTGGTAGCAGCGTCAGAGAAATCGGTTGGAAATAATATCTTTTTCATAGTATTTAAGATTAAGGTTTGTCTCTCAAATTTACTCATTCTGCGTAGAAATTAACCTGACATTTATCAGTATTTTAACACTTAATGATTTATTAATATGAATTATTGCGAAGATTTCTTGTTGGATTGAGGACAAGATTGTACCGAAAAGAAATTAAGCCTTTTTTTATACCTTTGCAGCATGATAAATCAAGATTCTATAGTTGCTTTAGCTACGCCTTCAGGAGCTGGAGCTATCGCCATAATTCGTATTTCTGGAGCTGAAGCCATTACAATTGGTAATTCGGTTTTTAAATCTATTAAAAACAAAGACTTAACCAAACAGAAAACGCATACACTCCATTTAGGGCATATTGTAGATGGAAGCAAAACGCTAGACGAAGTTTTGGTTTCGGTATTTAAAGGTCCAAACTCGTACACGGGTGAAGATACTATTGAAATTTCGTGTCACGGATCTACTTATATTCAACAGCAGATTATTCAGTTATTGCTTCGAAATGGATGTAGAATGGCAGATGCAGGTGAGTTTACTTTAAGAGCTTTTTTAAACGGAAAATTAGATTTATCGCAGGCAGAAGCAGTCGCAGATTTGATTTCGTCAGATAACGAAGCTTCTCACCAAATTGCGATGCAGCAAATGCGTGGCGGATTCAGTAATGAAATTGCAAAACTTAGAGAAGAGCTTTTAAATTTTGCTTCTTTAATTGAATTGGAATTGGATTTTGCAGAAGAAGATGTAGAGTTTGCTGACAGAACACAGTTTCATGAGCTATTAAACCGAATCGAATTTGTTTTAAAACGCTTAATTGATTCGTTTGCTGTTGGAAATGTGATTAAAAACGGAATTCCAGTTGCAATTGTAGGTGAACCAAATGTTGGTAAATCGACGTTATTGAATGCTTTGTTGAATGAAGAAAGAGCAATTGTTTCGGACATTGCTGGAACAACTCGTGACACCATCGAGGACGAATTGGTTATTGGCGGTATCGGATTTAGATTTATTGATACGGCTGGAATTCGTGATACTAAAGATGTTGTAGAAAGCATCGGAATTAAGAAAACATTCGAAAAGATTGATCAAGCGCAAGTTGTGATTTATTTATTTGACGGATTGAAATTTCAGGCTTCAAGCTCTGATTTTGTTTCAGAAATAGAACAGATCAAAAATAAATATCCATTGAAACCGCTGCTTATTGTAGTCAATAAAAGAGATATTTTATCGGATGATGAAGTGCAAAACATCAAGATTAAATTGGAGAATTTGAATGCAAAACTATTATTGATTTCTGCGAAAGAAAAAATAGGAGTAGAGGATTTAAAAAATGAATTATTATCTTTTGTAAATACAGGTGCACTTCGTAATAACGAAACAATTGTCACTAACACGAGACATTACGATTCATTATTGAAAGCTTTAGATGAAATTCAGAAAGTAAAATTCGGTTTAGAATCTGGCCTTTCTAGTGATCTTATGGCGCTTGATATCCGCGAAGCTTTATACCAATTTGGACTTATTACAGGTCAGGTTTCAAATGATGAGTTGTTGGGGAATATATTTGCTAATTTCTGCATCGGCAAGTAGAAGGCGCAAAGAAATACTAAGAAAAAGAAGTAAAAGAGTTAAAATGTTTAAGGAGCATTTTAGCTCTTTTTTTTATTACTTTTTGGGAAGATGGGAGAGACTGGATTTGACCAAGTTACTCGTTCAGCTGCAAATCCTGTATGATATTTTGCTGCAAGAAATAAATTATTAGTCGCTTAGAGGAAAAGAAATCTATTAGCTTTGCGCTTCTAAATTTTATTTTATGTACAGTTTTAAAAATGATTACTCTGAAGGGGCGCATCCGGATATTCTTAAAAGTCTGGTGGAGAATAATTTTGACCAGCAGAATGGATACGGGGAGGATGATTATTCTTTAAAGGCTAAAGAATGCCTGAAAGAAAAAATGAATAATCCTGATGCGGCTATTTATTTTGTGTCTGGAGGAACCCAAGCTAACCTTCTTGTAATATCTGCTTTACTGCGTACCCATGAAGCCGTCATCAGTGCTGAAACAGGACATATTTTTGCCAATGAAACCGGGGCAATCGAACTTACTGGCCATAAGGTAATCGCAGTTCCAACACAGAACGGTAAATTAACGGCCGCTGATATTCAGAATACTTTTGACTCCTATCAGCTGAGGCCTCATGTGGTTAAGCCCAAATTAGTCTATATCTCCAATTCCACAGAAATAGGAACTTTTTATAATAAAGCGGAGCTTTTAGAACTTGCAGAGGTATGTAGGTCGCTTAACTTATTTCTTTTTATGGACGGTGCCCGACTCGGCCATGCACTTACTGCTGAAGCTAATGATCTTACCTTATCTGATGTTTCAAATCTTACCGATGTGTTTTATGTTGGTGGAACAAAAAATGGCGCTCTATTCGGTGAAGCTATCGTATTTAAGAATTCACAAGTGTGCAGCGAATTTGATTATGTTCTCAAGCAGCGCGGTGCTCTTCTGGCAAAAGGAAGGGTGTTGGGAATCCAGTTCTATGAGCTCTTTAAGGAAGATTTGTATTTTGTTCTGGCAGAAAAAGCCAATAAGTATGCTGCGCAGATTGCCGAAGCGATTAAAGAGGCTGGTTATGAATTTTTAACCGAATCTGCCACCAACCAGATTTTTCCGATTCTGCCTAAAACTGTGATCAGCTCGCTACATGAAAAGTTTGCATTTTATGTCTGGAAAGAGATTGATGAGAGCAGGTCAGCTGTACGTTTAATCACTTCTTGGGCAACGGATCAGAAAAGCGTGAATGAAATTATAGAGGATATTAAAAACAGCAGTGTTCTGGAATAGCAGTTTCGCCGTATGCTTAAAAAAAGGTTTGCCAGTAACACTTTAAGCGAAAAAGTTGCAATCACAAATTAAATCTCTGTGGACTACATAATGATTATTAGAAATCATTTAAATAAAAAAGCACCTGTTTTTGGACAGGTGCTTTATAAACTAGTACTATAGTATATTATGCTACGATTACGTTTACTGCGTTTGGACCTTTTCGGCCTTCTTGGATGTCATATCGAACTGAATCGTTTTCACGGATGTTTTCTGATAGACCTGAGGCATGGACAAAAATTTCGTTTCCTCCATCATTAGGAGTTATAAATCCGAATCCTTTTTCCTCATTGAAAAATTTTACTGTACCTTCTTGCATATTAAATATTTAATTTGGCCAAATGTACTCTATTAAATAGTAGCAGCTTCAGATTTTTTTAAAATTGTGTTTTAATTAACTTTAAGTGCAGACAATCCAATTTTATGGAATATGAACAATCTTTGAAAAAAATGCAACTCATCTGATCTGCATTTTTTTTTAATCAGCGTTCTCTGCTTTTCTTGATTTTGATCTTCTCCGGAAATAATGCCATTATTTTTTAGATTATATTATGCAAATGTTCCCGTTTTTTATAAAACATTGTGCCGTCATCTGACTTAATAATCTTCAATATACACAGAAATTTTAGGTTGTGTTTGGGGATATTAATACTATTTCTTTTATATTGGCCTCAACTGCTAGATTAAAATGTTCTCTGAAAAGCTAGATATTTTTCCAAATTATCGGATACATGACAAATGATCTTTTTTCAGACTTAAATTATTTCATTAAATTTGTAGGAATAAATGAGCCTATCTTACTTATTAATAGAGCTTTTCTGTTGTGCACTTTAGCAAAAAAAAACTTTCGTTTTCAAGTTTTTATCAGTGTAGTTTTTTTGATAGATATATCCTTCGATGCCCTTTTGGAAAATCTTTAATTTCACCAATTGGCTCATATCCGTTTTTTAAATAGAAATTTTCTGCTTGAAAGTCAAATGTATCCAGTATTGAGATTTCGGCTCCTTTTTCTTTCGCTGTTTTTTCAGCATATTGTAAAAGTAAAGTTCCGATCCCTTTTTTTCTATAACTTTCTTCTACCCACAAAACTTTTATTTCAAGCTCATTCCAATATCCAATTTCTGCTAATATTCCCCCAATCTCAGTTCCTTTTTCATTTTTGACTGTAAATTCTAATGGAGTGGAAATATGATTAGTTGCTGAAACTTTACTTAAATTGTATTCAATAATTCCGTCGATTATTTTTTTTGTGCTTTTCCTATCAAAATTTTCAACAGTAAATTCAAAAGTTTTTTCCATTTATGAAAGATTTTATTTAATTGCTATTTTTCCATCGGCTACAATCGAATCTAAATTATTTTAGAATCACTAATTGTCATTAAAAAAGAAAAGCTAATGTATTATTTTTGAAAATATTTTTGATCATTGTCAGAAGAATGTTGGAAAAACAGCTTAACTTTTAAAGAAATAAACAACACGTAAAGGCATGTAAGTACTTATATATTCAGTTACTTATTGTGAGAATAACGTGATTAAAAGAAAAGTATAACAATTGAAAAAAAGTTTGGAATTGCTTAATCCGTAGACACCAATTAAATGCATAATAGATTTAAATATAAGAGAATTTCAGTTTAGAGATACAGCTTATGTTTTGGAAGTTTTTAGAGTTTGAAATTGAATTAAAAATTCTAGCAGAAGGAGGAGTTAATCTTTCAAAATCTTCCAAAAGAACTTCCGAAAATTAATTGACCGGTTTATTTTTTCATCGGGAAGAAAGATTTTCAGACTAATCATGTCATTGCAGAAGAATATTTTAAACATCTCAAAGCACCAAAGAAGAAAATATTCCTGTTTGAAGATGCTGGACATTCCGTACTTATGGAAAAGCCTAAAGAAATTCAAAAAATAATTATCGAACAAATCCTAGATAAAAATTAAAAGCTGATCATAAATAAAAATAGGAGTCAATTCTGATGGTGAACCGAGTTTTATAGTAAAAAAAATGATACCAATATGGCACACAGTAATTGTTTAATATACTTGCGAATAGATTTCTCCACCGATGATTCTGTCGTTTTTTATTTTTACCCCTTCTATTTAATAATAGGTTGATTCTACATACGGATCGTAGATGTCTGCATCCCATTGATTATCATTAAACTCATCCAAAAGTTGATCGTCAGATTCTGGATCAATTATGCTTTCGTATTCGTTTAGGTCATGAGCTGCATGCAAAAACTCGCAGTCAAAGTCCGGTTCATCTTCACTTTTATGGTATAAATTGCCTAAAAGCTTTGAATTTTGTATGTGCTGAATTGCTGTATTTGTGAAATTCATGTCAGATTGTGTGCCAGATTGAGAAACTGATATAACAACCGGAAGGATTGCTGTTGCTTTTTTCATAATGTAATTCATTTCGTTTTGTATAAATTGTATATGCCAAAAATAATGTGCACTGCAATCTTTTTAGTTATACAATTCTGCTGTGGAGTTATATAATATCTTATCGATTACTAAAATTTTCATTTTTTGCATTGCATAAGAGAGCAGGGGACAACGTTAACATTAGATATATTCTATGCGGTTAAATGTTAATCGTGTGGTATTTTTTTTTGTATTTTCGTGAGGATTGGATAATTTGCGAACAGTTTCAAATTGCGAAAATAGTACGCTGTAAATCTTAAGTGAATTTTTCACAGTATAAGAAAAAGTGCGGCTTGGTTTTAATTTTAAAATTTAGAGGATTTTTGGGTTTGAGGTTTTTAACACTATTACTAAATGATTTATAATAAAGAGAATTTTCCAAAAGTATCTTCGGAACGCCATATTTCAGCTACCCTTTTAATGTATTCGATGTTTGGATTTTTGATTCTGGCAATGCTTTCTTTATTTATTGGATTACCTTTGAGTATGCAGCTGGAGTATAACAGTCCTTTATCTCAAGGAGAGCTAATCTTTGACCTTATATATTTTCCTCTACTGCTTTGGGGGATCTGGATTTTATTTAAGAATTATAAGCATCAGAAACAGAATAAAGTCATTTCAATTTCTGTTGATCGTTACGGCATGCACCAACACCAGTATAACGGTAATGTCGAAAGTGTTCTATATGAGGATCTGGAAAAGAGCACAGAAGCATATGTAAGTGATATCGATAGAAAAATTGGAACAAAATATTCCCCTGGCTATATTTTTGGATTTAAGAACGGGAAGCAGATTCCCATTCATTTTTCCAAAGCTGACAACGGGATGACTTATATTCCTAAAAATAAATACCTGCTGATTGGCCATTTTCTGCAGGGCGTCGTTTTATTTTGTCCACATATTAAGATTTCCCCGACTGTATATGCTGATTATTTTATTAATCCTGAGACTTTTGAATTTAATAGAAAAGCTCAGATAATTACATATTTTCTAATTTTTATTGTTCTGATCGTAATCCTAGTTTTAATCGATTTATTTATAAAATATACTAAAGGGTTCTCGATATTATTCTAAAGTAAAAATGCTAGATTTCTTGCATTGAATAGGAGGACTTCACGTAATGATGGGGTTTTCTCAAGCGATGTCTTTTTGTGCTATAAAAAAGCCATTAAACATTACATCTAATGGCCTTTTATTCTTGTTTTTACCTGCGTTCTTATTTTTTGATAAACTCTAAAATATCTTTATTGATAGTTTCTGCCTCTGTTGTAGGCATACCATGAGGAAATCCAGGATAAGAAATTAATTTTCCATTTTTCAAAAGAGCAGCAGCTTTAGATGCCTGATTATATGGAACGATCTGATCATCTTCTCCGTGAAGAACCAATACAGGTATATCTAAACTTTTCAAATCTTCAGTAAAATCGGATTCAGAGAAAGCTTTAATGCCTTCATAATGAGCCAGTACAGAACCCATCATTCCCTGACGCCACCAATTGTGTTTAATGCCTTCTTGAATTTCTTTTCCTTCACGGTTCCATCCGTAAAATGGAATAGGGAAATCATAAAAATATTGTGCTCTGTTAAATCCGGTTCCTTTTCTAATTTCGTCAAAAACAGACAATGGAACACCATCAGGATTTGCCTCATTTTTAATCATGATTGGTGTAACAGCACTAATAATAATTGCTTTTGAAACACGTCCTTTTCCATATTTTGCTGCGTAGCGAATTACTTCGCCTCCGCCAGTTGAGTGGCCAATATGAATCGCATCTTTTAAGTCAAGTGCAGCGGTCAATTCTGCTACGTCTGCAGCATAGGTCTCCATGTTGTTGCCTTCAGCACTTTGACCAGAACGACCGTGTCCACGTCTGTCGTGGGCAATAACTCTATATCCTTGTTTTAAGAAAAACATCATTTGCGCATCCCAGTCGTCTGCTGATAAAGGCCATCCGTGGTGAAAAACGATAGGTTGCCCTTTTCCCCAATCTTTATAATAAATTTCTGTTCCGTCTTTTACTGTAATTGTGCTCATTTTTTTGGTTTTTAAGATTAATAAAATTAAGAGTATCCTAATTTTGGTATTGTCGTTAAATTCTAAGTTTTATCATTTTTTATTTGACTTAGATTTCTTTGGCAAATTTATATAGGAAGAGTAGAGCAGTCGATTAACCTAGATTAAGTATTGATTTTTTGTTTTCTTAATCTGAGAGAAACGCTACTAAAAGTCTTCCGGTAAACATATCGTATTGAAAAGAATTACATGTGTTTTATCTTTTCGTAAATGGCAGGATCGTGTTTTTTTACTTTTATTTTTACGTATTTAGAAGCTGGCATATTGCTTTCTTTCACCACATTATTTACAGAAACCAAAACATTGGTTTCCGGAAAATAAGTAACCGTATTTCGCTCTGGAATTTGATAAGAGACGATAAGGAATAAAGGCGCAATTCTTTCAATGCCATCATTATAATTAAAGAGATCTACTTTGTCTCCCGCTTTAAATCCTGCTTTATCAATATCATTTTGATTCATGAAAATAACACGGCGTTCATTTTTTATTCCCCTATAGCGGTCATCCATACCATAAATAGTAGTGTTAAACTGGTCATGCGTACGAGTTGTGGCCATCATGTATTCATCTTGAGCTAATTCATTATCTGGAATTTCTGTTAAAGTAAATGCTGCACGATCAGCTGATTCTTTAGCTGTAAATTGACCATGACGAGGAGCATTAGGCAAATAAAAACCGCCTTTTTCGCGAACTCTACTATTGTAATTTTCAAAACCTGGAATACAATTTTCAATAGCTTCTCTCACATCATCATAACTGTCGTGGTATCGCTTCCAGTCGATAACTGATTTTTCTCCAAGAACCGCCATCGCCATTCGGCAGACAATTTGAGTTTCGTTTATCAATTGATCCGAGATAGGTTTAAGCACGCCTTTTGAAGACTGCACCACGCCCATAGAATTTTCTGTACTGATAATTTGCACTTCGCCGTTAACGATATCCATATCACTTCGGGAAAGCGTAGGAAGGATAAGAGATTCTTTTCCATGTATCAAATGGCCTCTATTGAGTTTTGTCGAGACACACACCAGCAGTTTCAGTTTTCGAAATGCTTCTGCGGTGTAAGTCGTATCTGGTGCTGCCGATAGAAAATTACCGCCCATGCAGAACATAAATTTTACTTTCTCTTCATGAATCGCTTTTATCGTTCCAACCACATCATAACCGTGATTTCTCGGCGGATTAAATCCAAAGTAATTTTGAAGACGATCTAATTGTTCATTTGTAGGTTTTTCATCAATAAGCATGGTTCTGTTTCCTTGCACATTACTGTGTCCGCGAACGGGACAGACTCCTGCGCCGGGTTTACCAATACTTCCTTTAATCAATAAAATATTGACAATCTCTCGGATCATATCGACACCATTTGGCTGCTGGGTAAGTCCCATTCCCCAGCAAACAATAATTCTTTTTTTGAAAGCCAGTATTTCTGCCGCTTCTATAATTAAATCTTTTGGAACTCCAGATAGAAAGGCAAGATGATCCAAGTCTAAATTTTCAAACTGTTTCTCAAAATTTTCAAAACCAGTTGTTTTGTCTTTGATAAATTCATGATCAAAAACTTCACCTGGGTTTTTCTTTTCCAATTCAATTAGCAAAAGTTCAATAGCTTTTAAAAGTGCCATATCACCATTGATTTTTATCGGAAGAAAAAGATCGGTAAGTTTTCCGCCTGATCCAATTATCCCTTTTATAGCCTGCGGATTGTGGAATCCCATTAAGCCAGCTTCGGGTAACGGATTAACCGCAATAATTTTTGCGCCATTTTTTTTGCCTTTTTCTAAAGCGCTCAGCATTCTTGGAGCATTCGTTCCTGGATTTTGTCCGATTATCACAATCACATCGGTATCATAAAAATCTTCTAAAGTAACAGTTCCTTTTCCAATTCCGATTGTAGTTTTCAAAGCCGTTCCAGAGGTTTCGTGACACATATTGGAACAATCCGGCATATTGTTGGTTCCGAATTCTTTTGCAAAAAGCTGATAAAGAAAGGAAGCTTCATTACTGGTTCTTCCCGAAGTGTAAAAGGCCGCTTCATTTGGAGATTCAAGCGCATTTAAATGCGAGGCAATTTTTGTAAAAGCCTCATTCCAACTTATGGGCTGATAATGCGTGCCATCAACGGGTAAATACATCGGTTCGGTCAATCTTCCCATTTTTCCAATTTGGTAATCGTCTAATTTTGAAAGACTGTAAACAGAGTTTTCTTTAAAGAAAGCAGCATCAACTTTTTTAGTTGTAGCTTCTTCAGCCAAGGCTTTTGCTCCGTTTTCACAATATTCGCCCAAAGGAGATCGATCGTCATCAGGATCTGGCCATGCGCAGCTGGAACAATCAAAACCTCCCATTTGATTCATCTTAAACAAAGCTTTGCCACCTCTTAGAACGGTTTTATCTTCTATAAGATCGCTTACCGCAGCCATCACCGCAGGAACGCCAGCAGCCCATTTTTCTACTTTTTTTAGTTTAAGTTTCGAAAGCTGGTATGGATTTTCTGCTTCAGGTAATTTATGGGTTAAATCATCTGTGTTTTGTTGTGGATCTTTCTTCATTGTATTATGGTTTAATGGCTATTGTGTTAGGATTACGGTTTGTTCCGATGAGTTGTATATATTCAATCGGTTTTCTTTTAGAAATCCTAAAAGTGTAATATTAAACTCTGTTGCTAGTTCTACGGCCAAACTGGATGGAGCGCCAATAGAAGCAATAATAGAAATTCCCGCCATTGCTGCTTTTTGGATTAGCTCAAAACTGGCTCTTCCGCTTAGAAGCAAAATATGTTCATTTAGTGGCAGTGATTGATTAGCAAGAGATCTTCCAATTAATTTATCTAATGCATTATGCCTTCCAACATCTTCAGTTAAAAGAATCAAATCGCCTTGAATATTAAAAAGCCCTGAGGCATGAAGACCGCCAGTGGATTCAAAATCGCTTTGAGCAATTCTTAATTTTTTGGGTAATTGATAAAAAACAGATGCATGAATCTGGATCTGCGGTCTCATCAAATTTCCAAATGGGCTTACCGTTTTTATAGATTGAATCGAACTTTTTCCGCATACGCCACAACTTGAAGTCGTGTAGAAATTTCGATCTGTCTGCATCAAATTTGGAGTAAAACCTTCTTTAAGATCAACCTGAACAATGTTTTGTTTTTGTGATAAGCAATTCATTTTTATTGCAAAAGCATCTTGAATATCTTCAAAAGAAGCAATAATTCCTTCTGTAAACAGAAAACCAATTGCCAGATCAATATCATTGCCCGGAGTTCGCATGGTAACCGAAATATTCTTTTGGATTCTGTCTGAATTAGAACCGTAAGAAAGCCTGATTTCAAGAGGTTCTTCAACAGATAGCGTATCTAAGAACGATGAGGTTTCGTTGTTTTCTATTCTTTGAACACTTACGTGTTTGATGGAAACTAATTCCGTATAGTTTATTTCCATGGCGTTGTAATTGAGGTTGTTACGTAAATTTAATTAAAAATAGATTCAAAAAATATACTTTCATTCATTAATTGAGAGCATACTATTCGATTTTTAGATTTAATTTTTGAACTATTTATTTCACGATTTCACTCATCAGTTGTAGGAGATCTTCTGCGCCTGCGTTAAATTTTCTACCGTTAACAAAAAAAGAAGGTGTGCCATTTACACCGCTTAAAATGCCGCTTTCAAAATCAGAATCTACTTTTGTGGCAAGTTCAGGTTTTTTAATATCGACATTGAATTGATGTGGGTCTAGCTCCAATTTCTCTACTAATTCTAATAAAAAAGGTTCGTTTAGAAGCCTTTGATTTTCGTAGATAGCATCATGCATTTCCCAGAACTTTCCCTGCAATGCTGCGGCTTCTGCCACAATTGCTGCAGGACGGGCGTATTGATGCATTTCTGATAAAGGAAAATTTCTAAAAACAAATTTTATCTGTTTGCCGTATTTCGTCATCATTTCTTTAAGAATAGGATAAGCTGCACCGCAATAGGGACATTGATAATCTCCGTATTCTACGATTACTATACTAGCATCTTTTTTTCCTTGTATATGATCAGTTTTACTGACCGCTGGTTTTAGTGACATAATTAATTGGTTTTTATAGTTTTTCTAAAGCTTCAAGAATTCCATCTGCTCCTGGGTTTATAGCCATTGGCGAGAGATAACTCCATTGTATAATTCCTTCTTTGTCAATTACAAAAAGGGCACGATTGCATTCGCCTTCTTTCTCATTGTATACGCCATATTTTTTTGAAGTTTCTCCTTTTGGTTCAAAATCAGCCAGTAAAGGAAAATGCAGATTTCTTGATTGAGAAAAGGCCATGTGACACCATTTACTATCTACAGAAATACCGAAAATTGTAGCATCATATTTATTGAAATATTTCTGCATTTCGTTGTAAAGTGCCATTTGGTCGCTGCAAACTGGACTCCAGTCGGCAGGATAAAAAGCTAAAATCACGTTTTTTCCTTTAAATTCTGATAAAGTGATTTTTTGATCGGGTGTTGCAAATAAGGTAAAATCTGGCGCAACGTCATTTTTCTTCAGCATAAGATTTATTTTTAAGGTTAAAGTCAGTAATCGGCAGTAACAATGCACAAGCAAGTAGTAATGAAGCAGGCAAAATAAGCGTCCAATTTTTGAATAACGGAAGTATAATTGGTACGACAGATGCCCCTAGCAAAAAGCCAATCCATAATAGTAAAAGCCGTATAGCATTGAGTTTATAAAACTTCCGACTGTTTTTATTGCGGGAAAGACTTAACATGGCTGTATTTCTTGCTAGACTATTCAACGTTCCCGTTACGAAATCGGTATTTATTTTTTGACTTCCAACAGACGTTACAATGGTATTCATAACACCAGTTGAAAATAGAATGATAGGTATCGACAATCCGTTGTTTATCGTATAATAATTGGATGCCATTGTATAGACAATCAATATCCCTGAAACGATATAAAATGGCAGTGTCTGAATTTTGGATTCTCTCCACAACGAAATGCAGGTTCCAGCATATATTCCGAAGACAAAACAGCCAATTATCGTTAAAGACGAAAGAAGTACATTGAGTTTGCCACTGGATAATGCGATTCCCAATTGTGTGCTGTTTCCGCTTATAAAAGAGACGTATACTTTCCATTTCAGGAAACCGGCAGCATCAAGAAAGCCTGCAATAAAGGCTAAAAATATGGCTAGTTTCTCTTGTGATCTAGTTTGTTCAGACGAATCTATGAACTGTGTTTTGGCATCCACAATACTTATGATTACGGTTGAATAAACAGTTTGCTTTTAGGAAATTTTTCAATTTCGTCTTCTTCCAAACCAAAATTGGTTACCACCACATCTTTTGGATTTCCAGCAAGCCATTCGCTTAAATCAATAGATTGATAGGTGCCACTATTAAAACCAATTAAGATTTTACAAACTGTATTTCCAGTGTTTTTAATGTAATGTCCAGCACCCATTGGCACATAACCGACATCTCCAGCGTTGAATTGTTCGGTAACGACTGTGCTTTCTGCTAAGAAAACAGACATTTCGGCTTGACCAGAAATATAATATTGCCATTCATCAGCATTGGGATGCCAATGCATTTCTCTTAAAGCGCCTGGCTGTAATTCTATAATAGATCCCGCCATTGTTGTGCTGATAGGGAATTCTTTGCTTGTTACCAATCTTTGCAAACCGCCACCTGGAATTATTCTAGGTTGTTGAGAATGCAAGGGATAACGATGTAAATTGGTTAACTCAATATCTGATTCTTCAGGTCGGGGAGTGGCAGTAAAGGATAATTCGTCAGGAACAATTCCGGCTGCAAAATAGGCTTCTTTTTGAGGTAATGCGGCTACTTCTTCCAAAGTAATTCCCAAGTTTTGAGCAACAATTTCTGGTGGCATGCAGGATACAAAATCGGTAACGCTGAAAGTGTGATCTTCGGAAAAATTACCATTATCAAAGATTAAAATAAAATGGCATTCTTCTGTTCCTGTTGCTTGAATTGAATGTCCGTATCCTTTTGGAAAATACCAAACATCGCCTGGTTCAAAATTATCCGTGTAGCTTTTGCCATTTGGATGAATAATTGTTGTGCGAACCGTTCCTGAAATAACATAAGCCCATTCTGCTGCATTTGCGTGCCAGTGTAATTCGCGCATACTTCCCGGCTGTAGTCGCATGGAAACTCCTGCGATGCCAATAGAAGCTGGAAAATCCTTAACAGAAGCTCCTCTTGTTGTACCGCCGTCATTGGTGCGTGGTTCTTTTTTTTCTAGTTCGTATTTGAAACTTAATAATTCGGTAGTCATAATAATAGCTTTTTGATGATTAATTGTATTGGTTTTTAATTCTACTGTAAAGCTATTGAAGATATATGCTGAGTATAGTTTGAATTCGTTAGATGGGCAAAATCAGTCGTTGAATTTAGTAAGAGAACTTTAGTAATAATTTGAAGCTTTCTGATTGTAGAAGATTTGTTTCTTTAGAGTTTAAACCAAAAAAATCACTGCAAATTACAGTGATTTTTGATTTTATAAAGAGGGAAGTTTTAATTATTTATATAACCATTTTTTGATCAGTTTGGTATAATTGGGCATTACCACGAATACCATTAAAAAGACAATGAAACCTGAAATTACCAAAGCATCAAAATAATGATATGCCGGAATTTTCAAGAACCTTAAAAAGGGTAGTGCCAATAAAGGAATTAAAAGTGACAATGGGTAAATGGCGGACCACGTTACAAGAAATTGTTTCCAGCGAACAGGAACTTTGTTTCCTTCGTTTTCCCCATTAAAAAGAAAATCCAAACCTGATTTTATCTGGTAGTTGTCATTTTTTCTGAATAATGGATTTGCTTTTTTAATGAGTATTTTTCGGTCTTCCGATTCCATCCAGTATTTAAGATTTTCAATGGTGTCAAATCGGATGATAACTGTGTAAACAAAAGTTAAATGTGGAATTGGCCGTACGATCTGCAAATCGATAAAACCATTGGAGTGTTTGGTAATTGGAACAATTTTATCCAGCCATTTTTCATATTCCTGTTCTTTTCCATCCAAAATATGGTGAGTAATAACAACAGATGCGCCTTGATTTTCCATATCACGATTTGTTTTTGGTTGAGGTTTAAGTTTTGTTTGGAATAATTAACGAACTAAAATAATTTTACCCGTATGGCTGCCATCTTCTAATAATCGATGTGCATCAGGAGCTTCGCTGAAGGGAAAGGTTTTAAAAATAATCGGTTTGAATTGTTTTGACTCGATTAAAGGCCAGACATTTTTCTGCACTTCTTTGGCTAGCTGTTTTTTAAAATCATAGTCTCGGCTTCTTAAAGTGCTTCCGGTAATTGTTAAACGTTTTATCATTACTTTCCAAATATCCAGATCTACATGGCTGCCGCTTACGGCATTAATATGAACTAATCTGCCTTCGGGTTTTAGGATGTTTACATTTTTACTCAGGTAATTACCGCCAATCATATCTAAGATGACATCGACTCCTTCTTCCTGCAAAACGGTTTCAAAATCTTGGGTTTTGTAATTGATATAAGAAGCAGCGCCAAGATCGAGACATTTTTGGCCTTTTTCATCAGATCCTACTGTTACAATTACACGAATGCCAAGAGAATGGGCAATTTGGATTCCTGTAATGCCAATGCCACTATTACCGCCGTGAATCAAAAGAGTTTCTCCAGATTTTAGGTTTCCTCTCTGAAAAACATTTGACCACACTGTAAAAACTGTCTCAGGCAAACTTGCTGCTTCGGCAAAAGTCAGTCCAGCTGGAATTGGCAAGCATTGACCTTCCCGAACGCTTACGTATTCTGCATAACCACTGCCAGCGAGAATAGCGCAGACTTGATCACCGATTTTTAAATCGGTAACATCTGGTCCGCATTCGACTACAATTCCAGAAACTTCCAAACCTGGAATTTCAGATGAAACTCCAGCTGGTGCAGGATAATTGCCTTCACGCTGGAAGATGTCAGAGCGGTTTAAACCTGCTGCTTTAACTTCTATTAACACTTTGTCTCCACTTACTTTTGGAGTTGGATATTCCTGCAGTTTCAGTACATCTGGAGCTCCAAATTGAGTTATAACTATTGCTTTCATGTAGTTTGTGATTAGTGGTTTTTATTGGATTGTTCCATTCTTTTCCAAGTAAGTTTATGAATGACCCAACGTGAATTACTTATAAATGGTTTCTCTGTTTCTAAATGAAGCAATCCATCTTTAAAAAGAACTTTTCTGCTTTGTGTCTCATTTCTCCAATTTTCAAAAAGTGAAATAGACATAGTATGGCTGACTATTTGTTTTTCATCATCAGTTTTGAAGGGACCAGAATAGGCGAGATAAGGAGGACTGTCTTTTGTATCAGAATGTTCAAAATCAGTATTCATTATTTGTGCCGACATATAGCCGTCACTGTTGTAAATAATAATGCCTTTTGGTTTGGTTCCCATCGGATTTGTAATTTTTCCTTCCCCTAAAGGTACTTCAATCAATTCAACTAATGTCCAAGAACCGATTAGTATTTCAAACAAGCTATTTTTCATAATACTCAAAATAATAAGAGCGCACATTGGTGCGCTCGATTTCTATACTATTAAAACGGCTGATTGTATTTGCCAGTCAACGCTTTGTTTTCTATGCTTTTAGCAAAGTTAGGAGTTTCTTCATGATTGTGTGCATCAGAAGCAGCTTGTCTTGAAGCGGCAGCGCCGACTAGATCTACTCCGTGTTTTTTCAAGTATTCAAACATTTCTGGTGTTGCAGTTGCATGAATCTCGTTGGTGTAAAGGCAAGTGTTTTCATCAATTTTGGTTACTTTAAGCTCCCATAAAACCTGAACTTTAGTACGGCCGTTTTTAGTAATAGAATCTGAGATAGACAACATACGGCAATAATCTGGACGATGAACTGTTGCCACATAATGCTGCACCATTAAAGCATCGCCAATTGTTTCTACGTTAATAGACATGGGTTCTCCTTCATAGGTACTGGTAATTCCCGCACCAATATGCTGAGTGGAACAACGTTGGTATTCTGCATCAGGAAGGTTTAAAAGCCAGTCTGCAATATTTACTTTTTCAATTGGAGCATTAATAACTGCAGTTACTGCTGAATGTGATAATGCGTTTTCTTTGGTTTGGATGATTTCCATGATTTCTTGGTTTTAAATGTTTAACTGAAGTAAATTTACCGTCTTACATTCGTGTAGCATTCCACTATTCATCGAATGGGCAAAAACACTCGTTTAAATACGGAAATCAGTCGTTTGTTGTTTTGAAGTTTGGAATAAAGGCACAAAATTATATCAATTTCAGAAAACATAAGCACTGGAATGCAAAGAACAAAAAAAAGACCGCCTTTTACAGACAGTCTTTCAATTGAATAATATATAGTAAGATGGTTTTTCTTGAATTTAAAACGAGCTATTGTCTTATTTATTTCACAGTGATTCTAAAAAAACTTTAGCTTCTAAGAGTGACGAGTTCAGAATCTTTTCGACATCATTTAAAATCTGCTGTAAAGTTGCATTTTGTTCTGTAGCCAATTCAAGAATATTGAGTTTTTCTTCTAAAAGAGGCAATAGTCCCATTATAGCAGCACTTGATTGCAAGTCATGTGCTCTAAGTTTCACCATTTTAAAATCTTGATTTTGATAAGCCGTGATAAGCTGTTCTAAATGTAGCGGGACATTGTCAATAAACTGTTTGGTAACAGTTTGTTCAAACGCTTTATTACCGCCGCTTACCGATTGCATATACGAAAGATCAATATGTTGAAAAACAGGATCAGATTGTATAATGTTTGTTTCTTCCGAATTTGATTCTTTCAGTCCGAAAGCAGCAATTAGTTTAAAAAGTTCTTCTTCTTTTATAGGTTTTGAAATGTATTCGTTCATTCCTCGGCTCAAACATCTTTCTCTTTCGCCAGGAAGTGCGTGCGCCGTCATGGCAATTATAGGAATATCCAGTTTTAAGATTTCTCTAATTTGCTGAACAGCCGTATATCCATCCATTTGAGGCATTTGTAAATCCATTAATACCAGATCACAATCTTTTTTCCTTAGATATTCGACTGCTTCCAAACCGTTAGAAGCCATTTCAAAATCAACATTCCATTGTGAAAGCAAATGTTTCATCAAACTCTGATTGATCGCGTTGTCATCTACAACTAGAACCCTCAAAGCGCTATTTGAGATATCTTTAAAGTGGTTAATATTGACAATAGGTTTAGAATTGAGCTGTTCTTTAGCAATATCATACGGAATATAAAAGCTAAAGGTTGTTCCTTTTCCTTGTTCACTTTTTACTTCAATATCACCGTTTTGCAATAAAATCAACTTTTTTACTATTGATAATCCAAGGCCAGTCCCACCGTAATTTCGAGTTGTGGAATCTTCCCCTTGATTGAATCTTTCAAAGACTTCATTTAGCTTTTCTTTATCAATTCCAATTCCCGTGTCTGTAATTTTAAAGCCCACAACAATCTTATCGTCATGTTGGAGTTTGTTATAGACCTCAATGCTTACAGATCCCTGATGCGTAAATTTTATGGCATTTCCAATGAGGTTGACCAATATTTGAGTTAATCTGGTGGCATCACCAATTAAAGTATCAGGAATCGAATTATCGACTTTACTGGAAATGGTTAGTTTTTTTTCTTTTACCCGTTCTGAAAAAAGCGTTTCAACCGAATCCAATAATCCGTTAATGCTGAATATTCCAGGCGTAATGCGCATCATTCCAGCCTCGATTTTAGATAAATCGAGTATGTCATTAATAATGGTCATTAAATTTTCGCCCGAACGCTGAATAGAACTCACAAATTCTGCGGAAGTTTCATCCAAAGGTCTTTTCTGTAATAAATTGGTAAATCCTAAAATACCACTAAGCGGCGTTCTGATTTCATGACTCATATTAGCTAGAAAATTTTCTTTAGTCTGAGCAGCAATGGATGCTTTTTTTTCTGCAATATCCAATTCTTTGATCAGAAAATGTTGTCTTCTAAATTGGCGCATAATATGATATCCTATAACGGCACCACTCAAAACTAGTAAAACTAACAAAGAGATGTCATAAAGTTTTGCTCTTTGGCCCATTTCCAGACTTAGATTTCGCAGCTCCACCATGCGCAATTGACGCTTACGGTAAATCTTTGCTGTAATATCAGTAATCTCATTAGAAATTATTCTGGCTCTAGGATTGGCAATGGAGCTATCATCATCCATATTTCCTAAAGAATCATAACGATGTAGGAGTTTTCCTTTTGTGACCATTTTATCCTGAGCCAAAACTCCGAGTCTTTGTATTAATCTTTCCTCTTCAGGATCGGCATTATCTACAGAAAGCGAATCGAGAAAATTTCTAATCTGCCTGATCTTTTGATCAATTCCTTCTAAATGTGTAGTGTCATTAGTTGCGATCGAAGCTCGAATTCTGCTTTCGACACCCAAGATATCACGGTCAATTTCTCTTAAATGATTGCTAGAACGCAATTCATTTAAAAGGGTATTATTATTTCGTATGAGTTCTTTAGTATTTTGAGCCGAATTAATTTGTACAGCAATCAATAATATACTGCATAAAATAAAACTGCTGATTATAAAATAACTAAAGCGTTTGTTACCCATTACGGTAGACGTATTTATCATATAAATAAGTGTAATGAAATTGTATTATCTTAATTCAATAAGATAGGATTCTAGTTTACGCAGCAGAAAGAATAAAATGGCATTTAGAATACATTCATCCTAGTATTAAGCGCTTTTCTGTAAGCATCTGCAACAGGAATAAATTTTTTGTTAATCATAATACCTCCGTCTTGTAAAGTGTCAATTTTACCAATAGAAACAATATAAGAACGATGCACTCTAATGAAATCATCTTTTGGCAGACGTTCTTCGGCAGTTTTCATTTTGCCGTGAATGGCAAACATTTTTTCTTTGGTGTAAAATTTTACATAATCTCCCATTGCTTCAGCGTAAAAAATATCATCTAGCTTTAATCGTCTTGTAATATTAGAATCTCTAACGAATAAAAATTCTTCTTTACCAAATTGTATATTTTCTTTTCTGCTCTCAATGATAGACTGTGCTTTACTTACTGCCTGTAAAAATCGGGCAGGAGTAACTGGTTTTAGAATATAATCTGCAATATTCAACTCAAATGCCTCCAGTGCGTATTCTTTTTTAGAAGATGTAAAAATGATGATGATATCTTTCCCTGAGAGATTTTTTGTCAACTCAATTCCTGTCATCTCTGGCATTTCAATATCCAAAAAAATTAAATCTACCTGATTTTCCTGTAAATGATGGTATGCTTCAATGGCATTAGAATATTCATTTACAACAGTAAGATTCGGAATTTGTTTTGCCAAATGAGATAAAGTGGTTCTTGCAATATCATTATCATCAACAATTAACGCTTTCATGGTATTTGGTTTTTGGTTTAGACAAATATACTTATTACTTGTTATTTTATCTAAAGTAAGAGCGTATCATCCATGCCATTTCTTCATGAATTTCTATTAAACCAGTAATAAAATCGCTTGAACCATAATCTTTATAATCATCAGCAAAAGGAGTAATGTTGCCACGAATAAATTCAATGATGCTTTCATGGTCTTGCAATAGATCTTTCATAAATCCTAAACCATCGTTTGTTCTTTCACTGTATTCTGTAAGATGCGTCAATTCAAGATAGGATTTTAAGGTTGCGGGTGCGTAGTGGCCAATTTTGCGCATACGTTCAGCAACGCTGTCAATAATTTCATCTAGTTGTTTGTACTGATTTTCAAAGAAGATGTGATTCGCATGAAAATTATCGCCTGTAACATTCCAGTGTGCGTTTCTAGTTTTGGTGTAAAGTACAAATTCATCTGCTAACAGTTTTGCTAATTCGTTAGAAACAGCGTTTGTGTTTTTTTCTGTAATACCAATGGTTGCTTTCATAATCGTAAGTTTTTAAGTTATAAGCTCTGCAGCTTTGTTTTCTGATGTAAAGGTCATTAGAAAATGCCTGCGGAGTATGTAGTTTTAGGTAAACAGGCAAAATGAGTCGTTGAAATCTAGAACTTAATCTGTGAGAATAATTAATTTAACGAAATCTTCTTTTGAAAGCCTGCCTGATGAATCAATAAAAATTTTAATTGTTATTTTTGAGTTAATATCTCAATCAAGATTTTTTCTTGACAGCTAAATCTATATTTTTAAAATCTTAAAACGATACCCCAAAAAAAATGACTAAGAAGTTCTTAAAGAAAACGGCAATAAGTATTGCGACATTATTTCTACTTTTAATAATTGTGCTTACAATTGTTCCGTATGTCTTTAAAGACGAAATAACGGCGAAATTAGAAAGTATAGCCAATGAGAAACTAGATGCCGAAGTACGTTTTGATCAGATAGGACTTTCCGTTTTTAAACATTTTCCGGCATTGACCATTTATGCTAAAAATGTTAGTGTAATGAGCAAAAAGAAACAGTTTGAAGCTGTAAGCATTGTAAAAGCAGGAAGAGTGTCTGCGGGTCTGAATTTTTACAGTTTATTGAAGGGAAAGATTGTTTTAGATGCCGTATATCTTGATGAAGCAGATTTAAATCTTGAAATAGATTCTAAAGGAAATGCTAATTTTAATATTGTCAAACCTTCTAAATCTGTAGATACAGCAAAGACAGAATTTAATATTAAGAAGGTTGTAATAAAGCAAACGAATATATCATACAATGACAGAAGCGCACTTTTAAAATTTAAGGTTCAGGATTTGAACTATAAAGGCAAAGGCGATTTAAGTGCAGATTTATTTGATCTGGATTCTAATGTAAAAATTAAATCATTCGATTTTAGCTTAAACGGTGTCGATTATGTGCGAAATAAACCTATCAATGCTGAAATAATCACTTACATAGATGCTAAAGCACTTAAGTTTAAATTTGAGCGTAATGTTATCCGCATTAAAAATTTTCCGTTCTCATTTAATGGACATTTTGCATTTATTAAAGGAGGATATGACTTTGATTTGCGTATGCAATCGAAAAATTCTACGTTAGAAGAAATGCTGTCCCTTGTGCCTCCAGCTTACGATAAGTGGCGTGAAGAGATGACCATTAGGGGTAATATTGATTTTAGGATTTTTGCGCGCGGAAGGTATATGCAAGACCTTTCAGAAAAGCCAATTGTTTCTGCTGATTTGCAAATTAATAACGGTACAATTGCTTATAAAAGAATAAAAGATCCAGTAAAAGATATCAATATATTAGCCAAAGCAGAGGTTAAAGAGTTAGACATTAATAAATTAAAGTTTGATTTAGATAATTTGTCATTTAATCTGGATAAAAAGAAAACGACAGTTAATTTCCATTCAGAAGGTTTTAAAAAGCTAAAAATTAAAACGGCTGTAAAAGCCGATTTAGATTTGGCAAAATTAAAAGAAGCCTTAAATCTTAATCAGAATGATATTCGTGGAGATATTGCTTTGGATTTAAAAGCCGACGGTATTTTTTTAAGAGATTTAGGTTTTAGTTCGCGTTTAAATAAAGTAGATACGATCATTAAAAGCATTCCTAAATTTCAGCTAAATCTTAGCCTGAAAAATGGATATCTTCAAAACATAAAGAAAAAAGATGCAGTAAAAAATATTCACCTAAATCTAACGGTGACAGCAAAAGACAGTATTTTAAGAAACGTTTCGGCTAAAATAGAGAATTTGAATGCGGAAGCTCTTGGCAATTTTGTTCGAGGACGATTCGAACTCCATAAGTTATATCCTTTTACTGTAGATACCGAATTGGAATCTAAAATCAATCTGGCAGAAGTGCACAAATTTTATCCTCTAGACAGTTTAGAAGTTAAGGGTGATTTAAATTTAAAGGTAAGCATGCATGGAATTTTAAACCGCAAACAGAAAAAATATCCCTCCTCAAAAGCAGTGGCAAGTATTAAGAACGGATATTTGAAATCACTCAAATTCCCTAATATGCCAGTTGAAAATATAAATCTAAATGCTGCGGTCTCAAGTGATAGAGGTACCGGAGAAGATTTAGATGTAAAACTACAGCAAGCGGAATTTGTTCTGGCAGGATCTCCTTTTAAAGTGCAGGGAGAGGTTAGTAATCTTTACGATTTGGTTTACAATATAAAAACTCAGGGAACATTGGACGTTGGTAAATTAACTCAAATATTCCCCATTAAAGATTTGAGCATTTCAGGAGTTATCCAGACCAATCTTATTGCTAAAGGATCTAAAAAAGATATAGATGCGAAAAATTATGACAATATTAAAAACGGAGGTAAGCTAGAAGCACGCAGTTTGGTGATTAAAAGCGCCATGTTTCCTGAACCCTTTGAGATTTCTAAAGGAACATTTAAGTTTTTTAAAGATAAGATGCGCTTTGAAGAATTTAATGTCACTTACGGTAAATCTGATATTGTATTAAATGGATACATCCATAATATTTTAAGGTATGTTTTTAATAGAAAATATCTACGCGAGTCTAACGAAAAGCTCAAGGCAGATATTAATCTATCGAGCAATCAGATTGATGCAAACGAGTTTTTTGATATGATTGCAAAGTATACAGACCAGAAAGCCGAAGAAGAAGCAGCTCAAAAAACAGATTCTATACCTGTAAATACAGTTCCTAAAAATAGCAATGCAAAGAATAAAAACTACGTAATTAGAATTCCTAGTAGCGCCGATCTAAAAATCGCAGCAAAAGTCAATAATCTTCAATTTGATACTTATAAGATTAAAGATTTTGTTGGAACTCTAGTGGTTAATGATCGTAAAGTTCAGGTAACAGAAGCCGCTTTTAATATGGCAGGAACTAAAATAGCCATGACCGGTGATTATAAAGCGCTGCATCGTCGTTTAGCAAAGTACAATGCAAATTTTAAAGCTAGCAATTTTGATATTCAACGTGCTTATGCTGAGATTCCGATTTTTGCCGAATTGGTAAGTATGGCTAAAGATGCCTACGGTTTGGTATCGGTTGATTACCAGTTAGGAGGAAGTATCGATCAGAATATGGATATTGACTTTAAATCTATTGAAGGCGAAGGAACATTGACCTTAGAGGATATTAAATTTAAAAATTTCAAGATTTTAAACCACGTAGCCAAAAAAGCAGATGCTGCCGACTTGGAGAAAGCAACTTTTAATAAAATTGCCATTCATTCGGCCATAAAGAATAATGTAATGACCATAACGCCAACAACCATGAAAATGGCTGGTTTTAGGGCGAAGCTAGAAGGGCAAGTTACTATGGATGGTAAAATAAATGTCGGGTTTCGTGTAGGGTTGCCTCCAATGGGGCTTATAAATATTCCGATGAAAATTACTGGAACGGCAGATGATTTCGAAATTTCGACCGGTAAGTTTAAAGAAGACGCAACTTTTGCAGAAGAGAGTGAGCTGAAAAATTTGCGTCCAGAACGCCGCAGACCTAGAGAGAAAGATTCTTTGAACACATCACATTCAAATGGTGAAAATCCGTAGGACAATTATTCATTTTGCTTAATAAGTTTGGTACGGAAAAATCAATTTGATTTATAATGATGCTCATACCAGACATTAAGTAAACTGTTCTTCTTATGAAGGAGGACGGTTTTTTGGGATTTTAATCTTGAAGAAAGGTCAAAAGGATCAAACCCGAGATCTTTTAAAAAAGTTTTGACAGTATTTTTTGAAGATGTATGGTCGCCTGCAAAATAGATTTCATCTTTGCTTTTGGTTACGAGCGACGTTTTTTGAGGCTGTAGCATTACTGGACTGAAAAGTTTTACCACATAAGCCTTAGGCAGCAATGAAGCTGTAATCTGAAAAGTAAGGGCACTAGTAATGCTTGATACGAGAAGTTTTGGATTAAAAATCAGTCCGCTGGTATGAACGATGATTTTGCCCGTCATGTCCGGCAACATTCCAATAGTTTTCTCGAGATCTTCTCTGGGAACAAAAAGTATGATAACATCTCCCATAGCAGCTTCCTGAAGTGAAACTAACTTAGCATTTCTTATGCTTTCGGTCGTTTGCTGTATGAAAGAGTTGCCGCGCGGATGATTAATAAGAATTTCATAACCTGCAGATGAGGCTCTCTGTGCCAGTTCTAGTGTAAGGCTTCCAATGCCAATAATTCCTATTTTCATACTTTTATCTTTTTAGTATTGCTTCTATTGAGAATATATACTAAAGTTATCACAAGAATTTGATTTACAGTACAGTATTTCTACCTGTTTTTAAAATTTTTGTAAGCAATGGAAGTTTTTTAGGCGCAAAAAAAAAGGAAACAGCTTAATAGATGTTTCCTTTTAATTTTTAATATGTCTTTAAAAAATTATTTGCCACTCGATGCAGTAATCTTTCCTAGTTGAAGTCTAAAGTCAGGTCTTTTTGCATTGTAAATGTCAACAAAAGTTTCTTTATTATCAGTTTGTGAGTACACATTTGAAAATATAGTATTGCCATACCAGTTTTCTAAATCAGAGTTGTCGGCTTTATTTTCTGTAAAGATATTACCTGTACACTGGTTGAAAAACATTTCTTCAATTTTGATTTTCTTTAAGTTCTCACCATTTATTATTGTCTGGCTATCTAGTAAAACCGCTGGATTAAAACCAGAAATTACACTTCTTTTAAGCTCTAGAGCAGCGTTGTCAGCTACGTAAACAGCTTCTTTTATAAGACCAGCCTGAACGTCAGCTTTGATATTTTCACTATCATTTATAAGAGTAAGGTTTGATGCAGAAACGAAAGTAGATTTTCTTGTAAAGTCTGTTTCGCTTTTCTTTTCATACGCTTTTACTTCTAAACATCTAGAACCATCTCTGTTACTTGACAAATAAGAAGATCTAACTGCCAATGAATTATAAAGACGACATTGCGTTCCTTGCGTCATTTTAAAATCATCATTTATAGATTTGTACGAAACCAATTGAGAAGCATTAAGATCTCCGCCATAAAAAGCAAATGAATCACCTCCTGAAAAGCTCACCATAATGTTTTCCAATACCGTTTTGTTTCCAGCTCCTGCAACAGTTAGTCCATTAAAACTATCTGCTCCTTTTACTTTTCGGCCAGCAAATTCAATACGAATAAACTTTAATACTCCAGAGCTGCTAGCTGCATTGTCTCCTCCATATGCAGTAAGAGAAGGGTCAAGATCCATGGTGTAAGATCCAGCTCCACCAAATTTATTGATAGGCGCATCTCCTAGAACTACAAGGCCACCCCAGTCGCCCGCTTTTTTCATGCTAGCGTTTGAAGTGAAGATGATAGGATCAGTTTCCTGTCCCTCAGCCATAATTTTGGCTCCTTTTGTTATAATAAGAGTTCCTTTGCTTGCTGCGTCGCCAATAATTACCGTACCTGGATCAATAGTCAGAACGGCGTTATTTGTTACATATACATTTCCTTGAAGGATGTACACGTTTTTTTTCATCAGTTTGGTGTTCTGTGTGATATTTCCAGCCAGTATTTGGTTGGCATCTTTAGACTCCGTTTTCTGCGGTTTGAATTCTGTCCAGTTGTCCAGCCAGTTCGCATATCCGATAATTCCCTTTTCCTGCTGTGCGTTCACGCCTGCGGCAAGTAGCAGACAGATCATTAGAGTAATTTTTTTCATAGTCTTTGGGGCTATTTGTAATGGTATTTTTTTTGGCTCTTTTAAAACTGATTATAAAGTTTTTTTGCTTTCGTAATAACTGGAGATAATATATCTGATCAGCGACTAAAAGGAAATTTTAAATCTTTTTTCTGAAGAGCTTCTAACAAAAATAAGCAAAAAGATCAGACTTTGCAGGGCTTTACTAATATTTAACATTTGTTCAAGCTAAGCTTAATATGTGTAAGGTCTTTCATCCTTCAATATTAATTTAAGTTTGATTTTTTTAAGTTAAAAGCAATACATTTGATTTTATTCGAATTATAAAAATGGGATTAGATTACGATTATAGAATATATATTAGGAGAGAGAGGCTTAATAGAGCTTTAGAATTCATTTATGAGCATTCAGAAAAAGAGAGAGCATCATTTGAAATAATCAATGATCAGCTGTACAAAATTGACCGCTATGCTAATGGAGAAATATCCAAAACCTTACTTGAGAACTTAGGGATAAATCAGAGGGTAGATACTTGTATTTTAGTAGAAGAAGATCAGACGATAGTAGAATATTATCTGTATGATTTAACTCAAAATTACACACCCGATTCTACTGATGAATCTGACTTTATTGATTTTTACAAAGGCACAGAGGGCAAATGGTGGATTGGTAATGTTGAAATTTACATTAATGACTATTCTTCAAAAATAGAGGATTGTATCGAACTTCAATTTTGGGCTGTCACTAGTGATATGAGTCGTCTTTTTGCTAAATCAAAATCAATTGACAAATACTTTAAAGAGTTTTGCAGAGCTACAGAAGCAGATTATGGTTGTATTTATATGGAAGACAGCGGATACAGACTTATATGGGCAAAGGGGAATGAATACAATCTGACAGTACCAATTCTCTGGAATAGTTTTGAAGAACATGGGTTTGTTAAAGTAATAGGTGACGTTTTAAAACTATAAAACATTTGAAAATAGTGCTGCAAAAGTTATCTTTGGTTGCATTAATATAAGATTCTAACGTTAAACAAAATTTAAATGGAAGTTGTAAATGAGAATTTAGTGTTTCTTACGAACAGGCATTGGCAAATCCTTTTAAAGGAAAAAAAATAAAATTGATCATTACGAAAGTTGCAAAAAGCTTCAAATTTCTATGAAGCTTTTTGTTTTTAATATTATTTCGTTAATAAAACTTGTATCCAACAATACTTTGAATTTTCTATTTAAGATTCCTTTTCAATAGAAGCTTGAAGCATTAGATAATGAAGATCTTTATTTTGTACAAAAGGCTTCAACAGTTCGCTTCCAGGACCATACATAGCCAGTTCAACATAATCTCCCGAATGATCCATACTGATCCATCCTACATTATTATGCTTTTTCTGAATTTCTGAATAGGCTTTGAAAGGTAATTTTTTATAATTATATAGGCCATCTTCTTGCTTTTCAAGGCCAGAATAGAAATCCTTTAGATGCTTTGCTTCGTCATCTGTCAAGCTAATTTTATTGGTTTCTTTAATCCAATCCTTAATCTGCTGCAGATTGAAATCGGCATGAATAGAATTTAAAATGTATTCGTTGGTGTATTTATAGTCTGCAATACTGTCAAAGTTTTCTTTTGCATTAGCGCCATAGATAAGTCCTGGATTTGCATTTCCGTGATCGGTTGTAATGATTACAAGGGTTTCTTTGTCTTTTTCGGCAAAATCTATAGCTGTTTTAACCGCCTCGTCAAAAGCGAGCTGGTCATGAATCAGCGCAGAGATATCATTGGCATGCGCAGCCCAATCTACTTTCCCCCCTTCAATCAGTAATACAAAACCATTTTTATGGTCTTTCATCTGGTCAATTGCCGCAGCACTCATTTGGGCAAGTGTAGGTGTTTTTTGTAATTCTGGTATATTGTTTTGATCGATCGTGTAGGGAAGAGCTCCAGTAGCGAAAACACCTAAAGTTTTTCCTCCTTTTTTACTGTTTTCTAGATCCGATTTTTCTTTTAGTACCTGATAGCCTTTTTCTTCATAGATTTTATAGATATCTTTTTTGTCTTTTCTTTTTGATGGATTGAAGAATTCATCGCCTCCTCCCATCATAACATCAAATCCAAGTTCGGCATACATTTCGGCAATTTCATTTTCGGCATTTCTGCTGTCCGAGTTCACACAGAACCCTGCGGGAGTGGCATGAGTAATGGTAACCGTAGTAACACAGCCTGCTTTTTTTCCTGCATTTTTAAACTTTTGCCAGATCGGAAGAAATTTTTCGCCATTTGTACCAATATTCAACACACCATTTTTCACACGATGCCCACCTCCAAAAGAAGAGCTCGCCGCCGCAGAATCTGTAACTGGAGAACTGGCAGAGGCTGTGTCCATTAAGGCTCTTGAGACTTTATTCTCTTTATAAAGATTAATCCACTCCGTATTTTTGCCTAAAACATGTTGAGAGTAGAGATCCGCCATCTGAAGTGTTCCACAGCTCATTCCGTCGCTGATCAGGAAAATGATGTTCTTTGCTTTTTTTGCTTTCTTACTTATGGCCTCCACATCGTTTGCTAGGATAACGGAAGGGCCAAGGGTGAATAGCCCTGCTAGTGCTGAGGAGCCTTTTAAAAATCTGCGTCTGTTCATTAAGATAAATTTAGTAAAAGGTAAAATAAAGACATTTTAAAATTTAATGCAATGATGTTGCGTTAAATTATTGTTTTGTTTTGATCTGAAGATATTATAAGAATTAGATATTAGAGTAAAATTAAATGTGCTTCCTATGGAAAATTACCATGAAATCAGGTATTTTATTTTGTATATGATGTCTGTAAATTTGTTCCCAATCAAAATAATCACAATGAAAGCCAATATTCCAAATAGTATTACATCAAAAAAAGGTGTTTTTTTTAAAAATGAGAAATCCAGTTTGTTAAAACAGCTTTTTTATGTACTGTTTCTGCTTCCATTTATGGCAGTCGGACAAAAAGCACTTGTTCCTGGCGGTAAGGACATCAATACAAAGTATATTAAGCCAGAAAAATCACTCTACACTGTTTATTATGTTAAAGGTACAGAGTGGAAGAATATGGGAGCATTAACTTATGACATTACTTTGACTAATAACCAACTGACGTTGAATAATACTTTTACCCCAAAAGACAACGGAGCTCCTACAACGCGTATTAGTACAGCAGATGCGCAAACGCTTAGAGCTATAAGTTATGCTGATGAGACTAAGAACGCAAAATTAAATCTGAACTTTGCTGAAATCATTACGGGTAATTACTATTCTAAGAAAACTAAAAAAGACAAAAAACTAAAGCTTCAGCCTAAAGAAGAATATTTTGACTTCAATTGGTCCGATCATTTAATTACGACTTTACCATTAGATGTAGGGTATAAAGCACGTTTTCCGCAGTTTTATTATAATGATGGGTCAGATGTGCTTGTTGAATATTATACTATTAAAGAAGTAAAAAGTTTTGTCTACAATTCTCCGAGAACAGGTAAGCACGAGACATGGCTTGTTTCAGTTTTGGAAGAGAGCACTAACGCTACTTATAATTATGCTATAGACAAAAAAGATCATCGCCTATGGCAACGCGAAATGTCTATGGCTAATGGAATGTGGGAAATTACAGTTAACGAAGAATTAGATTATCAGCCTATTAAAAACAAATTTAACAAGGAAGAAGTTGCAAAGCAAATCTCCAATGGTAATAGTGTTATAATTGGTACGGCCTATGCAAGATCTGACTCAGGTAAGAGATTGGGCGGGTTGGTGAATACTGCTAAGAAACAATATGCGCCAAGAGGTACAGAAATTACACTTTTTCCAAGTTCAGCTTATTATGAAGAATGGGCAGAGGTCAACAAGAAAATTCGCAAGCAAAATAAAATGCCAGAAGTGCCTTTGAACAGTGATTTCGGCTATTCTATCAAAAAAACTAAAGTATATGACGATCAAGGACATTTCGAGTTTATGGATTTAATGCCGGGCACTTATATTGTTATGGTTAGCTTTGATTTTACCAACTCCTATAATTATTCATACGTATCTGGATATACAAACTACTACAATTATTATGGTTATCAAGGTTCTACAACAAATTATGGTACAGCAAAACAATCCTATTCTGATAAAGCCAATATTGAGAAAAGGGTAACTATAGATAAGGATGGCGATAAAAAAGAGGTGAACTTGAAAGAGATTTAATTGAATAGCTAAGCAGTAAAGTAAGGAATCCCCGCTGAAAAGATTTTCCATTATATATGAATAGATAGAATTGAGGAAAGATTTTAAAAAAAAGAAACAGATTGTAGTTGTGCTATAATCTGTTTCTTTTTTTTATGAATACATATCTTGTTTATAAAGTAAGGTAAGCAGAATATTATTCGATTAATTATAGAATGCTTATGCTTTGTGGCAGCGGTTGAGTCCTAGTTTAGGAAAAGTGAGTTAAAAAAAATGGTTTCATTTTATAATTTGCAACATGATAAAACTTGTTTTATTATGTTAAAATGTTTTTGTAGGATAACTTTGAAACGAGTTAATGGATTATTAAGATTACAAGTGCTACATCATGAAAAATCCCAGAATGTAGCTGCCATGCAAACAATAATTATAAATTAAATCTTGAAATTATGAAAAAGTATCATTTGTTAGTTGTCGTTTTTTTCTTTTCGCTGGGAATGTCAGCACAAAGCGCCCAGTCATTTTTACTTAATTTGTATGGAGGGTATACCTTTTCTGATAGGGTAGACTTTGATTCCTCTTACGCAAAAGTAGAAGATGGTTTTGAATATGGTATAGGTTTGGAATATTTTATAATGGATAATGCTTCAGTAGAATTAAAGTATAACAGACTTGATACAAATATGCCTTTGTACACAAAGGTTGCTATAATTAATGGGGCTAACACTATTCCTGCAGGAACTCAGCTAAATGCGGGAGATGACAAAGGTGCCATCAATTATATATTAGCTGATTATACTTATTATTTTGGTTCAAGCTCCCAAAAGGCACTTCCGTTTCTAGGAGCAGGTTTAGGAGTTGCGATTTTAGAAACGCCAAAGAGCGGTAGCGGAACTTATTTTGCATGGGAAATTAAGGCTGGTGTAAAAGTAAAAACGAATTCACCATTATCAATTAATCTAAATGCTTATCTGCAATCAATGTCGGCTGCAGTAGGATATGATTATTATTGGGACTACTATTGGGGGCCAGTAGCAGTTACTGATTATGCATCAACATTTCAATTTGGACTTGGCGCTGTACTTAGTTACGATTTCAGTAAATAATAATTACTTCACTATATTGTTTAAAACAGCTTGAGAATTTCTCAGGCTTTTTTATTTATGCGAGTTGAGTGTTGCTTGCGCGGCGTATTGAAGCGATTTAATAATGAATTTATAATAGTTGCAGGAAAGTTATTTTCTGAAAAGACAAAGAAAATAGCTTTTTTTAAGCTGTGGATTCAATAAAAACGGATTTTATCAGGTGCTATATTTGCTTAAAAAGCTTGGAGGTAAGAAAAAGCTTTATTTGTGTAAAGAGATTTTTAAATTTAAATATTGTGTTATCAATGAGTTAGGAAAAAGTTTGGGAAAAGTTAGAAAAAAACTCATTCAGAATGCTTGGAAATCTAAATAAAGGCTCTATCTTTGCACCCCGCAAAACAGGGAAAGTTCATTGAGAGATTGGGAGGGAAATTAGAGAAAACGGGATTGAAAAAATCTCAAAAAAAACTTTAAATTT